>NZ_JBITJS010000018.1:0-205687 GCF_044460245.1 Streptomyces sp. NPDC050145 | reverse complement strand
GATGACCGTCCGTCGTACGGGGACCGTGGTGGTTTCCGTGGGCGTGATGACAACCGTGGTGGTGGCGCCGGCGGTGGGTTCCGTGGGCGTCGCGACGACCGGCCGTCCTACGGGGACCGTGACCGGGATCGTGGGCCGCGTCGTGACGGGGACCGTCCGGCGTTCCGCCGTGATGACCGTCGGGACGACCGGCGTGACGATCGCCGCGATGACCGTCCGTCGTACGGGGACCGTGGTGGTTTCCGTGGGCGGGACGACAACCGTGGTGGTGGCGCCGGTGGCGGGTTCCGCGATCGTCGGGACGACCGGGCGCCGCGTTCGTACGGGGACCGTGACCGGGATCGGGATCGTGGGCCGCGTCGTGACGGTGACCGTGACCGTCCGGCGTTCCGTCGCGATGACCGGCGTGACGATCGCCGCGATGACCGTCCGTCGTACGGGGACCGTGGTGGTTTCCGTGGGCGTGACGACGACCGTGGGCGTGGGCCGCGTCGGGACGACCGGGGCGGGCGTCCCGGTGGTTTCCGTGGGCGTGACGACCGGCGCGACGACCGTCGGGACGACCGGCGTGGTGGCGGCGGCGGTCGGTTCCGTGACGAGCGGGACCGCGACCGGGAGCCGATCAAGCGGCTGCCGATCCCCGAGGACGTCACCGGGCACGAGATCGACAAGGACGTGCAGCAGGAGCTCCAGTCCCTGCCGAAGGGGCTCGCGGAGGACGTCGCCAAGAACCTGGTGATGGTCGCCCGGCTCATCGACGAGGACCCCGAGGGTGCCTACGGGTACGCCAAGGTCGCGCTGCGGCTCGCCTCGCGTGTCGCCGCCGTCCGTGAGGCCGCCGGTTTCGCCGCGTACGCGAACCAGAAGTACAGCGAGGCGCTCGCCGAGTTCCGTGCCGCGCGTCGGATGACCGGCAACATCGAGCTGTGGCCCGTCATGGCCGACTGCGAGCGTGGGCTCGGGCGGCCCGAGAAGGCGCTCGACATGGCCGGTGCGCCCGAGGTGCAGAAGCTCGACAAGGCCGGTCAGGTCGAGATGCGGCTCGTGGCGGCCGGTGCGCGCCGTGACATGGGGCAGCTGGACGCGGCCATCGTGACGCTGCAGAGCCCCGAGCTGGCCTCGAACTCCGTACAGCCGTGGACCGCGCGGCTGCGCTACGCGTACGCCGACGCGCTGCTGGCCGTCGGGCGTGAGGGCGAGGCCCGCGAGTGGTTCGCCAAGGCCGTCGAGGCCGACAAGGACGGCAGCACGGACGCCTCCGACCGGCTGGCCGAGATGGACGGTGTCGACTTCGTGGACGCGTTCGACGACAGCGAGGACAACGGTGCCGAGGCGCCGGAGCCGGCGCGTGCGGACGACGACAGCGCACGCGGCGAAGACGGTGAGGACGGCGACAGCGACGACAGCGCTGACGACGAGGACGACCGTGACGCGAAGTAGGTAAGGCGAAGCAGGTAAGGCCTCGGCCTTGGCGGGCGGGTTCCCTTCGGGGGGCCCGCCCGTTCGTTGTTTCAGGCCGGATTCAGGCCGGATTCAAGCCGGGTTCAGTCGGTGAGGTCGGTCAGGGTGCGCAGGACCAGGCCCGTGGCCGGCTTCGGGCCGAAGGACGTCGACTTGCGGGGCATCGTGACGCCCTGCCGGGCCAGCTCCCGGACGACTTCCTCGCGGACGGGGTGCATGAGGACGGCCGTGCCGCCGTCGCGGCGTGCCTTGGCGACGGTCGCCGCCGTGTCGTGGATGTACGAGATCTCGGCGGGGGAGTCCTCGCGGATGTGCCAGACGTGGTTGAGGAGCGTCGAGTGGAGCACGGTCGCGTCCAGGGTGCGCCAGGCCTGCGGGCGGTTCGCCGGGACCGTGCGGTCCAGGAGCGCGGGGTCCGGGAGGTCGAGCAGGTGGTACGTGTCCGTGTCCTCGGAGCCGCCGGCGAGCAGGAACGCGTTGCCTGCCGAGGCCGCCTCCGCCAGCTCGTCCATCGCGTGCGCGAGGGGGCCCGGGATCTCGCGGACGCGGAAGTGGGCGCGGGCCGCCGCCAGGGCCTCGTCGAGCGGGAGCCGGTTCAGGAGGCGGTGGATGGCGCGGACGCGCAGCGGGTAGCGGGCCGTGTCGACGAGGAGGACCAGCCCGTAGTCCCACGGGGTGGGGCCGGAGTGCTCGGAGCGCAGCCGGAGATAGGTCGCCCAGCGGTGGTGGCCGTCGGCGATCAGGGCCTGGTGGGCGGCGAGATCGGCTTGGATCCGCTGCTGTTCGGCCGGGTCGGTGATCGCCCAGAGGCGGTGCGCGAAGCCGTCCTCGGTGGTGGTGGCCAGGAGCGGGGCGCTCTGGACGGTGCGCTCGATGACGGCCGTCGCGCCGGTCGCCCGGCCGTTTCCGCGGTAGGTCAGGAGCAGCGGCTCGAGGTTCGCGGCGGCGGTGCGCATCAGGCCCGCGCGCTCCTCGACGACGTGCGGCATGACGTCCTCGTGCGGCAGGACGACACCCTCCGACGGCTCGGACAGGCGCAGGGCGCCGATCAGGCCGCGCTGGAGGAGGTCGCCGCCGCGCTGCTCGTAGACGTAGAGGGCCGGTTCGGCGTCGAGGGCGAGGATGCCCTCGGCGAGCCAGCGGCGCAGGGTGGCGGCCGCCTGGTCGTTGCGGGACTGCGGGGCGGCCGCGGGGCCGGCCTGCGGCAGGATCAGGCGGACGATGTTGTGCGGGTCCGCGCTCTCCAGGTGGAGCAGGCCGTCGGGGCGGACCACGACGTCGTACGGCGGTGAGGTCACGGCGGCGAGACTGCCGACCCGTTCCGGGACGTACCGCACTCCGCGGAAGGGGATCAGGTCGAGGCCGCCGTCACCTGCAGTGTTCATCCGTGCATCGTACGAGTGTCAGAGGCGTGGGGGATGATCGGGGGAGTGAGTTCGAGCGAGGAGCGATACGGGATGAGCCAGAGTGCGAGCGGGGTGGCCGAGGGCGTTTTCCGGGGGCGGCCCGCGGGCAGTGCGCGGGCGTTGAGCGAGGCGTACGACACGGCGCTGCTCGATCTCGACGGGGTGGTGTACGCGGGGGGCCAGGCGATCGCGCACGCGGTGGAGTCGCTGGCGGTGGCGCGGTCCGGGGGGATGGCGCTGGCGTACGTGACGAACAACGCGCTGCGTACGCCGGGCGCGGTCGCCGAGCATCTGACCGAGCTCGGGATCCCGACCGGGGCGGACGATGTGATCACGTCCGCGCAGGCGGTGGCGCGGCTCATCGGTGAGCAGGTGCCGGCCGGTTCGCGGGTCCTCGTGATCGGCGGGGAGGGGCTGCGGGTCGCGCTGCGCGAGCGGGGGCTCGTGCCGGTCGACTCGGCGGACGAGGATCCGGCGGCGGTCGTGCAGGGGTACGGGGGGCCGGAGTTGGCCTGGGGGCGGTTCGCCGAGGCCTGTTACGCGATCGCGCGCGGGGTGCCGTGGTTCGCGTCGAACACGGACCTGACGATTCCCAGCGCGCGGGGGATCGCGCCGGGGAACGGGGCGGCGGTCGAGGTCGTCCGGATCGCGACGGGGGCGGAGCCGCAGGTCGCGGGGAAGCCATTGCCGCCGATGCACCGGGAGACGGTTCTGCGGACGGGGGCGCGGACGCCGCTCGTGGTGGGGGACCGGCTCGACACGGACATCGAGGGGGCGTTCAACGGGGGTGTGGATTCGTTGCTGGTGCTCACCGGGGTGACGGACGGGGCGCAGTTGCTCGCCGCGGCGCCCCGGCACCGGCCTACGTATGTGGACGTGGATCTGCGGGGGATGCTGACCGGGCAGCCGGAGGTCGTCGCGTCGGAGGACGGGTTCTCTTGTGGCGGGTGGACCGCGGTGGCGGGGGACGGGGAGTTGGAGGTTCGCGGGGAGGGCTCGGCGATCGACGGGTTGAGGGCGCTGTGCGGGGCGGCGTGGACTGCGGGTGGGGACGGGGAGTGCGGGTTGGACTCGGAGAAGGCGTTGGCCCGGGTCGGGATGGGGTGACGGCCGGGCTGTGCACCTCCGGATAGCAGGGTAGGCTAACCTAACTTCCGTGTTGGTTGACAGTCCTTCAGGAAGTCGTGCGGGGGCCGCTGCCCCTGCGCCGCCGCGCCCAGGGCGCCGTACCGCGATCCGTTCGGCCGGGCTGCTCGTGTCCCTGGTCGTGCTGGCTGCCGTGCTGGTGGCGAGTATCGCGATCGGGGCCAAGCCGCTCTCGGTCGAGCAGGTCTGGCACGGGCTGTTCCAGGACACCGGGCGGTACGCCGATGTCGTCGTCGGGGAGCGGATCTCGCGCACGCTGCTCGGGCTGCTCGCCGGGGCCGCGCTCGGGCTCGCCGGAGCGGTGCTGCAGGCGCTGACCCGCAACCCGCTCGCCGACCCCGGCATCCTCGGCATCAACATGGGCGCGTCCGCCGCCGTCGTCACCGCCATCAGCTTTTTCGGCGTGACCTCGCTGAGCGGCTACGTCTGGTTCGCCTTCGTGGGGGCTGCGGCCGTCGGTGCCCTCGTCTACGTCCTCGGCGGGACCCGCAACGCGACGCCCGTACGGCTCGCCCTCGCCGGTACCGCCGTCACCGCCGCGCTCTCCGGCTATCTCTACGCCGTGATGATCAGCGACGACATGGCGCTCAACCGGATGCGGTTCTGGCAGGTCGGCTCGCTGGCCACCGCCACCATGGGCACCGTCCGCCAGGTCCTGCCGTTCATCGTCGTCGGCATCGTCGTCGCGCTCGCCCTGGCCCGACCGCTCAACGCCATGGCCATGGGCGACGACACCGCCCGCGCGCTCGGCGCCCGCCTCGGCCGCACCCGCGCGCTGAGCATGGGCGCCGCGACCCTGCTGTGCGGGGCCGCCACCGCCGCCTGCGGGCCCATCGTCTTCGTCGGCCTGATGGTGCCGCACATCGTGCGCTCGTTCACCGGCCCCGACATGCGCTGGATCCTGCCCTACGCGGCGCTCCTCTCACCGGTGCTGCTGCTCGGCGCCGACGTCGTCGGCCGGATCGTCGCGCGCCCCGCCGAGCTCCAGGTCGGCATCGTCACCGCCGTGCTCGGCGCGCCGGTGTTCATCCTCCTCGTACGACGCCGGAAGTTGGCCCAGCTGTGAAGGCGACAGAAGCGAAGCGTCCCGGGACACGGGCGATACGGACCCCGGGCGGGCTCTCCGTCCGGCTCGGCCTGCGGCCGGCGGTCGTCGTGGTGCTGCTCGTGGTGGCCGCGCTCGCCGCGGGCGTCGTGCTCATCGGCACCGGCGACTTCGCGATCCCGGCCGCCGACGTGCTGCGCACCCTGGCCGGTCGGGGCGACCCGGGGCAGGAGTTCATCATCAACGACCTGCGGCTGCCGCGGGTCCTGGTCGCCCTGCTGGTCGGCGGCGCGCTCGGGCTCTCCGGCGCGCTCTTCCAGTCCGTCTCGCGCAACCCGCTGGGCAGCCCCGACGTGCTCGGGCTCGGACAGGGATCGACCGCCGGCGCCCTCGTGATGATCGTCGTCTTCGGCGGGAGCGCGACACAGGTCGCGTTCGGCGCCCTGGTCGGCGGACTCGTCACCGGCGCCGCCATCTACGTACTGGCGTGGAAGCGGGGCGTGCACGGGTACCGGCTCGTGCTCGTCGGCATCGGCGTCTCCGCGTTCGTCACCGCCGTCAACGGCTATCTGCTCACCAAGGCCGACTTCGTCGACGCGGCCCGCGCCACCGTGTGGATGACGGGCTCGCTCAACGGGCGCGACTGGGCGCAGGTCTGGCCGCTGCTCGCGCTGTTCGCCGTCCTCGTGCCGTTCGTCGCCGTGTACGCGCGGCCGCTGCGGATGCTGGAGATGGGCGACGACGCGGCCGGCGCGCTGGGCATCCGCGTCGAGCGGACCCGGCTGATCCTGCTCGTCGCCGCCGTCTTTCTCACCGCTGCCGCCACCGCCGCCGCGGGGCCCGTCGTCTTCGTGGCGCTCACCGCCCCGCAGATCGCCCGCCGGCTGACCCGCTCGCCCGGACCCAACCTGATGGCCGCGACCTGGCTCGGCGCGACCCTGCTGATCGTCGCCGACCTGGCCTCGCAGCGGGCGTTCGGCGCCGACCAGCTGCCCGTCGGCGTCGTCACCGGCGTCGTGGGCGGCGGCTATCTGCTGTGGCTGCTGGTCACCGAGCGCAAGGCGGGCCGGATATGAGCGACGCGACCGCGCGCGGCCCCCGTACGAATCGAAGGAGCACCCCTGTGAACAGGCTGTCCGCCGACGCCGTGACCCTCGGATACGACCAGCGGGTCATCGCCGAGCAGCTGTCCGTCGAGATACCCGACCACTCCTTCACGGTGATCGTCGGCCCCAACGCCTGCGGCAAGTCCACCCTGCTGCGCGCCCTGTCCCGGATGCTGAAGCCGAGCGCCGGCCGGGTGCTGCTCGACGGCGAGGTCATCCAGTCGATGCCCGTCAAGAAGGTCGCCAGGACGCTCGGGCTGCTCCCGCAGTCGTCCGTCGCGCCCGACGGCATCACCGTCGGCGACCTCGTCGCCCGCGGCCGCTACCCGCACCAGGGCCTGCTGCGCCAGTGGTCGCCGGAGGACGAGCGGGTCGTCCTCGAGTCCATGGAGTCCACCGGCGTCGCCGAGCTCGCCGACCGGTACGTCGACGAGCTCTCCGGCGGCCAGCGTCAGCGCGTGTGGATCGCCATGGCGCTCGCCCAGCAGACCCCGCTGCTGCTCCTCGACGAGCCGACCACCTACCTCGACATCCAGCACCAGATCGACGTCCTCGACCTGTGCGCCGAACTGCACGAGGAGCGGGGCCGCACGCTCGTCGCCGTCCTGCACGACCTCAACCACGCTGCCCGGTACGCGACGCACCTCATCGCCCTGCGCGAGGGCGAGGTCATCGCCGAGGGGCCGCCGAAGGAGATCGTCACGGCTGAGCTCGTGGAACGGCTCTTCGGGATGAAGTGCCAGGTCATCGACGATCCGGAGACCGGTACTCCGCTGGTGGTGCCCGCAGCCCGCAAGGCTCGCAAGCCGTCCGCTCAGGTGGCTACAGCAGCGTCCTGAGCCGCAGCAGATCGCGGAACGAGGCCTCGAGGCGGACCCGGCCGGAGGCCCAGGCCTTCGCGAAGTTCAGCTCGCCGTCCACCATCGCCACCAGGTCGTCACCCGCCATCGCGAGGCGGATCTGCGCCTTCTCGGCGGGCGGTCCCGGACGGGTGTCGAGCACCACGATCCGGCCGTCCTGGAGTCGGCCGGAAAACGTCACATCCAGGTCGGTGATGCGGCAGCTCAGCGAGCGGTCGAGCGCGGCGGCCGCCCGCACGTCGCCGTCGGCGCGCGTCATGCTCTCGGAGAGCTTTTCGAGTGCGGCGCGGCACTCCTCGATCGTGGCCATCGCGATCGACGGTACACCGGGGCTTCGCGGTAGCGTCGGGGCATGAGCGAGACCCCCGCCGAAGCCCCCGCCGCAGCCGCGGCCGAAGCGCCGGCCCCCGGACCGGAGCCGTCGTACGACCCCGCGGCCCCCGCCCCGCTCGGCATCGGGCGCACCCCGACCGGGCACGCCGAGGTGGACGCCCAGCTGGACCGGCTCGCCGACGTGGACCACCTCGCGGCCGACGGGCACGCCGAGGTGTACGAGGATGTACACCAGGGCCTGCGCTCGGCGCTCACCGCGCTCGACGCACGCCCCGTACCCTCCCCGCACGACAACAGGAGCTGAACCGACCGTGGCAGGTGTGGCACGTCGCCGCCTCGACGCCGAACTCGTCCGCCGCAAGCTGGCCCGCTCGCGCGAGCACGCCAGCCAGCTGATCGCCGCGGGGCGGGTCAGCGTCGGCAAGACCGTCGCGACCAAGCCCGCGACCCAGGTGGAGACGGCCGCCGCGATCGTCGTCGCCCAGGACGACGGCGACCCCGAGTACGTCTCGCGCGGCGGGCACAAGCTCGCGGGCGCGTTCGCCGCGTTCGTCCCGCAGGGGCTCGTCGTCGAGGGACGCCGGGCGCTGGACGCGGGCGCGTCCACCGGCGGCTTCACCGACGTGCTGCTGCGCGCCGGCGCCGCCCATGTCGTCGCCGTCGACGTCGGGTACGGGCAGCTCGCCTGGTCGCTGCAGAGCGACGAGCGCGTCACCATCAAGGACCGCACGAACGTACGCGAGTTGACTCTGGAGACCCTCGACGACGTCCCCGTGGACCTCGTCGTCGGCGACCTGTCCTTCATCCCGCTCGGCCTCGTGCTGCCCGCGCTCGCGCGCTGCGCCGCGCCGGACGCCGACCTCGTGCTCATGGTCAAGCCGCAGTTCGAGGTGGGCAAGGAGCGGCTCGGCAGCGGCGGCGTCGTGCGCAGCACGGAGCTGCGCGCCGACGCTGTGAAGGGCGTCGCCGGTCAGGCCTGGAAGCTGGGGCTCGGCGTGCGTGGCGTGACTGCGAGCCCCCTGCCCGGCCCGTCCGGGAACGTCGAGTACTTTCTGTGGCTGCGTGCCGGGGCGCCCGAACTGGACCCGGCCGACGTCGATCGCGCAGTGGCGGAGGGGCCTCGTTGACACAGACCCGAGCTCGTACTGTTTTCCTGCTCGCCCACACCGGACGGCCCGCGGCCATCCGCAGTGCGGAACTCGTGGTGCAGGGGCTGCTGCGCAGCGGCCTCGGCGTACGAGTCCTGGAGGCGGAGGCGGCCGATCTGCCGCTGCCGCCCGAGGTGGAGCTGGTGAAGGAGGCCACACCGTCCTGCCTCGACGCGTGCGAGCTGCTCATCGTCCTCGGCGGTGACGGGACGCTGCTGCGCGGCGCCGAGTTCGCGCGGGCCTCCGGGGTGCCGATGCTCGGGGTGAACCTGGGGCGCGTCGGCTTCCTCGCCGAGGCCGAGCGCGACGACCTCGACAAGGTCGTCGACCGGGTCGTCACCCGGGAGTACGAGGTCGAGGAGCGCATGACGATCGACGTCGCCGTGCACCGCAACGGGGACGTCGTCCACCGGGACTGGGCGCTCAACGAGGCCGCCGTCCAGAAGATCGAGCCCGAGCGGATGCTCGAGGTCGTCCTCGAGATCGACGGCCGGCCGGTGACCGGGTTCGGCTGCGACGGCATCGTGTGCGCGACCCCGACCGGTTCGACCGCGTACGCGTTCTCGGCGGGCGGGCCCGTGGTGTGGCCCGAGGTCGAGGCGCTGCTCATGGTGCCGATCAGCGCGCACGCCCTGTTCGCCAAGCCGCTGATCACCTCGCCGGACTCGGTGCTCGCGGTCGAGGTGCAGCAGCACACGCCGCACGGGGTGCTGTGGTGCGACGGACGGCGGACCGTAGAACTGCCCGCGGGCGCCCGGGTCGAGGTGCGGCGCGGAGCCGTGCCGGTGCGGCTCGCGCGGCTGCATCACGCCGTGTTCACGGACCGGCTCGTCGCCAAGTTCGCGCTGCCGGTGGCGGGCTGGCGCGGGGCGCCTCACTAGGGCCCGCCCGGCGCCGGGTCAGCCCCGCACCACGTCGATCGCCCGCCAGGGCGGCGTGCGCCAGTCTCGTACCGATCATGGGACCAGCGTGGGCCGCGGGGCCGGGGCGGCGCCATGGTGCGGCTCCGACGGCGGGGCCGGGGGACAGCCCCACCACCCCGGCCCCACCACCGGCCGCCGCGCGCGGGCACTCGCACGGGTGACAGAGGCCCCGCGCCACCTGCTGGTTCGGGCCCGTGAGCGAGGGCCCGTCGCACAGGTGGCCCCCGACCTCGTAAGGTCGTGTCCGTGTTGGAGGAGATGCGGATACGGTCGCTGGGAGTCATCGACGACGCGGTGGTGGAGCTGTCGCCCGGATTCACCGCGGTCACGGGTGAGACCGGAGCGGGCAAGACCATGGTCGTCACGAGCCTCGGGCTGCTGCTCGGCGGCCGCGCCGACCCGGCGCTCGTGCGGATCGGTGCGAAGAACGCGGTGGTGGAGGGGCGCGTAGCCGTCCCCGCCGGTTCGGCCGCGCTGGCCCGCGCCGAGGAGGCCGGGGCCGAGCTCGACGACGGGGTGCTGCTGCTCAGCCGGACCGTCTCGGCGGAGGGACGCTCGCGGGCGCACCTGGGCGGGCGGTCCGTCCCGGTGGGCGTGCTCGGCGAACTCGCCGACGAACTCGTCGCGGTGCACGGCCAGACGGACCAGCAGGGACTGCTCAAGCTCGGGCGGCAGCGCCAGGCGCTCGACCGGTACGCCGGGGACGCCGTCACGGCGCCGCTCGGCCGGTACCGCGGCGTCTACAAGCGGCTCAAGAAGGTCAGCGCCGAGCTCGACGAGATCACCACCCGCGCCCGCGAGCGGGCCCAGGAGGCCGATCTGCTGCGCTTCGGGCTCGACGAGATCGCCGCCGTGGAACCGCGCGCCGGCGAGGACGTCGAGCTCGCCGAGGAGGCCTCCCGGCTCGGCCACGCCGAAGGGCTCGCCTCCGCCGCCGCGACCGCGCACGCCGCGCTGGCCGGCAACCCGGAGGACCCCGAGGGAGTCGACGCGCAGACCCTGGTCGGCGCCGCGCACCGGGCCCTGGAGGCCGTCCGCGCCCACGACCCGGCGCTCGGCGCGCTCGCCGAGCGGATCGGCGAGGTGCAGATCCTGCTCACCGACGTCGCCGCCGAACTCGCCGGGTACGCCGACGACCTGGACGCCGACCCGCTGCGCCTCGCCGCCGTCGAGGAGCGCCGCGCCGCGCTCACCCAGCTGACCCGCAAGTACGGCGAGGACGTCGCCGGCGTCCTCGCATGGTCCGAGTCGAGCTCCGCCCGGCTGCTCGAACTCGACGGGGACGACGAGCGCATCGACGAGCTCACCGCCGAACGCGCCTCGCTGCGCGGTGAGCTCGGCGAGCTGGCCCAGGAGCTGACCCGGGCCCGCGCCGAGGCCGCGTCCCGGTTCGCGGACGCCGTCACCGAGGAACTGGCCTCGCTCGCGATGCCGCACGCCCGGGTCTCCTTCGACATCCGGCAGACCGACACCGAAGGCCCCGACGGCGTCGAGGTCGACGGGCGGAACGTCGTGTGCGGGCCCACCGGCGTCGACGAGGTCGAGCTGCTGCTCGCCCCGCACCCCGGGGCCCCGCCCCGGCCCATCGCCAAGGGCGCGTCCGGCGGTGAGCTGTCCCGCGTGATGCTCGCGGTCGAGGTCGTCTTCGCGGGCACCGACCCCGTGCCCACGTACCTCTTCGACGAGGTCGACGCGGGGGTCGGCGGCAAGGCGGCCGTCGAGATCGGCCGCCGGCTCGCCAAGCTCGCCCGGACCGCCCAGGTCGTCGTGGTCACGCACCTGCCGCAGGTCGCCGCGTTCGCCGACCGGCAGCTCCTCGTGGAGAAGACGAACGACGGATCGGTGACCCGGTCCGGCGTCACCGTCCTCGAAGGGGAGGACCGCGTACGGGAGTTGTCGCGGATGCTCGCCGGCCAGGAGGACTCCCAGACGGCCCGCGCCCACGCCGAGGAACTCCTCGAAGCGGCCCGGGCCGACGCCTGAGCCTCGGCGCGGCGGCGGGGACCGCAGGCCCTAGGGTGACCGGATGACCGAGCTCACCCGGAGTCTGCGGGCCGCCGCCGTCGCCGCGGGCGTCACCCGCGCCGCGACCACCGCCCTGCGCCGCACCCGCGCGGGCGCCGCCCTGGAGCGGAAGAACCACGCGGGCCGCACCGTCGACCTGTGCGCGGGCCCCGCCACCACCGCGGGGATCGCCGCCGGTGTCCTCGCCGGTCCGCCCGGCACCCGCGCCGCCGCGCTCGTCGCCGTCCTCGCGGCCGGTGCCTGCGGGGGCTACGACGACGTGGCGGGGGCGGACGACCCGCGGCGCGGGTTCCGGGCCCACCTCGGCGCGCTCCGGGACGGTGAACTCACCAGCGGCGCCGTCAAGTTGTTCGGGATCTCGGGCGCCGGACTGGTCGCGGGAGCCCTCCTCAAGGAGCGGGCCGTGGACCGGGTGCTCGCCGGAGTCGTCGTCGCCGGCACCGCGCACCTCCTCAACCTCGTCGACGTACGCCCCGGACGCGCGGCCCTGGCGGCGCTCGCGCTCGGCGCCCCCGGGCTGCCGCGCGGACCCTTCGCCGCCGTGCCGATGGGCGCCGCGGCGGCCGTGCTCCCCGAGGACCTCGCCGAACGCGGCATGCTCGGCGACAGCGGCGCCCACGCGCTCGGCGCCGCGCTCGGCGTCGCCGTCGTCGCGGGCAACGGCCGGGCCGGACTCGCCGCGCACGCCGCCGCACTCGTCGCCGCGGCCGCCTACGGGGACCGGGTCAGCGCCTTCGTACGGGACACGGCCCGGTAGGCCGGCTCACCCGTGCGGGTGGTCCGGTGCGCCGTGTTGCCCACGTCCTCGCGGTAGGGGACCGTGACCCGTGCCGCACCGTCCGTACGGACTGGCATCCTTGGGCCCGAGCCCCGGCCTTTCCCGGCGCGCGCACCCCGACCGAACCGTCCCGAGCGGGCCCCAGGCCGCCCCCGGACCGAGAAGAATCGACCCGAACCGATCCGACCCGAACCTGCCCGACCCGAACCTGCCCGACCCGAACCTGCCCGACCCGAACCGAACCTGCCCGACCCGAAGCGATCCGAACCGACCAGGAGCCCGGCCGCGTGAGCCACGTGAGCAGCCACCCCGCGCACGGCCCTTCCTCCCTGCGCACCGTGCAGGTGCTGGGCGGCGGCAGCGCGGGCAGCAGCGCCCATGTCCGGTCGCTGGCGGCGGGACTGGTGGCCCGCGGGCTGCGCGTCACGGTCTGCGCCCCGGCCGAGACCGAGCACGCCTACGGGTTCGGCGCGGTCGGCGCGCATCACCTGCCGGTGCCCCGCAGCAGCGACCCGGCCGCCGTCGCCGCGCTCCGCGTCGCCTGCGCCGACGCCGACCTCGTGCACGCCCACGGGCTGAACGCCGCCCTGCGCGCCTCGCTCGCCCTCAGCGGCCGCCGCGTCCCCCTCGTCGTCACCTGGCACACCCGCCCGCACGCCGAGGGCGCCCGCGCCCGGCTGCTCAAGGTCCTCGAACGACGCGTGGCCCGCGCCGCGTCCGTCGTGCTCGGCACCTCCTCCGAACTCGTCGACCGGGCCCGGACCCGCGGAGCCCGGGACGCCCGGCTCGCCGCGATCTCCTTCCCGCCGCCGCCCCGCCCCGCCGACGGCGAGGAGGACGACGCCGAGCGCGCCCGGCTCAAGACCCGGGCCGAACTTGGCGCGGTGGACCGCCCGTTGCTCATGGCCGTCGGCAGCCTGCGCCGCGAGCGCGGCCACGACCTGCTGCTCGACGCGGCCCACGCCTGGCTCGCCCTCGACCCCCTGCCGCTGCTCGTCATCGCAGGTGAGGGGCCGGGACGGGCCGCGCTGCAGCGGCGCATCGAACGGGAAGGGCTGCCGGTGCGGCTCGTCGGGCGCCGCGACGACGTGGCCGAACTGCTCCCGGCCGCCGATGTCGCACTGCTGCCCGGCAGCCCGGAGTCCCGCCCGCTGCTCGCGCAGGAGGCCCTCCACTCCCGCGTCCCGCTCGTCGCGGCGCACACCGGCGGCATCCCCGAACTCGTGGGCGAAGCAGCCGAGTTGGTGCCGCCCGGCGACGCCCCCGCGCTCGCCCGCGCCGTCGTCCGGCTGCTCGGCGACCCCGAGCGCCGCGCCGAACTGCGCGAGCTCGGCGCCGTACAGGCCGCCTCCTGGCCGTCCGAGGACGCCACCGTCGCCCAGGTCCTCAGCGTCTACGACGAGTTGACCGGCCGCACCGGGAGCGCCGGCTGAGCGGTCAGGGCGTGAGGTGCCGGCGGGCGCGCAGGGCCAGGCTCAGGGCGAGCACCGTCTGCGGGTCGTCCAGGTCCGTGCCGAGCAACTCCCCGATGCGGGCCAGGCGGTTGTAGAGCGTCTGCCGGTTGAGGTGCAGCTCGCGCGCCGTCTCCGCCTTGCGGCCCGCGTGCGCCAGATACGTCTGCAGCGTGGGCAGCAGCGGCGGTTTCGCCCGCCGGTCGTGCTCCTGCAGCGGCCCGATCGCCCGCTCCACGAACGCGGCCAGGTCCCGGTGGTCCCGCAGCCGCCACAGCAGCAGGTCGATGTCCAGGCGCCGCGCGTCGTACCAGGGCCGGTCGTCCAGGCCCTGCGCGGCCGTCGCCGTCTCCGCCGCGTGCCGCAGCCCCGCGGCCGCCGCCGCCCAGCCGCCGACGCCACCGACCACCACGACCGGCGGCTGCGTGCCCGCCCGCAGCATCCCGGCCCGCTCCACCCCGGCCCGCAGCGCCGCCGCGACCCGGTCCGCGACCGCCGTGCGCTCCGACTCCGACCGCAGCCCGAGCAGCAGCGGCACCCGGCCCTCGACCGGCCGCACACCGAGCAGCACGGGCACCCCGACCGAGGCCAGCTCCTCAGACACGGCCCGCGCGAGCACCGCCCAGCCGCCGCCGGGGGAGAGGCCCACCGAGCCCACCGACGCCTCCGGCAGCCGCATCACCACGGGCAGCAGCGGACCCTGCCCGGTCGGCTTGAAGCCGAGGACCCGGGCCTGCGCCGGCGCGTCCTCCGGCGTGATCCGGCCCTCCGCGAGATCCGTGAGGAAGTCACCGCGCCCCCGCGCCGCCAGCTCCTCCTCCTGCCGCGCCTGCATCAGCACCACGGCCAGCGAGCCCGCGGCCCGCTCGGCGGCGATCCGGTGCACCGGGGCGAGGGCCCCCGCGACCGGCAGCAGCACGAGCCGGGCCCGGACCGAACCGGCGCCCGGGCCGCCGCCCGGCACGTCCACCAGGACGGCACCGGCGGGCGGCGCGTCCTTGTGCGCGCCCCGCATGCCCTCCCACACCTGCAGCGGGTCGGCGACGTCGTCCGCCACCCCGGCCGCGTACAGGAGCTGTCCGTCGACGGTCTCCAGGAACACCGGGTTCCTGGAGAAGCCGGCGAGGATCCGCAGGACCTGGGGCACCCCGCCACCGCCGAGCAGCGCCTCGGTGCAGCGCCGGTGCACCTCCTCGGCCCGCTGGAGCAGCGCGTAGTGCCCGTTGACGATCTCGGTGTGGATCTCCTCGGTCACCGTCACGAACGGCACCTCGCGGTGCAGCTGCACCAGCGGCAGGCCCGCCGCACGCGCCGTCTCCACGAGCGCGGCGGGCAGCCGCACGAAGCGCTGACCCAGTTCGATGACGAGCGCCGCGATGCCGCGCTCGGCCAGCTTGCGGACGAACGCGCGCTGCTCGGCGGGGCGGGTGCCGATCCCGAAACCCGTGGTCAGGAGCAGCTCGCCGCCCTTGAGCAGGGACGCGATGTTCGGCACCTCGCCCGCGTGCACCCAGCGCACCGGCCGCTGCAGGCGCTCGGCGCCCGCGATCACCTCGGGGAGACCGCCCCGCAGGCCGGGCAGTTCCAGCGCACGCTGCACCGTGACGCCGGCGCTCTGGCTGTCGAATCCGCTGTCCATGCTGCGGACGCTACCTGCGCGAATGCCGTGAGCACACCTCCGAGGGACGTGCGGCCTCGGGGAGCGGGGTCCGACCGGGTCAGGCCGGCCTGATGTTGTGGTTGAAGCGGAACACGTTGTCCGGGTCGTACTCCCGTTTCAGCGCGGACAGCCGCCGGGTGTTCTCCGCGCCCAGGCCCGCCACCACGCGTTCCTCGCCCTCGTCGCCGATGAAGTTGAGGTACACGTCACCGGTGGCCCAGGGCCGGGCCGCCGCGCGGACGTCCTTGACCCACTGGATGTTGTGCTCGTCGTCGGCCGGGTTCTCCCAGGCCGCGAACGGGTGCATGCCCCAGGGGGCGTCCCGGTAGGGCACCGGGTACTCGGACGGCCCGTCGGCGACCGCTCCGCCCTCCGGGAACAGGACGTGGAGGGTGCCGCTCGGCACCGGCATGAGGGCCGCGCCGTCGCAGAAGACGTCCGCGTACGCGTCCGGCAGGCCGGTCAGGTACTCGGCGGACCAGTAGTTCCGCAGTCCGGGCGGATCGTCGAGCATGCACTGGACGTCGGCGTAGGGCAGCTGCGCGACGATCTCCACCTCGTGCGGCAGGGCGAGCAGCGGCTGCGCGAGCTTGCGCAGGTCCTCCTCGGTCCCGGCGTACGTGATCAGCGCGCCGCAGAGCAGCTTGCCGACCAGCTCGGGCGGCATGAACTCCTCGGGCTGGCCGGTGAGGTAGATGACGCCGCCGCCCGCCTCCACCGGGCCCGCCTCGATGACGTCGCGGTACGTGCGCACCACGTCGGGGCCGAACTCGGGCAGGCAGAACATCATCGCGATGGAGAACGCGGGGAGTTCGTGCAGGCGCAGGGTGAGCGAGGTGGCGACACCGAAGTTGCCGCCGCCGCCGTGCAGGCCCCAGAACAGCTCCGGGTTCTCCTCGGCGCTGGTGCGGACCTTGGTGCCGTCCGCCGTGACGAGCTCGGCGCCCAGCAGGTTGTCCGTGGCCAGGCCCCAGCAGCGCTCCAGCCAGCCGCTGCCGCCGCCGAGCACGAACCCGCCGACCCCCGTCGTCGAGACCCGGCCGCCGGTGGTGGCCAGGTCGTACGGCTGGCAGGCGCGGTCCAGTTCGCTCATCGTGGCGCCGCCGGCGACCTGCACCGCCATGGCGCCGGGGTGGACGGTGACGGCCCGCATGTGACGCAGATCGACGACGAGACCGCCGTCGTTCAGCGACATGCCCGCCACACTGTGCCCGCCGCCGCGCACCGCGATCGGCAGATCCTGCTCGCGGCCGAAGCGGACGGCCTTCACCACGTCGTCCGCGTCCACGCACTGGGCTATGACCGCCGGCCGACGGTCGATCATCGAGTTGTAGAGCACGCGGGCCTCGTCGTAACCCGCGTCCCCCGGGGCGAACACGTCGCCGACCAGATCCTCGCGCAACGCGACAAGCGCCGCGCCCGCCTTCGTCGGGGCAGCCATGGGGCGCCCCCTTCCGTGCAGGGGCTGATGGCTCTCAGCCTAGGCCGGTCGGGGGCGGCGGTCCTGTCGGCCCGGGTACTAACCCCCGTACGCTCCCGAGGCCGTCAGACGCAGGGCCGTGTCGATCAGCGGGACGTGGCTGAACGCCTGCGGGAAGTTACCGACCTGACGCTGCAGCCGCGGGTCCCACTCCTCCGCGAGCAGGCCCAGATCATTGCGCAGGGCCAGGAGCTTCTCGAACAGGGTGCGGGCCTCGTCGACCCGGCCGATCATCGCGAGGTCGTCCGCCATCCAGAACGAACAGGCCAGGAACGCGCCCTCGTCGCCGGGCAGTCCGTCCACGCCGGCGTCCTCGCCGTCCGTCGGGTAGCGCAGGATGAATCCGTCCGTCGTCGACAGCTCCCGCTGGATCGCCTCGATGGTGCCGATGACGCGCTTGTCGTCGGGCGGCAGGAAACCCATCTGCGGGATCAGCAGCAACGACGCGTCGAGCTCCTTGCTGCCGTAGGACTGCGTGAAGGTGTTGCGCTCCTTGTCGTAGCCCTTCTCGCACACGTCCCGGTGGATGTCGTCGCGCAGGTCGCGCCACTTCGCCAGCGGGCCGTCCGCGTCACCGGACTCGATGAGCTTGATCGTGCGGTCCACCGCGACCCAGGCCATCACCTTCGAGTGCACGAAGTGGCGGCGCGGGCCGCGCACCTCCCAGATGCCCTCGTCCGGCTCGTCCCAGTGGTCCTCCAGGTACCGGATGAGCTTGAGCTGGAGCAGCGACGCGTAGTCGTTGCGGGCGAGGCCCGTCATGTGCGCCAGGTGCAGCGCCTCGGTGACCTCGCCGTAGACGTCGAGCTGGAGCTGGTGCGCCGCCCCGTTGCCCACGCGCACCGGCGCCGAGTTCTCGTACCCCGGCAGCCAGTCCAGCTCCGCCTCGCCGAGCTCGCGCTCGCCCGCGATGCCGTACATGATCTGCAGGTTCTCCGGGTCGCCGGCCACCGCGCGCAGCAGCCACTCGCGCCAGGCGCGGGCCTCCTCGCGGTAGCCGGTGCGCAGCAGCGAGGACAGGGTGATCGCCGCGTCCCGCAGCCAGGTGTAGCGGTAGTCCCAGTTCCGTACGCCGCCGATCTCCTCCGGCAGCGAGGTGGTGGGGGCCGCCACGATGCCGCCCGTCGGCGCGTAGGTGAGCGCCTTCAGCGTGATCAGCGAGCGGACCACGGCCTCGCGGTAGGGCCCGTGGTACGTGCAGTGGTCGACCCACTCGCGCCAGAACTCCAGCGTCGCGTCCAGTGCGCCGTCCGGGTCCGGCAGGGCCGGCTGGTCCTTGTGCGAGGGCTGCCACTGGATGGTGAAGGCGAACTTCTCGCCGGGCGAGACGGTGAAGTCGGAGTACGTCGTCAGGTTCTCGCCGTACGTGTCCGTGTCCGTGTCCAGCCACACCGAGTCCGGACCGGCCACGGCGACCGTGCGCCCTTCCACCTTGTGCACCCAGGGCACGATCCGCCCGTACGAGAAGCGCATGCGCAGCGCCGAGCGCATCGGGACGCGCCCGCTCACGCCCTCCACGATCCGGGTCAGCTGCGGCGCGCCGTCGCGCGGCGGCATGAAGTCGGTCACGCGCACCGTGCCGCGCGGGGTGTCCCATTCGGAGACGAGGACCAGCGAGTCGCCGCGGTACTCGCGCCGCGTCGCCGCCGGTGGTCGGGCCCCCGCGGCGTACGCGGGTCCCAGCCGCCAGAAGCCGTGGTCCTCGGTGCCGAGCAGCCCGGCGAAAATGGCGTGCGAGTCGAAGCGGGGCAGGCACAGCCAGTCGACCGTGCCGTCCCGGCAGACCAGGGCGGCGGTCTGCATGTCTCCGATGAGTGCGTAATCCTCGATGCGCCCGGCCACGTGCAACTCCAGTCGAACGGCCACGTACGCCCCCGGAAGGTCAGGGGGCTGGGGTCAGGGGGAAGGCCGACGGACAGATGCTGGATACGTCCCGACACGTCGACCTGTATACGGCTGTACGGCGATTTTGGCGTGTAACGGCGTTGTCAAACGAACTGACGGACCGGTGTTCCGGGAGGGCCAGCCGAGTGTCCGAGCAGGATACGACGCACGTACCCGCTCTGCGTGCCGCTCGCGGCAACACCCCTGGGCCGAACGGGTGACCGCAGGGTGACGAAGCCGTGTACCCCGCCGATACCCCGTCCATGCGGTGGCCACGCGTGCGCGGAGCGTGGCCGGAAGCGGTCTCGTCCGGTCGCTGATACCCTGGTAGCCCGTGAGCCGGTGGTCATAGAACCCCCGAACCGCAGCGACGGCACCTCCCCCGGAAGACCTGGTGAGGAAGCCGGTACGCAGTCCAGACCGCGACCACGGGAGCCCCCCTTTGGCCATGACGCCCAAATCCACGACGACCAAGCACATCTTCGTCACCGGGGGTGTCGCCTCCTCCCTCGGCAAGGGCCTCACCGCCTCCAGCCTCGGGATGCTGCTCAAGGCACGGGGCCTCCGCGTCGTCATGCAGAAGCTCGACCCGTACCTGAACGTCGACCCGGGCACGATGAACCCCTTCCAGCACGGTGAGGTGTTCGTCACGAACGACGGCGCCGAGACCGACCTGGACATCGGCCACTACGAGCGCTTCCTCGACCGCGACCTCGACGGCTCGGCCAACGTGACGACCGGCCAGGTCTACTCGCAGGTCATCGCCAAGGAGCGGCGCGGCGAGTACCTCGGCGACACCGTCCAGGTCATCCCGCACATCACGAACGAGATCAAGCACCGCATCCGCCGCATGGCGACGGACGAGGTCGACGTCGTGATCACCGAGGTCGGCGGCACCGTCGGCGACATCGAGTCGCTGCCCTTCCTGGAGACCGTCCGCCAGGTCCGCCACGAGGTCGGCCGGGACAACGTCTTCGTCGTCCACATCTCGCTGCTGCCCTACATCGGCCCCTCCGGCGAGCTGAAGACCAAGCCCACCCAGCACTCCGTCGCCGCCCTGCGCAACATCGGTATCCAGCCGGACGCCATCGTGCTGCGCTGCGACCGTGAGGTCCCCACCGCCATCAAGCGCAAGATCTCGCTGATGTGCGACGTGGACGAGGACGCCGTCGTGGCCTGCCCCGACGCCCGCTCCATCTACGACATCCCGAAGGTCGTGCACACCGAGGGCCTCGACGCGTACGTCGTGCGCAAGCTCGACCTGCCGTTCCGCGACGTGGACTGGACGACCTGGGACGACCTGCTCGACCGCGTCCACAACCCCGACCACGAGATCGTCATGGCCCTGGTCGGCAAGTACATCGACCTGCCCGACGCCTACCTGTCGGTGACCGAGGCGCTGCGCGCCGGCGGCTTCGCCAACAAGGCCCGCGTCAAGATCAAGTGGGTCACCTCGGACGACTGCAAGACCCCGGCCGGCGCCAAGAAGCAGCTCGGCGACGTGGACGCGATCTGCATCCCCGGCGGCTTCGGCGACCGCGGTGTCTCCGGCAAGGTCGGCGCCATCCAGTTCGCCCGCGAGAACAAGGTCCCGCTGCTCGGCCTCTGCCTGGGCCTGCAGTGCACCGTCATCGAGGCGGCCCGCAACCTCGCGGACATCCCGGACGCCAACTCCACCGAGTTCGACGCCGCGACCGCCCACCCGGTCATCTCCACCATGGCCGAGCAGCTCGACATCGTCGCCGGTGAGGGCGACATGGGCGGCACCATGCGGCTCGGCATGTACCCGGCCAAGCTCGCCGAGGGCTCCATCGTGCGCGAGGTGTACGACGGTAAGGAGTACGTCGAGGAGCGCCACCGTCACCGCTACGAGGTGAACAACGCGTACCGCGCCGAGCTCGAGAAGAAGGCCGGCCTGCAGTTCTCCGGCCTCTCCCCGGACGGCAAGCTCGTCGAGTACGTCGAGTACCCGCGCGACGTCCACCCCTACCTGGTCGCCACCCAGGCGCACCCGGAGCTGCGCTCGCGCCCGACGCGTCCGCACCCGCTCTTCGCCGGTCTGGTGAAGGCCGCGGTCGAGCGCAAGGTCGCGGCCGCCGCCGCTGCCACGGGGGCCAAGAAGGCCAAGTAAGGCCCGTACGCCGAGCGGATGTACGGTTACCGGGGTGCGTGCCGAATGCGGCACGTGCCCCGGTTTCTTTGTGTGGCAAGTTCTCTGTGTGGCAAGCGCTTCGCGCGGCAAGTGGGAGGAACGTTCGGCATGACGACGATCAGGGACACCGCCGAGCAGTGGGAGGTCCGGGCGACCGCGACCCCCTTCGTCGGGAACAAGACCTCCGTACGGACGGACGAGGTCGTCATGCCCGACGGCGAGGTCGTCCACCGCGACTACCAGGTCCACCCGGGGTCCGTCGCCGTGCTCGCCCTCGACGACCAGGACCGGGTGCTGATCCTCAAGCAGTACCGCCACCCCGTGCTCATGAAGCTCTGGGAGATCCCGGCAGGGCTGCTCGACATCCCCGGTGAGAACCCGCTGCACGCCGCCCAGCGCGAGCTCTACGAGGAGGCGCACGTCAAGGCGGAGGACTGGCGCGTCCTGACCGACGTCTACACGACGCCGGGCGGCTGCTCCGAGGCCGTGCGCATCTTCCTCGCGCGGGATCTCGCGGAGGCGGAGGGGGAGCGGTTCGAGGTCGAGCACGAGGAGGCCGACATGGAGTTGGCCCGGGTGCCGCTGGCCGACCTGGTCTCCGGGGTGCTCGCCGGTGACCTGCACAACAACTGCCTCGTGGTGGGCGCGCTCTCGCTCGTCGCGGCCCGCTCTGTCGAGGGCGGGATGGATGCGCTGCGGCCCGCCGAGGCGCCCTGGCCTGCGCGGCCGTTCGAGGCCTGATCCGTTTCGTCGGCGGGTGCGGGTTCGGTGGGGGCTGGTCGCGCAGTTCCCCGCGCCCCTGGAATGCACGCCCTTCGGGCGGCATTCCCCCGATGAAGGCTGCGCGCAGCGCATGCCTTCAGGGGCGCGGGGAACTGCGCGAGAAGCCCCACCGGGCCCGCAGCCCGCGACGAATCCCCACCCGGTCCCACAATCCGCTGATCCGATCAGGGGACTTGTGCGCGCCGCCCGCCAAGGGCACCCGTACCCCCTGAACTAGGCTCGGGATCGCCCCTGCCGACCCCCGGAGGGGATGGGTGAGACGGAGCGTGGCCCGTGACGGATCAGGCGGTCGAGTCGGACGACGTGACGGCGGTCGGGAAGTCGTCCGGACCCGCACCCCGCACCCCCCGCAAACCCCGGCCCCGCCCCACGGTGAACCGTCAGTTCCTGGGCCGCCGCCGGGAGTTGGCCGAACTCAGGTCCGACATCGAGCGGGCCGGACTCGACACCCTGTCCGGCCGGAAGGCCCCCCGCGCCCGCGTCCTGCTCATCGCGGGCCGCCCCGGCACCGGCCGCACCGCACTGGCCGGGGAACTGCTGCGCGAGGTCGCCGAGCGGTACCCGGACGGGGCGCTGCGGGTCCGGCTCAGCGGCGCCGACGGCACCCCCGTCCCGACCGAACGCGTGGCCCGTGAGCTGCTCGACGCCCTCGCACTGCCCGCGCCGCCCGGCGAGTCCGCCGACGACCTCACGGAGCGGCTGCGCGAGGGGCTCGCCCTGCGCCGCGTCGTCCTGTTCCTCGACGACGCGCAGGACGCCGAACAGGTCGACCAACTGCTGCCCGACACCCCGGACTGCCTGGTCGTCGCCGTCGCCGAGGGCCCCCTCACCGGCATCCCCGACGTACGGCCCTGCACCCTCGGCGGCCTCGACACCAAGTCCGCGCTCGAACTGCTCACCCGCCACACCGGCTCCGTCCGCATCACCTGCGACCCGCGCTCGGCCGAGTCCCTGGTCGAACTGTGCGGGGCCGAGCCGGCCGCGCTGGAACTCGCCGGCGGTTGGCTCGCCGCACGGCCCAAGGAGTCGGTGGCCGACCTGGCCAAGCAGCTGCACGCCCAGGACGGCGAGGGCACCGCGCTCGCCCGGGTGTTCCGGCACACCTACGCCACACTGCCCGGGCCTGCCGCCCGCATACTGCGCTATCTGTCGCTCGCCCCCGACGGCTACGTGGACCCGCACACCGCGTCCGCGCTGGCCGGCTGCTCCGTTTCCGCCGCGCAGACCACCCTCGACGACTTCGTGACCCTGGGCCTGGTCCGTGCCGTGCTCTCCGAGCTGCCCCAGTACGAGGTGCCGGGCTGCCTGGTGCCGCTGCTGCGCGGGCTCACCGAGACTCAGGACCGGCCCGGCGAGGTGCAGCTGGCCCGCGCCCGCATGCTGGAGCGCACCGTACGGCTGCTCACCTCCTGCCGCGCCGTCACCGAGCCGGACGGGTCCCCGGCCCGCAAGAAACTCGCCGGGCTGCCCAGCGCCCTGCGGTTCGCGGACCCCGGGGCCGCCGCCGAGTGGCTGCGCGTCCGGCAGCCCGCGCTGCTCGCCGCGGCCCGCCTGGCCGTCGCCGACGGCGAGCTCGACACCCTGGCCCGGCGGCTGATGTCGGCGCTGTCCCGGGCCCTGGTCGCCCACCGCGGCACCGAGGCGGCGGCCCCCGAGCTGTACGGGATCCACCGGATGGTGCTCGACGTCGCCGAGCGCCGCGATCTGCCCCGCGAGAAGGCCGCGGCGCTGCTGAACCTGGCCGACGTGGACGCGCAGACCGGCCGGACCCGGGACGCCCTCGCCCGCTACCGGGCCGCGCTGGACGCCGGACGCGAGGCCCGGGACCCGTACGCGACCGGCCGCGCGATGGAATCCGTAGGAGGCGCGCACCAGGAGCTGGGGGACTGGCAGCGGGCCGCCGACTGGTACGGGCGGGCCCTCGCGCAGCGGCTCGCGCGCGGGGAGCGGGCCGACGCCGCGCGCCTGCACGGCCGGATCGCCGCCGTGCACACGTACGCGGGCCGGTACGGGGAGGCGCTGCGCAGCTGGCGCTCGGCGGTGGCCGGGTACCGCAAGGAGGGCGATGTGCCCGCGCAGGCACGGGCGTTGAGTGAGCTGGCACGGGTGCAGGAGTACGCGGGGCGGCCCGAGGAGTCGCTGCGCACCTGCCAGGAGGCGGTCGAATGGGCACGTCAGGCCAAGGACGTCCGGCTGCAGGCGGCGCTCCAGCTGCGGCTGGCCGACACCCTCGAACGACTGGGCGACCCCGCGGCGGCCAAGCTGCACCGGGGCGCGGCCGAGCGCATGCTGGGGGAGGAGCTCACCCTGGAGGTAAAACCTTCGGAACAGGCCGCGAACACCTACGAAATCCGTAGTGCATCCTCTGAAGATTGATGTAACGAAAGGCTAGACAGCAAGAAAACCTTCATTAGACTGGCTCCGCTGCGGTGATTCCGCGGTCTCTCCTGGTGTGTCCCCCGGCACACTGGTATGTAGTGCATTGCCCGAGAAATCCCCTGAGCCAAGGACCGTGATCGACGATGAAGGTCGGCATCCCCCGCGAGGTCAAGAACAACGAGTTCCGGGTGGCCATCACCCCCGCCGGCGTGCATGAGCTCGTGCGCCACGGCCACCAGGTCTTCATCGAGCAGAACGCCGGTGTCGGCTCCTCGATCACGGACGACGAGTACGTCTCGGCCGGTGCGCGGATCCTCGGCACCGCCGACGAGGTCTGGGCCACCGCCGACCTGCTCCTGAAGGTCAAGGAGCCGATCGCGGAGGAGTACCACCGCCTCCGCAAGGACCAGACGCTCTTCACCTACCTGCACCTGGCCGCCTCCAAGGAGTGCACGGACGCGCTCCTCGAGTCCGGCACCACCGCCATCGCCTACGAGACGGTCGAGACCGCGAACCGCGCGCTCCCGCTGCTCGCCCCGATGTCCGAGGTCGCGGGCCGCCTGGCCCCGCAGGTCGGCGCCTACCACCTGATGCGCTCGGTCGGCGGCCGCGGCGTGCTCCCCGGCGGCGTCCCCGGCACCCACGCCGGCAAGGCCGTCGTCATCGGCGGCGGCGTCTCCGGCTGGAACGCGACGCAGATCGCCGTAGGCATGGGCTTCCACGTGACCCTGCTCGACAAGGACATCAACAAGCTCCGCGAGGCCGACAAGATCTTCGGCACCAAGGTGCAGACGATCGTCTCCAACGCCTACGAGCTGGAGAAGGCCGTCATCGAGGCCGACCTCGTCATCGGCGCCGTCCTCATCCCGGGCGCCAAGGCCCCGAAGCTGGTCACCAACGAGCTCGTCGCCAAGATGAAGCCCGGAAGTGTCCTTGTCGACATCGCGATCGACCAGGGCGGCTGCTTCGAGGACTCGCACCCGACCACGCACGCCGAGCCGACCTTCATGGTCCACAACTCGGTCTTCTACTGCGTCGCCAACATGCCGGGCGCCGTGCCCAACACGTCGACGTACGCGCTGACCAACGCCACGCTGCCCTACATCGTGTCGCTGGCGAACAACGGCTGGGTCGAGGCCCTGCGCCGCGACGCCGCGCTCGCCCTGGGTCTCAACACCCATGACGGCAAGGTGGTTTACAAGGAGGTCGCCGAGGCGCACGGTCTCGAGCACCTCGAGCTCGAGACGCTCCTCGGCTGACGTCAACCGAAGTCGTCAATCTCACGCCTACGGCCGGACCTCGTCAGAGGTCCGGCCGTACGTGCATGGGTCAGGACATGGTCAACTCGCCTTGAAGGTAACCCTTTAACCGATTCGCTCCCTCGCGAAACGTGGCGAAGAACCCCCGTACGCCCTTGACATGAGGGTGTTCCATTACCGACACATCGTGCCGGGTCCGGTGGATTGTGTTGCTGCGGAGCGGTGACACGCCATAGAGTCGCCAACCGTCGGCATGGTGCCACGCTGACCTATCGATAAATGTTCCTGGTCACGTCCAAGGAGGTAAGACGACTTGTGAATGAGTCGACATTTACTCCCGGAGGTGGCCGGCCGGGCGGGCAGGGACCCGCGGGGCTTCAGGCTGTCGGCTCCGTCGCTGTACGCACCTTCGCGGCCCACCAGAGCGGCTACCGGAGCAGCCCCCCGCAGACGCCGACGCAGACAGCACACCAGAGCATGGATGGCCATCACGTGAACGCCATGGCCGGCGACCGAAGCGGCGACACACAAAGCCACTTCGCCGACTACGACGAACTGCCCGAGGGGCACTTCTACGACCCCGACGCCGAGTACGAGCCCGATCCCGAGTACGCGGCCACGCTCGCCCCGGACGCTGCCCGTCAGCGCCGCGAGCGCGTCGGCCCGACCGGGCGCCCGCTCCCGTACTTCCCGATCCCAGGACCGCTGACCGACCACGGCCCGGCGAAGATCATCGCGATGTGCAACCAGAAGGGCGGCGTCGGCAAGACCACGTCGACCATCAACCTGGGTGCCGCGCTCGCCGAGTACGGACGCCGGGTGCTGCTCGTCGACTTCGACCCGCAGGGTGCCCTGTCGGTCGGCCTCGGCGTCAACCCGATGGAGCTCGACCTCACCGTCTACAACCTGCTCATGGAGCGGGGCATGTCGGCCGACGAGGTCCTCCTGAAGACCGCGGTCCCGAACATGGACCTGCTGCCGAGCAACATCGACCTGTCGGCCGCCGAGGTCCAGCTCGTGAGCGAGGTCGCGCGCGAGTCCACGCTGCAGCGCGCCCTGAAGCCGCTGATGTCCGACTACGACTACATCGTGATCGACTGTCAGCCCTCGCTCGGCCTGCTCACCGTGAACGCCCTGACGGCGGCTCACAAGGTGATCGTGCCGCTGGAGTGCGAGTTCTTCGCGCTGCGCGGTGTGGCCCTGCTGACCGAGACGATCGAGAAGGTCCAGGAGCGGCTCAACCCCGACCTGGAGCTCGACGGCATCCTCGCCACGATGTACGACTCGCGGACCGTGCACAGCCGTGAGGTCCTCGCGCGCGTGGTCGAGGCGTTCGACGATCACGTCTACCACACGGTCATCGGCCGCACGGTGCGCTTCCCGGAGACCACGGTCGCCGGCGAGCCCATCACCACGTACGCCTCGAACTCGGTCGGTGCCGCCGCCTACCGTCAGCTCGCCAGGGAGGTGCTCGCCCGGTGTCACGCCGAGTGAGTCTGCCGGGGGCCGACGAACTGTTCCGTACGACCGGGGGCATGGCACTGCAGGCGTCGTCGCCGAGACGCGGCGCGAACGCGAACGGTGAACCCCGGGTGCCGAGTCCGGCGGGCGAGAGCGACGAGGCGGCCGGTGCGGCCTCCGTGGCCCCGGCGGCCAAGGAGGGCGGGGCGGACCCTTCGTCCGAGGGCGCCGAGCACGCCGCCGCCGAGGCGGAGTCCGACTCCGGCTCGCGCAGCCGCGGCGGGGCGGGCGAGGGCGGGGACAAGCCCGACCGGCGTCCGTCGGGGAGCGCGCAGGAAGGTTCTGGCAGTGGCCGCGGCGGGACCGCCGGGGCCCGGCGCCGCGCCCGGGCCGCCAATCGCCGGCCCAGCGGCCGCGAGCGGCACGACGAGAAGATCACCGTCTACGTCTCCGCCGAGGAGCTGATGGACCTCGAGCATGCGCGCCTGGTGCTGCGCGGCGAGCACGGGCTCGCCGTCGACCGCGGCCGCATCGTGCGCGAGGCCGTCGCCGTCGTCCTGGCCGACCTGGAGTCCCGCGGGGACGCGAGCATTCTCGTACGCCGGCTGCGCGGGCGGTAGCGGTAGCCTCCGGCCTTGATGCCTGAGAACGATCCGAGCCCCGCCCCGCCCGAGCGCCCGCCCCGACGCGTGCTGGGCCGCGGCGCGGCGGCGGCTCCACCGCGAGAGCCGGAGCCCGAGCCGGTGGCCGAGGAGCCCGGGCCGGAGCCGCGGCCCGCGCCGGAATCCGAGCCGGCGCCGGAACCGGAGCCCGTGTCGGAGCCGGAGCCCGGCGCCGACGACGGGAAGTTCACGGTCCGGCTGGCGAACTTCGAGGGCCCCTTCGATCTGCTGCTGCAGCTGATCGCCAAGCACAAGCTCGATGTCACCGAGGTCGCGCTGTCCAAGGTGACCGACGAGTTCATGGCGCACCTCCGGGCCTTGGGGCCGGACTGGGACCTGGACCAGACGACCGAGTTCCTGGTCGTCGCCGCCACCCTGCTGGACCTGAAGGCGGCGCGGCTGCTGCCCGCCGCCGAGGTCGAGGACGAGGGAGATCTCGCGCTGCTGGAGGCGCGGGACCTGCTGTTCGCCCGGCTGCTCCAGTACCGCGCGTACAAGCGGATCGCCGACATCTTCAGCGCCCGGTTCGAGGACGAGGCGCGGCGCCACCCGCGCACCGTCGGCCTCGAGCCGCACCACGCCGAACTGCTGCCCGACGTCGTGATCAGCATCGGCCCCGAGGGCTTCGCGAAGCTCGCCGTGAAGGCGATGCAGCCCAGGCCCAAGCCGCAGGTCTACGTGGACCACATCCACGCCCCGCTGGTCAGCGTGCAGGAACAGGCCGGGGTCGTGGTGGCGCGGCTGCGCGAGCTCGGCGAGGCCAGCTTCCAGGACCTCGTGGCCGACACCGACGACACGCTCACGGTCGTGGCCCGCTTCCTCGCCCTGCTCGAGCTGTACCGGGAGAAGGCCGTCGCCCTGGACCAGGAGGCCGCCCTCGGCGAGCTCCTGGTGCGCTGGACCGGCGGCGAGGGCGAGGCGCAGCCCGTCGTGACGGACGAGTTCGACCGGGCGTCGGAAAGTCCGGAGGAACCGGGGAGAGAGCAGCAGGAGGAGGCCGTATGAGTGCCGTACCGGACGACGGCGTGGCGGGGCTCGACCTCAAGCCCGCCCTGGAGGCCGTCCTCATGGTCGTCGACGAGCCCGCCACCGAGAAGCACCTCGCGAAGATCCTGCAGCGGCCCGAGCGGGCCGTCGCGGACGCCCTGCGCGCCCTGGCCGACGAGTACACCGTCCAGGGCCGCGGCTTCGAGCTGCGCCCCGTGGCGGGCGGCTGGCGCTTCTACACCCGGCCGGAGTACGCGGCCGCCGTCGAGGGATTCGTGCTCGACGGGCAGGTCGCGCGGCTGACCCAGGCCGCTCTGGAGACGCTCGCGGTCGTCGCGTACCGCCAGCCGGTGAGCCGTTCGCGGGTCTCCGCGGTGCGCGGGGTGAACTGTGACGGGGTCATGCGGACCCTGCTCCAGCGCGGTCTCGTGGAGGAGGCGGGCGCGGAACCCGAAACAGGTGCGATCCTGTACAGGACGACGAACTACTTTCTGGAGCGGATGGGCCTGCGCGGCCTGGACGAGCTCCCGGAGCTCGCGCCCTTCCTCCCCGAGGCGGACGCGATCGAGGCGGACACGCTGGAAGGGGTCCCGTCGTTCGACCCGGACGCACCCGATGCGCCGGGGTACGAGCACGCAGACGACTAGACGGAAACTTGATGCGAAGCAGCAGCGGCAGGAACAGCAGCGGAAACAACGGCGGGAGCCGTGGTGGCAACAGCGGCGGCCGCGGCGGGAGCAGCGGTGGCCGCGGTGACTACCGTGGCGCCGGGAGCAACCGCGATGACAAGCAGGGCGGCGGCGGCAGCGGCCGTCCGAAGAAGCCGCGTCCCGAGGAGCGGCGTTACGACGTAGGCCCCGGTGGCACGCAGGACGGCCCGAAGACGGGCCGCGGCGCGTCCGCGCGCGGTGGCGCCAAGGGCGGCCCCAAGCGCGGCCAGCAGTCCTCCACGGGCCGTGGGCGCTGGGTCCCGGCGACCTCGCGCGAGTACGAGGCGCGGGCCGAGGAGCGCAACCGCGAGCGCTACGCGGGCAAGCCGAAGGTGAACCTCCCCAAGACCTTCCCCGGCGCCGAGCAGGAGGGCGAGCGGCTGCAGAAGGTGCTCGCCCGGGCCGGCTACGGCTCGCGGCGTTCCTGTGAGGAGCTCGTCGAGCAGGCCCGTGTCGAGGTCAACGGCGAGATCGTGCTCGAGCAGGGCATGCGCGTCGACACCGAGAAGGACGAGATCAAGGTCGACGGTCTGACCGTCGCCACGCAGTCGTACCAGTTCTTCGCGCTCAACAAGCCGGCCGGTGTCGTCTCCACGATGGAGGACAACGAGGGCCGGCAGTGCCTCGGGGACTACACGAACAACCGCGAGACGCGGCTGTTCCACGTCGGGCGGCTCGACACCGAGACCGAGGGTGTCATCCTGCTCACCAACCACGGCGAGCTGGCGCACCGGCTGACCCACCCGAAGTACGGCGTGAAGAAGGTCTACCTCGCGCACATCGTCGGCCCGATCCCGCGCGACCTGGGCAAGCAGCTCAAGGACGGCATCCAGCTGGAGGACGGGTACGCGAAGGCGGACCACTTCCGCGTCGTCGAGCAGACCGGCAAGAACTACCTGGTCGAGGTGACCCTGCACGAGGGCCGCAAGCACATCGTGCGCCGCATGCTGGCCGAGGCCGGGTTCCCGGTCGACAAGCTGGTGCGGGTGGCCTTCGGGCCGATCACCCTCGGCGACCAGAAGTCCGGCTGGCTGCGCCGCCTGTCGAACACCGAGGTCGGCATGCTGATGCAGGAAGTCGACCTCTAGGCCGCAGACAGGTCCCGGGCAGACCCCGGTAAGTCGGCGGTAAGTCGGTGGTAGGTCCGCCGCAGGGCTTGTGAGCGACGACCCTCTCCCTTTAAGGTCAAGTAGACCAATAACGGGAGGGGGTCGCCGCATGCCCGGCACCGACACACCGGTCGCACCCAGCGCACCGGCCTACGACAAGCACGCCTACGAGCCCTTCGCCGTCACCGTCGATCTGGCCGTCTTCACCATCCGCTCCGGCACCCTGCACATCCTGCTCGTCGAGCGGGGCCAGGAGCCCTACGCCGGACGCTGGGCCCTGCCCGGCGGCTTCCTGCGACCCGACGAGTCCGCCGAGGCCGCGGCCCGGCGCGAGCTCGCCGAGGAGACCGGGCTCGACGACGTGGCGGGCCTGCACCTGGAGCAGCTGCGCACCTACAGCGACCCGCGGCGCGACCCGAGGATGCGGGTCGTCTCCGTCGCCTTCGCCGCGCTCGTCCCCGACGCCCCGCAGGCGCACGGCGGCGGCGACGCGGCCCGCGCCGCCTGGATCCCGTACGGCGGCCAGGACACCGGAGCCCACGGGCCCCTCGCCTTCGACCACGACCGGATCCTCGCCGACGCCCACGAGCGGATCGGCGGCAAGCTCGAGTACACCTGCCTCGCCACCGCGTTCTGCCCGCCCGAGTTCACCCTCGGCGAGCTGCGCCACGTCTACGAGGTCGTCTGGGGCACCGAGCTCGACCCCGCGAACTTCCGGCGCAAGGTCCTCGCGACGCCCGGCTTCGTCGCGCAGATCCCCGGCGCCTCCCGGCTCACCGGCGGCCGCGGCAAACCCGCCGCGCTCTACCGAGGGGGCGGCGCCGACTCGCTCCACCCGCCGCTGCTGCGCCCCGCACCCGAGCCCGCTCCCACGGAGGGAACCCGCCGATGACCACCCCGACCAAGAACCCCGCCACCGGGTCCCTCCTCGGCCTCGCCCTCGGGGACGCGCTCGGCTTCCCGACCGAGTTCAACGACGTCCCCTCGATCCTCGCCAAGCTCGGCCCCTGGCGGGACATGGACCTGCCCCGGCCGCGGGCCCACATCACCGACGACACGCAGATGGCGCTCGCCGTCGCCCGCGCCCTGCGCACCGGCATGGGGCGCGGCACCCTCGGCCCGAAGCGGTTCGAGCGGCCGCTGCGCGAGGAGTTCGTCGACTGGTACCACTCGCCCGACAACAACCGCGCCCCCGGCAACACCTGCCTCACCGCCTGCCGCCTCCTGGACAGCGACCGCCACTGGCACCAGGCCACCCAGATCCACTCCAAGGGCTGCGGGGCCAACATGCGGGTCACCCCGCTCGGCCTCGTCCCCGGCCTCAGCGACGCACAGCGCTCCGGCGCCGCCCAGCTGCAGTCCGCCCTCACCCATGGCCACCCCACCGCCCTCGCCGCGAGCGAACTCACCGCACGGGCCGTCCAGCTCCTCGCCGAGGGCGTCGACCCCACCGGCCTCGTCGGACAGCTGCGCTCCCACGCCCTGCGCAGCCGCACCGTCTACCGCGAGGACTGGCTCGGCGACCTGTGGCGCGGCTCCCAGGACCCGGACCCCGAGCACTTCGTCACCCGCGGCTGGGACGAGTGCCTCGCCGTGCTCGAAAAGCTTGAGGCCGCCCTGCGCGACGCCAACCCCGAGGTCGACCCCTGCCTCGCCACCGGCGCCGGCTGGATCGCCGAAGAGGCCCTCGCCACCGGCCTGTTCTGCTTCCTGCTCTTCGTCGACGAGCCCGTCCTCGCCCTGCGCCGCGCCGCCTGCACCTCCGGCGACTCCGACTCGATCGCGGCCCTCACCGGCGCCTTCGCGGGCGCCCACCTCGGCGCCGACGCCTGGCCCGCGGACTGGGTCGAGCGGGTCGAGCACCGCGACGAACTCCTCGCGATCGGCGCCGCCTGGGACGGGGGCACCCTGTGACCGTCCTCGCCGACGCCGGACTGCCCGAGGGCGCCGACCTCACCGCGATCGTCGCCGACCAGACGGACCCGCTGCTCTTCGCGACCGTCTCCGGCGCCCACCTGTACGGCTTCCCGTCCCGCGACTCCGACGTCGACCTGCGCGGCGTCCACCTGCTGCCGCCGCAGGCGCTCGTAGGACTGCGCGAACCGGACGAGACGCGCTCGCGCATGTGGGACAAGGACGGGATCGAGATGGACCTCGTCACCCACGACCTGCGCAAGTTCGTCCGCCTCATGCTGCGCCGCAACGGCTACGTGCTGGAGCAGCTGCTCTCGCCGCTCGTCGTGCACACCGGCCCCGCGCACGCCGAACTCGTCGCGCTCGCCCCCGGCGCCCTCACCCGGCACCACGCCCACCACTACCGCGGCTTCGCCGGCACCCAGTGGCGGCTCCACGAGAAGACGCGCGAACTCAAGCCGCTGCTCTACACCTTCCGCGTCCTGCTCACCGGCATCCACCTCATGCGCACCGGCCGCGTCGAGGCCCATCTGCCCACCCTGCTCGAGGCCGTGGACGCCCCCGGCTATCTGCCCGAGCTGATCGAGGCGAAGGCCGCCGCCGAGCACGGTGGCACCGACCTGCCGTCCGAGCGGGCCGCCGCCGACATCGAGGCGCTGCACTTGGAACTCGATGCCGCGCAGGCAGCGAGCACCCTGCCGGACGAGCCGAGCGCGTACGACGCCCTGGACGACCTGATCACCCGGGTACGGCTAGAGGGACTCCAGCGCTGACGCCCGCCGGGTCCGGACGAGGAACGCCTCGACCCGGGCCCGGTCCGGCTCCGGCGGCAGCGGGGTGCGCGCCGCGGCCTCCTCCGCCTGCGCCGCGAGCGCGGTCATCCTGCGCTCGACCTCCGCCCACGGCACCTCGCCGCGCTTGACCGCGAGCAGCTCCTCGCGCTGCCCGCTCACGTCGATCACCAGCTCCCCGGTGCGCAGCAGATCGCGGCACGAGGCCAGCAGCCGCAGCAGGTGCATGGCGTGCTTCCAGCGCGGGGCGCCGTGCGTGCGCACGTCCGCCTCCAGCTTCCTGCGCTGACCGAGCGCGTACCGGGCGAACGTGTCGTGCGCCTGCCGCGACAGGAACGCGTCGCGCAGGCCGAGCAGCTCACGCCCTGTGTCGTTGATCCGCTCCACGAGCGGCGAGTGCAGACACTCCAGCACGTTCGGGTTCGCGCGCAGCGCCAGCGAGCAGAACCGCTCCAGCTCCCAGGAGAACTGCTCCTCGGCCGGCCCGTCCACATGCGTCGGCGGCTTCTCGAAGCGCCAGAACAGCGGCGTCGGCGCCAGGAACACACCCCGCAGGTCCGTGTCGCTGCCCTCCGTGGCCAGACCGAAGGCCCGCGAACCCATCACGCACGCGTACACCGTGTGATCGCGCACCAGCTGCTCCGGTTCCATGCCCGGAGCCTACGAGCGCCGGTCGCACCGAGTGGCGGCAGGGGGCGGCCCGGGTGACATTGAGGTGGTCGTCTGCGGCACTCCGAAAGGCACAAGGTCATGGCTGGAATGGATCTGGGCGGTCTGCTCGGCGGTCTCCTCGGCGGAGGCGGCCAGGGCGCGGCGGGCGGCGGAGGCGGGGCGGGGGCCAACGTCCTCGGCTCGCTGCTGCAGAGCGTGCTCGCGGGCAGGACCGGAGGCGGCTCGGCCGGCTCCAACCCGCTGGGCGGCCTGATGGACATGATCACGAAGTCCGGCCTCGGCGACCAGGGGCAGCTCGACTCCTGGATCGGCACCGGCGACAACCAGCCGCTCAGCCCCGAGCAGGTCAAGCAGGCCGTCCCCGACGAGACCCTCGACAAGGTCGCCGCCGAAGCGGGCGTCAGCCGCGAGGAGGCCGCCCAGCAGGTGGCCCGACAGCTCCCGCAGGCCGTCGACCGGCTCACCCCCGACGGCCAGGTGCCCTCCGGGGCCTCCCTGGAGGACCTCGTCAAGGAACAGCGCCTCTGATCCCCGTACGCACGCCCCACGACGCGCGGCGCCCGTCTCGACAGACGGGCGCCGCGCGTCGTGTCGCACCGGCGCGATTACGCTGGGCGATGGCAGAACGTACGCGGGATCAAGGAGTGACACGGTGGCGGTACGAGCGGTCCGGGGCGCGGTCCAACTCGAACGGGACGACGCCGGGCACATGGAGGAGCAGGTCGGCGAGCTGCTCACCGCCGTCCTGGAGCGGAACGGGCTGACCGGCGACGACCTGATCTCCATCTGGTTCACCGCCACCCCCGACCTGCACTCCGCCTTCCCCGCGGCCGCCGCCCGCGGCCTGGGCATCGTGGACGTCCCGCTGATCTGCGCCCAGGAGCTCGACATCGCCGGCGCCATGCCGCGCGTCGTCCGCCTCCTCGCGCACGTCGACACCGAGCTGCCCAAGTCCGAGGTCGCGCACGTCTACCTCGGCGCCGCGGCCGCCCTGCGCAAGGACATCGCCCAGTGAGAACCGCACTCGTCATCGGCACCGGCCTCATCGGCACCTCCGCCGCCCTGGCGCTCGCCTCACGCGGCGTCGCCGTGCACCTCGAGGACCACGACCCGGACCAGGCCCGCACCGCCGCCGCGCTCGGCGCCGGCAGCGCCGAGGCCCCCGAAGGCGTCGTCGACCTGTGCCTCGTCGCCGTACCGCCTGCGCACGTGGCGCAGCAGCTCGCCGACGCCATGCGCCGCGGCGTCGCCCGCGGCTACCTCGACGTCGCCAGCGTCAAGGGCGGCCCGCGCCGCGAGCTGGAGGCGCTCGGCCTCGACCTCACCGCCTACATCGGCACGCACCCCATGAGCGGCCGCGAGCGCAGCGGCCCGCTCGCCGCGACCGCCGACCTCTTCGAGGGCCGGCCCTGGGTGCTCACCCCGACCCGGGACACCGACACCGAGGTCCTCAACCTCGCCCTGGAACTGGTCGCCCTGTGCCGGGCCGTGCCCGTCGTCATGGACGCCGACGCCCACGACCGGGCCGTCGCCCTCGTCTCGCACATGCCGCACCTCGTCTCCGGCATGGTCGCGGCCCGCCTGGAGAACGCGGAGGAGGCCGCCGTCCGCCTCTGCGGCCAGGGCATCCGCGACGTCACCCGGATCGCCGCCTCCGACCCGCGCATGTGGATCGACATCCTCTCCGCCAACCCGGGCCCCGTCGCCGACCTGCTCACCGACCTCTCCGCCGACCTCGACGAGACGGTACGGGCGCTGCGCGCGCTGCAGTCCTCCGATGACGACAAGCGCCGCGAGGGCGTCGAGGGCGTCGAGACGATGCTGCGCAAGGGGAACGCGGGCCAGGCCCGGGTCCCCGGCAAGCACGGCGCCGCCCCCGCCACGTACGAGGCCGTCGCCGTCCTCATCTCCGACCAGCCGGGTGAGCTCGCTCGCATCTTCGCGGACGCCGGCGCCGTCGGGATCAACATCGAGGACGTACGGATCGAGCACGCGACCGGGCAGCAGGCCGGTTTCATCCAGCTCATGGTGCAGCCCGCGGCCGCGCCCAAGCTCGCCGCCGCGCTGCGCGAGCGGGGCTGGGCCATGCGCCAGTGAGAGGCGGCGGTACGAGGTGCCCGTAAGAGTCGCTTCTCAGAGCCAGTAACCTTGTGCGGGGCGTGTCCGCGCCTCGTCCGCATGCCCCCGTGCACTGAGAAAGGTGTCCGTCACCCATGGAAACCCCGGCAGCCGTGATCGTCGCCATCGACGGACCCTCCGGCACGGGCAAGTCGAGCACCTCGAAGGCCGTCGCCGCGCAGCTCGGGCTGAGCTACCTGGACACCGGCGCCCAGTACCGGGCGATCACCTGGTGGATGGTGAACAACGGCATCGACCTGAGCGACCCGTCCGCCGTCGCCGCGGTGGCGGGCAAGGCCGACATCGTCTCCGGCACCGACCCGTCCGGCCCCACCATCACGGTGGACGGCACCGACGTGGCGGGCCCCATCCGTACGACCGAGGTCACCTCCCAGGTCAGCGCCGTCAGCGCCGTCCCCGAGGTGCGGGCCCGGATCACCGAGCTGCAGCGCTCCATCGCCGCCTCGGCCGAGCAGGGCATCGTCGTCGAGGGCCGGGACATCGGTACGACGGTGCTGCCCGACGCCGACCTCAAGATCTTCCTGACCGCCTCGCCCGAGGCCCGCGCCGCCCGCCGCTCCGGCGAGGTCAAGGGCTCCGACGTGAAGGCGACGCAGGAGGCCCTCGTGGCGCGCGACAAGGCCGACTCCAGCCGCAAGACGTCTCCGCTGGCCAAGGCCGGCGACGCCGTCGAGGTCGACACCACCGACCTCACGCTGCAGCAGGTCATCGAGTGCGTCGTCACGCTGGTCGAGGAGAAGCGGGCCTCCCGGTGAGCGACGCTCCCTCCGAGCGCGGCGCCGAGGTCGGACGGCGCATCGGCGTCGGCTTGATGTACGGGCTGTGGAAGCCGCGCGTGCTGGGGTCCTGGCGGGTCCCCGCGAGCGGCCCGGTGATCCTCGCCGTGAACCACGCGCACAACATCGACGGGCCCATGGTCATGGGCGTGGCCCCGCGCCCGGCGCACTTCCTGATCAAGCAGGAGGCGTTCGTCGGACCGCTCGGCCGCTTCCTCGACGGCATCGGCCAGGTGAAGGTGGACCGGACCGGCACGGACCGCACCGCCGTCACCCGCGCCCTCGACGTCCTGCGGAACGACGGCGTCCTCGGGATCTTCCCCGAGGGCACCCGGGGCGAGGGCGACTTCGCCTCGCTGCGGGCCGGGCTCGCGTACTTCGCGGTGCGCTCCGGCGCTCCGATCGTCCCGGTCGCGGTGCTGGGAAGCACCGACCGGCCCGGACGGTTGATAAAGGGGCTGCCTCCGCTGCGCAGCCGGGTCGACGTCGTTTTCGGCGACCCCTTCGAGGCGGGCGACGGCAGCGGCCGCCGCACGCGCAAGGCGCTGGACGAGGCGACCGTGCGCATCCAGGACCGGCTCACCGCCCACCTGGAGAATGCCAGGCGCCTGACCGGGCGCTGAGCGAGACTTTCAGTAGTGCGCGCGCCCCGAACGGGCGCGGGCACCGATCACCACGATGAACGACGAGGTACGGACTTCATGAACGACCAGATCCAGCCCGAGGGCGGCGCGGAGCACGATCACGGCGCGCTCGGCGACGCTGAGTACGCCCAGTTCATGGAGCTCGCGGCCGAGGAGGGCTTCGACGTCGAGGACGTCGAGGGCGCGATCGAGGAGGCGGGCCACGGCCCGCTGCCCGTCCTCGCCGTCGTCGGCCGCCCCAATGTCGGCAAGTCGACCCTGGTGAACCGCATCATCGGCCGCCGCGAGGCCGTCGTCGAGGACAAGCCGGGCGTCACCCGCGACCGCGTCACGTACGAGGCCGAGTGGGCGGGCCGCCGCTTCAAGGTCGTCGACACCGGCGGCTGGGAGCAGGACGTCCTCGGCATCGACGCGTCCGTGGCCGCCCAGGCCGAGTACGCCATCGAGACCGCCGACGCCGTCGTCTTCGTCGTCGACTCCAAGGTCGGCGTCACCGACACCGACGAGGCCGTCGTCCGCCTGCTGCGCAAGGCCAAGAAGCCCGTCGTGCTGTGCGCCAACAAGGTCGACGGCCCCAGCGGCGAGGCCGACGCCACCGCCCTGTGGGCCCTCGGCATCGGCGAGCCGCACCCCGTCTCCTCGCTGCACGGCCGCGGCACCGGCGACATGCTCGACGCCGTCCTGGAGGCGCTGCCCGAGGCGCCGCAGCAGACCTTCGGCGCCACCGGCGTCGGCGGCCCGCGCCGCATCGCCCTGATCGGCCGCCCGAACGTCGGCAAGTCCTCGCTCCTGAACAAGGTCGCCAACGAGGAGCGCGTCGTCGTCAACGAGCTGGCGGGCACCACCCGCGACCCGGTCGACGAGCTGATCGAGCTCGGCGGTGTCGTGTGGAAGTTCGTCGACACGGCGGGCATCCGCAAGCGCGTCCACCTCCAGCAGGGCGCCGACTACTACGCCTCGCTGCGTACCGCCGCGGCCGTCGAGAAGGCGGAGGTCGCGGTCATCCTGATCGACGCCTCCGAGTCCATCTCCATCCAGGACCAGCGGATCGTGACGATGGCGGTCGAGGCCGGCCGCGCGGTCGTCGTCGCGTTCAACAAGTGGGACACCCTCGACGAGGAGCGGCGCTACTACCTGGAGCGCGAGATCGACACCGAGCTCGCCCAGATCGCCTGGGCCCCGCGGGTCAACGTGTCGGCGCGTACCGGCCGCCACATGGAGAAGCTCGTCCCGGCGATCGAGACGGCGCTGGACGGCTGGGAGACCCGTGTCCCCACCGGCCGCCTGAACGCCTTCCTCGGCGAGCTGGTCGCCGCCCACCCGCACCCGGTCCGCGGCGGCAAGCAGCCCCGCATCCTGTTCGGCACGCAGGCCGGCACCAAGCCGCCGCGGTTCGTGCTGTTCGCCTCCGGCTTCATCGAGGCGGGCTACCGGCGCTTCGTGGAGCGGCGTCTGCGCGAGGAGTTCGGGTTCGAGGGGACGCCGATCCACATTTCCGTGCGGGTGCGGGAGAAGCGCGGCAGGAACAAGTAGAACAAGTAACGGCGAGAGCTACGGCCGCGCCGGGTACCTCAGTGGTGCTCGCGGCGCGGAGCGGGCGGCAGGGCGGCCGGGAGCGAGACTCCCGGACCGGCGTGCCGCCCGCTGCTCGTCTGCCACAGCTGCGGCGGGGTGTGGTGCCGCGAGCCGTACATGCCCGCCCCGAACGAGGTGAACCCCAGCTCCTCCTCGCCGCTGCGATCGCCCGGCAGGGCCCGGAAGGAGCGGCGGTACTCCGCGTACAGCGCGTCGTAGATCGGGGTGGCCGAGCGGCCGCCCGCCGGGGGCTGCGAGGGCCGCATCGACGGGATCGGCGTCGGGTACGGCTGACGCCGCGGGGCTGAGGTGAGGTCGTATGGGTGCACATACGTGCAAACGACCCGGTCCCCCGTCGGATGCGCCCTTGGCCTCGGCTTTTGCGGGGCGTCAGGGGCGTTGAGCGGCGGATTCGGCGGGGGCCGGGTCGTGCGGGTCCTACGGGGAGTGCGCGGCCGGCGGCTCAGGTGCCCGCGAGCGGCATCGCGGCGGCGACCAGGCGCCCGTTCGCCGCGGCCTTGTCGAGCGCGTCGCGCAGCAGATCCTCGCGGGGCTGGCGGCCGATCGAGCCGACCGGGGCGGCGAAGACGAGCACGGTCTGCGTCTTGTTCGCCGCGGCCCGCCAGCCCTCCGTCACCACGAGCGGCTGGTGCGCCTGCCACCAGGCGACCTGCCCGGGCGCGCCGCCGGTGCCGGGCTGCAGGACCGCGTGCAGCCGGCCCATCGCCAGCAGCACCGACCAGCCGGGCAGCGAGCGCGGCGCCTGCGCCAGCTCCGGCAACGGCATGAAGCCCTGCTCGATCAGGAGCGGCAGGAAGTCGTCGCCGCCGGACTGCGCGCCGGGGCGGGAGATCGGGCCGGTCGGCTCGACGACGAGCGCGGGGTGCAGATCGCCGTTGATCAGGATCAGGCCGCTGGTCACGCCGAGCACGGCCTGCGCGGGCGGCGCCTCGGCCGACGCGTCCGCGCCGGGGGAGCCGAGCGACTGGACGGCGCCCTGCAACTGGTCCTCGTTGACCTGGACGACCTGCGAGGGCAGGCAGGCGGCGTGGGCGAAGGCGAGCACGGCGGTCTCGTCGCCGACGAACAGGACGGTGCTGGTCCGTTCCTGCTGGGTGTCGCCCGGGGTACGGCAGGACGTGCAGTCGTAGCTGCCCGGGGCGTTGTCCCCGGCGAGCAGCCGGTCGGCTTCTTCGTCGCCGATCTCGGCGCGTACGTCGTCACTGACGTCGAGCAAGCGCGGCACGGGTGGCTCCTCAGGATCGGTCTCGCTGTGAGTGCTGATGAAGGGACAACGGGTGACCGGCCGCCTGGGTCACGCATCCCGTACAAAAGCGCAGGTCCGCCGACCGGGTGGGGCCGCGCCGGGCGCGGCGCGGCACGGCCGCGCCCGGCGCGGCGCTGCGTAGCGTGACGCGATGCATCTGATCCCCGTGACGCCCGCCGCGCGGCGCTGTGCGGCGGCCCTGCTGGGCGCGCTCCTTCCCCTGGGCCTGACCCTGGACCTCGCGCACGCCGCGGCCGTCCCGCCGCCCGCCCCGGGGCCCGGCGGGTTCAGTGCGCCCCGCGTCTGCACCAAGGGCACGTGGCCGTGGGACTGCGTCGCCGACTGCGAGAGCAGCGGCCGCTGGAACGCCAACACCGGGAACTCGTACTACGGCGGCCTGCAGTTCTGGCAGGCGACCTGGAAGGCGTTCGGCGGCCTGAAGTACGCGCCGCGCGCCGACCTCGCCACCCGCGAGGAACAGATCAAGGTCGCCGAGGACGTGGTCCGTGTCCAGGGCTGGGGCGCCTGGCCGGTGTGCGCGAAGCGGTACGGGCTCAGTGGGCGGGCCCATTTCGTGCAGCCCGGCGACACGCTGGGCGCCGTGGCCGTCCGTTTCAAGGTCCGGGGCGGCTGGGAGGCCCTGTACGCGGCCAACCGCAAGACGATCGGGGCCGATCCGAACCGGTTGGTCGTCGGCATGATGCTCAAGCTCCCCTGACCCTCCGGCAGCCCCGCGTCAGGCGTCCGGGAGGTGCGGGTCGCCGGGCTCGCCGCGGAAGACGACGGTGCCGCGGCCGAGCCCGTACACGAGCACCGGGCGCCCGCTCCCGGTCGCCGGACCGCGCAGGGCCCGCGGCAAGCGTTGCTCGGCCAGCACCACGCAGGCGTCGAGGCCGCGCAGCAGCTCGTACGTACGGGTCGCCAGCCGGGGCGACATGCCCTGGGCCGGTTCGTCGAGGAGGAGGACGCGGGGGCGGGCGAGCAGGGCGCGGGCCAGGGCCAGCATGCGTTGCTCGCCGCCGGAGAGGGTGCCGGCGCGGCGGGCGAGCAGCGGGCGCAGCTCCGGGTAGGCGTCGAGGGCGGGGGAGAGGTCGCCGTCGGGGGCGGCGAGGCGGAGGTTGTCCGTCACGCCGAGCCCCGCGTGCACGGCCTGCCGGTCGGGGACGAAGCGCAGCCCCGCCGCCGCGCGGGCGCGCGCGGTGTGACCCGTGACGTCCCGGCCGTCCCACAGCGCGGCCCCGCCGGACAGCGCGACGGTGCCGGCGAGCGCGCGCAGCACGGTGGTGCGGCCCGAGCCGTTGCGGCCGAGGAGCACGGTGAGCGCGCCCGCGGGGGCCGCGAGGGTGACGCCGTGCAGGGCCTCCAGCGGGCCGTAGTGGACGTGGGCGCCCCGCAGTTCGACGCCGCGCCTCATCGGCCGGCCCTCGCGGGGAGCACCTCGCCGGGCGGACCGGACGCGACGATCCGTCCGCCGTCCAGTACGTGCACGGTGTCGGCCAGCGCGGCCACCAGTTCCAGGTCGTGCTCGACGATCAGCAGCGCCGTGCCGTCCGCGGCCAGGGCCTTCAACAGCCGGGCCAGCTCGTCCACTTCGGCGTCGTCCAGCCCGGCGGTGGGTTCGTCGAGGAGCAGGACGTGCGGGCGTCCGGCGAGCGCGCGGGCCAGTTCGACCCGGCGCAGCATCCCGGTGGACAGGTCGTCGGTACGCCGCCCGTCGGGCACCCGGAGCAGCCGCAGCAGCCGCGCGGTGGCCCCGGGGTCACGGACGCGGCCCTGCTCGGCGCCGACCCGGATGTTGTCCCCGACGCTGAGCGACGGGAACACGACGAGCTGCTGGAACGTCCGCGCCACCCCCAGCCGCGTCCGCGTGTGCGCCGCCGTCCGCGTCACGTCCCGCCCCCCGAACCACACCTGCCCCGCGTCCGGCCGCAGCGTCCCCGCCAGGCAGTGGAACAGAGTGCTCTTCCCGGCCCCGTTGTCCCCCACGACCGCGGCCACCCGCCCCGCCTCCACCCGCACCCCGACCCCGTCCAGCACCACCCGCCCCCCGAACCGCACCACGACCCCGGCACAGGCCAACACGGGGGCCCTGCCGGGCGATTCGGCGGGGGTGTTCGGGGCCGGGGGAGGAGTGGGAGGGGCTCCGCCCACTCCCGGCCCGGCGTCGGCGCCGTCCGCCCTCGGTCCCGCGTCGGTGCCACTGGCCCCCGGCCGCGCGTCGGCGCCGCCCGCCCTCGGTCCGGCGTCGGCTCCGTCCGCCTCCGGCTCCGCGTGGGCGTCGCTGGTCTCTGGCTTCGTTTGGGCTGCGCGCGCTTCGGGGTGCGCGTCGGCTCCGCCTGCCTGTGACCTCATGTCGGCGCCGTCTGCCCTTGGTCCCGCGTCGGCGCTGCTGGCTGCCGGCCCCGCGTCGGCTCCGTCCGCCCTCGGTTTCGTGTAGGCGTCGCTGGTCTCTGGCTTCGCGTGGGCTGCGCCCGCTTCGGGGTGCGCGTCGGCTCCGCCTGCCTGTGACCTCATGTCGGCGCCGTCCGCCCTTGGTCCCGCGTCGGCGCTGCTGGCTGCCGGTCCCGCGTCGGCTCCGCCCGCCTGTGATCTCATGTCGGTTCCGCTGGCTCCCGGTCCTGCGTCGGCCCCGTCCGCCCCCGGTCCCGCGTCGGCCCGGTTTGCCCCTGGCTTCGTGTGGGCTGCGCGCGCTTCGGGCTGCGCGTTGACTCCGCCTGCCTGTGACCTCATGTCGGCGCCGTCCGCCCTTGGTCCCGCGTCGGCGCAGCTGGCTGCCGGTCCCGCGTCGGCCCCGTCCGCCCTCGGCTCCGAGTAGGTGCCGCTCGTCTCTGGCTTCGCGTCGGCTGCGCCCGCCTCGGGCTTCACGTCGGACCCACCCGCTGGTGACCTCACGTCGGCCCCGTCCGCCCCCGGCTCCGCGTCGGCTCCGTCCGCCCCCGGCCTCACGTCCGCTCCGCCCGCCCCCGGCCTCACTTCCGCTCCGCCTGCCCCCGCACCGAGACCGCCCGGCCCCCCGCCCCGCGCTCCCGGTTCCGCCCGTTCCGTCCCCGGTCCCCCGCCGCCCCGCCCGAGCCGGACCCGTACCGCCGCACCCCGCTCGGTCAGCCGCCCGCGGCCCCGGGCCCGTGTCGACAAGGAGCGCACCGCCGCGTACGGGCCCTCCGGGAAGCGGCCCACCAGGACGGCCAGGAGGCCGATGGTCGCCGCTGCCACGCCGCCGCGGGTGCCCGCGTCCAGGCCGACCAGGAGGGCCGCGCCGAGGAGGGCGGAGAGGGGGCCGTCCGCGCCGAGGACGACGATCGCGGCGAACCAGAGCAGGCCACGGACCGGGTCGAAGGAGGCCGGGTCGAAGGAGTGCAGGCCGAAGGCGAGGAGGGCGCCGCCGAGGGCTGCCAGGGCGGCGGCCAGGACGAACGCCGCCACCTTCAGCGCGGCCACCGGGACACCCGCCGCGGCCGCCCCCGCCTCGTCGTCCCGCAGCGCGGCCAGCGCCCGTCCGGCCCGGCCCCGGCGCACCTGGCGGACCACGAGCAACGCCCCGCACAGCAGGACCAGTTCGAGGGCGTAGAACGCGCGGTCGTCGGCGAGGCCCGCAGGGCGGGGCGGGACCAGGCCCGACGCCGCGTACGGCTGCGCGAACACGAAGCGGCTCACCCCGACCCCGACCGCGAACGTGGCCAGCGCGAGCGCCAGGCCGTGCCGGCCGATCGCCGGCAGCGCGGTGAGGAGACCGAGTGGCGCCACCAGGAGAACGGCGAGCAGCAGCGCGGCCAGACCCGGTAGTTGGGGCAGGCCCGGGAAGCGGCCCAGTGAGAGGAGCACCGCGAACAGTGCCCCGAGCCCCGCGAACGCCCCCTGTCCCAGCGCGAGCTGCCCCGCCCGGCCGGTCACCACGACCAGCGACAGCAGGATCAGCGCGAGCGCCGGCACCTGGACCGCCGTGTGCAGGTCCGACCCGGCGAACCCGAGCGGCAGCAGGAACAGCACCCCGGCCACCGGCCACGCCCCCGGCGGCGCCGGCACCACCCGCCGCGTCGCCGCCCGCGACAGCGCCCCCGCCCCGCCGACCGCCGGCAGCACGAGCGCGGCGACGAGCAGCGCCACCACGAACAGGTTCGCCCCCACCGCCTGGAGCAGCGGCTGCGCCCAGCCGCCCGGATGCAGCCGCGTCAGCTGGCTCTGCGCCACCCCGACGGCGAGGGCCACCCCGACCGCGACCGACAGGTACCGCATCCGCGCCGCCACCGCGACGGCCACGACCTCCATCACCAGGAGCGGCAGCCCGTACGGGTCGAGCCGCACGTACGGGGCGAGCAGCACCCCGGTCAGACCCGCCGTGCACGCGCCGAACGCCCAGCCCACCGCCGCCACCCGGTCCGCGTCGACCCCGCCGAGCACCGCGAGCCGCCGGTCGTCGACCACCGCCCGCAGCTCCCCGCCGAACCGGGTCAGCCGGGTCACCGCCCACACCGTCACCGCGACCGCGCACACCACCGCGAGCTGTCCCCACGGGTCGGCCGCGATCAGCACCGGCGCGTCCTCCTGCGCACCCGTGCCCCACAGCAGCGCCGCCGCACCCACGAGCAGCACGAACACGCCGATCGACGCGACCAGCGTCTGTGCCGGATCGTTCCCGGACACCGCGAGCGGCCGGAACACCCCGCGCTCCAGGGCGAGCCCGAGCGCGGGCGCCACCCCCAGCAGCACCAGCGCGGCGCCCGCCCACAGCGGCCAGTCCCACACCACCACGAGCTGCCGCAGCACGTAGGCGCAGAACATGGCGATGGCCCCGTGCGCGAAGTTGAGCACGCCCGTCGCCCGGTACGTGACGACGAGGCCCACCCCGGTCAGCGCCGCGGCCGCGCCCACCGACAGGCCGGCGAGCGTCAGTTCGTACGTCAGGGAGGCCACGCCTCAGCTCCCGGCGGGAGGCTCGCACAGCGGACACGGGGCGAGCCCCCGCTCCACGGCACCCGCCGCGTCGACGGGCGCCGCGTCGGCCCGGCCCTCCACCAGCGGGCAGTCGGCCCGGTGCCACAGCGTGCCGTCCGGCACCGTCCGCAGCTCGTCACTGGTGGCCAGCGGACCGGCGCCGGCCTCCGCGCGGGGCGGCGCCCCGGTCACCACGAGCAGCTCGTACAGCCGCTCCACCCGCGACGCGGCGAGCGCGCCGCGCCCGTACGTGAGGAGCACCGCGCCCGCGACGATCAGGGCCGCGCCCGGCACCGTGCAGGAGGCGAGATACGGCAGCTGCCGCTCGGCGAACCGCTCGCCGGACACCCCGTACCAGCCGATCGCGCAGAGCACCGCCCCCGCCGCGAGCGCGGCGAGCCCCGCCCACGCGGCCGGGTGCACCGAGCGTGGTCCGACCGTCCGCATCGTGGCTCCCCGTCGTCGCACGGCCCCGGGCGCGTGCAGGTGTCTGGTCCTGTCCGGCGATCGCTTGCACTATGCCTTCTGGAAGCCGACCCTGAAAGCACCGGGCGCAGGACAGGCCCGGACCGATACCCGGTGGTGAGCCAGATGGTTCTCGGGAGCAGGATCAGAACGGGCCGCGGGCGCGGCGCCGCGCTCGCCCTCGCCGGTGCGCTGGTGCTCGGACCGGCCCTCGCGGCGTGCAGCGACGACAGCGGGGGAGCCGGCACCAACCCCCCGACCCCCGCCTCGCGGACCCCCTCGGCGACGGCCCCGGCCGACCCGGCCGCGGCCCGCAAGGAGATCAAGGAGAACTGGGAGAAGTTCTTCGACCCGGCCGTCTCCCTCAAGGAGAAGGAAGCCGTGCTGGAGAACGGGCAGCAGATGCGGCAGGTCCTCCAGGGCTTCAACGGCGACCAGCGCGGCCAGCAGGTCTCCGCCGACGTCACGAAGGTGACCTTCACCTCGCCGACCGGCGCCGACGTGACGTACTCGCTGTCGCTGAAGGGCGCCACGGTGCTGCCGGACGCCAAGGGCACCTCCGTCGAGCAGGACGGCACCTGGAAGGTGTCGGTCAAGACGCTGTGCGCCCTGGTCCAGCTGAGCGAGAATGCGTCGGCCGCGCCGGGCTGCTGAGGCCCCCGCCCTCGCCCTCGTCCTCACCGCGATGCTGCTCGCGGTCGCGGCCTGCGGCTCCCGGCTGCCCGAGAGCGCCTTCGAGAGCGGCCGCACGAGCCGCGCCCCGGCGGACACCGCCGCCCCGATCCGCGTCGGCATCATCACCAGCGCCACCAGCCCCGTCGGCGGCGCCACCTTCACCGACACCCGCGACGGCGCCCAGGCCTACTTCGCGCAACTGAACGCGCACGGCGGCATCGGCGGCCGCCGCGTGGAGGCGCACCTGTGCGACGACGGCGGCAGCGGCGTCGGCAACAACACCTGCGTCCACCGCCTCGTCGACGAGGAGAAGGTCGTCGCCCTGGTCGCCACCACCTCGCTCGACTACGCGGGCGCGGCCCGCGTCTCCCGGGCCGGCGTCCCCGACATCGGCGGCCAGCCCATCGGTCCCGCCTACGACACCTACCCGCACCTGTACGGGATCTACGGCAGCTCCGCGCCGCGCGACGGCACCCCCGGCTGGGACGGCACGCTGTACGGCGGTACCGAGGTCTACCGCTACTTCAAGCGGGAGAAGGGCGCCCGCACCGCCGCCGTCGTCTCCTACAACCAGGCCGCGTCGGCCGCTTACGCCCGCCTCGTGACGCGCGGTCTGGAGGCCGAGGGCTACAAGGTGGTGCCCGAGCAGGTCGACTTCGCGCTGCCCAACTTCCGCGCCGTCGCCGCCGATCTGAAGAGCCAGAAGGCCGACCTGGTCTTCGACGCGATCGACGCGCACGGCAACGCCCGGCTGTGCGACGCGATGGACCGGGCCGGGGTCCGGGTCACCGCGAAGGTCACCAACGTCCAGAACTGGTCCTCGACCGTCGCCGCCGACTACAAGAACGCCCCGCACTGCCGCGACTCCCTGTGGGCCACCGGCTCCAGCCGCAACTACGAGGACACCGGGCACCCGGCCGTCCGCGCCTTCCGCGACGGCACGAAGCACCTGAAGACGCACTCCCAGTGGCAACTGGAGGGCTGGGCGGCCGCGTTGTGGTTCACGGACGCGGCCCGCTCCTGCGTGACGCACGGCGACGGCGTCACCCGCGCGTGCGTCGACCGCTTCATGAACCGCGCCGCGCCCTACACCGCCCACGGACTGCTGCTGCCGGTCACCTACCGCCCGCTGCCGGAGCCGCCGGCGACGCGCCACACGTGTCTGTCGGTCGCCCGCTGGGTCGACGGGCGTGGCTGGGTCACCCAGAACGGTGACATGACGCGGACGTGCTTCGACGTCCCGCAGCTCGCCTACCAGCCATGACGTCCTCCTAATGGATGGATTGACGAAAAGGTTCCCGATGTCGGCTTCCGATCCGGCAACTCTTCTGGAACAAGATGATGATGAAGAACAACCCTCGTCGGGGCATCCCTGTCTAACCATGCGGTAGGCGGAGGACCCGGGCTGTTCAGACTGATGTGACCTGTTGGGACTGACCGGGGCTGACCGCGAGGAATGGTGGGATACGGGGACGCATGCAGATCTCTTTCCTGATTCACAATGCGTACGGGATCGGAGGGACGATCCGCACCACGTACAACCTCGCCAACACCCTGGCCGAGCAGCACGAGGTCGAGGTCGTGTCCGTCTTCCGGCATCGCGACCAGCCGGTGTTCGCCACCGACCCGCGCGTGCGGGTGCGTCACCTGGTCGACATCCGCAAGGACAGCCCCGGCTACGAGGGCGACGACCCCGAGTACCACCGGCCCGCGAGCTTCTTCCCGCGCGCCGAGGGCCGCTACGCGCAGTACAGCGCGCTCACCGACCGGCGCATCGCCGAGCACCTGGGGAGCGTCGAGGCGGACGTCGTCGTCGGCACCCGCCCGGGGCTGAACGTGCACCTGGCCCGCCAGACCCGGCGCGGCCCGCTGCGCATCGGCCAGGAGCACCTCACCCTCGACACGCACTCGCCCGCCCTCGTACGGCAGTTGCGCGCCGTGTACCCGCGGCTCGACGCCCTCACCACGACCACCGAGGCCGACGCGCGCGCCTACCGCGAGCGGATGCGGCTGCCCGGCGTCCGGATCACGGCCCTGCCCAACCCGGTGCCCGCGCCCGGCGTCGCCCCCGCCGACGGCAACGGCAAGTGGGTCGTCGCGGCCGGCCGCCTCGCCCCGGTCAAGCGCTACGACCTCCTCATCAAGGCCTTCGACAAGGTGCGCGCCGAGCGCCCCGACTGGCGGCTGCGCATCTACGGCGGCGGCAAGCAGAAGGACAAGCTGCGCCACCTCATCGACCAACTCGGCCTGTACAACCACGTGTTCCTCATGGGCCCCGCCAACCCCATCGAGCCGGAGTGGGCGAAAGGTTCCGTCGCCGCGGTGACCTCGACCTTCGAGTCCTTCGGCATGACGATCGTCGAGGCCATGCGCTGTGGCCTGCCGGTCGTCGCCACCGACTGCCCGCACGGCCCCGGCGAGATCATCGACAACGGTGTCGACGGACGCCTCGTCGAGGTCGGCAACGTCGACGCGATCGCGCGCGGCCTGCTGGAACTCATCAACGACGACGAGCTGCGCCACCGCATGGCGGCCCGCGCGCTCACCGAATCCGAGCGCTTCGACCCGGCCCGGATCGCCGAGCGCTACGAGACCCTGTTCGGCTCGCTCACCGCGCGCGGCGGCCGCGTCGGCCTGCTCCAGCGGGCCCGCGGCTCCCTCCTCGACGGCGCCTACGCCGTACGGAACGCGTTCACCTCACAGGCGAAGGGGCGCACCGCATGACTCCGCTGGCCGTACCCGCACCGACCTCGGGCTCCGACGACCGGACGGCGGGCCTGCCGCCCCGCGCCGACTGCATCGCCGACTCCGCCGGCGGCCTCACCTTCGACGTCTCGGACCACGGGGCGCACGACCCGGCACACCTCGTGCTGATCGACCGCGCGGGCGGCGAGGAGGTGCGGCTGCCCCTCGCCCCCGCCGGGGACGGCCGGCTGCGCGCCTCGCTGCCCATAGGTGTCGGGCTGCCCGAGGGCCGTTGGGACGCGTACGCGCAGGTGGCCGGGGAGCAGCCGGTGCGGCTGATGCCGGGCGTGAACGATCTGCGCTCCCTGGTCGACCGGGCGCCGAGCGGCTCGCGCGGTCATGTCGCCGTCCGCATCCCGTACGCCACCAAGCACGGCAACCTCACGGTCCGCAGCTGGCTGCGCACCCCGCACGCCGAGGCCGGCGAGCTGCTCATCGAGGACGGCGAGCTGACCGTGCGCGGCCGGCTCTACGGCACCGCCTTCGCGGCCGGGGCCCGCGCCGAGCTGCGCTCCCGGGAGGCGGCCGGGGAGATCCGCACGGGGGAGCTGTCCGCGGACGGGGCCGCGTTCACCCTGCGGATCGGGTACGCGGAGCTGGACGCGGGACGCTGGGACGTGTGGCTGCGGCCGGCCGGTCCGCAGGGCCCCGAGGTGCGGGTGGCCCGGCTGCTCGACGACGTCGCCGACAAGAAGCCGATCTTCACCTATCCGGCCGCGCGGGTGAGCGCCGCCGGGCGTGAGCTGACGGCGAGCCCGTACTACACGGTGGACAACGACCTGTCGGTTCTGGTCGCCACGGCCTGACCCGTCCCCATTCCGTTCCGGGCAATTCCCGCGGGCCCCAACTCGCCCGTGCGGCCCGCGTCTTCGGTAATTCGGGAATGCGAGGCGGGTGGCTGGAAACGCGCGCCGGACGCGTCCCGTGAATTCGGGATTCAGAAGGTGTGGGAATGCGCCGGGGAGCTCATGGAATTCCCGATTCCGGCCGCCGCGGAGTCCTGGGAAGAACCGTTTCGGGCGAACGGAACCGCCCGATCGTGTGAGGAAGTTCGAGGCACGAGACTGTCGTGATCTTGTGACGAAAGCGTGACCGTACGAACCCGTCGAGGGGGCGGCGGCCGGGCCTGGCGCCGCCCGGGCGAACCGCCTACGGTGGCCGCATGGCACCCGTTCCGACCCCGCCCGCAGACCCGCAGGACAGCCCCGACGCGTATGTCGGACTCGACGCCCAGGAGGCCGAGCGCCAGGCGCGCGGCCGCGGCTGGTCCACCGTCCGGCAGCTGCCGCCCGGCGCGATCATCACCATGGAGTACCTCGCAGGACGCCTCAATCTGGAGGTCACGGACGGCACCGTGACGCGCTCCTGGAAGGGCTGACCCGGACCGCCCGGACATGCGAAGGGCCCCGGAACCTCATGGTTCCGGGGCCCTTCGCATGCGGGCCGGCTGTGCGTACCGGGGCCCGCCGTCTCGTCACTGAGGCTGCTCGCGCAGCTCCCCTCGTCCCTTCAGGGCGCCGACCCGGGGCACCCGCTCCGTGGTCGGCCGGCGGCTGCCCGTCGGCGTGGCCGGGGTGCGCTCGCCGCGCGGGGTGTGCGGGCCCGGCGGCAGCAGCGTGCCGTGCCGGCCCGGACGCGCGGTGACCGGCTCGTGCGTGCGGACCTCGTCGGCGGGCGCCGGAGCCCGGGCGGGCTCCATCGCGGCGACCGGGACGGGCTGCGGCACCGGCATCGGCGCCGTGGCGCCACGGCCCGAACGGAGCCGGTCGCGCAGGGCCAGGACGACCGCCTCGACCCGGGCGACCAGCGGCTCGCACCAGGGGAGCGCGAGCAGGATCAGCAGGCCGGCGGCCCAGCCCAGCAGGACGTCGCTCAGCCAGTGCGTACCGAGGTAGACCGTCGTGAGGCCCACGCTGAGGGAGATCACCGCGGAGGCCGCGGACAGCCAGCGGCGGGTCCAGGGCGTGGAGGCCAGATAGGCCAGGATGCCCCAGGTCACCACCGCGTTCGCCGTGTGGCCGGACGGAAATATATCGCCGCCCTGCCACATCTCGTTCGAGCCGATCACGGTGGCGTAGTGCGGGCCGAGGCGGCCCATGCCGAGCTTGGCCGCGCCCACCGTCAGGTTGAGCAGCAGCAGTGCGGCACCGAACATCAGCAGCGGGCGCAGCGTGTGCTGGCGCCACGAGCGCCAGCCCAGCCAGGCCGTCACCATCACGGCAGTCGGTCCGCGCTGGCCCAGGACCACCCAGTAGTCGAGGAACGCGTGCACCTCCGGCCACTGCTGGTACGGCCGGAAGAACATGACTTCCCAGTCGAACTCCACCAGGCGGGTGGTGGCCAGGACGGCGACCACGATGGCCAGGTAGAAGGACAGGGTCAGCCCGAAGAGCACGACCCGGTGCCGGCTCATCCTGGGTGGGTCCAGGATGACCGGCCGTTCGGGCTCGCGGTCGAGCCGGGCGAAGACCCGCTCGACGCGCCGGGTCAGGTTTCGTTCGGTACGCACCCAATCGACGCTACAGCGGGCGCGCGGCGGACCAGGGCGAAACAGTGGCTTTGTGATGACGATGTGATGTGGGATTGATCTCAGGATGCCGTCTATTCCACGGATTCCGGTAACCGCGGAGAGAAGGCCCGCGGAATTCAGTGATCGTTTTCCACGGCTCGTTCCGGGGCGATTATGAAAGTGTTCACCGGTTGCTGGCACGGAATTCTCTGTCCGCTCATCGGGCCCGCCGGAGCCGGTCGAGGACGGTCGGGGACGGTCACGGAGGGCCGGAACCGTTCAGCCAGAACGCCCCGTACACCGCCGAGACCAGGGTCAGTGCCCCAAGGATCACCGCCGACCTGCCGGTCCGCCACCGGGACAGGGCCACCGCGAGCGGCAGCAGCAGCGGGAACGCGGGCAGCAGCAGCCGCGGCTTCGACCCGAAGTACCCCGAGGCGCACAGCGCGAGCGCCACGACGATCCCCGTGTAGACGAGCAGCGGCGCCGGCTGGCCCTGCCGCACCCCGGCCACGTAGAGCCAGATCACCAGCGCCACCCCGACGATCAGGCCGATTCCCGCGAGCGCGCCGAGCGGCGAAGTGAACTTGTCGGCGACGAAGCGGGCGAAGGCCACGCCCCCGTCGAACCCGTTCCCCCACTGCTCCTGCACGTCCAGATAGCCGAACAGGCCGCCGCCCGTGCGCCGGCCCACCCACAGTACGTACGCCGCCGCGCCCGCCGGGGCCAGCAGCACCCCCAGCACCAGCCGCCACGGCACCCGCCGCTCCCGCCGGACCCACAGCGCGGCCGCCACCCACACCGCCGCCACCACGGCCGCGCCGATCGGCCGGGTCAGACCGGCCGCCGCCGCGAGCAGGCCCGCGCTCACCCAGTGCTCCCGCAGCACCGCGTACAGCCCCCAGGCCGCGAGCGCCGTGAACAGGGCCTCGCTGTACGCCATCGACGCCACGATCCCGACCGGCAGCGCCCCCCACAGCACCGCCAGACACACTCCGGCCCGGCGCCCGTACAGCCGGTCACCGACCGCGAAGATCCCCCAGGCCGCGCCGAGCGAGGCGAGCCAGCTCACCAGCAGGCCCGCGTCCGCGTACGAGAGAGGGGAGAGCGCCGCGACGCCCCGCTCCAGCCACGGCAGCAGCGGGAAGAACGCCAGATTGGAGTGGACGCTCCCGTCGGGCAGCGTCACCGACCAGCCGTAGCCGTGCTCGGCGACCCGGGTGTACCAGAGCGAGTCCCAGCGCGCGGTCAGCAGCGTGTGCGGGCTCTTGCCCGCCGCGGCGCTCCACAGGGCGAGGGCCAGCAGGCCGGCCGCGCGCACGCCCGCGTATCCGAGCAGGGCCGGAGCGGCCCGGCGCGGGGAGGGCCGGCTTCGTCGATCGTCGTCCGTCACGGCCCCGATTATCGGGGCCCGGCTCCGGGTCGCCGCAGGCCGGGCCCGGTCCCGGCCCCGTCCGGGAGTGGCGTACGCCACACCCGCTCCCCGACTCCATGAGAGGTCCGCCACGTGTCACCCGCTCGAACTCGCGTACTCTGACGGCTCACTCGCCTTTCGCCGCGGGGCCGGGAGACCGCTCCTCCCGAGCCGGAGACCGTGGGCAGTCCCCGCCCCCGGATCCGCCGAACGCGAGGACCACTGGGAGGTACGCATGTCCGGGACGAGCACGTCCACCGGGCGCCTGCGCCATCGGCTGACCGCCACCGGGGCCCGCACCAATCGCTGGATCGTCCTCGTCGTCCTGTGCACAAGTCTGCTCCTGGTCGCGCTCGACTCGACCATCCTCTACGTGGCCCTGCCCTCGGTCACCGAGGACCTGAAGCCCACCTCGGTCGAGCTGCTGTGGATCGGTGACGCCTATCCACTGGTCTGCGCCTCCCTGCTGATCCTCTTCGGCACCCTCGGCGACCGCGTCGGCCGCCGCCGGATCCTGCTCCTCGGCTACGCCCTGTTCGGCGTCGCCTCCGCGCTCGCCGTGGTCTCCGACAGCGCCCAGGTGCTGATCGCGGCGCGGGCGCTGCTCGGCGTCGGCGGCGCGATGATCATGCCCGCGACCCTGTCGATCCTGCGGGACGTCTTCCCCGACCGGCACGAGCGGGCCGTCGCCATCGGCGTGTGGACCGCGGTCTCCGCCGTCGGCGCCGCCACCGGACCGGTCCTCGGCGGCTTCCTCGTCGAGCACTTCTGGTGGGGCTCGGTCTTCCTGATCAACATCCCGCTGATGGCCGTCATGCTCCCGCTGTGCCGGCTCCTGGTGCCCGAGTCCAAGGGCCGCTCGGACGGCCCCTGGGACCTCCTCGGCGCCCTCCTGGCCGCCCTCGGCGTGCTCGGCGTCGTCTACGGCATCAAGGAACTCGGCATCGAGCGGGACCTCCTCGACGCGGGCGCCGTGCTGCCCTTCCTCGGCGGCATCGCGCTGCTCCTGCTCTTCGTCCGGCGCCAGCGCCGGCGCGAGCACCCGCTGATCGACATGCGGCTGTTCTCCAACGCCGCGTTCTCCTCCTCCGTCGGCTGCATCGTCATCGCCATGCTGGCGCTCGTCGGCCTGGAGCTGATCGCCGTCCAGTACCTCCAGCTGGTGCTGGACCTCAGCCCGCTGGAGACCGGCGTACGCATGCTGCCGCTGACCTTCGCGGCGATGATCGCGGGCGTCCTAGGCTCGGCGAACCTGCGCCGCCTCGGCCCGCGCCGCATGGTCGCGTACGGCTTCGCGCTCACCGCCTGCGCGGTGCTGCTGCTGGTCCTCATGGGCGAGAACGACCGGCCGTGGCTGCTCGGCACCGGCTTCGTCCTGCTCGGCCTCGGCTTCCAGAGCACCCTCTTCGGTGCCTACGAGTCGATGCTCACGGAGGCGCCGGCCGACGACGCCGGAGGTGCGGCCGCGATCGGCGAGACCTCGTACCAGCTCGGCGCGGGCATGGGCATCGCGCTGCTCGGCTCGGTGATGAACGCGGCGTACGCGCCGGGGCTCGCCCGGGTCACCGGGGTGTCGGCCTCCGACAGCGAGGCCGCGGGGCACTCGCTCGGCGAGGCGTACCAGATCGCCGCGCGGCTCGGGAGCGCGGCCGAGGCCTCGCTGCGCGACGCGGCGCGGGGGGCGTTCGTGCACGGACTGCACGTCACGTTGATCGTCAGCGCGGTGCTGCTGCTGCTCGGCGCGCTGGCCGCGCTGAAGCTGCCGCGCCGGATGGAGTGCGAGGCGCCGGCGGCACCGTGCGCGCCGGACGCGCAGGGCGCCGGGAACGCGGAGGTCGCCGCACAGCGACGTCCCTCGTCCCGGGCCGAGTCGCCCGTGGTCTGACCGACGCCGCGGGGACAGGGCGGGCGCCCGGCCGTACGGCCGGGCGGTGCACCCCTTCCCGTCGCCCCCGTCGGAGCCGGTCAGCTCTGGTTGAAGAACCCGTCGGGCTGTACGGCCGCCTCGCGCCCGGAGACGATCTGTGTGTCCGCCGGGGTCAGCAGGAACACCCGGGTGGCGACACGGTCGATCGAACCGCGCAGGCCGAAGATGAGGCCGGCCGCGAAGTCGACGACCCGCTTGGCGTCGGTGGGGTCCATCGCGGTGAGATTCATGATCACCGGGACGCCGTCCCGGAACATCTCGCCGATCCGGCGCGCGTCCCGGAAGCTGTCCGGGGTCACGGTGCCGATCCGGCGGCCCTTCTCCACGGCCTCCTCGCTGGCGACCTTCACTCGCGGGTCCGTCACCCAGGCGTCTCCGGGCTCGGAAGACCCCTCGGCGTAGTCGTCGTCGTAGTAACGCTCGTCATCGTTGTCGTCGACGAGGCCAAGCCAGGCACTCGCCTTGCGCACCGATCCCATGGACGCCTCCTCTCACAGCGGTCCCTCTGTGTTCCGCATGTCGTGCATCCCCAATGTTCGTCCATGATGCAGATGCGGCGCCAAGTGGATAGTCGCCGCGCGGGGTTTTCGTGACGGTACTGGTGCACAGTCAACCCGGCGTGATCCCGGCATTCCCAAGGGGTGCGTGGGGTACGGCTGCTGACAGTGAGTGAAATATGATTCTTCACGGCGTTTGGGTGAGTTGCGGTGCGTACGGGTGAACGAGCCGGAGGCCGGACCCGCTCGGTACGATGCCGTCGTTCCGGGACCGCCGGGATTCATCACGCGGTGACGGTGCGCGCCTGCCCGGTTGACGCACCGTCATGCGGCGCACGGGGGAGTCACCTTGTTCGGAATAGTGAGGCCCTGCAGCCATCGGCTCGGCGAGGGGCTCAGGACGCAGTGGATGGCCCATCTGTGCGGGCTCTGCCTGGCGCTGCGCGGCGATCATGGGCAGTTCGCCCGGATTGTCACGAACTATGACGGTTTGCTGGTCTCGGTCCTGACGGAGGCTCAGGCCGAGCGCACCGAGGCCGGAGGGTGGCGGCGCCAGGCCGGACCCTGCCCCCTGCGCGGCATGCGCACCGCCTCCGTCGCCCAGGGCGAGGGCGCCCGGCTCGCCGCCGCCGTCTCGCTCGTCCTCGCCTCGGCCAAGGTCCGCGACCACGTCGACGACCGGGACGGCGTCTTCGCCCGCAGGCCCGTCGCCGCCGCGGCCCGCAAGGTCGCCGCGAGCTGGGGAAAGGCGGGCGCGCGCACGGGATCTGACGTCGGGTTCGACACCGCCGTGCTGATCGACGCCGTCGAGCGGCAGGCCGGCGTCGAGTCCCTCGCCGGACCCGGCACCTCCGTGCTCACCGTCACCGAGCCGACCGAGACCGCGACCGCCGCCGCCTTCGCGCACACCGCCGTGCTCGCCGGACGCCCGCACAACGCGGAGCCGCTCGCCGAGGCCGGCCGCCTCTTCGGCCGGCTCGCCCACCTCCTCGACGCCGTCGAGGACCGGGGCGCCGACGCCGAGGCCGGCGCCTGGAACCCGCTCACCGCCACCGGCACCCCGCTGCCCGAGGCCCGCCGGCTCGCCGACGACGCCGTGCACGGCATCCGGCTCGCCCTGCGCGAGGTCGACTTCGTCGACGGCCGGCTCGCGCATCTGCTGCTCGCGCACGAGCTCGGCCGCTCCGTGGACCGCGCCTTCGGCACGACCACCTGCTCCACCGGACACGGCCACCCGCAGCAGCCCGGTCCCTACGGCCCGCCCGGCCACGGCTCCTTCACCCCGGACCAGGCCTACGGCTCCAACAACCCCTACGGCGGCGGCGCGCAGGGGCCCGGCGGACCGTACGGGCCCGGGGGCGGCGGCGACGGGTTCGGCGGCGACGGGTTCGGTGGCTTCGGAGGAGACCCGGCCAAGCCGCCCCGCCCCGAGAAGCGCGGCTTCTTCGCCGGCTGCTTCGCCGCGATCGGCCTCTGCTGCACCTGCAAGGTGTGCTGCGCCGACGAGTACGAGGGTGCCTGGTCCCGCAAGAAGCGCGAGGGCTGCTGCAGCAACTGCGACGGCTCGTGCTGCGAGGCCTGCTCCTGCTGCCAGTGCTGCGAGTGCCTCTCCTGCTGCGACTGCTGAGCGCCGCCGCTCACCCCTGAGAGGGGTCGTCCGCCCTTGTGTTCGGCTCTGCCGGGACATGGGCGGATCCCTGTATGGACCCGGAATCAAGGCGGTTCATGTTGTGTCCATATAAAACCCCGGCCGGACGGGTGACCTGAGGTCCCGAGGGTCGTTGACCGTGCACAGAAACCCGCACGTTTCGACAACTCGCCCTCTCTATAAGGCCATTACGTGGATCTTGCATCGCCCCCCGCACCGGCGACGTCGGTGAAGGACGCCGTCGCCCGCTCCGTGAAACCCCGGACCATCAGGTCCCGCCTGCTCCGCATCCTCGGCATCTGTCTCGCCGTGCTGCTCGCCCTCCTCGGCGTCATCGCGGCCGGACACATCTCCGACTACCGCAACGCGGCCCACGGAGCCGCCAACGCCAAACTCGAGATCACCCTCCAGGCGTTCGTCCACGAGCTGCAGAAGGAACGCGGACTCACCGTCGGCTACGTCGGCGGCGAGAAGACGTTCCGCGGCCCGATGACCGCGCAGCGCAAGACCACCGATGCCGCGCGCACCACCCTGGAGAACACGCTCACCGAGCACGACGACGCGGACGCGGACACGGTGCGGGCCACGATGGGCCGCGTGGACGCCCTCACCGGCATCCGCCAGTCCGCCGACAACGGCACCGCCAAGGTCGAACCCACCTTCAACTGGTTCACCAGCACCCTGATCGCCCTCGACCGGCCCGACCTCGGCCTCGAGGACGTCCAGGACGAGCAGCTGCGCGACGCCTTCCGCACCCTCCAGGTCATCGGCAACGCCAAGGAGTTCACCGGCGAGGAGCGCGCCATCGTGCTCGGCTCCCTCGACGCCGGCGGCCGCTTCCGGGGCGACGACTACAGCCGCTTCATGCAGATGCGGGCCGGCCGGCTCGCCGCCCTCGACGCCCTGCCGAGCACCGCCACCCCGGGCGAGCGCCGGCGCCTCGCCGACGCCCTCGGCACCCCCGAGGCGCAGCGCACCTTCGACTACGAGGAGAACGCCGTGCGCGGCGCGGGCAAGCTCTCCGCCCGCGACATCCCGCCCATGTCCTGGTACCAGTCGATCACCGCGACCATCGACGGCCTGCGCGGCGTCCAGGTCTCCGTCGGCGACGACATCCAGGCCCGCGCCCTCGAGCTGGAGCGCCGGGCAGGCCTCGACCTGCTGCTCTTCCTGGTGTTCGCCCTCGTCATGGCCGCCGCCGTCGGCGCCCTCGCCCGCAACTGCGTCCGCTCCGTGTCCGGCCCCCTCAGCCGGCTCGCCGAGCAGGCCCGCGACGTCGCCGACGACCGGCTGCCCAAGGCCGTCGCCGCCGTGCAGGCCGCGGACGGCGAACAGCCCGACCCGCCCGAGCCGCTCACCCCGGACGCCTACGCGGGCGCCGAGGTCCGCGACGTGGCCGAGGCCTTCGACCGGGTCCAGCGCGCCGCGTTCGACCTCGCCACCGAACAGGCCGTACTGCGCCGCAACGCCACCGAGTCGCTCGTCAGCCTCGGCCGCCGCAACCAGAACCTGGTCCGCCGTCAGATCAGCTTCATCAACCGGCTGGAGCACGAGGACGCCGACCCGGACACCCTCGCCAACCTCTTCGAGCTCGACCACCTCGCGACCCGCATGCGCCGCAACGCCGAGTCGCTGCTCGTGCTCGCGGGCGAGTCCAGCCCCCGCACCTGGTCCACCGCGCTCTCCATGACCGACGTCCTGCGCGCCTCGCTCTCCGAGGTCGAGGAGTACCGCCGCGTCACGCTGCGCCGCGTCGACACCGCGCACATCAGCGGACTGCACGTCGCCGAGGTCGCCCACCTGTTCGCCGAGCTGGTGGAGAACGCGCTGAGCTTCTCGCCGCCCGAGTCCGAGGTCGAGATCGAGGGCCGGCGCACCAGCGAGGGCTACCTCGTCGCGATCGTCGACCACGGCCACGGCATGGACAGCAAGGCCCTCGCCGAGGCCAACGTCCGGCTGTCCGGCGCGGCCGGTTTCATGGCCGAACCCACCCGGTTCCTCGGCCACTTCGTGGTCGGCGCCCTCGCCCGCAGGTGCGGCATCGAGGTGCGGCTCGGCGAGGCTCCCGCGGCCGGTGTCGTCGCGCGCGTCCTCATCCCGGCCACGCTGCTCACCGAGCCCACCGCCAAGGACAAGAAGAAGGCCGCCAAGGCCGCCGCGAGCGGCAGGAAGGCCGCGGACGGCGGACGGCGCCCCGTCGAGCTGCCGGCCCCGCGTGCCGAGCGCGAGCCCGCGCGGGGCACGGCCGCGGACACCGCTCCGGAGCCGGGCTCGGCCAGGGAACCCGCCGCCGTGAGCGCCAGCGCGCCCTCCGCCGCCCGTACCCGCAACGGCCTGGTCAAGCGCCCCCAGCGCAGCGCCATCGCCAAGGTCGTACGGGAGAGCGGCGAGCCGGAGCGGCCCGCGCCCCCGGCGCCGGCCGTCGAGCGCGGCCCCGACCAGGTGTCGGGCATGCTCTCCAGCCTCCGCAGCGCCCACATGCGCGGCGCCATCAGCGTGGAGAAGGAGCGGGCCGCCGCCGAACAGTCGAAGACCTCGGGCACCTCAGGTACGTCGAGCGAAGGGAAGGGTGAGAAGTGAGCACCGTCGACACGCGAGGCGACTCGCAGACCTTCAACTGGCTCCTCGCCAACTTCGTCCGCCACACGGACGGGGTCCGGGACGCCGTGGCCGTCTCCTCCGACGGACTGCTGATCGCCGTCTCCGACGGACTCGGCCGCACCGAGGCCGACCACCTGTCCGCGATCGTGTCGGGCCTGTCCAGCCTCGCCCGCAGTGCTTCCAAGCGCTACGGCTTCGACGGGGTCAAACTCATCATGATCGAGATGGGCCGCGGTTTCCTGCTGGTCTCGGCGATCCGGGACGGCTCCTGCCTCGGCGTGCTCGCCGACAGCAGCGGCGAACTCGGCCTCGTCGGCTACGAGATGGCCGTCCTCGCGGAGCGGGCCGGTGACCTGCTGAACCCGATGCTCATCGCCGATCTGCGGGAGACGCTGCCGCGATGAGCACCGACCGACCTCATGGGGCGGAGGACGACGAGGCCGCGGACACCCAGTTCGTCCGTCCGTTCATCATCACCGGCGGCCGCGCGCTGCCCGCCCAGGCCGATCTGCGCCTGGAGACGCTCGTGGTCGCCTGCGACCCGGTGGAGGGGTCCGCACCCCTCGCCTTCGAGCGCCGGCGGATCGTGGCGCTCTGCGCGCAGGCCACCACCCTCGCCCAGATCGCGGAGGCGGTGGAGGTGCCGCTCGGCGTCGCCAAGGTGCTCGTCTCCGACCTCGTCGTCAGCGGTCACCTGACCTGCTCGCAACCCGCGGAGCTTCCGCTCCACACCCTCGAAAGGATCAGAGACCATGTCAGGGCGCTCTGAACGCCGCGCGCCGCTGGCCGTGAAGATCGTGGTCAGCGGTGGACTCGGCGTCGGCAAGACCACGTTCATCGGTGCGGTCTCCGAGATCGAACCCCTGGACACCGAGGCCGCGATCACCCAGGTGTCGCTCGGTGTCGACTCGCTCGACGGCGTCGAGGGCAAGACGACCACGACCGTGGCCCTGGACTTCGGCCGGATCACCCTCGACGCGTCGCTCGCCCTCTACCTGTTCGGCACCCCGGGACAGGACCGGTTCTCCTTCCTCTGGGACGACCTGGTTGAGGGCGCGATCGGCACCATCGTGCTGGTCGACACGCGGCGCATCGAGGACTGCTTCCCCGCACTCGACTACTTCGAGGCGCAGGGCACGCCGTTCGTGCTCGCCGTCAACCGGTTCGACGGCGCCGAGCGCTTCGATCTCGCCGAGATCCGTGAGGCGCTCGGCGTCGGCGACGAGGTCCCGGTCGTCGAGTGCGACGCCCGGGCCCGCGCCTCCGTGCGTGACGTCCTCGGGGCGCTCATGGACCAGGTCATCGGCGTCCGCACCCGCGGCCGCCGGCCGGTCGGGGTCTGACCCCGGCCCGGCCCCGGCTCAGTCCTTGATCTCCGGAGGCGAGATCCGGGACCGCTCGATCGCGGACGGCGCCGTACCCCACTTCTTCAGGATGCGGGTGTACGTGCCGTCCGCGATCAGCTTGTTCACCGCCGCCCGGAAGGCCGGCGCGAGCGGGGTGCCCTTCTTGAACGCGAAACCGACGTCCAGGCGGTGGAACTCGTTCAGGAACCGCAGCCCCTCCTGGTGTTCCACCGCGTAGCGCAGCCCGTTGATGGTGCTCATCACGACGTCCGAGCGGCCCTGCTGCAGCGACGACCAGATCGCGCTCGACTCCGCGTACGTCTTCACGCTGTACGCCTTCTTGCCCGCGTCCGCGCAGACGCCCTTGTTCTCCTCCAGCGTCGCCTCGAACGTCGTGCCCGCGCCCGTGGCCACGTTCAGCCCGCACAGCTGCTTGAGGTCGGTGACCTTCTTCAGGTCGCTGTCCTTGCGGACGGCGAAGCCCTGGCCGTCGTTGATGTAGGTCACGAAGTCGATGGTCCTGCGGCGCTCGTCGGTGACGCCGAAGTTGCCCGTGCCCAGGTCGTACTTGCCGCTGCCGAGCGCCGGCAGGATCGCCTCGAAGCTCGCGACCTCCTGGTGCAGCTCGATGCCGAGCACCTTCGCGACGGCCTGGGCGAAGTCGACATCCTGGCCGGCGATCGTCTTCCCGTCCGGCAGATAGGCCGAGCCCGGCGGGGTGCCGCCCACGGTCACCGCGAGTCTCAGGCTGCCCTTCTTCCGTACGGAGTCGGGCAGCAGTTTCGCGGCGGCGGGGTCTTCTCGTACGGACGAGGTCACGTCCTGGGTGGGGATCTTGTCGCTCTTCGCGGCACCCGCGGGCGCCGCGTCCGTCGCGTCACCGGAGCCGCACGCGGTCAGTCCGAGGGTCGCGACGGTGATCAGCGCGAAGGCGGAGGTCAGGGTGGAGGAGCGCATGGCGAGGTGGATGCCCTTCTACGGCGGCGCGGAAGCAGACGGAAGCAGGCGGAAACAGGGTGGAGCGAGGGGAGGGGAGGGTGCAGCGAGGTGAAGGCGCGAAGGGGCGCACGGCACGGTGGCCGCGCGTACGGACGCGTGAGTGCTACGGATCCGAGGGATCCGTCGAATGAAGAGGCGGAGCGAGAAGGGCGTGACGCGCGCGGAGTGAGCGCGGGCGTCAGCGGGCGTCGCGAAGAGGACGCCGGAAGGGCATCAACAAGACGCGGACCACACTCGACCGAAGTCGATGTGGGAGCGCGTGACCAGCCACTGCTGCGGATGCATGGGCCAAGTGGAACAGGCATCCGTTTCCGCGTCAACTCGCTTGAGACGTACGGCTCACAGTGTGGACAGCCTTGACAGGAGCCGTGAACAGCCCCTTACTCTCGGTGCGGTACCGCTGCTGAGGGGCTCGGTGCCGGCAAGACCGCAGACGTGAAGGCAAGACCGTGCCGGAGTTCCGGCCATCGGAGCCTGCCATGTCCTCACAGACCCTCACCAAGACAACGCCCCGCCGGGCCGCTTCCGGCGCCGCACCGCCCCGCATCGTCGCGCGGCGCCGCACCGGCCAGTGGCTCGCCGCCGCCCTCGTGCTCACCCTGCTCGGCCTCGCCGTGAACTCGGTCCTGCGCAACGAGGCCTTCCAGTGGGGCGTCGTCGCCGACTACTTCACCACCACGGCCGTGCTGCGCGGCCTCGGCCTCACCCTGTGGCTCACCGCCCTCGTGATGGCCCTCGGCTTCGCCCTCGGCACCCTGCTCGCCGTCCTGCGCCTGTCCGCCAACCCCGTGCTGCGCGCGGTCAGTTGGGGCTACGTGTGGCTGTTCCGCTCCATGCCGATCCTGGTCCAGCTGCTGTTCTGGTTCAACATCGGCGCCCTGTACCCGCACATCCTCGGCATCAGGACCGTCGACCTGTTCGGCCCCGTCACCGTCGCCGTCGTCGGACTGACCCTGCACGAGGCCGCGTACGCCGCCGAAGTGGTGCGCGGCGGCATCCTCTCCGTCGACCGCGGCCAGATCGAGGCCGCCCAGGCGCTCGGGCTCAGCCGCTCCCGGCGCTGGCGCCGGATCGTGCTGCCGCAGGCGATGCGCTCCATCGTCCCGCCCGCCGGGAACATGCTGATCGGCACCCTCAAGGGCACCTCCATCGTCAGCGTCATCGCCGTGCAGGACCTGCTCTACTCCGTGCAGCTCGTCTACCACCGCACCTACCAGGTCATCCCGCTGCTCCTGGTCGCCACGCTCTGGTACGTCGTCGTCACCTCCCTGCTCAGCGTCGGCCAGTACTACGTCGAGCGGCACTACGCGCGCGGAGCCGGCCGATGAGCGCCGCGCGGCCGCCGCGCCGCTCGCTCGTCGTCGTCGGAGCCGGGCCGCGGGGGACCGGAGTCCTGGAACGGATCGCCGCCAACGCCCCTGACGGGGATGGGCCCTGGCACCTCGACATCCACCTCGTCGACCCGTACCCGCCGGGCGGCGGACGCATCTGGCGCGAGGACCAGTCCCCGCTGCTCTGGATGAACTCGCAGGCCCAGGACGTCACCATGTTCACCGACGACACCGTGGAGCTCGACGGGCCCGTGCTGCCCGGCCCCGCCCTGCACACCTGGGCCGGACTCGACGGCCGTACCTTTCCCGACCGCCGGCGCCAGGGCGGCTATCTGCGCTGGGTGTACGAGAAGGCCGTCGCCGCCCTGCCCGAGGGCGTCGTCGTCCACCACCACGCGCGGCGCGCCCTGCGCCTCGCCGGCGCCCGGCACGGCCGCCAGCAGGTGTGGCTGGAGGACCGGCCGCGCCCCCTGCTCGCCGACGCCGTCGTCCTCACGCAGGGGCACCTCGACGCCGAACTCGACGACGAGCAACGCGATTTGAGCGCGTACGCGGCGCGTCACGGGCTCGTCCACCTGCCGCCGGACTTCACCGCCGACTCCGACCTGAGCGCCCTCGCGCCGGGCCAGGACGTCATCGTGCGGGGCTTCGGGCTCGCCTTCGTCGACCTGACGGTGCTGCTCACCGAGGGGCGCGGCGGCCGCTTCGAAGGGGACCGCTACATCCCGTCGGGCCGCGAGCCCGTGCTGCACGTCGGCTCCCGGCGCGGCGTGCCCTACCACTCCAAGATCGGCTACGACTGGGACGACACCCTGGGCGCGCGGCCGCCGCTGCCCCGCTTCCTCGGACCCGCGCAGATCGACGAACTCCTCGCCCGCGAAGGCGGGTTCGACTTCCGGCGCGACGTGTGGCCGCTCATCGACAAGGAGCTCGGCTTCGCGCACTACCACCGCCTGTTCACCGCGCACCCCGAGCGCACCGCCGTCGCCTGGACCGACTTCGAGGAGAAGTACGCCGCCGCCGACCCGCTCGGCGCCGAACTCCAGGCCCTCGTCGCCGCCTCCGTGCCCGACCCCGCCGACCGGCTCGACCTCGCCGCCCTCGACCACCCCCTCGACGGCATCCGCCACCGCTCGCCCGAGGAGCTGCAGGAGGCCCTGCGCGGCTACATCACCGCCGACCTGGAACGCCGGCACGACCCCGCGCACGACCAGGACCTCGCCGTCTTCCTCGGCCTGCTCTCCGTGTACGGGCAGCTCGTCCGGCTCGGCGACCTCGGCCCCTGGTGGCACGGCTTCTTCAGCTACCTGGCCTCCGGGCCGCCCGGCCCGCGCCTGCGCCAACTGCTCGCCCTGTCCCGCGCGGGCGTCGTCCGCTTCCTCGGCGCCGGCGTGCGGGTGAGCGCCGAGGACGGTGTCTTCCGGGCCACCGGCGACACCGTGCCCGGCGCCGTCGTCGAGGCCCGCGCCCTCGTCGAGGCCCGCCTCCCGCAGCCCACGCTCGCCCGCACCCGGGACAGCCTGCTGCGCGCACTGCACGCCGAGGGTGCCGCCGCCACGCCCACCGGGCTGCTCGCCGTCGACCCCGCCGACGGCCGCGTCCTGCACCGCGACGGCAGCGCCCACCCGCGCCGCTTCGCGCTCGGCCCGCACACGAACGCGCGGGGCGCCGGAGCCTTCACCCGGCCGCGCACCAACAGCCCCTCGTTCCGGCAGAACGACGCCACCGCGCGGGCCGTGCTCGACCTGCTGCGCGACCTGGACTGTCGCGCCGCCGCGGCCTGATCCCCGTGCACCCCCGCTCTCGCCCCCTTAGGACCCCCATGTCTCTGACCAGCGATCCACCCCTCAAGACCTCCGCCGAGAAGGAGGTGAAAGCCGTCGCGGCGCCGGTCGCCGACGATCCGGGCAGCCTGAAGGTCGTGCCCGTGCGGCACCCCTGGCGCTGGGTCGCCATCGCCGTGACCGCCGTGCTGCTGGCCCAGTTCGTGCACGGGCTCGTCACCAACCCCGGCTGGGAATGGGAGGTGTTCGGCGAGTTCTTCACCGCCGACGTCGTCCTCAAAGCCGTCTGGACGACGCTCCAGCTCACCTTCTACGGCACGGCCCTCGGCTTCGCGCTCGGCATCGTGCTCGCGTTCATGCGCCTGTCGCGCAGCCGCTTCCTGCGGACCGTGGCGTTCGGCTACATCTGGGCCTTCCGCTCGATCCCGCTCATCGTGCAGCTGCTCTTCTGGTTCAACCTGGCCTACCTCTACAAGGAGCTGCAGTTCGGCATCCCCTTCGGGCCCGGCTTCTTCTCCTTCGACACCATGGGCCTGGTCGGCGCGATGAGCGCCGCCGTCCTCGGTCTCGCCCTGCACCAGGCCGCGTACGCCGCCGAGATCGTGCGCGGCGGCGTGCTCGCCGTCGACGGCGGACAGCTGGAGGCCGCGGCGGCGCTCGGCATCCCGCGGCTGCGGCAGATCCGCCGCATCGTGCTGCCGCAGGCCATGCGCTCGATCCTGCCGAACGCCGCCAACGAGGTCATCTCCCTCTTCAAGGGCACCTCGATCGTCTCCGTCATGGCGATCGGCGAACTCTTCTACCAGGTGCAGGTCATCTACGGCCGCAACGGCCGCGTAGTCCCCCTGCTCATGATCGCCACCGCCTGGTACATCCTCCTGACCAGCGCGCTCTCCGTACTCCAGCACTACGTCGAACGTCACTACGCGAAAGGCACGACCCGATGAGCGCCGCCACCTCGACCCCCGAAGCCGCCCCCATGGTCGACATCAAGTCCGTGCACAAGAGCTTCGGCCCGCTGGAGGTGCTGCGCGGCATCGACCTCCAGGTCCGCACCGGCGAGGTCACCGTCGTCCTCGGCCCGTCCGGTTCCGGCAAGTCGACGCTGCTGCGCACCATCAACCACCTGGAGAAGGTCGACAGCGGCTGGATCAGCGTCGACGGCGCCCTCGTCGGCTACCGCAGGTCCGGCGACAAGCTGTACGAGCTGCGCGAGCGCGAGGTCCTCAAGCAGCGCACCCACATCGGCTTCGTCTTCCAGAACTTCAACCTGTTCCCGCACCTGACCGTCCTGGAGAACATCGTCGAGGCGCCGGTCTCCGCCCTGAAGCGGCCCCGCGCCCAGGCCGCCGAGACGGCCCGCCGGCTGCTCGACCGGGTCGGGCTCGGCGACAAGGCGGACGCCTACCCGCGCCAGCTCTCCGGCGGTCAGCAGCAGCGCGTCGCCATCGCCCGCGCGCTCGCGCTGGAGCCCAAGCTGCTCCTGTTCGACGAGCCGACCTCCGCGCTCGACCCCGAACTCGTCGGCGAGGTCCTCGACGTCATCAAGGACCTGGCCCACCAGGGCACCACGATGATCGTCGTCACCCACGAGATCGGCTTCGCCCGCGAGGTCGCGGACACCGTCGTCTTCATGGACGAGGGCCGCATCGTCGAACAGGGCGCCCCCGCCGAGGTGCTGGACGCGCCGCGCGAGGACCGCACCAAGGCCTTCCTCTCGAAGGTCCTCTGAACTCCCCTCCCCTTTTTTCCTACTTCACCGTTGAGGAGAACTCCCATGCTGAACCGTCGTGCCCTCGTCGCCTCCTTCGCCGCTCTCGCGGCGGCGCCCCTGCTCGCCGCCTGCGGAGGTGACAGCGACGCCGCCGCCCGGACGGGCGGAGCGGGCGCCGCGGGCACCAAGAAGGTCGGGAACGTCAACATCGGCCCCGACCAGAACCGCATCCGCGGCAAGAAGGTCGAGGCCATCGCCGCGCTGGTGCCCGAGTCCGTGCGCAGGCGCGGCACGCTCCGGCTCGGAGGCAGCGCCGACGCCTCGCCACCGCTCGGCTTCTTCGCCACCGACGACAAGACCCGGATCGGCTCCGAGATCGACCTCGCCACCCTCGTCGCCGACACCCTCGGCCTCAAGATCCAGCAGGAACAGGTGAGCTGGGAGAACCTCTTCGTCGGCCTCGACAGCGGAAAGTTCGACGCCGTCTTCTCCAACGTCACGGTGACCGAGGAGCGCAAGGAGAAGTACGACTTCGCCACCTACCGGCTCGACAACATCGCCTTCGAGGCCAAGAAGGGCACGAGCTGGCGGGTCAAGGGGCCCAAGGACGTGGCCGGGAAGACCATCGCCGTCTCCTCCGGGACCAACCAGGAGAAGATCCTCGTCGACTGGAGCGAGCAGAACGAGAAGGCCGGCCGCAAGCCCGTCGCCATCAAGTACTTCCAGAAGGACACCGACTACTACCTGGCGCTCCAGTCCGGCCGCATCGACGCCTACCTCGGCCCGAGCCCCGCCTCCGCCTACCACGTCGCGTCCGCCGGCCAGTCGCAGATCATCGGCACCATCTCCGGTGGCGGCGACCTCGTCCAGGGCAAGATCGCCGCCACCACGAAGAAGGACAGCGGCCTCGTCGACGCGTACGCCGCCGCACTGAACCACGTCATCGAGGACGGCTCGTACGGGCGCGTGCTCAAGCGCTGGGGCCTGTCGAGCGAGGCCGTGCCGAAGTCCGAGATCAACCCGCCGGGCCTGCCCAAGCCGTGACCGCCCCCGCCACCGGTTCTCCCAGAGAGGTCCGCCACCCATGACCACCCGTCCCGCCGGACGCCGGTCGCTGCACCTCGCCGCGGCCGTCGACCTCCCGGACCCGTACGCGGCCGAGGCCTACGAGGCCGAACCGTACGAGCGTGCGGTCCGGCTCGCCGAGCACGGCGCGCTCGACTTCGTGACGCTGCACGACTCGTTCGCCGCGCCGGGCCCCGACGGCCTCGCCGTCCTGTCCCGGCTCGCGCCCCGCACCACCCGGATCGGACTCGTGCCGACCGTCACCACCACGCACACCGAGCCGTTCCACGTGCAGGCCGCGGTCGCCACCCTCGACTGGGTGAGCCGCGGCCGGGCCGGCTGGCGGCCCGACGTCTCCACCGGCGCCGCCGAGGCCAGGCTCTTCGGACGCCGGGACCCGGCCCCGCCCGCCGCCCTGTGGGCGGAGGCCGGCGACGTCGTCGACGCGGCCCGCAAGCTGTGGGACAGCTGGGAGGACGACGCCGAGATCCGGGACGTCGCCACCGGCCGCTTCGTCGACCGCGACAAGCTCCACCACGTCGACCACGAGGGACCGACCTTCTCCGTGCGTGGCCCGTCCATCGTGCCGCGCCCGCCGCAGGGCCACCCCGTGGTCGTCGTCGACGCCGGTTCGCCCCACTCCGCCGAGGCCGCCGCCCGGCACGCCGACGTCGCCCTCGTCGCGGAGGCCGAACCGGACCGGATCTCCGCCGCGCGCGCCGCACTGCGCCGCCGCGCCGCCGAACTGGGGCGCGACCCCGACACCCTGCGGGTCCTCGCCGCGCTGCGCATCGACCTCGGCGCGGGGGAGCGCGCCGCGCGGCCCGGCCACGGCGGCGGCCCGCTGCCCGCCGAGGGCGGCCCGCTGTACCGCGGCGGGCCCGTCGACCTCGCCGACCTGATCGCCGACTGGCACCGGGGCGGCGCCGCCGACGGCTTCCACCTCACGCCGCTCGACCCGCGCCGCGACCTGGAACGCCTCGTCAACGGGACCGTGCCGCTGCTCCAGCACCGCGGCCTGTTCCGCACCTTCTATCCGGGCAGCACCCTGCGCGAACACCTGGGGCTCGCCCGGCCCGTCAACCAGTACGCCACCGCGGGGGAGCGGCGATGACATCGACCTCGTCCTACGACACGCCCCGGCAGGTGCACCTCGCCGCGCACTTCCCGGGCGTCAACAACACCACCGTCTGGGCCGACCCCCGGTCGCGCTCCCAGATCGACTTCGCGTCCTTCGAGCATCTGGCCCGCACCGCCGAACGCGGCCTGTTCGACTTCTTCTTCCTCGCGGAGGGGCTGCGGCTGCGCGAGCACAAGGGCCGCATCCACGACCTCGACGTCGTCGGCCGGCCCGAGTCGCTCACGGTCCTGAACGCCCTCGCGGCCGTCACGGACCGGCTCGGTCTCGCCGCCACGGTCAACGCCACCTTCAACGAGCCGTACGAGACGGCCCGCCGCTTCGCCACCCTGGACCACCTCAGCGGGGGCCGCGCCGCGTGGAACGTGGTGACCTCCTCCGACGCGTTCACCGGCGAGAACTTCCGGCGCGGCGGCTTCCTCGACCGCGCGGACCGGTACACCCGGGCCGCCGAGTTCGTGGACGTGGCCCGGCAGGTGTGGGACGCGGGCGCCGAGCGCCCGTTCCGCCACGCGGGACAGCACTTCACCGTCGAGGGCGAACTCGGACCGGCGCGCCCGCCGCAGGGGCACCCGGTCGTGATCCAGGCCGGCGACTCCGACGAGGGCCGCGAGTTCGCCGCGTCCGCCGCCGATGTCGTCTTCACCCGCCACGGGACCCTGGAGGCGGGCCGCGCCTTCTCCGCCGACGTGAAGGGCCGGCTCGCCCGCTACGGACGCGCGCCCGACGACCTCAAGATCATGCCGGGCGTCACCTTCGTGCTCGGCGACACCGCGGAGGAGGCCCAGGAGAAGGCCGCCGGGATCCGCCGGCAGCAGGTCTCCCCGCAGAACGCGCTCCTCACCCTCGAACAGGTCTGGGGCGTCGACCTCTCCGCGTACGACCCGGACGGACCGCTGCCCGACATCGACCCGGTGCCCGACACGGGCCTCTCCCAGGGGCGCACCCACCGCGGCGACGTGTTCGAACTGGCCGAGAAGTGGCGGGCGCTGTCCCGCGACAAGGGCCTGTCGATCCGGCAGACCGTCATCGAGACCACGCGCCGCCAGTCCTTCATCGGCACCCCGGCGGCCGTCGCCGCCGAGATCGACGCCTTCGTGCAGGCCGGGGCCGCCGACGGGTTCATCCTCGTCCCGCACCTCACCCCGGGCGGCCTCGACGACTTCGTCGACCAGGTCGTCCCCCTCCTCCAGGAGCGCGGCGTCTTCCGCACGGAATACACCGGCACGACCCTGCGCTCCCACCTCGGGCTGCCCGTCCCGGCCCCGCGCCACGAAAGGATCCCCACCGCATGACCGACGCCGCCGATCTCCGCAAGCAGTGGCACGAGGAGCGGACCGCCACCGTCTCCGCCCCGCACGGCCCGCTCGCCCTCGCGGGCACCCTCCCCCAAGCTCTTAAGGAGCAGGGGGGACCCCCATGCTCGCCGACCATCCGGAAGGGCAACTTCCGGCCATCCCGGGTCACTGGCGCGCCGAGGGTGACGCCGTCGTCCTCACCGCGGGTCCCGACGACGGGTACGAGACGACGGGCGAGCTCAGGCTGGCCGCCGACACCACCGTGCCGCTCGGCGAGCGCCGGCTCGTCGTCATCGTCCGCGAAGGCCTGTGGGCGGTACGGGACTTCGACCCCGCCGCCCCCACCCGCACCGCTTTCACCGGGATCGACCTCGCGCCCCACGACCCGCGCTGGACCCTCCCCGCACGGTTCACGCCGTACGACGAGACGCATGAGATCCGTGTCGGGAACGCCGACGGCGTGGAGCGCGGGCTCGGGCTCGCCGGGGAGCTGTCCTTCACGCTCGACGGCCGGCGCCACGCCCTGCGCGTGACGGGGCTGCCCGACGGCCGGCTCTGGGCCGTCTTCGCCGACGCCACCAGCGGGAAGAGCACGTACCGCTTCCGCTTCCTGTACGCGGACGCGCCCGGGGCCGAGGGCCGCACGACCGTCGACCTGAACCGCGCCGTGCTGCCCAGCTGCGCCTTCGCCGACCACTTCGTCTGCCCCTTCCCGCCCCCGGGCAACACCCTGCCCGTGGCCGTCGACGCGGGTGAACGGAACCTGGCCGCCCCCGTCACCGTCTGACAGGCCGAGCCGGGCCCCGGCGGCGTGAAGCCGTCGGGGCATGCCGTCATGCTTGCGGAGAACCGGTGGAAGGCCGAAAGGCACCCTTGTGCCGGGTAGTTGAGAACCCGAATACTCCCGAGCAGCGCTTGTCAGGGTCACGTCGCGTTCGGAATCCGGACCGCGGGCCGGGGTCCTGGCTGCGCCTCACCGGGCCCCGACCCCACGCGGGCCCCCGACTTCCCTACGGGAGGAACGACCAGTGAGGATCAAGCGCACCACCCCCCTCAGCGGTACGGCGAGACGGACCCGGCTGATCGCCGCGGGCACCGGGCTGCTGGCCGCTGCGGCGTTCGCCGTACCCAGCGCGCACGCCGCCGAGACCCCGCAGACCTTCACGGCCGCCGAACTCGCGCAGACCACCGACGCGGTGCGGGGCGCCGATGTCGCCGGTACCGCGTGGGCCGTCGACGCGAAGACCAAGCAGGTCGTCGTGACCGCCGACAGCACGGTCTCGCAGGCGGAGATCAACAGGATCCGTCAGGAGGCCGGCGCCAACGCGGGCGCGCTCAAGATCGAGCGCACACCGGGCACCTTCAAGAAGCTGATCTCCGGCGGCGACGCCATCTACGCGAGCAGCTGGCGGTGCTCGCTCGGCTTCAACGTCCAGGACAGCAGCGGCAACTACTACTTCCTGACCGCCGGTCACTGCACCGACGGCGCGGGCACCTGGTGGTCGAACTCGGCGCACTCGACGACCCTCGGCTCCACCGCCGGGTCCAGCTTCCCGGGCAACGACTACGGCATCGTGCGCTACACGAACAGCTCCGTGGCCAAGTCCGGCACCGTCGGCAGCCAGGACATCACGAGCGCCGCCACGCCGTCCGTGGGCACCACGGTCTACCGGCGCGGCTCCACCACCGGCACGCACAGCGGCCGGGTCACCGCCCTCAACGCCACCGTGAACTACGGCGGCGGCGACATCGTCTCCGGCCTCATCCAGACCACGGTCTGCGCCGAGCCCGGTGACTCCGGCGGTCCGCTCTACGGTGGCACGAAGGCGTACGGGCTCACCTCCGGTGGCAGCGGGAACTGCTCCTCCGGCGGTACGACCTTCTTCCAGCCGGTCACCGAGGCGCTCAGCGCGTACGGGGTGCACGTGTACTGACCTGACTCCGGTTCAGGTACGTCTTGTGCGCAGCAGCAGCCAGTAGTGGGGAGCCCCCGTCCGGCGTTCGCCGGGCGGGGGCTTCTCGCGCGGTTCCCCGCGCCCCTTACGGGGCTTCTCGTGCCGCTTGTCCTCTCCTCGGTGGGTCTTGAATTCGGGGTTGTGTGCGAGTGGGGTCCGTGGGAATAGTGGGGCGCGTCAGCCTCACGGAGCCAGTCCACCCCCACATCGGGCCGGTTCCCGACCCCCCACAGGAGGACGAGAGTTGAAGCACCGACGCATGTCCAAGAGGCGTGCCGCGATCGCCGGAGGCGGAATACTCGCCCTGGCCGCCGCGGGCATCACCTTCCAGAGCGCGAACGCCAGCACCGACACCCCGGTCCAGTCGCCCCGTACGCTCTCCGTCGCCAAGGCCGGGGACCTCGCCTCGGCCCTGACGAAGGATCTGGGCGCCGACTCGGCGGGCAGCTACTACGACGCCCGCACCAAGCAGCTCGTGATGAACGTGCTGAGCGAGGACGCCGTCAAGACCGTCGAGGCGGTCGGCGCCAAGGCCAGAATCGTGCAGAACTCGCTCGCCGCGCTGAAGAGCGCCCGTACGACCCTGAAGAGCGACGCCACCATCCCGGGCACCTCCTGGGCCACCGACCCGGCCACCAACAAGGTCGTGGTCACCGCCGACCGCACGGTCAGGGGTGCCGCCTGGGGCAAGCTGAGCAAGGTCGTCGACGGGCTCGGCGGAAAGGCCGAACTCAAGCGCACCCAGGGTGAGTTCAAGCCCTTCGTCGCGGGCGGCGACGCCATCACCGGGGACGGCGGCCGCTGTTCCCTCGGGTTCAACGTGGTCAAGGGCGGTGAGCCGTACTTCATCACCGCGGGCCACTGCACCGAGGCGATCTCCACCTGGTCGGACTCCAGCGGCCAGGAGATCGGTACGAACGAGCAGTCCAGCTTCCCGGACAACGACTTCGGGCTCGTGAAGTACACCGCGGACGTGCCGCACCCCAGCGAGGTGAACCTCTACAACGGTTCCGCGCAGCAGATCACCGGGGCCGCCGACGCGACCGTGGGCATGAAGGTCACCCGCTCCGGCTCCACCACCCAGGTCCACGACGGTTCGGTGACCGGCCTCGACGCCACCGTGAACTACGGCAACGGCGACGTCGTCAACGGCCTGATCCAGACCGACGTGTGCGCCGAGCCCGGTGACAGCGGTGGCTCGCTGTTCTCCGGCGACCAGGCGATCGGCCTCACCTCCGGCGGCAGCGGCGACTGCACGTCGGGCGGCGAGACGTTCTTCCAGCCGGTGACCGAGGCGCTCTCCGCCACGGGCACGCAGATCGGCTGAGTCTCGCAGGACGCATCAGTACGCAGATGGGGCACCCCGCGCCGCGGGGTGCCCCATCTGCTGGTTCCTCAGGCCCGCGCGGGGTGCTTCCGTTCGCGCAGGGCCGTCACCAGCAGGGTGACCGCGACGCCCAGGACCGCCCAGGCGGAGAGGACCAGGAGGGACTTCGTCAGGGCGTTGCCCTCGAAGTAGGCGATCGAACGGGCCGACCAGGTGCCGGCGCCCGGCGGCAGCCACGGCCCGATCGCCTGCCAGAACGGGGGCAGCATCGGCAGCGGGAAGGCGCCGCCCGCGCTCGGGTTGCCGGCCACGACGACGAGCAGCACGGCGAGGCCGATGCCGACGACGCCGGTCAGCTCCTGGAGGGCCAGGGTGATCGCGCCGACCGCGAAGGTGATCAGGGCGCCGAGCCCGGTGAGCCCCCAGAAGGAGCCCGGCAGCGCGCCCAGGATCGTGTCGCCGACGATGAGCGCGCCGCCGATGCCGCCGACGATCGAGACGAGCGCCATGGCCCCGATCCGGATGCCCGCGCGCTGCGGGCTCGCGCGCAGCGTCCCGGCGCTGATCGACATGATCGAGGCGCACAGATAGCCGCCGACGCACCAGCCGATGACGAGGTAGAACGACGACAGCCCGTTGAAGTCCTGGGGTGACGCGGGGGCCACGTCGATCGTGCGCACGGTGCGCTGCTCGGCGGCCTCGATCCGGACGGTCAGGCCCTCCAGGAAGTTCGACAGGGCCGCGCCGCCGCCGGACGCGACGAGCAGGGTGTCGGTGGTGCCCCGGGGGTCGATGACCAGGGCGCCGTCGATCTTCCGGTCCATGATCTGCTGCCGTGCCGTCTCCCGGTCGGCGACCACCCGTGGATCGAGCGGCGACCCGGGCAGCTGGTCGAGGCGCTGCTCGGCCTGCTGGGCGACGGCCGGCACGGGGGCCACGACGCCGAACGGCACGTCCTTCGGCTTGGGGCTGTGCAGCGCCCCGACGTAGGAGGTGATGAACAGGAGCTGCAGGGCGAGCACCCCGAGGACGAGCAGCGCGGCTCGTGGGGTGACGGCGGCCTTGAACTCGTCGGCGAACTTCATGCCCCCACGGTCCGGCGGGCCCCGCCCGCGTGCAGTCGGGGAGGGCCGAACGGGTGCCGGGGGGAGTGGGCGCGCACAGGTATTCGCACAGATATTCGAACATGGTCTATGGTGAGGAGAGCGGGCCCGATGGGGCCGGTGTGGCAGGTCAGGCAGGAGGGGGCAGGGTAGCGAGGTGGTTCGGATGCGGGGCTTCACGCATCTCCACACCGCCTCCGGGTTCTCCCTGCGGTACGGCGCCTCGCACCCCGACGCGCTCGCGGAGCGGGCCGCCGAGCGGGAGATGGACGCGCTCGCGCTGACCGACCGGGACACCCTCGGCGGCGCCGTCCGCTTCGCCAAGGCCGCGAGCCGGGCCGGCATCCGCCCCCTGTTCGGCGTCGACCTCGCGGTGGCGGCCCCCGCCGAGACCGCCGGACGCACCGAGCGCCGGCGCACCCCGGTTCGCGGCGGCGCCTTCGTCGACGAGTCGGCCCAGCGCGCCGTCTTCCTCGCCCGTGACGGCGCGGCCGGCTGGGCCGCCCTGTGCGACCTCGTCACCGCTGCCCACCGGGACCTCCCCGACGGCGCCCGCCCCCTGCTGCCCTGGGACACCACCGTCGGCGACCACCTCACCGTGCTGCTCGGCCCCGACTCCGACGTCGGCCGCGCCCTGGCCGCCGGACGCCCCGACCGCGCGGCCCGGCTGCTCGCCCCCTGGCGGGAGCGGTACGGGGACGCGGCGCTGCGCATCGAGGCGGTCCACCACGGACGGAGCGGCACCGGACCCGGCTCGCTGCGGCTCGCCGCCCGCGCCCTCGGCTTCGCCGTCGAACAGAAGATCCTGCCGGTCCTGACCAACGCCGTGCGCTACGCCGACCCCGGACAGGGCGAGGTCGCCGACGTCCTCGACTCGGCGCGCCGGCTCGTCCCGATCGACCCGCGCGCCGGGCTCGACGGCGGCGAGCGCTGGCTCAAGCCCGGAGACGACATGGCGGACCTCGCCCTGCGCGTCGCCGAGGCCGCCGGCTACCGCGCGAACACCGCCCGCCGGCTGCTCGACGTCACGGAGCAGACCGCCGCAGCCTGCCGCGTCGACCCCGAGGACGACCTGGGCCTCGGCCGCGTCCACTTCCCCGAACCGGACCTCGTCGGCGCCGCCCGGCGCACCCCCGAGCGGGTGCTGCGCTCGCGCTGCGCCGCCGCGATGCTCGCCCGCGGCTACGACCGGCGGCGGAAGTACTGGGACCGCCTGGAGGAGGAGCTCGGCCTGATCGAACGGCTCGGCTACGCCGCCTACTTCCTCACCGTCGCCCAGGTGGTCGCCGACACCCGGGACCTCGGCATCCGGGTGGCCGCCCGCGGCTCCGGCGCCGGGTCCCTGGTCAGCCACCTGCTCGGCATCGCCACCGCCGACCCGGTCGAACACGGGCTGCTCATGGAGCGGTTCCTGTCCGAGCGGCGCACCGAACTGCCCGACATCGACATCGACGTGGAGTCCGCCCGCCGCCTCGAGGTCTACCGCGCGATCCTGGAGCGCTTCGGCCCCGAGCGGGTGGCCACCGTCTCCATGCCCGAGACCTACCGGGTGCGGCACGCCGTGCGCGACGTCGGCCTCGCCCTCGGCCTGAACCCGGGCGAGGTCGACCGGCTCGCCAAGTCCTTCCCGCACATCCGCGCCCGCGACGCCCGCGCCGCCCTCCAGGAACTGCCGGAACTGCGCGGCATCGACCCGCAGGCGTACGGACCGCGACTGTGGGACCTGGTCGAGGCGCTGGACGGCCTGCCGCGCGGCATCGCCATGCACCCGTGCGGGGTGCTGCTCTCCGACACCGCGCTGCTGCGCCGCACCCCCGTCGTGCCGACCAGCACCGAGGGCTTCCCCATGTCCCAGTTCGACAAGGAGGACGTGGAGGACCTCGGGCTGCTCAAGCTCGACGTGCTCGGGGTGCGCATGCAGTCCGCGATGGCGCACGCCGTCGCCGAGATCGAACGGACCACCGGGCGGCACATCGACCTCGACGACCCCGCACAGGTGCCGCCGGGCGACCCGAAGACGTACGCGCTCATCAAGAACTCCCAGACGCTCGGCTGCTTCCAGACCGAGTCGCCCGGCCAGCGGGACCTCATCGCGCGGCTGCAGCCCGAGACCTTCCACGACCTCGTCGTGGACATCTCGCTGTTCCGCCCCGGCCCGGTCGCGGCGAACATGGTCGACCCGTTCATCAAGGCGCGGCACGGCCGGCAGGCCCCCCGGTACCCGCACGAGGACCTGAAGCCCGTACTGGAGGACACGTACGGGGTGGTCGTCTTCCACGAGCAGATCATCCGCATCCTGGACGTGATGACCGGCTGCGGTCTCGCCTTCGGCGACTACACGCGGCGGGCCCTGTCGAACCCCGGACAGGTCGGCCGGGTGAAGGCCTGGTTCGCCGAGCGGGCGCGCGGGCGCGGCTACGCGCAGGAGGTCGTCGAGCGGACCTGGGAGATCATCGAGGCGTTCGGCGCGTACGGGTTCTGCAAGGCGCACGCCGTCGCGTTCGCCGTGCCCTCGTACCAGTCGGCCTGGCTCAAGGCGCACCGCCCGGCCGCCTTCTACGCGGGGCTGCTCACGCACGATCCCGGCATGTACCCGAAGCGGCTGCTGCTCGCGGACGCGCGGCGCCGGGGGGTGCCGCTGCTTCCGCTGGACGTCAACGCGTCGGATGCGGCCTATAGAATCGAACTGGTGTCTGAGCGAGGGGTTCCGGAGTACGGGCTCCGGCTCGCGCTCGGCGATGTGCGCGGCATGAGCGAGGGCGAGGCCGCACGGATCGTCGCGGGGCGCCCCTACGTCTCGCTCCAGGACTTCCTCTCCCGGGCCCACCCCTCCCGCCCGGTCGCCGAACGGCTCGCCCAGGTCGGCGCCCTGGACGCCTTCGGGCGCAACCGGCGCGACCTGATGCTGCACATCGCCGAACTGCACCGCTCCCGACTCCGGTCGGGCAGCGGCCAGTTGGCGCTGGGCGAGACCGGTGACACCCCCGACACCGTCGCCCCCGCCCACCTGCCCGACCTCGACGACGCCGAACGGCTCGGCGCCGAGCTCGGCGTGCTCGGCATGGACACCTCCCGCCATCTCCTCGGCGACCAGCGGGAGTTGCTCGACGAGCTCGGCGTGGTGCCCGCGCAGCGGCTGCGGGACCTGCCGCACGGACAGGTCGTGCTCGTCGCCGGCGCGAAGGGCGCCGTGCAGACCCCGCCGGTCCGCTCCGGAAAACGCGTCATCTTCGCCACGCTCGACGACACGACGGGCCTGGTCGACTGCGCGTTCTTCGAGGACAGCCACGAGGCCAGCGCGCACACCGTCTTCCACTCCTGGCTGCTGCTCGTGCGCGGCGTGGTGCAGCGCCGCGGCGGCGGCAGCGGCAAGGCCCTCTCGGTCACCGGCTCCGCCGCCTGGGACCTGACCGAACTGGCCGAACTGCGCCGCACCGGCGGCCTGTCCGCGGTCACCGAGCGGCTCACCGAACGCGGGCTGCCGAGCGCCGACGGTGATTCCGGGACCGGCCGCACCATCCACCTGGAGACCGGCTACGACCTGCACCCCTGGGCGGACCTCCAGCCGCCCGGCGCATCCGTCAAGCAGGGCCGCAAGCTGTGGCACCAGAGCCCGGGGAGCGCGGGATGACCGAGAACGGGACGACCGAGAGCGGGACGACCGAGAGCGGGATGCACGTCCTGTACATCCACTTCCACGAGCTGACGGACGAGCCGCTCTACCACCGGCTGCTCGACCTCCTCGCCGAGTTCACCCCGCAGGTGCAGGCCCTGCCGCCGGACGCCGCGCTCGCCGACGTCTCCGGCAGCCTGCGCTACTTCGGCACCGACGCCCTCGCCCTCGCCGAACGCGTCCGCGCCCGCACCGGCGGCCTCTACGGGCTGCGCTCGACCGTCGGTGTCGCCGCGAACCCCATGCTGGCCCGCATGGTCGCCGCCGACGGGCCGCCCTCCGCGGTGCGCGCGCTGCCCGACGACGTGGACGCCGTCGCCGCCTTCCTCGCGCACAAGCCCGCCGCCGCCCTGCACGGGGTCGGTCCCGCGACCGCCCGCACCCTGTCCTCGTACGGCCTGGACAGTGTCGGCCGGATCGCCGCCGCACCGCTCGGCACCCTCCAGCGGATTCTGGGGGCCGGCGCGGGCCGGCGGCTGCACGACGCGGCGCACGGCCTGGACCCGACCCGGGTGGTCCCCGCGGCCCCGGCCCGGTCGCTGCGCGTCGAACACCGTTTCCCGCAGGACGAGCTGGACCCGGACGTGCGGCGCGCCGCCCTGCTCGCGCTCACCGACCGGCTCGGCCTGCGGCTGCGCGCCGAGCGGCAGGCCACCCGCTCCCTCGCCCTCACCGTCCGCTACGCCGACCGCACCGGATACACGACGATCACCCGCAGCCGCACCCTGCGCGAGGCCACGTCCCACACCCCGCCGCTGACCGCGCTGGCCCGCGAGCTCCACGACCGGCTCGCGCTGCAGCGGGCCCGGGTCCGCTCCCTCGCCCTGCGCGCGGAGGATCTGATCCCGGCCGAACAGGCCCCGCGCCAGCTCCTGTTCGACCCCGTCGACGAGCGGGCCCGCCGCATCGAGGCCGTCGTCGACCGGGCCCGGCGCAAGTACGGTCCCGACGCGGTGCGCCCGGCGGGGGCGACGGGCTGAACCGGGTGCGGGACGGAGCCCGGATCAGCCCGCCCAGGGCGGCGCGATCCGGGTTCCGTCCCGCAGGGTCGCCTCCAGGCCCACCGACGTCGTCACCCACACCGACGCGGGGGAGTCCGCCGGGTTCTCCAGCGCGAGCTCCGAGCCCGCGTTCACGATCGCCGTGTCGCCGGCGGTCAGCGCATGCGCCGTGCCGTCGAGCGTCAGGCGCAGCGAGCCGGACAGCAGGTGCAGGATCTCCTCCCGCGTCACGGTGTGCGGGGTCGCTTTCGTGCCCGCCGGGATCTCGCCCCGCCAGGCCGCCAGCTCCTTGCTGCCGCTGTCGGTGGTGGCGTACGAGACGAAGCGGACGCCGTGCATATCGTGGACGACGGCCTCGGACGCGCGGACTACGGGCATGGCTGTTCCCTCCGGTCGGTTCCCCTCGAATCTCTCCGATCCGAGGGATGAATTGGTCAAGCTCCTTGACTAGATGGTCAAGGAGCTTGACCAAATAGTCAAGGGTGTTTCAATGGGCCCGTGCAGAACTCCGACGCCCTCGCCCTGTCCACCGCCCTGCTCGCCGCGGCCGGGGAGCTGACCCAGCGCATCCATGAGGGCGTCCTGGCCAGGGGTTTCGAGGGGGTGCGGCCCGCGCACGGCTTCGCGTTCGTGCGCATCTCCGCCGGGGATGCCACGGTCACCGATGTCGCCGCGCACCTCGGCGTCACCAAGCAGGCGGCCAGTCAGCTCGTCGACGAGCTGGAGCGCAAGGGGTACGTGGAGCGCCGCCCGCACCCCAGGGACGCGCGCGCCCGGCTCGTCGTGCTCACCGAGCGTGGCCGCGCCTGCACCCGCGCCGCCGACGCGGCCGCCGCCGACGCCGTACGGCCCTGGGTGGAGCGCCTGGGGGAGCGGCAGTCCGCCGCGCTGGTACGACAATTGCTGGCCATCGCGCCGAACGGCCCGATCCGGCCCACCTGGTGACACTCTGTCAGCGGAGTGATCCACAAGGGCACCGGGAATTCTTTACCGACGCGTAACTTCACGTCTGCACTACCCGCGCGTAACTTGTCTGGGCAACCGCACAGCTCACTCCTGCAACTCCCTTGAGCCGCAAGGAGATCCATGAAGCTGCCCAGAAGCCCACGGCCCGTACGGTCCGCATGGCGGCGGACGCTGCGCGCCGCGACCGTCACCGCCGCGCTCCTCGCCGCCACCGTCACCCCCCTCGGCGCCGCCCACGCGAGCACCGCGCCCGACCGCGGCTGGAACGACTGGTCCTGCCGCCCCTCGGCCGCCCACCCCCGCCCCGTCGTCCTTGTCCACGGCACCTTCGGCAACTCCGTGGACAACTGGCTCGTCCTCGCGCCGTACCTGGTGAAGCGCGGCTACTGCGTCTTCTCCCTCGACTACGGACAACTGCCCGGCGTCCCCCTCTTCAACGGACTCGGCCCGATCGCCAAGTCCGCCGAACAGCTCGACGCCTTCGTCGACAAGGTGCGCGGCACCACCGGCACCGCGAAGGTCGACCTCGTCGGCCACTCGCAGGGCGGCATGATGCCGCGCTACTACCTGAAGTTCCTCGGCGGCGCCGCCGAGGTGAACTCCCTCGTCGGACTCGCCCCCGACAACCACGGCACCACCCTCAACGGGCTCACCAAGCTGCTGCCCTACTTCCCGGGCGCCGGCGACCTGCTCACCCTCGCCACCCCGGGCCTCGCCGACCAGGCCGCGGGCTCGGACTTCATCACCCGGCTCAACGCGGGCGGCGACACCGTGCCCGGCGTCCACTACACCGTCATCGCGACCAAGTACGACGAGGTCGTGACCCCGTACCGCAGCCAGTTCCTGGACGGGCCCGACGTGCGCAACGTGCTGCTCCAGGACCTGTGCCCCGTCGACCTCTCCGAGCACGTGACGATCGGCACCGTCGACCTCGTCGCGTACCACGAGGTCGCCAACGCCCTCGACCCCGCCCACGCCACCCCCACCGACTGCTTCAACTGACCCACCCCCCACGCGAACGGCCCGGTCGCCGCCTCCCCGCTCCGGAGGAGGACGACGACCGGGCCGCTTCGTGCGTGTACGGGTCAGCGGCCGTGGCGCGCGCCCGCCGTCGCGCGGCGCCGCGCCGAGGCGAACAGCCCCGCCGCACCGAGCGCCAGCGCCGCCGCGCCGCCCATCGCGAGGTAGGGGGTCGTCGAGTCGCCGCCGGTCTCGGCCAGGCCCTCGGAACTCCCGTTGGTCTTGGGTGCGTTGGCGGGAGCGGCCGCGGGCGACTCCGTGGCACCCGAGTGCCCCTCGTGCCCGGCACCGTCGCCCATGTCCATGCCGCCGTGGTCGGTCGTCGACTTGTCGGCGTCCTTCGCGATCTGCTCGTCCGAAGGCGCCGAGGGCTCCGCGGGCTCCGAGGTCTTCGGGGCCGCCGCACCGCCGGACGCCGCACCGCCCCCGTACGTCACGTCCGAGCAGGAGTAGAACGCCTCCGGGCTGTCCGAGCGCTGCCAGATCCCGTAGACGAGCTGGCGGCCCGTGCGCTCGGGCAGCGTGCCGGAGAACGTGTAGTAGCCGCCCTCGGCCACCGGGTCCGTCTTCGTCGCCACCGGGTGCTCCAGGTCCAGATCGGACCAGGCCAGCGGCTTCGACGCGTCGTAGCCCTGCTTCGTCAGGTAGAGCTTGAAGGTGCCCTTGTGCGGGGCCGTCACCTTGTACTTGAACGTGTACGAGCCCGCCGAGACCTTCGTCGCCGGCCAGTCGTCGCGGGCCAGGTCGAGCCCCTTGAACTCCGCCGCGTTCGCCGAACACAGCTTGCCGTCCGGGATCCGCTCCTGGTGCCGGCCCGCCGCGTCGCCGTCCCGGATGCCGTTCCAGTCGTACAGGGCCTGCGTGCCGCCCGCCGCGACCGCCGCCTTGCACGCCGCGGACGTCGGGCTCTCCGGGCCCTCGGCGTAACAGGCCGCGACCCGGCTGACCGGGTCGCCCAGCGTGCCGTGCGCCGAGGCGGGCGCCGCCCACAGGGCGAGCGGGACGGCGGCGGTGGCGGAGACGGCGACGAGCCTGCGACGGCGTGCGGACATGGATGCTCCTCGGGCTTGCTTCCTGCGAACGGGGGGTGGTGGCAAGGAAGTTAGCCCGCGAAACGGCCCCCGAAAGCCCCTGGGAGCTCCCCGCGACGATCTTTATGGCGCACTTAAGGCGCGGCTCAGACTGTGATCAGGCTGCTGCTGGCGCGGGGACCCGGAGGTGACATAGACATGGCCGCATGAACACCGAGAACCAGCCGGTCCGCCCGGCCACCGGCGCCGACGTGGAGGCCGTGCGCGCCGTCACCGACGCCGCCTACCACCCCTACATCGCCCGCATCGGCGTCGTCCCCCAACCCATGGAGGCCGACCACGCGGCGAACGTGGCGGCGGGCCGCGTGTACGTCACGGGGGAACCGGAGGTCGTCGGACTCGTGGTGGTGGAGGCCCGCCCCGACCACCTCTTCCTCGACAGCGTCGCGGTCCACCCCGACGCGCACGGGCGCGGCGTGGGCCGCACCCTGCTCCACTTCGTGGACGCCCACGCGCGCGCCCTGGGGCTGCCCGAGGTGCGGCTCTACACCAACGCGCTGATGTGGGAGAACCAGAAGATCTATCCGCGGTACGGATACGAGGTCGTGGAGCGCCGGGTCGACGGGCCCTACGACCGCATCCACTACCGCAGGCGTCTGGACGTCATCTGACCGGCCGCCCTACTCGTCCGGCCACCACGTCCTGCGCACGTCCTTGCGCACTTCGGGCCGCTCGCGCCGGGGCTCGGCGGCCTCTTCCTGCAGCCGGCGCGTGATACCGCTCGTGCGGGCCGGCTTGTGCATGGTCACTCGGCGCATCTCGGGCCTCCTGTACCTACACGGATTCCAACGTGGTGCCGTTGTAGTCCTGTTCCCGGAGGGTGACGCATCGAAGCGCAAATGTCAGTGGCGGTTGTCACGTCCCCGGGTCGTGAATGCGTTCGCCTGCGGCCCTGGTGGGGCCGGTCGCGCCCCTGAAGGCTGCGCGCAGCGCATGCCTTCCAGGGGCGCGGGGAACTGCGCGAGAAGCCCCACCGGCCCGCAGAGGCCTACGAAACAGAGGCCCACACGGTCAGACGCCTCTCAACAGCCCCGCCAGACCGCCCCCGCGGGCCAGGGCCTCCAGTTCGTCCAGGGCCCGCACCGCGGCCCCCGCCGCACCAGGATCCCGCTCACGCAAGCCACTCGCCGCGAACTCGTCCTCGTCCAGCCGGATCACCTCCGTCCCGTCCCCCGACACCCACAGATCCAGGTCGAGATCGTCCGAGACGAGCCCCTGCGCGTCCCGGACCACGGGCCGGGTGACATCGCAGTACCAGCCCTTCAGGGCCCCGTCACCCGCCCGCACCTCCTTCACGGAGAACCAGCGGTCCCGCCAGTAGTGCTCGGTGAACACGTCACCGGGCTCGAAGCGCACGAACCCGAAGTCCCGCACCCCGGAACCCGCCCACGCGGCCCGCACCACGACCCGCGTCCCGTCGTCCCCGAGCAGCTCCGCCGGGTACGAGATCTTCTCGCGCCCGCCCTTCACCAGCCGGACCCGCATCACCTCAGGCGCCGAGCTCCCGGACATGCCGTACCTCCGTCGTGTCCACCACGTAACCGAACCATTTGTTGATCGCGAGCATCGGCCCGTTCTCCGCGTCGTTGCCCGTGTACGCCACCGTGATCCCCGCCGCGCGGGCCCGGTGCAGCGAGTCGTTCTTGGCGAGCTTGGCCAGGCCCCGGCCCCGGAACTCGCGCAGCGTGCCCGTCATCCCCGTCGAGTAGCGGCCCTCGCCGTCCGTACGGGCCGCCGAGAACGCGGCCGGACGACCGTCCACCAGCGCGATCGTGGTCAGCACGTGGTTCACCAGCGGATGCTCCCAGGTGTCGCGCAGCCACTGTCCGTACTCCATCTCGGCGGAGATGTCGCCCGGCTCGTCCGCGACCGTCGCCGCGTCCAGCTCGAACACCGGGCGCGGATCGTCCGCGAAGTCCGCCGCCGTCCGCAGCTCCACACCCGGCGGCGGCGCCTGCAGCGGCGGCAGCGCGTCCGGCGTCAGGTCGAGGCGCAGGAAATGGGCGCTGCGGCTGGGCCGGTAGCCCCGGGCCGCGGCCCACGCCAGGTTCTCCGCGCCGTCCAGTGCCCAGCAGAACACCCTCCGCGCACCGTGCCGGGCCAGATGCTCCTCGGCGGTGCGCAGCAGCAGCGTGCCCGCGCCGCGCCCACGCCGCTCCGGATGCACGTACACGTTGGCGAAGCCCTGGCCCGGCACCGGGCTGTCGTCCGCGATGCCGACCTGGGCCGTGCCGATCACCTCGCCGTCGTCCGCCACCGCGACGAGCTGGCGGTAGTGGGCGTCGGGATGCGCCCGCGCGGCGTCGAACGCGACGGAGGCGGGCGTCGCCAGCATCGCCGGCACACAGGCGCGGCGGACCCGGGCGAAGCCGTCGGTGTCCGACGGACGGTCAGGGCTGGTGGCACGGACGATCACAGTCATGAACGCGCACGCTACGCGCCGTCCGGACGCGGGTGCCTCCCATTTTCCGGGCCTGCGGGACAATCGGCCGGTGACCTTGAAGATCCGTGTCCAAGACACCGCCGACAGCGCCGCGCCCTACGAGCAGGTGCGCGCCCAGATCTCCGAACAGGCCCGTTCCGGGGCGCTGCCCGTGGGCCACAAACTCCCCACCGTGCGCGGGCTCGCCGAGCAGCTCGGGCTCGCCGCGAACACCGTGGCCAAGGCGTACCGGGCCCTTGAGGCGGACGGGGTGGTCGAGACGCGGGGGCGCAACGGAACGTTCATCGCTGCCGCTCGGGACGCGGCTTCTCGGGAGGCGGCGATCGCGGCGAGTGGCTTCGCCGAGCGGGTTCGTCGGCTCGGGTTGTCGCAGGAGGCGGCGCTTTCGGCTGCCCGTGATGCGCTGCGGGCCGCCTACGAGTAGGGGGCGGCGGGTTCGTCGGCGGGTGCGGCTCCGGTGGGGGCTGGTCGCGCAGTTCCCCGCGCCCCTGGAAGGCATGCGGCTTCGCCGCGCCTTCCCCCGACCACAGGCGCCCGGCGCCTTGATCGAGGAGATGCCACCCGAAGGGTGTGCATCTCAGGGGCGCGGGGAACTGCGCGACCAGCCCCCACCGGCCGTCAGCCGACCAACCGGGACTTCGGCTCGGGTTACAGATACAAACCCGCGTCGGCGGAGCCCCGAGGGTCCGGTACCGAAGTCGGAGACACCCCGCGGCGCAGGGCGTACAGCTCGGCCAGCGTCGCGCCCCCGTGGCCGACGCCCTCGTCGGAGCCCAGCCAGTCCACGGACTCCGACCGCGTGAGGGGCCCGACCTCGATGCGGGCGAGGCACCGCCCGGGCCGCACCACCGCGGGATGCAACCGCTCCAGGTCCTCGTTGGTGGTGACCCCGACGAGGACGTTGCGGCCCTGCCCGAGCAGCCCGTCCGTCAGGTTGAGCAGCCGCGACAACGCCTGCCCCGCCGTGTGCTTGGCCTCTCCGCGGATCAGCTCGTCGCAGTCCTCCAGGAGCAGCAGCCGCCAGCGGCCCTTCGCCGTGCCGTCCTCCTCGCCGATCGCGATGTCCATCAGATAGCCGACGTCCGTGAAGAGACGCTCGGGGTCCAGGACGCAGTCCACCTGGCACCAGTCCCGCCAGGACCGCGCGAGCGTGCGCAGCGCCGACGTCTTGCCGGTGCCGGGCGGGCCGTGCAACAGGAGCAGCCGGCCCGCGATGTTCTCGGGCCGCGTCGTCATCAGCCCGTCCATCGCCTCGGCGACGGGCGCCGTGTAGTTGGGCCGCACCTCGTCCCACGTACCGGCCGAGATCTGCCGCGTGGTGCGGTGCGGGCCGCGCCGGGGCGACACGTACCAGAAGCCCATCGTCACGTTCTCCGGCTGGGGTTCGGGCTCGTCGGCCGCCCCGTCCGTGGCCTGCTTCAGCACTGTCTCGGCGAGCTCCGCCGTCGTCGCCGTCACGGTGACGTCCGCGCCCCTGTTCCACCGCGAGACCAGCAGCGTCCAGCCCTCGCCCTCGGCGAGCGTCGCGCTGCGGTCGTCGTCGCGCGCCGAGCGCAGCACCCGGGCACCGGGCGGCAGCAGCGTGGCACCGGAGCGGACCCGGTCGATGTTCACCGCGTGCGAGTGCGGCTGCTCGCCCTTGGCGAAGCGGCCGAGGAACAGGGCGTCGACGACATCGGCGGGCGAGTCGCTGTCGTCGACCCCCAGCCGGACCGGCAGCGCGTCGAACGGGTTCTCAGACATGCCGCCATGATCCGGCACGAATGCGCCGCCCGCACGGGATTTCCGCAGCGCGTCCCGGTACGGCTTGATGGGGCGTCACGGGTCAGATCCAGCCGCGCCGGACCGCGATCACCCCGGCCTGGAAGCGATTGGCCGCCCCCAGCTTCTCGTTGAGGGCGCTGATCCGGCGCCGCATCGTGCGCACCGACCAGCCGAGCTGCCGGGCGATCGCCTCGTCCTTGAGGCCCGCGACGAGCAGCGTCAGCATCCGGCGGTCGTCCTCCGTCAGCGGATCGTCGGCGGGCGCGCCCAGCGGGGTCGCCGCACGCCAGCACATCTCCCAGTAGTCGACCAGGCCGTCCAGGAGCGCCGACGGGCGCAGCACCGCCGCCCGCACCTCCCCGGCGAAGTCCAGGGACAGCGGCAGCAGCGCGAGCCGCCGGTCCGCTATCGCCAGCTTCACGCGCAGGCCCGGCAGGACGCGGGCCTCCTCGCCGCGCGCCACCAGTTCGCGGATGTCGCCGAGCACGCCGGGCCACTCCAGCGCCTCGGGCGCGTAGACCGCGCGGTACCCGACACCGCGCGTGAGGGCCGTCGCCTCCACCGGATTCGAGGTCGTCAGGGCGTACGGCGGGCGGTCGAGCGTGATGACCTCCTCGCGGGCCTCCTGCTGGAGCCGCACGAACCAGCGGCCCAGCGCCTCGCTGCCCACGACGACCTCGACCTCCTCCGTGCCGCCCGCCTGGGCCGCGTCGAAGAGCCGGGACAGTTCGCCCGCCGCCTCCCGCACGGTGGCGAGTTCGGCGGTGCGGGCGCGCACCAGCGCCTCGATCGCCGCGCCGGGCTCGATCACCGCGTACCGGCGGCGCTGCCCCGAGAGCCGCCCCACCAGGCCGAGTTCGCGCAGCCGGTCCAGGGCGCGGGCCGCGCGGTCCGTGGAACAGCCGAGGGGACCGGCGAGTTCGGCCGGCGCCGCCGTGTGGCGGACCAGGATCTCGCGGTAGACGCGCTCGTCGAACGGGTCGACACCGGCCGCGGTCAGCTGCCTGCGGAGGGTGTCGGGCGACTCGTGGGGCATGCGGGGATCGTGGCCCGTGTGTGCCAGGGGCCGCAATGGGCCAGGCCGAATCGTTGTCCCGGCCACCGGCGCGGACGTAGGACCTGAGGGCATGGACCCGATATCAGCCACACGGAGCAGGACTTCACCCCCGGCCGGCCGAAGATCCGCCCGGCCCGCCACCGGCCGCACGGTGACCTCCCTGGTCGCCGTCACCGTGCTCGGCGGCCTGCTCGCCGGACCGGCCGCGACCGCCGCGCCCGGCAAGGACCCGGACCGGCGGGTGATCGTCACCCTCGCCGGAGCCGCGCCCGTGGCCGGAAAGGGCAGGCTCGACCGCGCCGAGAAGGCGGACGTGCTCGGCGAGCGCAAGGAACTCAAGGCCGCACAGGGCAGGTTCCTGGACGCGCTGGACGCGGCGGGCATCGAGGTCCGCGCGCCGCGCCGGCTGAACCTGCTGCTCGACGCCGTCGCCGTCACCGTCAAGTCCTCCCAGGTGGCGGACCTGAGGCGGCAGCCCGGTGTCACCGGCGTCGTCGAGGACAAGAAGCTGCGGATCCAGACCGACGACAGCGTGCCCACCGTCGGCGCGCCCCAGGTGTGGAAGCGCGAGGACCCGAACGGCACGAAGGTCCGCGGCGACGGCGTGACCGTCGCCGTCCTCGACAGCGGCATCGACTACACCCACCCCGACCTCGGCGGCGGCTTCGGCGCCGGCCACAAGGTCGTCGGCGGGTACGACTTCGCCGACGACGACGCCGACCCGATGGACGACAACGGCCACGGCACCCACGTCGCGGGCATCATCGCCGGTGAGGCGGCGGAACCCGGCGGCGTGACCGGGGTCGCCCCGGGCGCCTCGCTCATGGCGTACAAGGTCATGGGCGCCGACGGCTACGGCGAGACCTCCGACATCGTGGCCGGCCTGGAGGCGGCCGTCGACCCGGCGAACCCGCACCGCGCCGACGTCGTCAACATGAGCATCGGCGGCCCCGGCGACGGCAGCGACCCGATCGGTCTCGCCTCCACGGCCGCCACGCAGGCCGGCGTCGTGGTCGTGGCCTCGGCCGGCAACGAGGGCCCGGGCCACAACACCGTCGGCTCCCCGGCCGCCGCCGACGGCGTCCTCGCGGTCGGCGCCTCCGTCAGCGGACTGCGGATCCCGGGCGCCGCCTACAAGAACGGCGGCAAGATCCAGACGTTCCGCGGATACGTCTCCGCGAACCCGCCGGCGAAGCCCGTCACCCTCGAACTCGCCGACGTCGGCTACGGATCGCCGGAGGAGTGGGACGCCGCCGGTGACGTCGAGGGCAAGGCGGTACGCGTCCAGTACCCGATCTCCGCCGACGTCGGCGACGTCTCGATCCAGGAGCTGGACCTGGCCCGCGAGGCCGAGAAGCGCGGCGCCGTCGCGATCCTCGGCGGCACCACGAACGGCGGCCCCGTCCTGGCGGGGGAGCGGCGCGGCTTCGTCGAGGCCGCCCCGCGCAACACGATCGACGCCTCGGGCGACTCCCTGCGCATGGACCACGTGATCGTGATGGGCGTCGACGAGACCCAGTACGACGAACTCGGCCGCCGGCTCGCGGACGGCGAGGTCGAGATCACCGTCACCGGCGAGGACGCCACCGACCGCATGGCCGGCTTCTCCTCCCGCGGCCCCGACGCCGGCTGGGACCTCAAGCCCGACCTCGTCGCCCCCGGCTACGACATCCGCTCCACCGTGCCGAAGTCCCTGTACGCGCCGGGCCAGTACCGCATGTCCGGCACGTCGATGGCCGCCCCGCACGTCGCGGGCGCCGCGGCCCTGCTGCGCCAGCTGCACCCCGACCACAGCCCGGCGCGCGTCACCTCCGAACTCACCGGCTCCAGCAAGGAACTGCCGGACTTCGACACGGCGACCGCCGGCGCCGGACGCCTCGACGTGGCCGCCGCCGCGGACGCGGCCGACGCCGGGATCACCACGACACCCGCGACCCTCTCGTACGGCCTCGCCGACCTGAAGGACCGGTACATCGGCGGCAGCCGCGCCCTGACCGTGCACAACGACGGCGACCAGCCTCGCACCGTGCGCCTCACCGCCAGCGGAGACGCCCGCGTCAGCCCCCGCGCCCTGACCGTCCCGGCGGGCGGCAGCGCCCGCGCGACCGTCACCGTCCGCGCCGAACGGCCCGCCACCGACACCGAGATCAGCGGCCAGGTCACCCTGACCCCCGAGGGCGCCCCCGCGCTCCACGTGCCCTACCTCCTCTCCGTACGCACCCTGTTCGCGCAGGCCGGACCGGACCCCAGCGACGGGAAGTCGGGCGTCGCCGTGTTCGCCCCCGTCGGCCTCAAGGGCGTACCGACCGTCACCGTGCGGCCGCCGCACGGCCGGTCCTTCACCGCCGAGGCCACGCACCGGGGCGCCAACGTGTACGAGGTCCAGCTCTCCGTGAAGGACGAGGGCGCCTACCGGATCTCGGCGCGCGCCGAGACCACCGACGGCAAGACCCTCATCAGCAACACCGACGGCTTCGAGGTCACCCCGAAGTCCTCGCGTGGCGACCGGTGGCAGCCCGTCGGTCCGGCCGGCCAGGCCGGTGACCTCACGCTCGCGCCCGGCGCCCCCGGGCACGCGGTGCTCGACCGCGCCGACAGCACGGGCCTGTGGGCCACCGACGACAGCGGCAGGACCTGGCGCCAGACCGCCCGGCTCCCCGTCACGGACGTCGCCGGCGACGGCCACCTCGTCATCGACCCCGAGGACGAGAACCGCTGGTGGTACGCCGTCAACAGCGCCTCCAACTTCCCGCAGACCGGGCAGATCCTGCGCACCGAGGACGCCGGCCGCACCTGGCGGCGCCTGGACACCCCCGGCGCCCCCGTCTCCGGCCTCCTCTCCGACGACAAGAGCGGCACCCTGATCGCGTGGACCGCCGCGGGCCTCCTGCTCAGCCGCGACGGCGGCACGCACTGGACCACGACGCCGCTCGACGTCCCCGGCGACGTCTACGACGTGAAGGCCGCCGGCGACAGCCTCTACTACGCCACCGGCCACGCCGTCTGGAAGCGCGACGGCCTCGCCGCGGGCACCCTCGGCGCACCGCGCAAGGTCTACGAGCCGAAGGACGGCCGGACCCTCACCCGCGTCGTCGCCGAGGGCGACTTCGTCGGCGGCCACGAGAACGGCACCGGCATCGTCGGCTCCCGCGACGGCGGCGCCACCTGGTCGACGCTGCTCGCCACCGGGCCCGGCGTCTCCGGCCTCACGATCACCGGTGGCGACCTCTACGTCGCCACCCGGGACGGCATCCGCGTCGGCCGGGACCTCGGCCGCGACTGGTCCCTGATCAAGGCCCCCGGCGACTACGTGGCCCTCGACTTCGACCGCTGGGCCGACGGCTCCCTGACCGTCTCCGCGTCCGGCGCAGGCCTCTACCGCACCCGCGACGACGGCGCGCACTACGAGCGCCTCGGCGTCCAGGGCGGCACCGTCAACGGCCTCGAGGTGAGCGGGAAGACGCTGCTCGCGGCGGGCCCGGTGGGCACCCACCGCACCGCGCTCCCGGCCACCGACCCCGACTGGGGCACCACCGGCGGCGAGGGCACCATCGGCAACGAGACCGCCCTGCTCAAGGTGTCCGCGCAGGACGACGACGTCGTGTGGCGGGTCCGCCGGGGCCCGTGGGGCGACTTCGCCGTCGAACGCAGCACCGACGGAGGCCGCTCCTGGGACGAGAAGGGCCACGGCGAAGGCACCGTCTTCGCCCTCGAAGTGCACCCGGCCGACCCCGACCAGGTGTACGTGGCCTACGGCAACATCCGCAGCCAGGGCCTCTACGCCACCGGAGACGGCGGCGAGCACTGGAAGAACCTGCGCCAGGACACCCACCTCACGGCCCTCGCGGGCGACCCCTCCGACCCGGACGTCCTGTGGCTCGGCGCCCCCGACGGCCTCTACCGCTCCGACGACCGGGGCGAGGAGATGACGAAGCGGGCCGACGGCCAGGTCACCGCGATCCGGTTCGCTGGCCCGCGCCTGCTGGTCGGCGGCGACGGGATCCGCACGTCGACCGACGGCGGCAGGACCTTCCGCACCGGCGACACCGGCGGACTGCCCGTCCGGATCACGGACTTCGAGCAGATCGGCGACACCCTGTACGCGGGATCCGGCGCCTTCTGGGAGACCGCGCTGCCGCGCGGCGGCCGGGGCGTCCTGCGGTCCACGGACGGCGGCCGCACCTGGCGCAACGTCTCCACCGGGCTGCAGAACCTCGACGTCACCCAGCTCGCGACCGACGGCGAGGACCTGTACGCCGGCACCACCCTGGGAGGTGTGCACCGCCTGTATCTGACCGACTGACCCGTCAAAAAGGCTTTGGACAGAGAGGTTTGAGGCTGAATCAGATCTGACGGTTGGCCAGTAATCGCAAGGGTCTACGGGCGTAGCGCGGTGGTGTGGAGGGTAATGACGTTACGGGCGCGCACCTGACATGAACCTGCCGTAACTCGGGGTGAATGTTCGCGTCAGTACTTCCCGGTAACTAAGTGGCGTGGTACCACAGTTGTCGCAGAGATCCTGCTAAGGGAGGTTTTCATGAGACGTACCCGTATTGCGGCCTACGTTGCATCGCTCCTCTTCGCCGCGACCGCCGTCCTCACCGGGGCGGCGACCGCACAGGCCGCCGGCACCGGCTACGTGGCGCTCGGCGACTCCTACTCCTCGGGGGTGGGCGCCGGGAGTTACGACAGCGCCAGCGGTTCGTGCAAGCGCTCCACCAAGGCCTACCCGGCCCTGTGGGCGGCGTCGCACGCACCCGCCAGCTTCAACTTCGTGGCCTGCTCCGGCGCGGTCACGGGCGACGTGCTGAACAACCAGCTGGGTCCGCTCAACTCGAGCACCGGTCTCGTCTCCATCAGCATCGGAGGCAACGACGCCGGCTTCGCCGACGTCATGACGACCTGTGTGCTCTACTCCGAGTCCACCTGCGTCGACCGCGTCAACCAGGCGCGTGCGTACGTGACCTCGACCCTGCCCGCCAAGCTCGACTCGGTGTACCGGGCGATCAAGGCCAAGGCTCCGTCGGCCCGCGTCGTGGTCCTCGGCTACCCCCGCTTCTACCAGCTCGGCGGCTCCTGCATCGCGGGCCTCTCCGAGACCGAGCGGTCGGCCATCAACGGCGCCGCCGACCTGCTCGACACCACGATCGCCGGCCGCGTCTCCGCCGCGGGCCTCACCTTCGGCGACGTACGGACCACGTTCACCGGCCACGAGATCTGCTCCGGCTCGTCCTGGCTGCACAGCGTGAACTGGACCAACATCGGCGAGTCCTACCACCCGACCGCCACCGGGCAGTCGAGCGGCTACCTGCCCGTCTTCGCGTCCAAGGCCTGAGTCCCGCGGCTCCGGCCCCGAGAGCACGACAGCGCGTCAGTACGTAGGTGAAGCCGTGGTGGCCCCGCCCGTCGTGGGGGTCACCACGTCGCACGTCACGGAGTACGCCACCGAGTTCGAGCTCGCCGCGACCGGGCGGTCGACCTGCACCGAGATCTCGTTGTGCAGCGTCCCGCCCTCCTCGTAGGCGGTCTCCGTCGTCTCCACCGTGCGGCTCAGGGAGCCGCCCGCGGGAAAGCTCAGGGTCTGCCAGCCGGGCTCCGAGGCCTCCCCGTCCCGTGTGACCCAGCGGAAGCGCACCTCGGCCGGTGTCCGCCCCACCGTGATCGTCGCCGAGAACGCGGGCGCCTCGGCGGCGGGCGGCGGACACGGACCCGAGTAACTCCCGCGCACCGCGTGCACACTGACCCGCACGGACTGCGCCGGACGCGTCGTGTACCCGCCGCCGGCCGAACCTCCGCCTCCCGCGGCGCTGCTGCGACCGCCGCTGCCCGTGGGGCTCTTGTCACCTGCCGTGGCGGCGCCGCCACGGACGCCGGACGCCGAACTCCCGCCGGCCGAAGCGCCTCCCGGGCCGCCGCCGTCGCCGCGGTTCATCAGCGCGTACGTGAGGGTGCCCACCGCGACCAGCAGGACCACGAGGCCCGCCGTCAGGGCGAGCGAGACGCGACGGGTACGCGCGGGGCCGAAGGAGCCGGTGGGCGGCGTCGTCGCCGAGGCCATCGGGGCGGTGCCGACCGGTGGGGTCGGCGGGCCGGGCGGATCCCGGTGCGTGCCGAGGCGCGTGGCGGTCGCCGTGGGCGCCGCGTGCACCGGGCCCGAGCGCAGTGCGCCGCCCGCCCCGACGATCCGCAGGTCGTGCTCGGCCTGTGCCGCGCCCGTCCGCTCGGCCGGCTCCTTGCGCAGCAGTCCCTCCAGGACCGGGGTGAGCGGGCCCGCCCGGTGCGGCGGCGGCAGCTCCTCGTCCACGACCGCCCGCAGCGTGCTCAGCGGGGTGTCCTGACGGAACGGCGAGTGCCCCTCGACGGCCGCGTACAGCAGCACGCCGAGCGACCACAGATCGGACTCGGGGCCCGGCGTGCGGCCCAGCGCCCGCTCCGGCGCGAGGAACTCGGGCGAGCCGACGACCTCGCCGGTCATCGTCAGCGCCTGCGTCCCCTCGACCCGCGCGATGCCGAAGTCGCTGAGCACGACCCGGCCGTCGTTGGCCAGCAGCACGTTCCCCGGTTTGACGTCGCGGTGCAGCACCCCGGCCTCGTGCGCGGCCCGCAGCGCCGTCAGGACCTCGGCGCCGATGTGCGCCGCGCGCTGCGGCGGCATCGGGCCCTCCGCGTCGAGCTGGTCGGCGAGCGAGACGCCGCGCACCAGCTCCATCACGATCCACGGCCGGCCGTCGTCGGTCGCCACGTCGTACAGCGTGATCACGTTGCGGTGCGAGACGCGGGCGGCCGCCCAGGCCTCCCGCTCCAGCCGGGCGTACATCCGGTCGAGCTCGGCGTCCGGCAGCCCGGCCGGGGGCCGGACCTCCTTCACCGCGACCTCGCGCCCGAGCACCTTGTCCCGGGCGCGCCAGACGGTACCCATGCCGCCCTCGCCGATCGGGTCGAGCAGCCGGTACCGGCCCGCGATCGTCCGCGTTCTGTCCCTGCCCGGCTCCGAGCTCACGGGCGCCCCCCATCCCCGGCGAGACAAGTCTGAACAAAAGTAGCTCAACCTGACCTGATCCCGGCACCCTCGGACGCGGCCGGAGTGAGATCGCCCACGTTGCGCCCGGGCCCCCTTCCCGCCCTCCGGCGCCGGCCCGCCGACGGACCCCGACACGCCGGTCGGCCCTCCGACTTGACCGCGACCACTCCTTCACTCCCTGTGACGAAGGGGTTCGAAAGCGGACCGGAATCGATCGTCGCGTGCCCAGCTTGTCCAACTCGCCCTGGAATACGTCGGATTCGGAGCGTAGTCGCCGACGGAGCGTCAACCTCCGTACGAGGGAGGTGAATCCCTCCGGCGGGATACACGAGTGTCCCGCTGGGGCGATAGGGTTAACCTGCCCGGGCCGGGTGCCCTCGTACGGGTGGGGAGTGACATGGAACAGATAACAGTGCGCAGCAGGCCTCGAGTGCCTGCGATCACCTGCGGGAGCAGCGCGACCAGTTCGCGTCTCGACCGCCATCTCTCGGTGCTCGGCGGCCCCGCCGTCCCGCAGCGCGAGACGGTCGAGGCGACGATGCTGATGCGTGAACTGACCGCGCGTGACCACGCGCACGAGCGCAGTGGCAGGGTCGCACGGATGCGGCGGGTCTCGCTCTTCGCACCGCTGCGACGGCTCAGCCGCTCGCTGTTCGGCGGCCGCTGACCGGCTGCCGCAGGGCTCGGGCCCGCATCCGACCTCCGCGCCGTACGGCGTACCGCTGCGCATCTCCGCGACCGTCATCCCCACGGCATGCGGCGGGCGCCCCGGCGGGGGAGTCGGTTGCGGGCCCTGTCTTTTGTTCTGGGCCTGCGGGATCTTTCCCGGTCCTCCCACTGGGCCCGCGGGCTCGTCAGCCCCGTGCGTAGCGCCGGACCGCGAGCGGCACGCACACCACGAGCAGCACCCCGCACCACATCAGCGTCCCGGCCACCGGGTGAGCCACCGGCCAGCTCGCCCCGTGCGGCACCGGCGCGTTCCCGAACAGGTCGCGCAGCGCCGTGCACACCGCGCTGACCGGGTTCCACTCCGCGACCGTGCGCACCCAGCCGGGCATCCCGGCGGTCGGCAGGTACGCGTTCGACAGCATCGGCAGCATGAACGTGGCACTGCCCAGCTGCCCCGCCGCCTCCTCGCTCTTGGAAGCGAGACCGAGCAGGATCCCCAGCCACGTCGTGGCGAACCGGAACAGCAGGAGCAGCCCGAACCCGCCGAGCGCGGACGGCAGTCCGCCCTCGATCCGCCAGCCCATGGCCAGCCCCACGAGCACCATCGGCACCAGGCCCGCCGCCGTCGTCAGCAGATCCGCCACGGCCTGCCCGAGCGGCACGGCGGCCCGGCTCATCGGCAGGGTGCGGAAGCGGTCCATGACACCCCGGTGCGCGTCCTGGGCGGCCGCGAACATGCCGGTCATGATCCCGTTGGCCGCCGTCGCCACCAGCATCCCCGGCACCAGGAAGGCCCGGTAGTCCGCGCCCGGCATCGCCATGGCGCTGCCGAACACGTAGCCGAAGAACAGCAGCAGGGTGATCGGCATCGTCTGGGTCAGGATCAGCAGGGCCGGCGCCCGCCGGATCCGCTGGAGATGGCGGCCGAGCACCGCCGTGCCGTCGTACAGGATCGCGCTCATGCCGCGGCCTCCGTCAGGGTCGGTCGGGCGGCCGTCAGCCGCAGGAACACTTCGTCGAGGGTGGGCGGGCGCAGGCTCGCGTCGACCAGCGGGACCCCGGCCGCGTCCAGCTCGCGGACCACTCGGGGCAGGGTCACGGACGGATCCAGGACGAGCGCCCCGGCCGTGCGCCGCTCCGCGTCCAACTCGGGCCGTGACCCGGTCAGTTGGTCCAGGACGACCGCCGCCGCGTGCAGCGCCTGCGCGCCGGCGTCCTCCGCGACGACGACCTCCGCGTAGGACCCGATCCGGGCCTTCAGCTCGGCGGGCGTGCCGGTGTGGGCGGCGCGGCCCTCGTCGATCAGCACGATCTCGTCGGCGAGCAGATCGGCCTCCTCCAGATACTGGGTGGTCAGCAGGACGGTCGTGCCCGCGGCGGCCAGCTCGCGCACCGCTTCCCAGATCCCGTTCCGGCTGTGCGGGTCGAGGCCTGTCGTCGGCTCGTCGAGGAACAGGACGGCGGGCCGGGTGATCAGGCTCGCCGCGAGGTCGAGGCGGCGCCGCATGCCGCCCGAGTACGTGCGCGCCGGCCGGTCCGCGGCGTCCGCCAGGTCGAAGCGGTCGATCAGCTCGTCGGCGCGGGAGCGGGGCGCGCGCAGCAGCCGGGCGAACAGGCGCAGGTTCTCCCGGCCCGACAGGTCCCCGTCCACCGAGGCGTACTGGCCCGTCACGCCGATGCTCCGGCGCACCGCCTGCGCCTGCGTCGCGATGTCGTACCCCGCGACACGCGCGGTGCCCGCGTCCGGTCGCAGCAGCGTCGTGAGCAGCCGGACCGCCGTCGTCTTGCCCGCCCCGTTCGGACCGAGCAGGCCGCAGACGGAGCCTTCGCGCACCGCCAGATCCAGGCCCCGAACGGCGTGCACGGCCTTCGCGCCGGAGCCGAAGCGCTTCTCCAGACCTTCACTAAGTACAGCGTACGTAGAAGTCATGCCCCCACCGTAGCGCACTACGTACGCCGTACGTAACTACGATGGTGCGAGAAAGTTCGAGAGGTGATGATCGATGGCGGGCCGAGCGGCCGAACCCGAAGTGATCTGGGCGCGCCCCGAGCGTGCCGGGCGCGGCCCGCGCCCCGCGCACAGCAGGGCCGACATCGCGGCAGCCGCCGTGCGCGTCGCCGACTCCGAGGGCATCGACCAGGTGTCCATGCGGCACGTCGCCGCCGCGCTCGGCATGGGCACGATGTCGCTCTACAACTACGTCCCCCGCAAGGAGGACCTGTACGAGCTGATGGTCGACGCCGTCAGCGCGGAGTACGAGTACCCCGAGCCCAGCGGGGACTGGCGGGCCGACGTCCTCGGACTCGCTCACCAGATGCGCGCGATGATGCTCCGCCACCCCTGGCTGCCCCGGCTGATGTCACCGGTCTACGGCTTCAGTCCGAACGCGCTGACGTACCTGGAGTACAGCCTGCGCTGCCTCGACCCGCTGGAGCTGCCCTACGGCACCAAGATGGAGCTGATCGCGTCCCTCAACGGCGTCGTCACGACCTACGTGGCCAACGAGATCGCCACCGCGGAACGCACCCGGTCCCTGCCCTGGAGCGCCGAGCAGGAGCAGGCCGTACGGATCGGCTACCTCGGCACGCAGGTGGCCTCCGGGCGCTATCCCCGGCTCGCCGCCGCCTTCACCGAGGACTCCGGGCCGATCGACATGGAGGCCGTGTTCGACCGGGCGCTGCGCCGCACGGTCGAGGGGTTCGTGGCCGCACCGTCCTGACGGGTGGTCACAGCAGGGCGAACTGGCCGCCGGGGCCCTCTTCCTGATGGTCCAGGACCGAGGCGGGGCGGCGGGCGCCGTCCGGCACCGGCAGCACACGGGCCCGCTTCAGCTCCTCCGCGGTGAGCGGATCGGCGCCGAGCGCCCCGCGCAACTCCTCCCGGTCCGGCTCCAGTTCGGCCTGAAGTGTGAGCACCGTGACCAGTTCGAGCAGCTCGGACGTCCACGACTGCGGCCACGCCGAGGGGCGCAGCGCCGCGAGCGTGCCCGGCTCGGCCGGGGCCGTGCGCCGGGCGAACCACTGCTCGATCACCCGCACCCCGCCCACCGTGAAGTCCCAGGCCGCGGCGGGCACCGGCGAGATCCGCCCCGCGCCGACCACGAGGGCCTCCTCCGCGCGCTCGTACACCAGCTCCCCGGGGCGGGCGGGCAGCGCGGAACGGACGTAGGGGCGACGCCCGCCCGGCAGCTTGGGCCGCTCGGCGCCACCGCCGCGCCGCGCCAGCCACAACAGCCGCCGGCCCAGACCGACCCCGCGCCGCCACACCTGCGGATCGGTGGTCAGCGGCACCCGGCACGCGCTCGCGTCCCGCACCGCGACCGCGAGCACCCAGGCCAGCAGGTCCTCGGCGCCCACCTCCTGGTCGTAGGTGCCGGACAGATGCGTGAGCAGGCCCGGGGCCACGTTCGGCTCGGTGCCGTCGGGTCTGCGGTACAGCGGGCGGATGCGGCCCGGACGGCCCGCGGGGGAGCGGCCCTCCGGCAGTACGGCGGAGGCGAGCACGGCGGGCCCGGCGGCGTCCGGCACATGGCCCTGCTCCACCAGGTACAGCTGGCGCTCGCCGGCCACGCGCCACAGCTCGGGGCGCGCAGCGTCCAGGAGCCGTTGGTCGGGGATGAGCCACTGCTCGTCGAACGGGCCGTGCAGCAGCCGCACCGGCTCCGGGCACGGTCCCTCGGTGCGGGCCAGCGGCTCGGTGCCCGTGCGCTGACCGGGCAGTTGGGCGGCGGGGGAGTGCAGGGTCCGGGCCCGGGACGGTTCGAGCAGGGCCGCGCGTTCCTCCGCCCCCGCCCCGACGAACCGCTCCCAGCGGGCCTTCAGCGACGCGGTGTCCGGCGCGACCGGCCAGGTGCGGCCCAGCCGCAGGGGCGCGACGGACCACGGCATGAGGTCCGGGAGCGGCAGCGCGTGCGAGAGCCCGTCGTTCGTCACGCCCGGCATGGTACGTCCCCCCGATGGCCGTTCAGTCGGCGTCCAGCGTCACCGTGAACGAGAAGCGGTCGCCGCGGTAATGGATCACCGCGACGTCCAGAACCCTGCCCGCTTCGTCGTAGGTGATGCCCGTGTAGTGCAGGATCGGGCTCAGCAGCGGCACCTCGAGCAGCCGGGCCGTCTCCGGGTCGGCGAGGCGGGCCTCCACCGAGTCCGTGATCCGGCTGATGCGCAGGCCCACGACGTCCCGCAGCACCTTCGTCATCGGCCAGCGCTCCAGATCGGCCGGGTCGACCAGGGGGCCGAGGTCGGGGCGCAGGTAGTTGCGGGCGTGGTTGGTCGGCTCGCCCGTCTTCTCGTCGCAGCGCAGCCGGTGGTACGCGGCCACGTGCTCGGCGCCGGGGAAGTGCTCGGCGAGGGCGGCGGGCACGGGCGCGGAGCGGTCGTGGTCGAGCAGGCGGGTCGTCATGCCCGACTGCTGGGCCACGATCGCGTCCACCGAGCCCAGCAGCCGGACCGGGGCGCCGCGGCGCGCCGCCGGTTCGATGAACGTGCCGCGGCGGCGGTGCCGGGTGATCAGCCCCTCGTCCTCCAGCTCCTTCAGCGCCTGGCGCATCGTGAGCACGGAGACTCCGTAGTGGGCCGCGAGCTGTTCCTCGGTGGGGAGGCGGAGCGGGTCCTGGGGGGATCTGCCGAGTATGGAGGCGCGCAAGGACTGCGACACCTGATACCAGAGCGGCAGCTTGCGGTTCAGGACGATCGAGTCCGGGGCGAATGACGTCACGGGGTTATCCGTATCTGTCGCGGGCCCGTCTTGCAATGTCGGGGCCCCTCTGACCTTCTGTTTCGGCTCTCCGCCCGCCTCCCCTCAGCCGCGGCCGAAGTGCGGCTCCAGTCCCTTCCATACGTCGTCGTAGCCCCGCTGGAGATGCCCCGCCTCCGCGGCCTGCGCGGCGACCGTGAGCGGCCAGCGGGTCTCGAACATGAAGGCCAGGCCGTCGTCGATCTTCTGCGGCTTCAGCTCGGCGGCGCTGGCGCGGTCGAAGGTCTCCCGGTCGGGGCCGTGCGCCGACATCATGTTGTGCAGCGAGCCGCCCCCGGGCACGAAGCCCTCCGCCTTCGCGTCGTAGGCGCCCTCGATGAGCCCCATGTACTCGCTCATCACGTTCCGGTGGAAGTACGGCGGACGGAACGTGTCCTCGCCCACCAGCCAGCGCGGCGCGAACACCACGAAGTCGACTCCGGCGAGCCCCGGCGTGTCCGACGGGGACGTCAGCACCGTGAAGATCGACGGGTCCGGGTGGTCGTAGGAGATCGTCCCGATGACGTTGAAGCGCCGCAGGTCGTACACGTACGGGACGTGGTTGCCGTGCCAGGCGACGACGTCGAGCGGGGAGTGGTCGTACGCGGCCGTCCAGAGGTTGCCGCAGAACTTGTTGACCACCTCGACCGGGCCCGCGACCTCCTCGTACGCGGCGACCGGCGCCCTGAAGTCCCGTGCGTTCGCGAGGCCGTTGGCCCCGATCGGACCCAGGTCGGGCAGCTGGAACGCCGCGCCGTAGTTCTCGCACACGTACCCGCGGGCGCTCTCGTCGAGCAGCTCCACGCGGAAGCGGACCCCGCGCGGGATCAGCGCGACCTCGCCGGGACCTGCCGCGAGCAGCCCGAACTCCGTGCGCAGCAGCAGCCCGCCGTGCTCCGGCACGATCAGCAGCTCGCCGTCCGCGTCGCTGAACACCCGGTCCATCGGCGCGTTCGCGTGGTACAGGTGCACGGCCATGCCGGTGCGCTGCGTCGCGTCGCCGTTTCCGCCGAGCGTCCACAGGCCGGCCAGCCAGTCCGTGCCGGGGGCGGGCTCCGGAAGCGGGTTCCAGCGGCGGCGGTTGGGGTCGGGGACCGTCTCGGTGAAGGGGGCCGTGCGCACCGCCCCGTTGTCCGTCCGCGTGAACTCCGGGTGGGCCGCCGAGGGGCGGATCCGGTACAGCCACGAGCGGCGGTTGTGCGCGCGGGGCTCGGTGAAAGCGGTGCCGCTCAACTGCTCCGCGTACAGGCCGAGCGGGGCACGCTGCGGTGCGTTGCGCCCGACGGGCAGGGCTCCCGGCACCGCCTCCGAGCCGTGCTCGTTGCCGAAGCCGGTGAGATACGTGAGCTCCTGGGCCGTCTTCCTCGCCTGCTCGATGCCGTTCATAGGTGGGCGCTCCCGGTGCCTGAAGGAATCCTATGCATCACCGTAGGATTCCGGCCCGGCGCGCGTCAACGGTGCCGTCCCGCGCGGGTGGGAGAAAGCTCTGCCGCAGGGGGTCCTAAAACATGAGCAATGCTCTACTCTCGCGCCCATGCCGTGGATCCGAAGGCTCCTTGTCGTCCTGGTCGCGCTCTGCGCGGCACTCGCCGCCACTCCCGTCGCCCAGGCGCACGAGGAACGGCCGGTGAAGCTGCCCGACGGGTCGGGCAGCGTGCCCGTCCACCGCGACGGGCCGCCCGACCTGCTCGTCTGCAAGAACGACCGGGCGGACTTCGAGCGCCGCGTCGCCGGCTTCCCGGCCGCCCTGCGCAAGAAGAACCTCGACCTCTTCGCGCGCTGCCAGGACAAGGGCTTCCGGCACCTGCAGGCGGCGGTCGACGCCGTCGACCGGCCCGGCATGAACATCGCGATCCTGCCCGGCCTCTACGAGGAGGAGCCCTCACGGCCGAAGCCCACCGGCGCCTGCACCCGCCTCAAGGCCAGGAAATCCCAGCTGGGTTACCAGATCCTGTCCTACGCCCAGCAGAAGCGCTGCCCGCACAACCAGAACCTCGTCGCGATCCTCGGCAAGAAGAACCTGCAGATCGAGGGCACCGGCCGGTCCCGCCTCGACGTCGTGATCGACGCCAAGTACTCCAAGCTCAACGCGATCCGCTCCGACGGCAGCGACGGCATCTACTTCAAGAACTTCACCGCCCAGCGCACCACCTTCAACTCGCTGTACGTCCTGGCCGGTGACGGCTTCGTCATCGACGACGTGCTGACCCGCTGGAACGACGAGTACGGCTTCCTCACGTTCGCGAGCGACCACGGGCTCTACAAGAACTGCGAGTCCTACGGCAACGGCGACTCCGGCATCTACCCGGGCAGCGCCTCGAACATCAACAACGGCCGCGGCTACGACGTCCCGCGCTACTCCATAGAGATCACCGGCTGCCGCAGCCACCACAACATGGTCGGCTACAGCGGCACCGCCGGAGACTCCGTCTACGCGCACGACAACGAGTTCGACCACAACATGGGCGGCGCCTCCATGGACTCCGCCTTCCCCGGCCACCCCGGACTCCCGCAGAACCACGCCCGGTTCGAACGCAACGACATCCACGACAACAACGCGAACTACTACCCCTACGTCGCCGACGGCACCTGCGCCAAGGACCCCGTCGACCGCGGCTACGAGGACGGAGTGGTCTGCCCCCAGATCTCCATGCCGCCCGGCACCGGCATCATCACCGCGGGCGGCAACTGGAACCGGTACGAGAACAACTGGGTGTACGGGCACGACCGCGCCGCCTTCTTCCTGAGCGCCGTCCCCGCGTTCATCCGCGGCGAGTCCGCCTGGTCGAAGCAGACGGACACCTCGCACCACAACCGGTACGCGGGCAACAAGCTCGGCGTCGACAAGGAAGGCCGATCGCGGCCCAACGCCACCGACGTGTGGTGGGACGGGCAGGGCGGGGGCAACTGCTGGCAGGGCTCCGCGGGCGCCTCCACCCCCCGCGCCCTGCCCACCTGCGGGACGAAGCGCGGTGACGTCTCCGGCGGATCCGACCGGCTCGCCGGCGAACCGACCAAGCTGGCCGCGCTGCTGGTCTGCGCCGACTACAACGTCCAGGCGCGGCGACTGCCCGCCGGGTGCGACTGGTACGGGGCGCGGGGCATCGAGCGCATCGAGGTGCAGCTCGCGCTCGGCGTCGCGGTCGTGCTGACGCTGGTCGGCGGGGTGCTGTGGTGGCGCCGGCTGCGCACGCACCGCTGGGCGACCGTGGCGTGCGCCGCGGGACTCGTCGGCCTCGCGCTCGACGTGGCGGGATCGACCATGGGACTCCAGTCCGGCTACCTGCCCGCGGTGGCCCTGCTGCTGACCGGCGCGTGGTGGACCGGCATCGGACTCGTGCTGCGGCGCGAACGCCCGTGGTTCGGGTGGGTCACGGTGGCGCTGGGTGCGCTCACCCTCCTCGACGCCTTCGACAAGGCCGTGGTGATGCTGCCGTGGATCCCGCTCGGCCCCGCCTGGATCCGCGGACTGCTCGGCGTGGTGTGGGTCCTGTGGGCCGTGGTGGCGGCCTCCCGTCAGGACGTCACCACCCGGCCGGAGACCCCCGAGGTCCTGACCGAGGTCCGGGCATGAGGGGCGGTGCGGGTGTGAGGCGCGGTGCGGGCGTGAGCGGGCGGCTGGCGCGGGCGGTCGTGGTGGTGCTGCTGACCGTCGGTGTCGCGGCGGGGTGCGGCGGGCGGCCCACCACGCACCACAAGCCCGGCACCGGGCACCAGGAGGCGAGCGGCTCGGCCGGGCGGCTGCTCGACCGCGAGGACGAGTCCGGGCACCGCTACCGGCAGGTCGACGCGGACGGCGCCCCGTCGGTCGAGCTGGAGGTGCGGCCGGACTCGTCCGACGGCTGGAACGTCCGGCTCGACGTGAGCGACTTCCGCTTCACCCCGGACAGCGTCGGCGGGGGAGCGCTGCCCGGGCGCGGCCACGCGCATCTGTACCTCGACGACCGCAAGATCGCCCGCGTCTACGGCGAGTGGTTCCACCTGCCCGAGTCCGCCGTCCCGAAGGGCACCCACCGGCTGACCGCCCGCCTCTACGCCGACGACCACACGGTCTGGGCGGTCGACGGTGAACCGGTCGAGTCGAGCGCCGACGTGACGTCCTCCGGACGCGCGGGCGGGCACGCGCACGGCGATGCCGGGGCCTCCGCGGGCGGCAAGGCGGACCGCACCGTCACCGTAACCGTCGACGGCAAGAACGTCCAACCCCCGCCCGGCCGCCTGGAGTTCAAGAGGGGCGAGCGCGTCCGTCTCTCGGTCACCAGCGATCGCGCCGACACCCTCCACGTCCACGGCTACGACAAGGAGGTCAGCCTCCCGGCCGGCCGCGCGGCCACGCTGACCCTCACCCTCGACCGCACCGGCCTGTTCGAGGTCGAGACGCATGAATCCGGCCTGCTCCTCACCCAACTCGTGGTCCGGTGACCCGCGTTGACCCTCCGCTCGCCCGCCCCGCTCGCGCACGGCATCGGCTCCCGGCACGACCTGCCCCTGTCCCCCTTCTACGCGTACGCGGGAGCCTTCGCCGCGCTGTTCGTCTCCTTCCTCGCGCTCGGCCTGCTCTGGTCCGCCTCCCGGTTCCGCGGAAACCGGTCCGGGCTCGCGCTGCCGCGCCCGGTCCAGCGCCTCGCCGACGCCCGGAGCACGCGCACCGCCCTGCGCGTGCTGGGCCTCGGCGCGGCCGTCCTCGTCCTCGCCGCCCTCCTTCTCGGCCCCGACGACCCCGAGCGCAACCCGGCCCCGGGCGCGGTGCACGTCCTGTTCTGGGTCGGGCTCGTGCCCGCCTCGCTGCTGTGCGGCCCGCTCTGGCGCCTGCTCAACCCCCTGCGCACCCTGCACGCCGCCGGCTGCCGGGCCCTCGGACGCGACCCCGACGCCGGGCGCCCGCTCCCGTCCCGGCTCGGCATGTGGCCCGCCGCCCTCGGCCTCTTCGCCTACACCTGGCTCGAACTCGCCTCGCCCGACCCGGCGTCCCGCACCGCCCTGCTCGCCTTCCTGCTCACCTACGCGACCGTCCAGCTCGCCGCCGCCGCGAGGTTCGGCGTCCGCTGGTTCGACGAGGGCGACGCCTTCGAGGCGTACTCGACGCTCTTCGCCCGGCTCTCCCCGTTCGGCCGGCGCGACGACGGACGCCTCGTGCTGCGCAACCCCTTCCACGGCCTCGACGCCACCCCGCCCGCCCCCGGGCTCGTCGCCACCGTGTGCGTGATGCTCGGCTCCACCGCCTACGACGGCTACGCGGACGCCCCGTCCTGGATCACCCGCCTGCAGACCTCCTCCCTCGGCCCCACCGCGACCGCCACCCTCGGCCTGCTCGGCGCCGTCACCCTCGTCGCCGCCCTGTACGCGCTGTGCGCGGGCCGGGCGCCCCGCGCCGCGTTCGCCCACGCCCTCGTGCCGATCGCCCTCGGCTACCTCGTCGCCCACTACTTCACGCTCTACGTGACCGAAGGCCCGCGCACCCTCGCCCTGGCCTCCGGCGCCGACCACCCCCTCCCGCCCGAACCGCCCCTCGGCCCCGGCGGCCTCGCCGCGCTCCAGGTCCTCGCCATCGTCACCGGACACGTCCTCGGCGTCGTCGCCGCGCACGACCGGGCCGTACGGCTGCTGCCCCCGGAGAGGTCCGTCACCGGCCAGCTCCCGCTGTTCGCGCTGATGATCGCGTACACCCTCGGCGGTCTCGGCCTGCTCATCGCCTGAGACCGCCCGCGCCGCGGGACCGATCCGGAGGCGGTCGACGGTCCCCGTACCCGAAGGGCCATGATGGACCCCGTGACCACGACGCCTTCCTTCAGCGATCAGTCGGCACGTTCCCTGCGCCGCACGCCCGTCCAGCGGCGCAGCGCCGAGCGGCTCACCAGGATCCTCGACGCCTGCGCCGGGCTCCTCGACGAATGCGGCTACGAGGAGCTGAGCACGCGGGCCGTCGCCCTGCGCGCGGAGGTCCCCATCGGCTCCGTCTACCGCTTCTTCAGCAACAAGCGCGCCCTCGTCGACGCCCTCGCCCAGCGCAACCTGGAGCACTACGCGGAGCGGGTCACCGAGCGGCTCGGCCGCATCACGGAGGGCGACTGGCGCGCCGGGATGGACGTCTTCCTCGACGAGTACGTGGCCATGAAGCGCACCGCGCCCGGCTTCTCGCTCGTCGACTTCGGCACCCAGATCCCGGTCGGCGACCCGGCCTCCGACCCCAACCACCGGGTCGCCGACACCTTCACCGACCTGCTCACCCCGCACCTCGACCGCGAGCCCGACGACGATCTGCGCCGCGTGTTCCTCGTCGCCGTCGAGACCGCCGACTCCCTCGTGCGGCTCGCCTTCCGGATCGACCCCGCGGGCGACGAGCGGATCATCGCCGAGGTCCGCCTCCTCCTGCACGCCTACCTCGCCGAATCCCTCGACCCGCGCCGCCCCCGCACCCCCCGTACACCACCCGCAAAGCTGTGACCTGGAGTTTTGCGCTTATTGCTCACACGTCAACATCTTGTTAACCCCACATGACGGCCCCTAACGTCTCGCTGACCGCCTCCCCCGTCCGGGCCGATGGACGGCACTGCAGACGGCAGTTCAACGGCGAACGTTAGGGACCTCCTCCATGCTGACAATCCTCGGATTCGTCATGATCGCCACCTTCCTGGTGCTGATCATGATGAAGAAGGTGTCGCCCATCGCGGCGCTCGTGCTCATCCCCGCGCTGTTCTGTGTGCTGGTCGGAAAGGGCGCCCATCTCGGCGACTACGTCATCGCCGGCATCGGCGACCTGGCGCCCACCGCCGCGATGCTCATGTTCGCGATCGTCTACTTCGGCGTCATGATCGACGTCGGCCTCTTCGACCCGATCGTGCGCGCCATCCTGAAGTTCGCCAAGGCGGACCCGGTGCGGATCGTCGTCGGTACGGCCGTGCTCGCCGCGATCGTCTCCCTCGACGGCGACGGCTCCACCACCTTCATGATCACCGTCTCGGCGATGTACCCGCTGTACAAGCGCCTGAAGATGAGCCTCGTCGTGATGACGGGTGTCGCCGCCACCGCCAACGGCGTCATGAACACGCTGCCCTGGGGCGGTCCCACCGCCCGCGCCGCAACGGCCCTCAAGCTGGACGCCAGCGACATCTTCGTGCCGATGATCCCGGCCCTCGCGGTCGGCCTCCTCGCCGTCTTCGCCCTCTCCTACGTCCTCGGCCGCCGCGAGCGCAAGCGCCTCGGCTTCCTGTCCCTGGACGAGGTCACCGAGACGGTCACCGAGACCGCCGACGAGAAGGTCCTGGTCGGCGCCGGTTCCGGTGCGGGCTCCGGCAAGAAGGCCACCGGCGGCGGTGACCACGGCGCCCCCTCGTACGAGAACGAGGAGGGCGAGACCTTCGCCGGGCTCGACCCGAACCGGGCCACCCTGCGCCCCAAGCTCTACTGGTTCAACGCGCTGCTCACGGTCACCCTGCTCACCGCCATGATCATGGAATGGCTGCCGATCCCGGTGCTGTTCCTGCTCGGCGCCGCGCTCGCGCTCACCGTGAACTACCCGCACATGCCCGACCAGAAGGCCCGCATCGGCGCCCACGCCGAGAACGTCCTCAACGTCGCCGGCATGGTCTTCGCCGCCGCCGTCTTCACCGGCGTCCTCCAGGGCACCGGCATGGTCGACCACATGGCCAAGTGGGTCGTCAGCGGCATCCCCGACTGGATGGGCCCGCACATGGCGCTCGTCACCGGTGTGCTCTCCATCCCGTTCACGTACTTCATGTCGAACGACGGCTTCTACTTCGGCATCCTGCCGGTCCTCTCCGAGGCGGGCGCCGCGCACGGTGTCTCCTCCCTGGAGATCGCCCGCGCCTCGCTCGTCGGCCAGCCGCTGCACATGTCGAGCCCGCTGGTGCCCGCCGTCTACGTCCTCGTCGGCATGGCGAAGGTCGAGTTCGGCGACCACACCAAGTTCACCGTGAAATGGGCCGCGCTGACCGCCCTGGTGGTCCTCGCCGCCGGCCTCCTCTTCGGGATCCTCTGACCCGATGAACCACTCCGCAGGGCCCGGTCAGGGACGCGCGTGGCTGCTCCGCCTCGTCATCGCCTTCAGCTTCGCGCAGGCGGCGGTGTCGATGGCGCGGCCCGCCGTCTCCTACCGGGCCCTCGCGCTCGGCGCCGACGAACGCGCCGTCGGCGTCATCGCCGGTGTCTACGCCCTGCTCCCGCTGTTCGCCGCCGTCCCGCTCGGCCGGCGCACCGACCACGGGCGCTGCGCCCCGCTCCTTCCCTTCGGCGTCGTCCTCATCGCCGGGGGCTGCGCCCTGAGCGGCACCGCCGGATCGCTGGCGTCCATGGCCGCCTGGAGCGGCGTCATGGGCCTCGGTCATCTCTGCTTCGTGATCGGCGCCCAGTCGATCGTGGCCCGGCAGTCCGCGCCCGACGAGCAGGACCGCAACTTCGGCCACTTCACCATTGGCGCCTCCCTCGGCCAGCTCATCGGCCCCATGGCGGCCGGCGCGCTGATCGGCGGGCCCGACATGGCCGGCACCAGCGCGCTCGCCCTGCTGGTCTCGGCCGGTGTCTGCGCCGTCTCCCTCACCTCCCTGTGGCGCATCGAGTTCCGCACGGCCGCCGCGCGTGCGGGCCAGGGGGAGCAGGCCGCGCCGCGCGTCCCCGTGCACCGCATCCTGCGCACCCGCGGCGTCCCCGGCGGCATCTTCATCAGCCTCGCCGTCCTGTCGGCCACCGACATCCTCACCGCCTACCTGCCCGTCGTCGGCGAGCACCGCGGCATCGCCCCGTCCGTCGTCGGCGTCCTGCTGAGCCTGCGCGCGGGCGCCACCATCGCGTGCCGCCTGGTCATGACCCCGCTCATCGACTGGCTCGGCCGCGCCGTGCTCATCGCCTCCACGTGCGGCCTGGCCGCGCTGCTGTGTGCGGGGATCGCGCTTCCCGTGCCCGTCTGGGCGCTCGCCGTGATGCTGGTCCTGCTGGGCTTCTGCCTCGGCGTCGGCCAGCCCCTGTCGATGACCACCGTCGTCCAGGCGGCCCCGCCCGAGGCCCGCTCCACGGCGCTCGCGCTCCGCCTGACCGGGAATCGGCTCGGGCAGGTCGCGGCGCCGGCCTCCGCGGGCCTCATCGCGGGTGTCGCCGGTACGGCGGCGCCCTTCGTGATGCTGGGCGGGCTGCTGCTCATCGCCTCCGGCCTGGGGGTCCGGGGTGCGTGTCCGCGTCCGCGGCTGCCCGGTCCGGTCGCGGGGCGGGTGCGGGTCCGTCGTCGCCGGCCGCGCCCCGCGGAGGATCCGCACATCGACACAGGCCCGCGCCCCTGAAATGCAGACCCTTCGGGTCGCATCTCCATCGGGCGCGGGGAACTGCGCGACCAGCCACGATGGCGCAGCAGGCGACGGACGGCCACGCGCGGCAGCCACCTTGGCGGCATCGGCATCGGCATCGGCATCGGCACCGGCACCCGCACCGGATGGAGCCGGACGGGTGGAAGTCGGCGGGTGGCGCGGCACGGTGCCACCCTTCGCGTCCGTTGCGTACCAATAGTCGGATTATCGGCCCGTCAGATCCGGGATCCACGACTAAAGGAACCACGCATGAGCGCTTCGGTGATCCGCCCCCTGCTGTCCGCTTCCGTCATCGCCATCGCCCTCGCCGGGGGCGGCGCATCCGCCGCGTACGCCGCCCCCGGCGACAACGGTGACGTGAAGGTCCACGACTCGAACACCGGCGAGTTCGACCAGCGCAACGACCCCAAGGTCTGCCGCTTCTATCTCGACGCCTTCAACTTCGACGCCGGGCAGAAGGTGACCTGGACGATCGCCCCGCAGCCGGCCAAGGCCGACTCACCGAACCTCCAGGGCGCCCTCACCATGGACGCCAACGGGCACAAGCGGACCGCGAACCTCACGCTGCCCGAGGGGATGTACAAACTCGACTGGACCTTCGAGGGCGAGCAGGGCGCGGGCAAGCACAAGGTCTTCCAGGTCGACTGTCCGGGCGGCGGACCGGACGGTGGCAACGGCGGTGGCACGGGCGGTGGCAACGGTGGCGGCACCGGCGGTGGCAACGGTGGCGGCGGCCACGGCCACGGTCACAAGCCACCGCACGGGCCGGTCGGCGCCGGTGGCGGCGGCGTGGCGGACACGGCCGCTCCGGCCGGTGACTCGGGCTCCGGGGTCGCCATGGGCGCTGCCGCCGCAGGCCTTGCCGGCGCCGCGGGCCTGATCCTCGTCCGCCGTTCCCGCCGCCGCGCCGATGGCGCAGCGTAGTTCCGTCCCCCCGCGTGCCGCAGCCCCGCGCGGACGAGCCCCGGCCCGTCCGCGCGGGGCCGTCCGGCGCGGGCGCACCACTCGTCGGCAGCGCCGGCTCCTGAGGCTCGCCCGCACGGTGGCCGTCACCCTGGCTCTCGTCGGCGGTGCCGTCTGGTGGTCCGGGGGTGAGGAGCCGGCGGCTCCGGCCCTGGCGACCCGCGCGGCTTCCGGGCCCGGCACCGACGGGGCGAACGGCGCACACGGGGCGAGCGGGGCGCGGCACGCGTCCGGTTCGGCCGGGCACAAGAGGGTGGCCAAGGCCCCGGAGAAGCCCGCGCGGCCCCCGGCGCCCCTGGCCCGGTCCCGCCCCACCGTCCTCGCCGTCCCCGCGATCACCATCGAGGCGCCCGTCGTCGGCCTCGGTCTGAAGCCGGGCGGGAGCCTCGCCGCCCCGCCCGTCGACAACCCCCGGCTCGTCGGCTGGTACACGGGCGGCGTCACCCCGGGTGAGCGCGGCACCGCCGTCGTCGTCGGTCACCGCGACACCCGCACGGGTCCGGCGATCTTCCTCGACCTCGACTCGCTCGACACGGGCAACACCGTCCGGATCGCCCGCGCCGACGGCCGCGTCGCCGTCTTCACGGTCGACCGGGTCCGTACGTACGCCAAGGCGGCCTTCCCGGACCAGGAGGTCTACGCCGCCGCCGGACGCCCCGAACTGCGCCTGATCACCTGCGGTGGAGCCTTCGACCGGAAGACCGGATACGCGTCCAACATCGTGGTCTTCGCCCATCTCACGGGTGTCGAGCGGCGGCTCTGACCTGTCCCCTCCCTGTGTCGGGAGGGGATCACGGGGAAGATCACGGGGAAGATCACGGGGAACGCGTCGCCCCGAACCGCTCCCGTGTCCGCCGCACCCGCTCCAGCCCGGCCGGGTACGGCAGCGCGGCGGCCAGCGCCTCCGCCTCCTCCAGTACCCCGTCGTCCCGCCCGGCCGCACCCACGACGACCCGCGCCTCCACCTCCGCGAGCCGCTCCCCGGCCCCGACCGCCCGCTCGGCCTCCGCGGCGGCGATCCGCAGGGCCGACTCCGGCCGCCCGGCGAGGAGTTCGGCCCACGCGGTGAGGACGGGTGCCTCGCCCTCGGGGAGCAGCGCGGCGACCTGCTCCGGCCGCCCCTGGAGGAGGGTCAGCTCGGCGCGGGCGGTGCGCACCTCGAAGAGGGCCTGCCGGTCCGCACCGGCCGACCGCTCGGCGCGGTCGAGCAGAGATCCGGCCCGGCCGGGCGCACCGTCGCGCATCCGGACCCTCGCCAGCGCGGCCAGCGCGTACGGCGACGACCACGCGTCGCCCTCCTCGACCCCGGCGACAGCCGCCTCCGCCAGCTCCCGCGCCGCGTCGAACTCGCACAGCAGCAACCGCAGTTCGGCCAGATTGGCCCGCTCGAACGCGGCGGCGGTCGGATCGCCGGACTCCTCCGCCAGACCGAGGGCGCGCCGCCCCGTGGCGACGGCCTCCCGCAGCCGCCCCTCGCGGCGCGCGTTCTCCCGCAGTACGGAGAGCACCGAGCCGAGCAGCGCCGAGTCCCCGTACGCCTCGGCGGGGGCGAGCGCCAGGGCGGCGGCCTCCCGGGCCTCGCGGAACCGTCCGGCGAGCGCGAGGTTGGTGGCCTGTCCCGCGTGGCAGCGGGCGATCAGCCCCTGGCCGGTGACCCCGGGCACGCGCAGCGCGGCGGCGAGCGCGTGCCGGGCGGCCGTGTATCCGTCCTGGTAGGCGCCCTGCACGCCGAGGGCGACGGCGCGGGCGAGGAAGTGGGAGGCCGTCGGTTCGGCGCCGGTCCGCTCGGCCGGGCGGTGCCGGCGCAGCAGCGTGAGGGCCGCCGCCGGGCTCTCGGCCTTGACGAGGGTCTCGGCGAGCCGGGCCGCCGCGAGCACCGTGTCGTCGTGGTCGCCGCGCCGCGCGAACTCGGCGAGCGCGAGCCGCAGGACGTCGGCCGCCTGCCCGAAGTGACCCATGCGGCGCAGCACTTGCGCGTGGGCGAGCCGGGCCCGGGCCGCGTCCACGTCGAGCCGGGCGACGAGGTCGCGGTAGTAGTGGTCGGCGGTGTCGTTGGCGTAGACGGCGGCGGCCCGCTCGGCGGCCCGGTGCAGATACTCGGCCGCGCGCGGGTCGTCGGCGCGGGCGAAGTGTGAGGCGAGGGTGTCGACGGCGTCCGGGCGGCGGCGCAGCACGGTCCCCGCGAAGGCGGCGTGCAGCTGCCGGCGTCGCACGGCTGTCAGCTGCTCGTAGCAGGTGAGCCGGACGAGCGGGTGCCGGAACGCCAGGCCCGCCTCGGCCCGGCCCGCGACCACCACCTGCCGTTCCTCGACGAGGGCTGCCCCGATGGCGTCCTCCAGGGCCGCGACCGCGTCCACCGTCGGCCGCAGCCCGTGCTCGGCGACGTCGAGCAGCTCGCCGAGCGCGACCTCGCCGCCCCCGACCGCGAGCGCCTCCACGACCCGGCGGGTGTCCCGGCCGATCCGTCCGAGCCGGTCCGCCACCAACTGCCGTACCCCGTCGGGGGCTTCGTCGCCGAACGGGCTCCGGGCGAGTTCGAGCGCGAACAGCGGGTTGCCCAGGGAGAGCTCCCAGACCCGGTCGAGCCGTCGGTCCGGGGCGCCGCCGTCACGCGCCACGGCCCGGCAGGCGTCCCGGTCGAGCCGGGCCACCTCTTCGCGCACGGACAGGCCCGCGCGGCGCAGCGCGACGAGCGCGGAACGCCGCGGATCGCCGTCGGGGACCTCCTCGTCCCGGTACGTGACGAGGAAGCGCAGCGGCGTCCCGTGGCCCGCGGCGCGGCGGGCCAGATGGCTCAGCAGCTGGAAGGAGCCCTCGTCGGCGGCGTGCAGATCGTCGAGGACGACGAGCACGGGCCGCGCCGAGGCGAGTTCGCCGAGCAGCCCGGACGCCGCCCGGAACAGCCGGTCCCGCTCCTCCTCCGGCGAGCGTTCCCCCTCGGCCCGTACACGCCCCAACGACGGCAGGAACGCGGCCAGTTCGGGATACTCGGCGCCCACGCGGGCCCGCTCCCCGGCGCCCCATTCGGCGAGCCAGCCGTCCAGCGCCTCCGCGAACGCCCCGTACGGGGTGTGCCCCTCGGCGTCGTGCCCGCCGCCGCACAGCACGGCGGCCCCGGCCGCGGCGGCCCGCCGGGCGGTCTCCCCGGCCAGCGCGGTCTTGCCGACGCCGGCCTCGCCGGTGAGCAGGGTGACCGGCGGCCCGCCCGGGGCGAGCAGCCGCTGGAGAACGTTGTCACGCCCGCGCAGCGGAGCCTGCCCGGGGGAGCGCAGCGGACCGGGCAGCGAGGGCGCGGTGAGGACGGGGGCGGGGGAGCCGGCGAGCGCGAGCCGGTGCAGGCGGTCCGTCTCGGGCCCGGGGCGCACGCCCAGTTCGGCGTCGAGCGCCTCCCGGCACAGGTGGTACTGGCGTACCGCGAGCCGCCGCAGATCCTGGCCCAGGTACGCCTCCATCAGCAGGCGGTGGGCGGACTCCTCGGCGGGGCTGAGGGCGAGCACCTGCTCGGCCGCGCCGACGGCCGCGGCCGGGGAGCCCTGGGCGAGGTGCGCGGCGGCGAGCGCGAGCAGTACCTCCTCGCGCAGGGTGATCAGCTGATCCCGGCGGGCCTGGGCCCAGTGCGCGTACCGGTCCTCGGGCAGCAGCTCGCCGGTGAACAGCTCCAGGGCCGCCGCCAGCCGCTCCGGGTCCCGGGAGGCGAGCGCGCCCCGCGCCGTCGCCTCGGCCTCGTCGGCGTCGACCCGGACCGTCGCCGGATCCAGGCGCAGCAGCGCCCCGTCGGATATCAGGTACGAGGAGGAGGCGCGCGGCGCGAGTTCGGGCTCCAGGGCGTGGCGTGCGGCGTGCAGGGCGACGCGCAGCGAGCCGGTCGCGGACTGCCGGTCGGCCTCCGGCCAGCAGAGGTCCATGGCCTGCTCGCGGTGGAGCCGGTGACCGGGGGTGACGGCGAGCAGCTTCACCAGGGTCCGGGCGCTCGGCCGGGTCCAGCGTTCGGCCGGCGCGGGCCCGCCGTCACGCGTGGCTGCGAAACCGCCGAAAAGGTGCAACCGGAGCAGCGGAGTGGCTGATTCTGTGCGGCCGGTCTGCTGCTCTTCCATGAGGGCGCCACTGTAACCGAGCACGCTGAGAACCCCCTGGGCGAGGCCCAGGGGGTTCAGGTGACCTACCGCCGAGGCGGGGTCAGGAGAGCTTGAACGTCGACATCTGGTGGATGGCGCCGTCCAGGGAGAGCACGCCGCCGCCCAGCTGCTCCGCCGCCCGGTTGACACCGAAGTTGTCGAAGTTGAGCGAGACCATCTCGTCGGTGCCGTCGCCGTCGAGGTCGGCGGCGATGTAGTTGCGGCCGCCCATCAGGGAGGCGCTGCCGACGCTGGACTGGAAGGACCAGCCCGTGGTCAGGATCGAGGGGTCGTACGCGGCCAGGCCGCCCTCGACGCCACCGGCGAACAGCTTGCGCCCGCCCGGCCCGTTGATGAACCCGGCCGTGCGCAGCGGCGCGATCACCGAGGCGTAGGTGTCCTCCGTGCCGTTGCCCGCGTAACCCGTCATCGTGCCGAAGCTCATGTGGTAGAGCACGTTGTTCCGGTCGTCGGTGAAGTAGTTGCCGTGCGACCACGGGCTGCCGACGAGGTCCGTGTGGACCACCTCGCCGGTGCGCCCGTCGCGGATCTCGATCACGATGCGCGGCGAGGCGGTGGAGGCGTCACCGGCGACCGTCGGGTCGGCCTTGACGATCCAGGTGTAGACGACCGCGTGGCCGTCCGCGTACGGGATCTTCGACGAGGCGAAGACGCCGTTGTCGAGGACCGCGCCGTGCAGCTTGCCGTCGACGGCCTGGCTCGGGGCCTTCGGGTCGGCGGTCCACCGCACGGTGCCCTTGGCCGCGTCGAGCGCGACACCGTTGGTGACGGCGTCGGACTTGTTCATCGCGCCGAGGCTGCTGTACTGCGTGTAGACCTGCCCGCCGTCGACGACGGTGTCGGAGAAGACCACGTCACCGGCGCTCGACGGCGCGGAGTACGACCACAGCTGGGTGCCGCTCGCGTCGTACACGCGCAGGGCGTCGGTCGGCACGAGGACCTCGGCCTTGCCGTCGTCGTCGACGTCGGCGACGGTCACCGACCGCACGTACGCGCCCTTGCCGTCGATCGTCGACAGGACCTTGCCGGTCCTGCCGTCGAGCACCGCGGTGGCGTTGTCGGCGGCCACGGCGACGTCGGGCGTGCCGTCACCGTTCACGTCACCGGTCGCGATGTTGTGCACCTCGCCGGGGACGGTCGCCTGCCACAGCTTCTTCGGGGAGCCGTTCACCAGCGACGTGCCCGAGTACGCCCACACGCCGTGCGACGAGCCACCGACGACGACGTCCTTCTTGCCGTCGCCGTCGAAGTCGGCGGCCTTGCCCGTGTACAGGTCGCCCTGAAGCGGGGTGAGCCTCTTCTGGTCGCCGTTGCCGAGGCTGAACTCGCGGATGTTCTGCTGCTGGTCGACGGTGCGTACGTAGTCGCCGCCGCCGGAGGAGTAGATCTGCTGGTAGAACGGCGAGGAGTTGTAGCCGTTCTGGCGCCACTTGACCTTGCCGCCGCCGGTGAACGCCGTCAGCGAGCCGTAGCGCAGGCCGCCCACATTGAGTGCGGTGTCCTGGGCCTGGTCGTCGTTGCCGGTGGCGTACAGGACGCCGCCCTTGGTGGCGAGGGTCCAGGTGCTGGCAGCGTTGTGGCCGTTGTCGGTGGAACGCTTGGTGGTGTACGCCCACTTGACCGTCGAGCCGTCCGAGCCGTCGAGGACCCGGATCGTGCTGGAGGTGACGAAGTACGAGGCGTTGTACGCCGACTCGCCGACCGCGATCTCGTCGCCGCCACCCGACGCCGCGTCACCGACCGTGAGGGCGGTGGGCAGGACGTTGACGCGGGTGTCGAGCGTGGTCCGCCTGCCGTCGGCCAGGTCGTACGCGGCGACCTGGTACTCGATGGCGTCGGAGGGGTCCGCCTGCTCCAGGGCGACGACCCGGTTGCGGGAGGCGTCCAGGCGCAGTTGACGGCCGTACAGGGCGCTGTCCGTCTCCCACTTCACCGAGCCGTTGGCCGTGTCGAGGACGAGGGTGCGGCCGCGCGCGGCGTTCGAGCCGGTCTTGCGCAGGTCCCAGACCGCCGCGACCTTGCCGTCACCGACGGCCTCCAGAGCGCCCCAGTTGGCGCCCGCCGTCGACTTGGTGTCGTACGTCCACGTCGACGACGGGGTGAGCTTGCCGTCGGCGGAGGAGAACCGGATGCCGGTGAGGGTGGCCGTCTCCGTCGCGGGCGCGTACCCGTTCAGACGCGGCGAGTCGGCGATGAGCAGCGTGCCGTCGACGACCTTGACGTTGGTGGCGAACGCGTACAGCTTCGACCACACCATTTTGCCGGTCCTGCCGTCGAGGACCGACACGAAGGTGCCGCCCTTCAACGACGAGTCGGGCGTGGTGATCGCCCGGGGGTCGCCGAGGCCGACGGACGCGGAGAACACGATGTCCTTCGTGCCGTCACCGGTCAGGTCGGCGGTGTCGAAGCCCTGGTCCGAGTACGGCGAGGACGGGGAGACCGCGTTGTAGCCCATCACGATGCGCGCCGGGTACGGCTCGACGCGCCAGACCTGCGCCGGCTTGGCCTGCCAGTCCGTGTAGAACGAGGCGTTGGTGCGCGCCCAGGCGGTGGAGCCGTCGGCCTTGTGCAGCTGGACGCTGCCCAGGCTGTGCACCGTGAAGTAGCTGCCGTCGGACCCGGCCGGGACGGTGGCGGCGGTGCCGCGCGCGCCTTCCAGCGTGGACTTGTTGGTGAAGGTGACCGGGGCGGAGGTGTCCGTGGCGGCCTGGGCGGTGGAGTTCTCCGCGGAGTCGTCCTCCTTCGCCGAGTACGCGTTGTCGTCCCCGTACACATCGACGTTGACGTGGTCGGCGAGGGTCTTGGCCTGGCTCGCGCTCAGTGTCGTCGCCTCGGTCGAGGAGTCTGCGGCCAGCGCGTGCGGCGCCGCCGTCAGCGTCAGGCCCGCCGCGACCAGGGCGGAGGCGAGCGTGAGGGCCCGCCGGGAGTGGGTGGCTCTCATGATCACTTGGCTCCCTGCGTGATGCGGATCGCCGAACCGTTCGTCAGAACGGCCTGGTCGTACGAGTACTGGAGGGCGTCGTCGCCGGCCTGGTTCTCGATGCCGACGGTGGCCGAGGAACCGCTGCCCGGGACGGACTTGTACTGGAAGGTGATCGCGCCGGTGGCCTCGTCGAAGACGGCCTCGAAGGTGGCGCGGTCGGTGGAGCCCGCGAACAGGACGTTGTTCCAGACCACGGCGAACCTGCGGCTGCCGGTGGTGCCGGTGGTCGCCGTCTGCACGCTGGACTTCTTGTCGAGGGCCAGGTCGTCCCAGAGCGGGGCGACGATGCCGTTCGGCTGGGCCTCCGAGGGCAGCGCCTCGTTCTCGTAGTCACCGATGCGCGGCGACAGGAAGTTGATCAGTCCGTTCGTGGTGACCGCGGCGCTGGAGTACTTCACCCCGTAGAAGGAGACCGGGAAGGGCAGCGGGACCGTCTTGGCGTCCTCGTCGCCGCTCAGGGAGACCTTGTCGGCACCGGGGATCCAGGAGTAGGAGACCGGGGCGCAGGTGTGGCCGGCGGCGTCGGGGCGGGCCGGGAGCCGGGCGGTGCGGGTCTCGTCGCCGTCGACGGTCAGCGTGTCGGTGAAGACGCCGTTGCACAGCACCGGCTGGGCCGGCTTCACGTACAGCGCGTACGTGCCCTCGGCGACCTTCGGCAGGGTGAACGTGCCGTCGGCGCCGGAGGTGACCGGGGCGAGCGGCGAGCCGTTGACCTCGACGGTCGCGCCCTTGAGGGGCTTGCCGGTGGTGTCGAGGACGGTGCCGGTGACCGCGTGCGACGGGGCGGCGGTCAGCGCGACGTCCTGGGCGAGGGGCGAGCCGGTGCTCAGCTCCACGCCGGAGAGAGTCCTCGGCCGGAAGCCGTAGCCGGAGAGCGTGAAGTCGTACGTGCCCGGGGCGAGCGTCAGCCGGTAGGAGCCGTCGGAGCCGGTGGTGACCGTACGGGTGCCGGAGGCGGCGCTCGAGGTCCTGACGGTGATGTTGTTCAGCGCCTTGCCGGTGTCCTGGTCGGTGACCTTGCCGGACACGGTGACGGCGCTGTGCGAGGCGGCGTCGACGGAGGCGAGGATGTCGAGCTTGCCCTCGCCCCAGACGTTGTTCATGCCGGCGGTGCCGCCGCAGTGCGTGTCGTCGACGTCACGGGCGCCCTGGTCGAGCAGCGCGCGGGTCTCGTCGATCCTGCCGATCAGCGACGGGTCGGCCGCCCAGAGCAGGGCCACCGCGCCCGCGACGTGCGGGGTCGCCATCGACGTGCCGTTGATGGTGTTGTACGAGGAACCCGGCCACGCCGAGGTGACGTTCACGCCGGGCGCCGAGATGTCGGGCTTGGCCGAGCCGTCCACCGGGGAGGGGCCGAAGCCGGAGAACTTGGCGATCGTGCCCGTCGAGTCGTAGGCGCCGACGCCGTACGACGTGTCCTGGGCACCCGGGGCGCGCGTGGTGGAGCAGGTCTTGCCGTCACCGTCGTTGCCCGCGGCGAACGCCTCGAAGATGCCCGCGGAGTTCCACGCCTCGACGACGTCCTTGTAGAACGTCGTCACGCCGCCGCCCCACGAGTTGTTGACGATGTTCGGGGCGAGGTCCGGGCGCGGGTTCAGCCCGTTGTGGTCGGTCGGGGCGAGGATCCACTGGCCGGCCGCGAGCAGGTTCTCGTCCGAGCAGGAGTCCGTCTCGCAGCCCTTGGCGGCGATCCACTTGGCGTTCGGCGCGACACCGATGCCGTTCTTGCCGACCATCGTGCCCATGGTGTGGGTGCCGTGGCCCGCGTTGTCGCACGGGGTGGTGCTGGTGGCGCACTCGCCCGACGGGTCGTAGAAGTTGTAGTCGTTCGTGAACGTGCCGTCGCCGTCGTTGCCGCGATAGTTGTCCACGAGGTCCGGGTGGTCGTACTGCACACCGGAGTCGACGCTGGCGACGACGATGCCCTCGCCGCGGTCCTGGTACCGGTCCCAGACCTGGTCGGCCTTGATGTCGGAGACGCCCCAGGTCGGCGAGGCGTCGCTGACCGTGCCGCCGTCGGCGGCGGTGCGCGCGCCGGTGACCTCGGCGTCGGACGTCTCGATGTCGTCGAGCTTGTAGGTGCGCGCCTTGACGAGCCTCTTCACGTCGGAGCGCCGTGCGAGCTCGTCGACGAGCTTCTGGTCGCCGGTGACCTGGACGGCGTTGGCGATCCAGTAGTCCTTGTGCCCGACCTTCTCCCGGTCGAGGAAGGAGGCGAGCGACTTCTGACTGTCCTCGGCGGTCGTCCTGAGCGCCTTGTACGCGGCCGCGGCGGCCTTCGCGTGCGTGGACTGCTTCTTGGCGGTCGCCAGATCGGCCTGGTCCTCGAGGACGACGAAGAACTTCGCTTCGCCGCCCTTGGCCACAGCGCTGGTCAGCGCCGAGTCGATCTCGGCGGTGTGCGCCGCGGACGGGGTGCCGGCGGCGACGGCCGGCAGGGTGCCGGTGACGAGTGCGGTCGCGGTCAGCGCGGCCGCCGCCCATGGGGCGGATCTGCGCCGGGGCGGTCTGGGCAGGTGCATCGGGGGCACTCCTCCAGGAACGGAAGCGGGGGAGTGCGCACGCTAGGAAGCGGCCGTTACTGGGGAATTACCGGCCGCGTGACCGGGGTCTCCGGCCAGTCTCCGGGCCGTCCCTGGCGCCCGAAAACTAACACCGCTAGTTTGGGGCGCAGGACGACCGGAACGACCAGAACGACACACGCGGTACCGGGAGGAGAGCCATGAAGGCCCACGAGGGGATGTACATCGACGGCGCGTGGCGGGAGGCGGCGAGCGGCGAGACGATCGCGGTCGTCAACCCGGCCGACGAGCAGGTCATCGGCCAGGTCCCGGCCGGCACCGCGCAGGACGTCGACACGGCGGTCCGCGCGGCCCGCGCCGCGCTCCCGGGCTGGGCCGCGACCCCGCCCGCCGAGCGCGCGGCCCGCATCGCCGCCCTGCGCGACGTGCTCGTGGCCCGCAAGGACGAGATCGCCGAGACGGTCACCGCCGAGCTCGGCGCACCCCTGGCGTTCTCGCAGGCGGTGCACGCGGGCGTCCCGATCCTGGTCGCGGGTTCGTACGCCGAGCTCGCCGCCACGTACGCCTTCGAGGAGAAGATCGGCAACTCCACGGTGTACGCCGAGCCGATCGGTGTCGTCGGCGCGATCACGCCCTGGAACTACCCGCTCCACCAGATCGTCGCGAAGGTCGCCCCGGCGCTCGCCGCCGGCTGCACGGTCGTGCTCAAGCCGGCCGAGGACACCCCGCTGACCGCCCAGCTGTTCGCGGAGGCGGTGCACGAGGCGGGCGTACCGGCGGGCGTGTTCAACCTGGTCACCGGCCTCGGCCCGGTCGCGGGCCAGGCGCTCGCCGAGCACCCGGACGTGGACCTGGTCTCCTTCACCGGCTCCACCGCCGTCGGCCGGCAGATCGGCGCGACCGCGGGCGCCGCCGTCAAGCGCGTCGCCCTCGAACTCGGTGGCAAGTCCGCGAACGTGATCCTGCCCTCCGCCGACCTCGCCAAGGCCGTGGGCGTCGGCGTCGCCAACGTCATGGGCAACTCCGGCCAGACCTGCAGCGCCTGGACCCGGATGCTCGTCCACACCGACCGGTACGAGGAGGCCGTCGAGCTCGCCGCGGCCGCCGCCGCCAAGTACGGCGACCGCATCGGCCCGCTCGTCAACGCCAAGCAGCAGGCCCGCGTGCGCGGCTACATCGAGAAGGGCGTCGCCGAGGGCGCGCGCCTCGTCGCGGGCGGCCCGGACACCGAGCGCGAACGCGGCTTCTTCGTCGAGCCGACCGTCTTCGCGGACGTCACCCCCGAGATGACGATCGCCCAGGAGGAGATCTTCGGCCCCGTCGTCTCGATCGTCCGCTACGAGGACGAGGACGACGCCCTGCGCATCGCCAACGGCACCGTCTACGGCCTCGCCGGCGCCGTCTGGGCCGGCGACGAGGCGGAGGCCGTGGCGTTCGCCCGCCGGATGGACACCGGCCAGGTCGACATCAACGGCGGCCGCTTCAACCCGCTCGCCCCGTTCGGCGGTTACAAGCAGTCCGGCGTCGGCCGCGAGCTCGGCCCGCACGGCCTCGGCGAGTACCTCCAGACCAAGTCCCTCCAGTTCTAGCCCCAGGAGCCGCACGCATCATGGTCCGCGCCGCTGTACTGCCCGCCGTCGGCTCCCCGCTGGAGATCACCGACATCGACCTGCCCGCACCCGGACCGGGACAGGTCCGCGTCCGGCTGGCCGCCGCCGGGGTCTGCCACTCCGACCTGTCCCTGACCAACGGCACGATGCGCGTGCCGGTCCCCGCCGTCCTCGGCCACGAGGGCGCCGGCACCGTCGTCTCCGTCGGCGAGGGCGTCACCCACGTCGCCCCCGGCGACGGCGTCGTCCTCAACTGGGCGCCCTCGTGCGGCCGCTGCCACGCCTGTTCCCTCGGCGAGGTGTGGCTCTGCGCCGACGCGCTGACCGGCGCGGGCGACGTGTACGCGAAGCGGTCGTCCGACGGCAGCGACCTGCACCCCGGCCTGAACGTCGCCGCGTTCGCCGAGGAGACCGTCGTCGCCGCCCGCTGCGTCCTGCCCGTCCCCGACGGCGTCCCGCTCACCGACGCCGCCCTGCTCGGCTGCGCCGTCCTCACCGGCTACGGCGCCGTCCACCACGCCGCCCGCGTCCGCGAGGGCGAGACCGTCGCGGTGTACGGCGTCGGCGGCGTCGGCCTCGCCACGCTCCAGGCGGCGCGCATCGCGGGCGCCGCGAAGATCGTCGCGGTCGACGTCTCCCCGGAGAAGGAGGAGCTGGCCCGCCGCGCCGGTGCCACGGACTACGTGGTCGCCTCCGAGAACACGGCCCGCGAGATCCGCGCCCTCACCGGCAAGCAGGGCGTCGACGTGGCCGTGGAGTGCGTGGGCCGCGCCGTGACCATCCGTACGGCCTGGGAGTCGACGCGGCGCGGCGGCCGCACCGTCGTCGTCGGCATCGGCGGCAAGGACCAGCAGGTCACCTTCAACGCCCTGGAGCTCTTCCACTGGGGCCGCACCCTGTCCGGCTGCGTCTACGGCAACTCCGACCCGGCCGTGGACCTGCCCGTCCTCGCCGCGCACGTGCGCGCGGGCCGCCTCGACCTGAGCGCGCTGGTCACGGAGCGGATCGCGCTGGACGGGATCCCGGCGGCGTTCGACAACATGCTGGCCGGCAAGGGAGGCCGGGCCCTGGTGGTGTTCTGACCCGGACGAGTACGGCGGAAGCACCCCTGGGCGGCGTCGGGAAATTCGGCGCCGCCCAACCCGTTGACGCCATACCAGCCGGTCGGTACGGTCCCCGGAACGCGGCGCCGCGAACCCGTCCCCCGAACATCCCCGGAGTGTGCCCGCATGGCCTCAGCCCCCTCCGCCCGCCCCGGCACCACCCACCCCACGACGGACGAGGAGAGCCGCAACCGCCAGCGGCGCAGGGTCGCCACCGCGGCCGCCCTCGCCTCCGCCGTCGAGTGGTACGACTACTTCGTCTTCGGCATCGCCGCCGCCCTCGTCCTCGGCGACCTGTACTTCCCCTCCGGCAGCCCCACCGCCGGCGTACTGGCCTCCTTCGCGACGTTCGCGGTCGGCTTCCTCGCCCGCCCCGTCGGCGGCATCATCGCCGGCCACTTCGGCGACAAGCGCGGCCGCAAGCCCATGCTGGTCCTCGCCCTGACGCTGATGGGCCTCTCCACGACCTGCATCGGCCTGCTCCCCACGTACGACACCGTCGGCGTCGCCGCACCGATCCTGCTGGTCCTGCTGCGCGTCGTGCAGGGCATCGCGGTCGGCGCGCAGTGGGGCGGCGCCATGCTCATGGCCACCGAGTACGCCCCCGAGAACAAGCGCGGGCTGTACGGCAGCCTCGTCCAGCTCGGCGTGCCCATCGGCGTGATCACCGCCAACACCGTGTTCCTCGTCGCGGGCGCCGTCACCTCCGACGCCGCGTTCGCCGCGTGGGGCTGGCGCGTGCCGTTCCTGGTGGGCCTGCTGGTCCTCGCGCTCGCCTTCTACATCCACACCCGGGTCGAGGAGACCCCCGAGTTCAAGGAGGCGGAGCGCAAGCTCGCCGAGGGCGAGAAGGCGAAGGCATCGGCGCAGTCCCCGCTGCGTACGGTGCTGCGCCGGCACCTCGGCACCGTGTTCCTCGCGGGCGGTTCGTTCGCCGTGAACACGGCGACGTTCTACATCCTGATCACCGGGGTGCTCGACTACACGACCCGCGAGCTGGGCATGAAGCGCGAGGCCGTCCTCACGGTCTCGCTCTGCGTCAGCCTCACCCAGCTCGTCCTGATCCCCGCCGCGGCGGCCCTGTCCGACCGGATCGGCCGCATCCGCATCTACGCCCTCGGCGCGGCCGGACTCGCGGTGTGGGCGGTGCCCATGTTCCTGCTGATCGACACCGGCTCACTGCTCTGGCTCGCGGTCGGCACCTTCGTCACGAGCTGCTTCCTCAGCATCATGTACGGGCCCCAGGCCGCCCTGTTCGCCGAGCTGTTCACCCCCGAGATGCGCTACACCGGCGCCTCGCTGGGCTACCAGATCGCGGCGGTGCTCGGCGGCGGCCTGGCACCGTTCGTGATGGTGCTGCTCCTGGAGGCGAGCGGGACCTCGCTCGCGGTGTCCGCCTACATCATCGGGCTCGCCGTGATCGCCCTGGCGTCCATCAAGGTCCTCGCGGGCCGGGCGGCGGACCGCTCCTGACCCGCCCTCACCTCACGGCTGTGGATCCGGGTCCGCCTGCGCCGGGGCGGGCCCGGATCCGCGCTCCGTCAGCTTCGGGAAGGAGCGTGCCGCGGCCAGGAACGCCAGCGTCACCAGCACGAACGGCCAGGTCAGCGCGTGCCCGCCGGCCGGAGCGGTGAGCGCCCCGAGCGCCGGGGCGAACGCGGTCGAGGCGGCGGCACCCGCCAGCGCGTAGACCAGGGTCCGCGGCCCGAACTCCAGGAACACCCCGCCGAGCGCGAGCGCCACCAGGATCGCGTTGTACCCGGACGTGCCCTCGGCGAGCCGCTCGGCGGGCGTGCCCAGCAGCCCCGCCGTCACCATGCCCACGAGATTGCCGAGCGCGGCGACCCCGGCCACCCGCGGCCCCGCGGCGAGCAGCCCCGCGAACACGAACGCCCCCACGTACCACTGCGGCATCAGGAAGATCTGGCCGAAACCCGCAAGGAACCCCTGCGCCAGCTCGGCGGGGCCCGGACCCTGCGCGCCGAGCTCCACCGGGCCCGGCAGCGCGGCGAGCCCGCCCCCCGTCCACACCCGGGGGAACGCGGGCGCGGCCAGCGCCACCGCGCTCGCCACCGCGCAGAACGGCAGGGTCAGCGCGGGCAGCCCGAACGTGTCGAGGGCCCGCCCCGCCGCGGCGGTCACCACGGTCACGACGGCGCACCCGAGCAGCGCGACCAGCACGGTCGCCGGACGCTCCGGGCGCAGGAACACGGCACAGCTCACGCCCACCAGGCAGGAGTTGAAGCCCTCGAGCCCCTGGGTGACCCGCTCCCGCTCCACCCCGAGCAGGGCGGCGATCCCCGTCCCGACGACCGCGCCGCCGAGCCCGTACAGCCCGTACTCCCACCCGGCGGCGAACAGCGCGACGACGAACAGGGCGCCGGTCAGCGCGCGCGGTACGAAGGTCACCTGACCCAGTCCCCGCAGCACCCGCAGTGCGAACTGCATGCAATCCGAAGTCCAACTACGCCCCGATTCGGGGTGAATTGCGGCGTCCACCACGCCTGCCATGTGCCGCTCCCGCGTGACGACCATGTTGCCCAAGTCCGGGCGGAGGGACTGTACAGCTACTTCTGGGACGTGGCGGGCGCGGGGGCCGATTTCACCGCGTTCCGGGGCCGCGATCGCGCCACCGCCACCCCGGCCAGGCACAGCACCCCGCCGCCGAGCGTCACCGGGCCCGGCACCTCGTCGAGCGCGGCCCACGACATCAGCACCACGAGAGCGGGCACCGCGTACGTCGTCGCGCCCATCCGGCTCGCGGTCGTGCGGGCCAGCGCGTACGCCCAGGTCGTGAAGGCCAGCGCGGTCGGGAACACGCCCAGGTACAGCATCCCGAGCGTGGCCTCGGCGGGCGCGCGGGCCGCGTCGTGCACCAGCTGCCCGGTGAACGGCAGGCAGGCCACCGCCCCGATCAGACAGCCGAACGTCGTCACCTGCAACGCGCTCGCGTGGGCGAGAGCGGGCTTCTGCGCGACGACGCCGCAGGCGTAACCGACGGCCGCGATCAGGCACAGGCCGACCCCGAGCACGGAGGCGCGGCCCTCGCCGGACAGGGAGAGGCCGACGTCCACGGCGCCCGCGAACGACACCGCCATGCCCGCGAGCAGCCGGGGCGGCAGCGGGTCGCCGAGGAACCGGGCGGAGAGCAGCGCCACGAGGATCGGGCCGATGTTCACGACGAGCGCCGCCGTGCCCGCGTCCACCTGCTGCTCGCCCCAGTTGAGGACGACCATGTACACCCCGAACCAGAGCACGCCCGACACGGCGATCCCCGGCCAGGCGCTCCGCGGGGGCAGGCCCTCGCGCCGGGCCGCGCAGATCACCCCGAGCACGAGGGCGCCCGCCAGCAGCCGCCCCAGGGCGAGGGCGCCGGGGGAGTAGTGGGCACCGGCGCTCCGGATGGCGACAAAGGCGGAGGCCCACAGGGTGACAGTGACCGCGGCTGCCGCCGGCCCGGATCGCAGGGTTCTCATGGTGGGGTGGCTCCTTTGTTCGTGGGTGGTTGGTGAGGGTGGGCGAGCGCGGGCCGTGTGTGCCTGGTCGCGCAGTTCCCCGCGCCCCTGAGGTGCGCACTTCGTGCGCGATCTCATCGGGCGCTTGCTCATCGGGCGCTTGCTCATCGGGGAAATGCGACCCGAAGGGTCTGCATTTCAGGGGCGCGGGGAACTGCGCGACCAGCCCCCACCGGCCCGCAGACGAAGGACGAGCGTCAGTCCGGCGCGGGAAGGCCGAGTTCGGTGCGGAGCGTACGGATCCCGGCCCCGGTGAGCCGAACGGCCCGCCCCGAACCAATTCGCTCGGCCCAGCCGGAGGCAAGCACGTGCGAGCAGAGCGCCGCACCCGCCGCCCCCGCGAGATGAGGCCGCCGCTCGGTCCAGTCCAGACACCCCCGTACGAGAGGCCGCCGCCCGCCCCCTTCCCCGAGTGCGATGCCCAGCGACCGGAACCACGCGAACCCCGCCTCCGTCAGCGAGAACCCGGAGTCGACCCGCAGCAGCCCGCGCCCGGCCATCGCCTCGGTCACCGCGACCCCGAGCCGCCCCGCGAGATGGTCGTAACAGGTCCGCCCGCGCGCCAGCGCGTCCCGCAGGGAGGCGGCCCGCAGCGTCCGGTCCCGCGAGGAGCCCCCGCCCGGCGCCGCGTACCCGGCGAGGCTCTCGACCAGCTCGGCGACCCGCGCGTCGGCGAGCCGCACGTACCGGTGCCGGCCCTGACGCTCCTCGGCGAGCAGCCCGCCCGCGACGAGCCGGCCGAGGTGCTCGCTCGCGGTGGACGGGGCGACGCCCGCGTGCCGCGCGAGCTCGCCCGCCGTCCAGGCCCGCCCGTCGAGCAGCGCGAGCAGACACGAGGCCCGCGTCTCGTCGGCGAACAGCGCGGCGAGCGCCGCGAGTCGAGGGGCGCCGGGTTCCTGGGAAGCAGCCATGACCCCAGGATGGGCCCGCGACGGTTCGGCCGTCGCCGCAATATCAGGGAGTGGCCGCCGTCAGCTGCGCGTACTGCACGGCGAGACCGTCGAGCAGCGCCGCGAGCCCCGTCTCGAAGGCCCGCTCGTCGACCTGTTCCTGCCGCTCCGCGAGCAGATGGGCCTGGCCGAGGTGCGGGTAGTCGGCCGGGTCGTACGCCGCCTCGTCGTCGACGAAGCCGCCCGCGAACGAGCCGAGCGCCGAGCCCATCACGAAGTACCGCATCAGGGCGCCGATGGAGGTGGCCTGCGCGGGCGGCCACCCGGCGTCGACCATCGCGCCGAACACCGCGTCGGCGAGCCGGAGTCCGGCCGGACGGCGGCCGGGGCCCTGCGCCATCACCGGGACGATGTTCGGATGCTCGCGCAGCGCGGCCCGGTAGGAGACGGCCCAGTCGTGCAGCGCCGTCCGCCAGTCCCGCTCGTCCTCGGGGTCGAACATCGACAGGTCGACCTGCACGCTCACCGAGTCGGCGACGGCCCCGAGGATCTGGTCCTTCGTGCGGAAGTGGTTGTAGAGCGACGGGCCGCTCACCCCGAGCTCGGCGGCGAGCCGGCGGGTCGAGACGGCGGCGAGGCCCTCGGCGTCGACGAGGGCGCGGGCCGCGTCGACGATGCGGTCGGTGCTCAGCAGGGGCTTGCGCGGTCGGGCCATGCGGCACATAGTAGGGCTGACAGCGAAAAACTAGCAGTGCTAATTTATTGGTGCTCGCGCACACCTGGGAGTCGGGCCGTGGATCTGGAGCTGAGCGAGGAGCAGGCGGCCGTACGCCGGCTCGCCAAGGATTTCGTCGACCGCGAGATCGCGCCGAACGTCGTGGCCTGGGACCGCGCCGAGGAGGTCGACCGCGGCATCGTCAAGAAGCTCGGCGAGGTCGGCTTCCTGGGCCTGACCATCGACGAGGAGTACGGCGGCTCGGGCGGCGACCACCTCGCGTACTGCCTGGTCACGGAGGAGCTCGGGCGCGGTGACTCCTCGGTGCGCGGCATCGTCTCGGTCTCCCTGGGCCTGGTCTCCAAGACGCTCCAGTCCTACGGCACCGAGGAGCAGAAGCGGGCCTGGCTGCCCCGGCTCACCGCGGGCGAGGCCCTCGGCTGCTTCGGCCTCACCGAGCCCGGCACCGGCTCCGACGCGGGGAACCTGACGACGCGGGCCGTGCGCGACGGCGACGACTACGTGATCAACGGCTCCAAGATGTTCATCACGAACGGCACCTGGGCCGATGTCGTCCTGCTCTTCGCCCGCTCCACCGACGCCCCCGGACACAAGGGCGTCAGCGCCTTCCTGGTCCCCACCGACACCCCCGGCCTGACCCGCCGCACCATCCACGGCAAGCTCGGCCTGCGCGGCCAGGCCACCGCCGAACTGGTCCTGGAGGACGTCCGCGTCCCCGCCACCGCGCTGCTCGGCCAGGAGGGCAAGGGCTTCTCGATCGCCATGTCCGCGCTCGCCAAGGGCCGCATGTCGGTGGCCGCAGGCTGCGTCGGCATCGCCCAGGCGGCCCTCGACGCCGCCGTCGGATACGCGGGCGAGCGCGAGCAGTTCGGCAAGTCCATCGCCTCGTACCAGCTGGTGCAGGAGCTGATCAGCGACATCGCGGTCGACGTCGACGCGGCCCGGCTGCTCACCTGGCGCGTGGCCGATCTCATCGACCGCGGCGAGGAGTTCGCGACCGCCGCCTCGAAGGCGAAGCTCTACGCCTCCGAGGCCGCCGTGCGCTGCGCCAACAACGCCCTCCAGGTCTTCGGCGGCTACGGCTACATCGACGAGTACCCGGTCGGCAAGCTGCTCCGCGACGCCCGCGTCATGACCCTGTACGAGGGCACCAGCCAGATCCAGAAGCTCATCATCGGCCGCGCACTCACGGGGGTCTCCGCGTTCTGAGCGCACCTGAGTACGTACCTAGGTAGCGGAGCGGATGTGACGGCAGCCACATCCGCCCGAAGCTGTCCCGCATGAGTGAGACAACGGTCAAGCAGCGCAACACCACCGCCTACTACGGCCAGGCCGTCGCGTCCTTCGGCGTCGCGCTCGGGGCGACCGGCATCGGCATCTACAGCCTCGACGCGAGCGGCTGGGTGCGGGCCTTCCTGGCCATCGCCGTCCTGTACCTCACGACCTCGGCGTTCACCCTGGCCAAGGTCGTCCGGGACCGGCAGGAGGCCGACCAGCTGGTCAGCCGGGTCGACCAGGCCCGCCTCGACAAGATCCTCGCCGAGCACGACCCGTTCAAGCCGGTCGTCTGAGCCGGACCCCGCGCGGCCTAAGCGCTCGCTCACCATGCCAGGTATGGTGAGCCCCCACACCCCACGGGAGGAGCGAGCGCAGCGATGACGCACGACGAGCGGGCCGACACCCAGGCCGCGGACGGGATGCCGTGGGGCGAGGTCACCCCGGACGCGGCGCGGCGACTCCTGGTCGCCGCCGTCGAGGCCTTCGCGGAGCGCGGCTACCACGCCACGACGACCCGCGACATCGCGAGCCGCGCCGGCATGAGCCCGGCCGCGCTCTACATCCACTACAAGACCAAGGAGGAGCTCCTCCTCCGCATCAGCCGGATCGGCCACGAGAAGGCGCTCGAGGTGCTGCGCTCCGCCGCCGACGCGGACGGCACCGCCGCCGACCGGCTCGCCGAGGCCGTGCGCTCCTTCGTGCGCTGGCACGCCGCGCACCACATGACGGCCCGCGTCGTCCAGTACGAGCTGGACTCGCTCGGCGAGGAGCACCGGCCGGAGATCGTGGACCTGCGCCGGCGCAGCGACGCCACGGTGCGCGAGATCATCGCGGACGGCGTGGCCTCCGGCGAGTTCGACGTCCCGGACGTGTCCGGCACGACCGTCGCGATCCTCTCGCTGTGCATCGACGTGGCCCGCTGGTTCAACGAGCAGGGGCGGCGCACCCCCGACGAGGTCGGCGCGCTCTACGCCGACCTCGTGCTCAGGATGGTGGGGGCCGCCCCGCGCTAGGGCCGCCCCGTGTCAGGACCGCCCCGTGTCAGGGCCGCCCCGCGTCAGGACCGCTCAGAGGTAGTAGCGCGACACCGACTCGGCGACGCACACCGGCTTGTCGCCGCCCTCGCGCTCCACGCTGAAGGCCACCGAGACCTGGACGCCGCCCGCCACGTCCTCCACGTTCGTGATCGTCGCGCTCGCGCGCAGCCGCGAGCCGACCGGGACCGGGGCGGGGAAGCGCACCTTGTTCGTCCCGTAGTTGACGCCCATCTTCATGCCCTCGACGGTGATCAGCTGCGGGCCGAACAGCGGCAGCAGCGACAGGGTCAGATACCCGTGGGCGATGGTCGTGCCGAACGGGCCGTCCTTGGCGCGCTCCGGGTCGACGTGGATCCACTGGTGGTCACCCGTGGCCTCCGCGAACAGGTTGATCCGCTCCTGCGTGATCTCGGCCCAGTCGCTGTACCCGAGCTGCTCGCCCACGGCGCCCTTCAGCTCGTCGACACTCTTGAAAACCCGCGGCTCCGCCATGTTCAGTGGCCTCCGTGTCCGTATGTCTAAGCGCTTGCTCAGTCTTCTCGGCATGCTAACAACGTCCACGGCCGAGGACTAGGCTCGGGCGGGTGCCTCAGATTCCGGAGAAGATCCACGAGCTCACCGTCGGCCAGCTCTCGGCCCGCAGCGGCGCCGCCGTGTCCGCCCTGCACTTCTACGAGTCCAAGGGCCTGATCAGTAGCCGCCGCACCTCCGGCAACCAGCGCCGCTACTGCCGCGACACCCTGCGCCGCGTCGCCTTCATCCGGGCCGCCCAGCGCGTCGGCATCCCGCTCGCCACGATCCGCGACGCCCTCGCCGAGCTCCCCGAGGAGCGCACCCCGACCAAGGAGGACTGGGCGCGCCTCTCGGAGACCTGGCGGGCCGAGCTCGACGAGCGGCTCAAGCAGCTCAGCCGCCTGCGCGACCATCTGACCGACTGCATCGGCTGCGGCTGTCTCTCCCTGGACACCTGCGTCCTGTCCAACCCCGACGACGTCTTCGGCGACCGCCTCACCGGCTCCCGGCTGCTCGGCGAACGCCGCGTGTCCTGAGCCGCACCCGGTAGCCGCACCCGGCCGCGTGTACGGCCGAAAAGCCGCTGGAAGCGGGTGATCCGCCCCTGTTACGGTCGCCGGTCCGACGACAAGGGAGTTGTTGGCCATGTCCCTCGCGATCTGCTCGCTCAAGTACGACGCGGCCCGGTCCGGCGCCCAGAAGATCACGTACGACAAGGACGGCTACCACCTCGTGCGCTTCCCCTACGCGGCGGCCGAGGAGTCCTACGACCCCTGGAAGATGCACGACCCGGCCGGCGGCCCCGACTACCCCGACCCGCACTCCGGCCTGATCCGGCCGAGCCACGACGGCTGGGCCACGCTGTCCGCGCTGGTCTTCTGGGAGGCCGACGACCGCGCCACCGAGTACCGGGCCCGCTTCGTGCGCGACCCGCTGGGCGAGTCCACCGGCTACGACTCGACCGGCACCACGGACATCTCCGCCACCGGCGGCGGGCAGTACCGCTCGTACACCTGGCAGATGTTCGTCCACCCGGGCACCCCGGTCGGCCTCAAGATCAGCGCCCGCGCCTCCGACACCGGGATCGCCGTACCGTTGGCCCTCGCCGAGTTCAAGATGGCGATACAGACGGATGTCATGGTGCCCTGACACCGGCGCCCAGTGGGTCGCCGTCCCGGCCGAGCGCTGCGGCGACGCCTTCTTCACGCTGCGCACCCGGATCGAGGGCGACGTCGTCCAGAAGTTCGCCAACTACCGTGTGGGGCCGGCCGTTCTCGGCGACATCGAGGAGCGGACCGCCGCGCGCACCGCGCTGCGCGACTTCGTGCGCGAGTCGAACCGGGGGAGTCAACTCTGGTTCCTCGCCGCCTCCGACGCGCTCGAGGCGCGCCTCGTAGAGTCGACCCGTGACACCACACGACACGCCTGACGCTCATCTGCCCGTGCTCACCACCGCGCAGGCCGACCGCCTGCGCGGCCTCGTCGCCGCCGCCCTGGAGCGGCGGCACGGGACGCCGCCCGCCTTCGAAGGGGACACCGTGGCGGTCGCCGGACACCGCCACCCGCTGACGAACCTGGCGCAGCGCTGCCGGGTCACGCCCGAGGTGGCCTGGCCCGAGCTGGTCGAGCAGCAGTTCGCGCACCTCGCCGAGGCCTCGCAGGGCGGCGAGAGCGCCGAGGAACTGCTCGCCGGCACGCGCATGCGACTCGTGGCGCCCGGCGCCGTACCGGCCGACGGCGCCGATCGGTTCAGCTACATGCGCGCCGTCGCGCCCGGCCTGAACCTCGCGCTGGCCCTCGACGCCCCGACCACCGTGCGGCTGCTGAACGACCAGGACGTGGCGCGGGCCGGTGACCCCGACGCGCTGTGGGAGGCCGCGGGCCGCAACCTGTCGCGCGAGCCGTTCCGCCACGAGGAGGTGCGGCTCGACGGGCACCCCGTCCTGCACTCCGTGTACGGGGACTCCGTGTTCGTCGCGAGCAAGGCGCTGCTGCTGCCCGAGCTCGCCGCCGAGGTCACCGGACGGCGGCTGCCCGGCGCGGGCGCGCTCGTCGTCGTCCCCACCCGGCACCTGCTCGCCTTCCACCCGATCACCGACGGCAGCGCCGTCGACGCCGTCAACGACCTCGCCACGTACGCCGTCCGCGCCCACGACGAGGGGCCCGGATCGCTGTCGCCGCGCGTGTACTGGTGGCACGAGGGCCGGCTCACCTCGCTCACCGTCATCGACGAGGAGCGGCAGACCATCAGCCAGCAGCCCCCGGCCGAACTCGTCGACGTGCTGCGGCTGCTGCGCGGCCTGGACCGCGCCGGACGGCTCGTCGGCTCCGCCCGGCCCGTCGAGGTGCCCGCCCTCACCGCGTCGCTCGCCGCCTCGATCGACGCGCTCGACGCGGCACCGGACGGACTGCCCGACGCGTTCACCGACGCGGTGCTCCTCGCGCAGGCGAGCGCCGAGGCCGATCCCGACGCCGACCGCGTCGAGACCTGGGACGCGTGGGTCGCCGCGCTCCAGCTGGGCACCGCCCTGTTCACCGAGACCAAGGCCGTGACCCTGATGCTCGGTGACACCGAGCACACCGTCCCCGCCACCGGCACCGAGGTCCGCGGCGACGCCCGCGCCTGGCTCGACGCCTTCTACCTGACCCTCGTCACCCGCGAACGCGACCGCACCACGCGACTGTGCGAGGTGCCGCTCGACACGCTGCGCGCCGCGGGGCCCGTCGACGACTACGTCCTGCACTGGATCGACACCCTGCAGAGCCACTGGCTGCGCCGCCCCACGGACGACGTCGTCACCAAGCTCGTCACCACGATGGAGCGTTCGCACCCCGAGGCGTCGACGCGCACGCCGAAGGACTTCCTGGACCTCGTCGACTACCAGCCCGTCGCCCTGTTCCACCGGCTGCTCACCCAGGACCACGAGGCCTTCGGCGAGACGCTCACCGCGGCGCTCGGCCATCACGCCCGGTACTGGGGCGACTCGGCCGCGCCGGGCGCCCGCGTGGCCCTCGGCCCGCTCGCCCTCGCCTGCCTCGCCCACGACATGGACTTCCCGCTGGACATGGACCGGCCGTACCTGCCGAAGTACCTGCTCGACCGGCAGCGACTCGAACACATCCCGGGCTGAACTCCCGCCCGCAGCCGTCGAATCCGGGGGTGCGCCTCGACCGGTCCGCACCCCCGCCGCGCCGTACGGACCGGGCCTACGCCGAGACCAGCATCCGGGAGCGCCGGGCCTGCGCGAGGGCCGTCGGGGTGAGCACCGGGCGCGGGACGACGATGCCGCAGTGCGTGCACACCGGTCCCGAGGACGGCTCGTGCGCCAGATCGTGCTTCCAGGCCAGGCCGTCGTCGCCCGCGCAGACCGGGCAGGCGCGGCCCGGCTCCCGCTCGAGCGCGGAGATCAGCCGGCGCAGCACGTCGGCCAGCGGCTCGTCCGGGTGCACGGTGGGGTCGTCGCACCAGGCGACCCCGAAACCGCCCCAGGTCAGCCGGTGCCAGTCGTCCGTGCTGCCCGGCCGGCGCAGCCCGTCGTGCTTCTCCTTGCGCCGCCGCTCGGCGAAGTCGTCCTCGTACGCGAGCCACACGGCCCGCGCCTCCTCCAGCTCCTCCAGGGCCGCGACCAGGCGGGCCGGGTCGGGGGAGCGGTCCTCGGGGCCGAAGCCGGCCCGGGAGCACAGATGGTCCCAGGTGGCCCGGTGCCCGTAAGGAGCGAACCTCTCCAGGCACTTGCGCAGTGAGTACCGCCGCAGTGCCAGATCGTTGCGCGTGTCGCGCACCTGTCTTGCCAGACTCCGGAATCCGGCCATCGCCCTGCACCTCCGTCACACGTACGTCGGCGTCGCCGCAGCCATGAAGCGACGTTGCCGAGTAGACGTATCGACACGCGATTCGGATCCCTCCGCGGGGCGCCGGTATCCATCCGATTCCGGATGGATGCCATCAGCGGCACCTCGTGGGTCCGGGGAGTCTCTCTGTGATCCCTGTGGCGATCCTGAAAACGTGACGCATGTTCATCTCTACGGTCCCTACGACGGGCTCTCCCCGTTCTTCAACGACTCCTCCATCGGTCAACACCCGTGACAAGGAGAACGGCCCACCCCGCATCAAAGGTTCCTGGCGCTGCGGAACCGAGTGCGGCGCCGGCTGCGCCGCAGGTCAGGACCGCCTCTGGCGCAGACCTGCCCAGCCGGCCGGCGCACGGGAACGACGAAGCGGCCGGGCATCCGCCCGGCCGCTCCACCGCTCGCGTGGCGTCCTCAGCCGAGTTCGCGCTCGCGGGTCTCCGGCAGCGCGAGCACACACAGGAGCGAGACCACGGCCATCGCGCTCACGTACCAGCCCACCGACGACGAGCCGAACGAGCCCTGCAGCCGCGTCGCCACCAGCGGCGCGACGGCGCCGCCCAGCACACCGCCCAGGTTGTACGCGAACGAGGCGCCCGAGTAGCGCACCCGGACCGAGAAGAGCTCCGGCAGGTACGCGCCCATCGGGCCGTACACCACACCCATGCAGAACAGGGCGCCGCCGAGCGCCAGCGCGATCAGGACCGGCTGTTCGGTGTCCATCAGCAGGAACAGGACCGGCCCCCACACGATCGCGAGGCCCGAGCCGAAGAGCACCGTGCGGCGCCGCCCGCGCGCGTCCGAGCGCGTCGCCGCGAGCCAGGTGCCGGCCGCCAGGAAGAGGCAGGCCACGAGTGACACCGCGAGCATCGTGCCGCGCGGCACGCCCAGCGTCTTCGTGCCGTAGGCCAGGCAGTAGGTGGTGGCGGTGTAGAAGAGGCCGTACGCGACGACCATGCCGCCCGCGCCGAGCAGGATCTCCTTCGGGTGCTGCTTGAACACCTCAAGGGCCGGCGCCCTGCTGGCCTCCTGGTCCGCCATCACCTTGGCGAACACGGGCGTCTCGCTGATCCTCAGCCGGACGAACAGGCCGACGGCGACCAGGAGGAAGGACAGCAGGAACGGGATCCGCCAGCCCCAGGCCTGGAACGCGTCGTCGGAGAGGGACGCGGAGAGCAGCCAGAAGATGCCGGTCGCCGCGAAGAATCCGACGGACGGGCCGAGTTGGGGGAACGCGGCGAACAGGCCGCGCCGCCCGCGCGGCGCGTGCTCCACCGCGAGCAGCGCCGCACCGCCCCACTCGCCGCCGAGCCCGACGCCCTGGAGGAAGCGCAGGAGCACGAGCAGCAGCGGGGCCCAGACGCCGAGCGTGGAGTAGCCGGGCAGCAGGCCGACGCAGGCCGTCGACAGGCCCATCAGGAGCAGCGAGGCCACGAGGACCGACTTGCGGCCGATCCGGTCGCCGAAGTGACCGAAGACCAGCGAACCGATCGGGCGGGCGGCGAACGCGACGGCGTACGTCGAGAACGAGGCCAAAGTGGCGTTGAGGGAGGACAGGTTGGGGAAGAACGCCTCGTTCAGGACGAGGGCGGCGGCCGTTCCGTAGACGTAGAAGTCGTAGAACTCGATGGCCGTACCGATGAAGCTGGCGACCGCCACGCGTCGTAGGCGCTCCGGTTCGGGGGCCGGGGTGGTGTCGTCCTGGGCTGGTTCTTCCCTGGTGGGGTCGTCTTTGAGCACGGCTGCACTGTCGCGGTCGGTGCAGTATGCAGTCAATCCCCGAGACAGGGTGTCCCGGGGATTGAGATGGCTCCTGCCCCCTTTCGAGGGCGCGAGGGGGCGAGGGCGCCTACTTGTAGGTCAGGTACGGGCGGCGCACCGCGCGGAACTTCTCCAGTTCGCCGTGCCAGCCCTGGACCACCTCGTCCGCGGTCGCGCCCTTGTCGATCATCGTGCGGACCTGGGTCGAGCCCGTGAGCTTGTCGATCCAGTTGTCGGAGCGCCAGGCGAAGCCGCTCCAGGCGGACTTGGCGGTGACGAGGAGCGCGACCCCGGTGCGGACCGGATCGAAGGCCTCGCGGTCGTCGACGTGGATCTGCACGCCGCCCACTGTCTTGCCCTGGAACTTGGAGAACGTCGGCGCGAAGTACGCCTCCCTGAAGTGCACGCCGGGCAGCGCGAGTTCGTTCGCGGCGGCGGCCCAGCGCGCGTCGATCCCCTCGGCGCCGAGGAGCTCGAACGGGCGGGTCGTGCCGCGCCCCTCGGAGAGGTTCGTGCCCTCGAACAGGCAGGTGCCCGAGTAGACCAGGGCCGTGTCCGCGGTCGGCATGTTCGGGCTCGGCGGCACCCACGGAAGGCCCGAGGCGTCGTAGAAGTCGCGGCGCTTCCAGCCCGTCATCGTCACCGTGGCCAGCTCGACCGGCTGGTCCAGGTACTCGGCGTTGAACAGCCGCGCCAGCTCCGTGACCGTCATGCCGTGCGCCTGCGCGATCTCCCGCCGGCCCACGAACGTCGCGAACTCCTTGTGCAGGACCGGCCCGTACGCGTCGCGCCCGGTCGCCGGGTTCGGCCGGTCCAGGACGACGAACCTCTTCCCGGCGAGCCGCGCCGCCTCCATGCAGTCGTACAGCGTCCAGATGTACGTGTAGAAGCGGGCGCCCACGTCCTGGATGTCGAAGACGACCGTGTCGACGCCGGACGCCGTGAAGATGTCCGCGAGCGCCTGACCGCTCTTCAAGTACGTGTCGTAGACCGGCAGTCCGGTCGCCGGGTCGTCGTAGCGCCCCTCCGAGCCGCCCGCCTGCGCCGTCCCGCGGAAACCGTGCTCGGGGCCGAACACGGCCTTCAGGTCGACGCGGTCGTCCGCGTGCATGACGTCCACGATGTGCCGCACGTCCCGGGTCACGCCCGTGGGGTTGGTGACGACGCCGACCTTCTGCCCGGACAGCAGCCCGTAGCCGTCGGCCGCGAGCCGCTCGAAACCGGTCCGCAGGCCCGGCCCGCGCCCCTGCCCGTCCACCGTCGCGGCGCCCGCCGTGCCGCTCCCCGCACCCAGCGCGCCGGCCACCCCCGCGCCCGCCGCGAGCAGCACCCGTCTCGACACGTTCATCCGTGCACCTCCGTGATCGCCGGAACTGGTCTGGTCCTCTCGCCGCACGCTAGTCCCCGGACCCCGTCCGGGGAACGGATCTTGCGCGCATCCGTGTCCCGCGCCCCCTTTCCTCACGACATACCGACTGGTTAGTGTGCTGAGGCAACCTGAGTCACGGCGTGCCGAAGGAGACCGATGGTGGAGAGTCCGCAGGGCCAGTCAGTCGTCGTCACGGGCGCGGGCGGCGGTATCGGCGCCGCCCTCGCCCGCCGCTTCGCCGCCGCGGGCGCCCGCGTCGTCGTCAACGACCTCGACGCCGCCAAGGCCGCCGCGGTCGCCGACGAGATCGGCGCGACCGCCGTCCCCGGCGACGCCTCCGCGATCGTCGACGACGCCCGGGACGCCCTCGGCGGCACCGTCGACGTCTGGTGCGCCAACGCGGGCCTCTCCTCCGGCGGCACCGAGGCCGCGGACCCCGCGGTGTGGGCCGCCGCCTGGGACGTCAACGTGATGGCGCACGTGCGCGCCGCGCAGGCCCTGCTCCCCGACTGGCTGGAGCGCGGCAGCGGCCGCTTCGTCTCCACCGTCTCCGCCGCCGGACTGCTCACCATGATCGGCGCCGCCCCGTACAGCGTCACCAAGCACGGCGCGTACGCCTTCGCCGAATGGCTCTCGCTCACCTACCGGCACCGCGGCGTCAAGGTGCACGCCATCTGCCCGCAGGGCGTGCGCACCGACATGCTCACCGAGGCCGGATCCGCCGGGGACCTCGTCCTCGCGCCCACCGCCATCGAGCCGGAGGACGTCGCCGACGCCCTGTTCGCGGGCATGGCCGAGGACCGCTTCCTGATCCTGCCGCACCCCGAGGTCGCCGGGTACTACGCGGGCCGCGCCGCCGCCCCGGACCGCTGGCTCGCCACCATGAACCACATCCAGCAGAAGTGGGAGGCCGACCGGTGACCGAGTCGATCTACGCCGCGCGCCCCTGGCTCGCCGTCCTCAGCGAGGCCCAGAAGGCCCCCGTCACCCCGCCCGCCACCGTCGTCCACGCCTTCGCCGACGCCGTGCGCCGCGCCCCCGACCACCCGGCCCTCGCCTACTTCGACGGCCGCCTCAGCTACGCCGAGGTCGACGCCCTCTCCGACTCCGTCGCCGGACACCTCGCCGCCCGGGGCCTGGAGCGCGGCGACCGCGTCGCGATCATGCTGCAGAACTCGCCGCACTTCGTGCTCGCCCTGCTCGGCGCCTTCAAGGCCGGCGCCGTCGTCGTCCCGGTCAACCCGATGTACAAGGCGGGCGAGGTCGCCCACGTCCTCCACGACTCCGAGGTCACCGCCCTGATCTGCGCGGACCGCGCCTGGGAGGCGTACCTGCGCGACACCGCCGCCGACTCGCCCGTACGCATCGCCCTGACCGCCTGCGAACTCGACCTGCAGAGCCGGAACGACACCCGCGTGCTGTCCTTCGAGCGCGTCACGCCCGCCCCCGCGGACGCCGACGACCTGTTGACCGTCGCCCGGGCCGGCCACGCCGCGCCCGCGGACCGCGAGCTGACCGCCGACGACATCGCGCTGATCAGCTACACCTCCGGCACCAGCGGCACCCCCAAGGGCGCCACCAACCTGCACGGCAACATCACGCACAACGCCGAACGCCAGCGCACCGGCCTCGGCGTCGCCGAAGGCGCCACCTACTTCGCGCTCGCGCCCCTCTTCCACATCACCGGCATGGTCTGCGAGCTCGTCGCCTGCGTCGCCAACGCGGGCACCCTCGCCCTCGCCTACCGCTTCGAACCCGGCGTCGTCCTCGACGCGTTCGCCGAGCACAAGCCCGCCTACACCGTCGGCCCGTCCACCGCCTTCATGGCGCTCGGCGCCCAGCCGCAGGCCACCCGCGAGCACTTCGCGTCCTTCGACTCGATCTCCTCGGGCGGCGCGCCCGTGCCGCCCGCGCTCGTCGAGAAGTTCCGCGCCGCGTTCGGCCCGTACATCCACAACGGCTACGGCCTCACCGAGTGCACCGCACCCTGCGCCACCGTGCCGCCCGGCGTCGAGGCCCCCGTCGACCCCGTCTCCGGCACCCTCGCGGTCGGCGTGCCCGGGCCCGACGCGGTCGTCCGCATCGTCGACGACCGGGGCGCCGACGTGCCCTTCGGCGAACAGGGCGAGATCGCGGTGCGCGGCCCCCAGGTCGTGCCCGGCTACTGGCGCCGCCCCGACGCCACCGCCGAGGCCTTCCCCGACGGCGAACTGCGCACCGGCGACATCGGCTTCATGGACGCGAACGGCTGGCTCTACGTCGTCGACCGCAAGAAGGACATGATCAACGCGTCCGGCTTCAAGGTCTGGCCGCGCGAGGTCGAGGACGTCCTCTACACCCACCCCGCCGTCCGCGAGGCCGCCGTCGTCGGCGTCCCCGACGCCTACCGCGGCGAGACCGTGAAGGCGTACGTGAGCCTGCGCCCCGGCGCCGACGCGACCCCGGACGAGCTGTCCGCGTACTGCAAGGAACGCCTCGCCGCCTACAAGTACCCGCGCGAGGTGGAGGTCCTGCGCGAGCTTCCCAAGACGGCAAGTGGGAAGATCCTCCGGCGGGAGCTGCGTTCAGCGGACGTGTGACCCGCACGGACAGCGTGACCCGGACAGACCGAGACAGACAGTGAAGGCAGGTGGCGGTAGTGGCCAGGACGACGACGGACGGCGACGGGACGCCGGTTCCGCAGCGACTCCTGGCGGCCGCCACCCGGCTGTTCGCCGAGCGCGGCTACGACCGGACCTCCGTGCAGGAGATCGTCGAGGCGGCGGGCGTCACCAAGGGCGCCCTCTACCACTACTTCGGCTCCAAGGACGACCTGCTGCACGAGGTGTACGCGCGCGTGCTGCGCCTCCAGCAGGAGCGGCTCGACGCGTTCGCCGACCTGGACCAGCCCGTCGAGGAGCGGCTGCGCGCCGCGGCCGCCGACGTGGTCGTCACCACCATCGAGAACCTCGACGACGCGGCGATCTTCTTCCGCTCCATGCACCACCTCAGCCCCGAGAAGAACAAGCAGGTACGGGCCGAGCGGCGCCGCTACCACGAGCGGTTCCGGGCGCTGATCGAAGAGGGCCAGAACGCCGGCGTCTTCTCCACCGAGACCCCGGCCGACCTCGTCGTCGACTACCACTTCGGCTCGGTCCACCACCTGTCGACCTGGTACCGCCCCGACGGCCCGCTCACCCCGCAGGAACTCGCCGACCAACTGGCCGACCTGCTCCTGCGGGCGCTGCGCCCGTAGAACGGCCGAGCAGCGCCTCGGCCGCCGGATCGTGCGGCCGACGCCCGCCCCGCGAGCACCACCGTGCGGCCCGGCTCCGGCTGCGGGGCGGTGGGGGCTGGTCGCGCAGTTCCCCGCGCCCCTGAAAAGCATGCGCTGCGCGCAGCATTTCCCCGACGTGTGAGCGCCTGATGGAGACAGCGCACGCAGGGCGCATCTCTAGGGGCGCGGGGCTGTGACATCAGCGGCTCCGCCGCGGGGCGCGACCAGCCACGACGAGACCCGCACCCGGCGGCGAGCCTAGACGTACCGCTTCAGTTCCCGCCGGGCCAGCGAGCGCTGGTGCACCTCGTCGGGTCCGTCGGCCAAGCGGAGCGTACGGGCGCCGGCCCACAGCTCGGCCAGCGGATAGTCCTGGGAGACCCCGCCCGCCCCGTGCAGCTGCACCGCCTTGTCGATGATGTCGACCACCGCCCGCGGCGTCGCGATCTTGATGGACTGGATCTCGGTGTGGGCCCCCTTGTTGCCCACCGTGTCCATCAGCCAGGCCGTCTTCAGGACGAGGAGCCGCAGCTGCTCCACGGTGACCCGCGCGTCCGCGATCCACTCCTGCACGACGCCCTGCTGAGCCAGCGGCTTGCCGAACGCGGTGCGGCCCACGGCCCTGCGGCACATCAGCTCGATGGCCCGCTCGGCCATGCCGATCAGCCGCATGCAGTGGTGGATGCGGCCCGGGCCGAGCCGCGCCTGGGCGATGCCGAAGCCGCCGCCCTCCTCGCCGATCAGGTTCGAGACGGGCACGCGCGCGTGGTCGAAGGCCACCTCGGCATGGCCCCCGTGCCAGTGGTCCTCGAAGCCGTAGACCGTCATGGCCCGGCGCACCTCGACACCCGGGGTGTCGCGGGGGACGAGGACCATGGACTGCTGGCGCCGGATGTCGGGCCCGTCCGGGTCCGTCTTGCCCATGACGATGAAGATCTTGCAGTCCGGATTCATGGCGCCGGAGATGTAGAACTTGCGGCCCGTGATGACGTAGTCGTCGCCGTCGCGCTCGATGTGCGTCGTGATGTTCGTGGCATCGGAGGAGGCGACCTCCGGCTCGGTCATCGCGAACGCCGAGCGGATCTCCCCGGCGAGCAGCGGCTCCAGCCACTGCTTCCGCTGGGCCTCCGTGCCGAACTGGGCCAGCACCTCCATGTTCCCGGTGTCCGGGGCGCCGCAGTTGAGCGCGGTCGGCGCGAGCTGCGGGGAGCGGCCGGTGATCTCGGCCAGCGGCGCGTACTGGAGGTTGGTCAGACCCGCGCCGTGCTCGGCGTCGGGCAGGAACAGATTCCACAGGCCCTGGCGCCGGGCCTCGGCCTTGAGCTCCCCGACCACGGCGGGCGTCTGCCACGGCGAGTCGAGCGCGGCGCGCTGCTCGGCGGCGACGGCCTCGGCCGGGTACACGTGCTCGTCCATGAAGGCGAGGAGCCGCTCCCGCAGTTCCTCGGTACGGGCGTCGAATGCGAAGTCCATGGCGCGGTCAGCCTTCCTGGGGAGCCTTGAGCGTGGTCAGGCCGTGCTCGATGAAGACCGGGACGAGCTCGCCGATCCGGTCGAAGCCGGCGCCGACCGTCTGGCCGAGCGTGTACCGGTAGTGGATGCCCTCGAGGATCACGGCGAGCTTGAACCAGGCGAAGGCCGTGTACCAGGCGATCGCGGAGACGTCGCGCCCCGAGCGCGCGGCGTACCGCTCGATCAGCTCGGCCGGGTCCGGGTGCCCGGCAGCCGTCGCGGTCGTGGAGACGGGGGACTCGGTCAGGCCGAGGTCCGTGCTGTACATGACCAGCAGGCCCAGGTCGGTCATGGGATCGCCGAGCGTCGACATCTCCCAGTCGAGGATCGCCTTGATCCGGTCCACGCCGTCCGGATCCTGGCGCACCAGGACGTTGTCGAGGCGGTAGTCGCCGTGCACGATCGTCGGCGCGGGGGAGTCCGGCAGGGCGCGGCCGAGCGCGGCCTGCAGCTCGTCGATGCCGGGCAGGTCGCGGTTGCGGGACGCGTCGAGCTGCTTGCCCCAGCGGCGCAGCTGGCGCTCCAGGAAGCCCTCGGGCCGCCCGAAGTCGCCGAGGCCGACCTTCGCCGGGTCCACGGCGTGCAGGTCGACGAGGGTGTCGACGAGTCCGAGCACGGCCGCGCGGGTCCGCTCCGGGCCCAGCGGCGCGAGCTGCTCGGCCGTCCGGTACGGGGTGCCGTCGACGAACTCCATGACGTAGAAGGGCGCGCCGAGCACGGCGTCGTCCTCGCACAGCAGGATCGGCTCGGGCACCGGCACGTCGGTGGTGTGCAGGGCGGCGATGACCCGGTGCTCGCGCTTCATGTCGTGCGCGGTGGCCAGGACGTGGCCGAGCGGAGGCCGCCGCACCACCCACTGGGTCGTCCCGTCCCCGACCAGGTACGTCAGGTTCGAGCGCCCGCCCTCGATGAGCCGCGCGGTCAGCGGTCCGCCGACCAGTCCGGGCCGCTCCCGGTCGAGGTGGGCACGCAGCTGGTCGAGGTCGAGACCTGGGGGGTGGCTCATCGGGGTCCTCCGGGGAACGGGCGGCAGCGTCGTCGGCAACCATCATGCTGACTGGTCGGTATGTCGTCCAGTGATGCACACGAACGTGATCGTTCTTACGCTGCCCCGTCCCGCGCCTCCACGGAAGAGGGCCTCACCGACCGCACCCGGGACCGCCCAGGTCAGGCCCGCTCCAACCGCACCCGTGCCGCTCACGTCACGAGCAGCGACGCGAACACCGCCAGCGCCACCGTGCACAGCGCCGCCGCGACGGCCCCGCGCCGCGTCATCACCGGCGGCGCGACCTCGTGCAGCGCAAGGCCCGTGATGCGCCGGTGCGCGACCGCCAGGAAACCCAGCCACACCAGCAGGCACAGCGCGGCCGCCACCCAGCCGAGCGCCCCGCCGGAACCGCTCAGTGCCGTCCGGCCGGCCAGGATCGCGGCCACCGTGCAGGACAGCGTCGTGCGCCGCCACGCGAGACGGGTCCGGGCCGGCTGCAGCCCGGGATCGCGTACGGGTTCCTCCACGCCCGCTCACCCCGCCCAGCCGGCGAACACCACGACCACCATGGCGACGGCGACCAGGGCGATCACCACGCTCAGCAGCGCGGGGAACCGCGACACCGGCAGGTCCTCGCCCCGGCGCATCGCCCGCTCGCACCGCACCCAGTGACTGACCGCCCGCAGTGAGCACAGCGCGCCCGAGGCGAGCAGCGCGAGCGCGAGCCCGACCCGCCAGCCCCAGGGCAGGTCCGGCAGGAACTGGTCGACCGCGAAACCGCCGCCGATCAGCGCGAGCGCGGTGCGCAGCCAGGCCAGGAAGGTCCGCTCGTTGGCCAGCGAGAACCGGTAGTCGGGCGTCTCACCCTCGTCCCTGACCCGCTCCGGGGCGAACCAGAGCCGTACGTTGCGTGCGAATTCGATCACGATGTGGACCTTAGGGCCTGTCCGTCAGTCACCGGCCCGCAGGCGGGCGTAGGCCGCGAGCGAGTCCGGGGTGAAGGGCCAGTCGCCGATGCGCCGGTCCAGCTCCTCCTGGGGCAGGAACGTGTGCCAGGCGACCTCCTCGGCCTGCGGGTCCACCGGTCGGTCGCAGACCACCTCGTACACCGCGGACCACCAGGAGCGCCCCGCCCCGTCCTCGTACAGGAAGCGGAACAGCGGCGTCGGCCGCGGCAGCCCCGAGACGCCGAGCTCCTCCTCCGCCTCCCGCAGCGCGGCCTCGTCGTACGTCTCGCCCGCGCCGACCACCCCGCCCACGAACATGTCGTACATCCCGGGGAAGACGAGCTTGGTGTCGGTGCGCCGGTGCACGAACACCCGGCCCTCCGGGTCGCGGACCAGGACGAACGCGCAGCGGTGCCGCAGCCCGCGCGCGTACGCCTCGCCGCGCGCCACCTGCGCCACGACCCGGTCGTCCGCGTCGACGATATCCAGGATCTCCCCGGCCGACCGCGCCGCGGCCTCAGAAGCCCCAGATGCCTCAGAAGCTCCAGATGCCTCAGACGTCTCGGAACCCTCGGAGGGACTCGCAGAACTCGCAGCACTCATGCCCCGAGGCTAAGCCGTGCCCCCGGGCCCGCCCCTACACCGGGCTCGACTCCGCGTTCCGGTCCGGCGCCGCCGCCCCCGGCATCGCCGGATGCAGTCCCAGCAGCACGACCCCCACCACGACCCCGGCCAGCCCCACCACCTCCCAGGCGAGCGCCCCCGCGTCGGTGCGCAGCTGGTCCCCGAGGAACCCCACCCCGCACGCGATCCCGGCCAGCGGCTGCGCGGCCGTCAGCGCGGGCAGCGACATCCGCAGCGGCGCCGTCTCGAACGCGCTCTGCACCAGCACGAGCCCCGTCACCCCGAGCAGCAGCACCGCGTACGGCTGCCAGCCCAGGAACAGATGCGCCAGACCGCCCGACTGGAACCGCTGACCGCTGACCCGGGTCAGCGCGTCCTGCACCCCGTAGAGCATCCCGGCCGCCACCGCCAGGAGCACCGGCGCCTTGCTCAGCCGGGACCGCTTGGCGAGCGCCGCGAGGAGCAGGGCCCCGCCCACCATCAGCCCGATGATCAGCCAGTGCCGCAGCGGCCCCGCCTTCTCGCCGCCCCCGCTGGGCTGCCCCGCGACGATGAACGCCGTCACCCCGCCCGCGAGCAGCAGCAGCCCGAGCCAGCCCTGCCGGCCCAGCGGCACGTACGTCTGGAGCCGGGAGAGCAGCAGGGCGAAGAGGAGGTTCGTCGCGAGGAGGGGCTCGACCAGCGACACCTCGCCGTTGCCCAGCGCCACCGCGCCGAGCGCCATGCCGCACACCATGAAGCCGATGCCCGCCAGCCAGCGCGGCATCCGCATCAGGTCGAGCAGGAGCCGGGGCCGCAGGAAGTCGCCGAGCGGGGCGCGCCGGGCCGCGTTCTGCTGGAGCACGAAGCCGATGCCCAGACAGAAGGCCGCGCTCACGGCGAGGACGAGGACGAGTACCGGCACGCTGTGCACCTCGGACTGTGCTCGGAAAACACATCGCTATGCGGCTGACGATAGCGCTCCGGGGCCGCCCTCGCCCGGGGCCGCGGGGTGGTTGAAATGTCATGCAAGTGAACTCGTCGGAACGCGCGACGAGTTGGTGAAGCCCGTCTCCCGATCACCCTTGACGTGGAGCCCTCCGTACCGGTTTGCTGTGCGTGATCATCCGCCCCTTGGCCGCCCCGACCGCGCAGCCTCGCGCGCGCCGCCGTCGGCGTTACTGAAGAGTCGTAGAGGAACCGTCGCGGTGTCTCCACCCCCGCCCCCGCTCGGCCGCCCTCGCAAGAAGGCCACGCACACCTTCGACCCCGCGCTCGACGACCCGGACCTCGTCGCCGCCCGCACCGCGCTCGCCCAGGGCCGGTGGACCGAGGCCAGGGCGCTGCTCGAGGGCACCGGCGACGACTGGGACCGGCGCGGCCACCGGATCATGGTCCTCGCCCAGGAGTCCACCGCCACCGCCTGGGTCCGCGACTGGCTCCTGGTCGAACCGGAGTCGACGGACGCCGCCGTCCTGCTCGCCTGCGCCGGTGTCCACCGGGCGCTCGCCGGCAAGGCCCGCCCGGACAAGATCCGCGACGGCTGCCTCGACGCCGCGGCCCTGGTCCCGACCGATCCCACGCCCTGGCTCGGACTGCTTCTCCTGGAGCGCGAGTTGGGCCGCGAGGAGGACGTCGTCCGGCTCTTCGACGAGGTCCGCCACCGGCACCCCGACCACCATCACGCGCACCACCTCATGGTCGCCCGGCTCGCCGAGCGCCGCGCCGCCGCGGGCCAGGACCCGCTGCACGAGGTCTACGACTTCGCCGCCTGGGCCGCCGAGCAGGCCCCGCCCTCCTCCGCGCTCGCCGTCCTGCCCGTCGTCGCCCACGCGGAGCGCTACCGGGTCCTGGCGAAGGCGGGCACCGAGCCCGCCGACCCCAAGGCCTCGGGCCACTGGACCGGCCGCCGGGCCCGCGTCGTCATGAAGACCGCCTTCGACTGGTGGCTGGAGTGGGGCGAGACCCGCACCGGCGCCGGCCGTCCGCGCGACCGCGTCGACCTCAACTTCCTCGCCCACGCCAAGTACTGCGAGGGCCGCCCCGCCGAGGCGGCCGCCCTGTTCCACCGCATCGGACCGCACGTCACACCGGAGCCCTGGTCCTACCCCGACCGGAATCCGTACGAAGCGTTCCGTGCCGCGCGCAGTGCCGCGCTCGGCACGGCATAGCCGTCGACCACGACCCACCGTGAAGGGACACCCCCCGATGACCACGAGCGACAGAACGGCCGAGAGCACGGCGGAGCCGGGCATCAGCACGTTCAAAGGCGAGGAGAGCGCCCTGCGGGCCGGGCGGCTCGGCACGGCGGGGCTGCTGCTCTCCGTGCTCGCCGCGACCGGCCCCCTGATGGTCGTCGCAGGTGTCATGCCCACGACGTTCGCGGTGATGGGCGTCGTCGGCATGCCGCTGCTCTTCCTGATCCTCGGCGTCGTCCTGACCCTGTTCAGCGTCGGCTACGCGGAGATGAGCCGGCACGTGCACAACGCGGGCGCCTTCTACGCGTACATCGCGCGCGGGCTCGGCCCGACGGCCGGCGCCGCCGCGGCCCTGGTCGCGCTCGTCGCCTACAGCGCGCTCCAGGTCGGCATCTACGGCATGTTCGGCTTCGAGGTCTCCGGGCTCGCCCAGCAGTTCCTCGACCTGGAGATCGCCTGGTGGATCCCGGCGGTCCTCGCGGTCGTCGCGGTCGCCGTGCTCGGTCTGCTGAAGATCGACGTGAACGCCAAGGTGCTCGGCGTGCTGCTGCTCGTCGAGGTGGCCGTCGTGGTCGTCTTCGACATCGCCGCCATCGGTGACCCGGGCAGCCAGGGCCTCTCCCTGGACGCCTTCGACCCCGGGACCCTCACCGGCGTCGGCCTCGGCACCGCCCTGTGCTTCTGCATCGCCGCGTTCACCGGCTTCGAGCAGGCGCCCGTCTACGCCGAGGAGACCAGCCGCCCGCACATCCTCGTGCCCCGCGTCATGTTCCTGGCCGTCGGCGGCGTCGCCCTGTTCTTCGCCTTCAGCGCCTGGGCCCTGACCGTGGCCACCGGCCCGGCGGCGATCGTCGGCGAGGCCCGCAAGCAGTCCGCGGGCCTGCTGTTCGGCCTCACCGAGGACCGGCTCGGCGGCACCTTCACCGACATCGTGCACGTGCTGTTCGTGACCGGCATGTTCGCGGCGCTGCTCAGCTTCCACAACGTGGTCGCCCGGTACGCGTTCGCGATGGGCCGCGAGGGCCTGCTGCCCGCCCGCTTCGGCCGCACCAACAGCGCGAGCGGCGCGCCCGGCACCGGCTCCGTGCTGCAGTCCGTCATCTCCCTCGTCGTCGTCCTCGTCTTCGCCGTCACCGACTCGGCCCCCGCCGGCGACCCGACCGCGCCGGTCCTGCGCCTGTTCACCTGGGGCGGCAACGTGGGCGCGCTCGGTGTCATCCTGCTGATGGCCACCGCCTCCCTCGCCGTGATCGTCTTCTTCGTGCGGCGCGGCGCGGCAGGCGCGCAGATCTGGCGGCTGATCGCCTCCGGCCTCGCCGGCCTCGCACTGCTCGTCATCGCCGGCTACACGGTCAAGGACTTCGACGTCCTCCTGGCCTCCTCGCCGGGTTCCGCGCTGACCTGGATCCTGCCCGGCGTCATCGTGCTCGCGGCCCTCGCCGGGGTGGCGTACAGCCTGGTGCTGCGCGCCCGCAACCCGCAGGCGCACGCCCGGATCGGCCTCGGCAACGAGGCGTTCCAGCTGGAGAAGCGCGCGGGCTAGCCCGCAGCGGAAACGGCGGCGGCCCCCACCCGACCTCAGAGGTCGAGTGGGGGCCGCCGCCGTTCTTCGGTGTCCGCGCCGCTAGATCAGTACGGACAACAGCAGGACCAGGCCACCGGCGACGACCGAGATGATCGTCTCCATCACCGACCAGGTCTTCACCGTCTGGCCGACGCTGAGTCCGAAGTACTCCTTGACCAGCCAGAAGCCCGCGTCGTTGACGTGGCTGAAGAACAGCGAGCCCGCGCCGATCGCCAGCACCAGCAGCGCCGTGTGCGTGTCGGTCATGCCGGCCGCCAGCGGGGCGACCAGACCGGCCGCCGAGACGGTCGCGACCGTCGCCGAACCCGTCGCGAGCCGGATCACGACCGCGATCAGCCAGGCGAGCAGCAGCGTCGGGATCGACCAGTCCTTGGAGATGTCCAGGACCATCTGGCCGACGCCGGAGTCGATCAGGGTCTGCTTGAAGCCGCCGCCCGCGCCGACGATGAGCAGCACGCCCGCGATCGGGGCGAGCGACTTCTCGGTCGTGGACGCCAGCTTGCCCTTGGTGAAGCCCGCCGGGCGGCCCAGGGTGAACATGGCCACGATGACGGCCGCGAGCAGGGCGATCAGCGGCGAGCCGACGACGTCGAACACGCGCTGCACGGTGTGCTCGGGGTTGTCCACGATGATGTCGACGAGCGCCTTCGACAGCATCATCGCGACGGGCAGCAGGATCGTGGCGACCGAGGCGCCGAAGCTGGGACGGCCCTTCAGCTCGTCCGAGGCGCGCGCCGGGATCATCTTCTCCGGGGCGGGCACGTCGACCCACTTCGCGGCGAACTTCGAGAACACCGGACCGGCGATGATCACGGTCGGGATCGCGACGAGGACGCCGAGCGCCAGGGTGATGCCGAGGTTGGCGCCGACCGCGTCGATCGCGACGAGCGGGCCGGGGTGCGGCGGGATCAGGCCGTGCATCACGGACAGACCGGCGAGGGCCGGGATGCCGATCCGCATCAGCGAGTAGTTGCCGCGCTTGGCGACCATCAGGACGACCGGGATCAGCAGCACGATGCCGACCTCGAAGAACAGCGGCAGGCCGATGATCGAGGCGATGAGGACCATCGCCCACGGCATCGCCTTGCCACCGGACTTGCCGGCCTTGGCGAGGATCGTGTCCACGATCTGGTCGGCGCCGCCGGAGTCGGCGAGCAGCTTGCCGAGGATCGCGCCGAGCGCGATCAGCACACCGACACCGGCGACGGTCGAACCGAGACCGGCGCTGAAGCTGGTGATCACCTTGTCGAGCGGGGCTCCGGCGACCGCGCCCAGGGTGAGCGAACCGATCGTCAGCGCCAGGAAGGCGTGGAGCTTGAACTTCGTGATGAGCAGGACGATGACGGCGATACCGACGAGCACGGCGATCCCGAGCTGGGCATGGCCCGCGGACGTGATCGGCTCGACGGCGTCCGCTGCCAGGGTCTCGACACTGAGACTGGTCACGGTCTGATCCCTTGTACGAGGAGGGGAGGGGACGGAAGGACTACTGGGGGAGTGCGGGGGAGAGCTAGGGCTGCTCGGAGTCGAGCGCGGCCAGAGCCTTGACGGCCCGGTCCGTGATCTCCTCCGGGGAGCCCGACACGTCGACGTCGACGCCCGACTCGTCCGCCTGGAGCGGCTGGAGCGTGGCGAACTGCGAGTCCAGCAGGCTCGTCGGCATGAAGTGGCCCTCGCGGTGGCTCATCCGGTCGAGGATGAGCTCACGGCTGCCGGTGAGGTGCAGGAAGACGGCGTCCGGGGCCTCGGAGCGCAGCAGGTCCCGGTAGCTCCGCTTGAGGGCGGAGCTGGAGACGACGCCGCCGAGTCCGGCGCGGCTGTGCGCCCACCGGCCGATGGCCTCGAGCCAGGGGCGGCGGTCCTCGTCGTCCAGGGGCGTCCCGGCCGACATCTTGTCGATGTTGGCCTGCGGGTGGAAGTCGTCGCCTTCGGCGTACGGAACGCCGAGGCGCTCGGCGAGCAGGGGACCGATCGTCGTCTTGCCGGTTCCTGCCACGCCCATGACCACGACGACGTGGGGGGTGCTCATCGCTGCCTCGCTGTCTTCATCGCTGTCTTCGTCGACATCGCTGTGTCACGTCACTGAAACCCAATAGGTCTGACTAATTCAAGAGGCTGTGACATAAAAGTCAGACTATTTATTCCGGGTTCCGGTGCCGCGTCGTGCGCGTCACGTCCTGCCTCGTACTCTTTCGACATGACCACACAGGGCCGGGGCCTGCACGCCCGCGTACTCGAAAGCCTCGGTCCCGCCATCGCCGCGGGGGAGTACCCCCCGGGCAGCGTGCTGCGCACCGACGAGCTCGCGCAGCAGTTCGAGGTCTCGCGCTCGGTGATGCGGGAGGCCGTGCGCGTCCTGGAGTCGATGCATCTCGTGGCGTCACGGCGCCGGGTCGGCGTCACCGTGCGGCCCGCGGCGGAGTGGAACGTCTACGACCCGCAGGTCATCCGCTGGCGCCTGGCCGGCGCCGACCGGGCGCGCCAGCTGCGCTCGCTCACGGTGCTGCGTTCGGCGGTCGAGCCGGTCGCCGCGGGCCTCGCCGCCCGCCATGCCACACCCGAGCAGTGCGCCGCGCTCACCGAGTGCGCCCTCGGCATGGTCGCCACCTCGCGCGGCCAGCAGCTGGAGAAGTACCTCGTGCACGACATCGACTTCCACCGGATCGTGCTCAACGCGTCGGGCAACGAGATGTTCGCGCACCTGGGCGACCTGGTCGCCGAGGTCCTGGCGGGCCGTACCCACCACCAGGTCATGTTCGAGGACCCCGACCCGGCCGCCGTCACGCTGCACGTGCGCGTCGCGGAGGCGGTCCGGGAGAAGGACGCGGAGCGCGCCGAGGCGCTCACGCGGGAGATCGCGGTGGGCGCGCTCCAGGAGCTGGACATCCTCGCGCCCTGAAGGTGCCCTGAACGCGCCCGGTCGCGGGGCCGGGCGCGGGACCGTTCGTGGGGCCGGTCGCGGGGCCGGGACTATTCGATGAAGTCGCCGTCCACGTACACCCACGCGCCGTCCACCCGGACGAACCGGCTGCGCTCGTGCAGCGACCCCGCCCGCCCGTCGTCCTTGTAGCGGGCCCGGTAGGTGACGGTGCCGCGCTGGTGGAACGCCGAGCCGTCGGCCGTCTCCAGGACCTCCAGGCCCACCCAGGTGAGCCCCGGGTCGAACTCCACCGCGGGCGGCCGGGTGTCCGGGTGCCAGGTGCGCAGCAGATACGCCGCGTCCTTACGGGTGAACGCCGCGTACCGGGACCGCATCAGCGCCTCGGCCGTGGGCGCGGCGGCCCGGCCCGAGTGGTAGCGGCCGCAGCAGTCCTCGTACGCGGCGGAAAGACCGCAGGGGCAGGTGGTCGGAGTGGGGCGTGCCATGCCGCCGACTCTACCGAGCGCCTCTCGACGCCGTCCCCTCAGACCTGCTCCGCGCGGAACGCCGCCGGGGTCGTTCCCGCGTGCTGCTGGAAGTACTTCGAGAAGTTCGCCGAGTCGGGGAAGCCGACCGCGACCCCGATCCGGCCCACCGGCAGATCCGTGTGGGCGAGCAGCCGCTTCGCCTCCAGGACCACCCGCCGGTCGATGAACGCCTTCGGCGTCTGCCCGGTCGCCGCCCGCACGGCGCGCACCAACGTCCGCCGTGAGTAGCCCAGTTCGTCGGCGTACGCGCTCACGCTGTGGTTCGTGGTGAAGCTGCGCTCGACCGCCGTGCGGAACCGGGTGAACGTGGTGTCCGGCTGCGGCCGGCACTCGTCCGCCGCGGCCTGCGCCGACACGTGCGCGACCCGCAGCATGAACGCCGTCAGCGCGTGCCGCAGCACGTTCGTGTGCAGGCTCAGCGGCAGCGTCTCCGTGTCCAGGTACTCGCGCTGCAACTGCGCCAGCGAGGCTTCCAGGGCGGCGAGTTGGTCCGGCCCGGGGTGCAGCAGCGGCGGCCGGTCGTAGCGGTACAGGCCGGTCGCCTCGACGATCGAGCGGGGCAGGAAGCCCGGCTGCATCGTCAGCACCGTGCCTTCGTACGGCTCGGTCGCGGAGAAGCCGTGCACCTGGCCCGGCCGGATCCACAGCAGGTCGCCCGCGCCGACCTCGTACTCGGCGAAGTCGATCATGTGGTGCACCGGGCCCGCGCGGAAGAGCAGCAGGACGTGGAAGTCGATGCGGTGCACGCGCCGCGACAGGTCGGCCCGGCCGGCCCACGGACCCTCGGTCCCCATCGGGCCGACCTGGATCCCGACCCCGGACACGCTGGTGCTCGGGTCGAAGGGATACGTGCGGATGCGCGCTCGTTCTTCCGGGCTCGCTCCCAGATGTGCGCTCGTCTGCGCGGGGTCCTGCTCCGTCATCGACCTTCCTCGGCTTCGGGGCCTGTGGGTGTCCCATTTTCACCGAACAACGGCACGGGGGCACCTGCCGTTTCAAAAGTATGACCTTTAAGTTGGGTACCGGTTCGACCTGGGACTTTGGTCCCAGCCGGGCGGTGCCTTCGGGCACAAGGACAGGACAACGGATGCGAAGGAAGTCCCACAGATGAGCACGCAGACACCGCACGGTCTCGACCCCTTCGAGCGTCCCTTCGAGTGGACCGCGCTCGACCAGCGGGCCGTCGACACCGCCCGTCTGCTGGCGGCCGACGCCGTCCAGAAGGTCGGCAACGGACACCCCGGCACGGCCATGAGCCTGGCCCCCGCCGCCTACACCCTCTTCCAGAAGGTCATGCGGCACGACCCCGCCGACCCGGAGTGGACCGGCCGCGACCGCTTCGTCCTCTCGCCCGGCCACACCAGCCTCACCCTGTACACCCAGCTCTTCCTGTCCGGCTACGAGCTGGAGCTCGACGACCTGAAGGCCTTCCGCACCCAGGGCTCCAAGACCCCCGGCCACCCCGAGTACGGCCACACCGCCGGCGTCGAGACCACCACCGGCCCGCTCGGCCAGGGCGTCGCCAACGCGGTCGGCATGGCGATGGCCGCCCGTTACGAGCGCGGCCTCTTCGACCCCGAGGCCCCCGAGGGCGCCAGCCCCTTCGACCACACCATCTGGGCGATCGTCTCCGACGGCGACCTGGAGGAGGGCGTCTCCGCCGAGGCCAGCTCCCTCGCCGGCCACCAGAAGCTCGGCAACCTCGTCTTCGTCTACGACGACAACCACATCTCCATCGAGGGCGACACCGAGACCGCGTTCTCCGAGGACGTCCTGAAGCGCTACGAGGCCTACGGCTGGCACGTCCAGCGCATCGAGCCGCTCGTCGACGGCAACACCGACGTCAAGGCCCTGTACGAGGCCCTCGCCGCCGCCAAGGCCGAGACCGGGCGCCCGTCCATCATCGCGATGCGCACGATCATCGCCTGGCCCGCCCCGACCGCGCAGAACACCGAGGCCTCCCACGGCTCCGCGCTCGGCGCCGACGAGATCGCCGCCACCAAGCGCGTCCTCGGCTTCGACCCCGAGCAGAGCTTCATCGTCGAGGACGAGGTCCTCGCCCACGCCCGCACCGCCCTGGACCGCGGCGCCGAGGCGCACGCCGCCTGGGACAAGCAGCTCGGCGCCTGGCGCACCGACAACCCCGAGCGCGCGAAGCTGCTCGACCGGATCGTCGCGGGCCGCCTGCCCGAGGGCTGGGAGGACGCGCTCCCCGCCTTCGAGGCCGGCACCAAGGTCGCCACCCGCGCCGCCTCCGGCAAGGTCCTCCAGGCCCTCGGCCCGGTCCTGCCCGAGCTGTGGGGCGGCTCCGCCGACCTCGCCGGCTCCAACAACACCACGATCGACAAGACCAGTTCCTTCCTCCCGAAGGGCAACCCGCTGCCCGAGGCCGACCCGTACGGCCGCACCGTCCACTTCGGCATCCGCGAGTTCTCGATGGCCGCCGAGATGAACGGCATCGCGCTGCACGGCAACACCCGCATCTACGGGGGCACGTTCCTGGTCTTCTCCGACTACATGCGCAACGCGGTCCGCATGTCCGCGCTGATGCAGCTCCCCGTCACGTACGTGTGGACGCACGACTCCATCGGACTCGGCGAGGACGGCCCCACCCACCAGCCCGTCGAGCACCTCGCCTCGCTGCGTGCCATCCCGGGCCTGAACATCGTCCGCCCGGCCGACGCCAACGAGACGACCGTCGCCTGGCGCGAGATCCTGCGCCGCGGCTCCGCGAAGCCGGCCCCGCACGGCCTGGCGCTCACCCGGCAGGGCGTGCCCACGTACGCGCTCAACGAGGATGCGGCGAAGGGCGGTTACGTCCTCGCCGAGGCCTCCGAGGAGACCCCGGACGTCGTCCTGATCGCCACCGGCTCCGAGGTGCAGCTCGCCGTCGCCGCCCGCGAGACGCTGGAGGCCGAGGGCGTCGCGACCCGCGTCGTGTCGATGCCGTCCGTCGAGTGGTTCGAGGAGCAGGACCAGGCCTACAAGGACGCCGTCCTTCCGCCGTCCGTGAAGGCCCGCGTGGCTGTCGAGGCGGGCATCGGCCTGACCTGGTACCGCTATGTCGGGGACGCCGGACGGATCGTCTCCCTGGAGCACTTCGGCGCCTCCGCCGACGCCGGGATCCTGTTCCGCGAGTTCGGCTTCACCGCCGAGAACGTCGCAGCTCAGGCCCGGGAATCTCTCGCCGCCGCCCGTCGTTGACCCGTACGCGTCATAGCACTCGAAAGAAGATGAAGAAGAACATGAGCAGCACCGTGGCCCCCCTCAAGTCCCTCTCCGACGCGGGCGTCTCCATCTGGCTGGACGACCTCTCCCGCAAGCGCATCGAGTCCGGCAACCTCGCCGAGCTCGTCGAGAACAGCCACGTCGTCGGCGTCACCACGAACCCCTCGATCTTCCAGGGCGCCATCGGCTCCGGCGAGGGCTACGAGGAGCAGCTCGCCGACCTCGCCGTCCGCAAGGTCACCGTCGACGAGGCCGTCCGCATGATGACCACGGCCGACGTCCGCGCCGCCGCCGACATCCTGCGCCCCGTCTACGAGACGACCCAGGGCCGCGACGGCCGCGTCTCCATCGAGGTCGACCCGCGCCTGGCCCACGAGACCGAGGCCACGATCGCCGAGGCCAAGCAGCTCTCCTGGCTCGTCGACCGCCCGAACGTCATGATCAAGATCCCGGCCACCGAGGCGGGCCTGCCGGCCATCACCGAGGTCATCGGCCTCGGCATCAGCGTCAACGTCACGCTGATCTTCTCCCTGGACCGCTACAAGGCCGTCATGGACGCCTACCTGGCCGGTCTGGAGAAGGCCCGCGCCCGCGGCGTCGACCTCTCCACGATCCACTCCGTCGCCTCCTTCTTCGTCTCGCGCGTCGACGCCGAGATCGACAAGCGCCTCGACAAGGTCGGCACCGACGAGGCCACGTCCCTGAAGGGCAAGGCCGCCCTGGCCAACGCCCGTCTCGCCTACGAGGCCTACGAGCAGGTCTTCGCCTCCGGTCGCGCCACCGAGCTCGAGGCCGCCGGCGCCAACAAGCAGCGCCCCCTGTGGGCCTCCACCGGCGTCAAGGACCCCGCGTACAAGGACACCCTGTACGTCGACGAGCTCGTCGCCCCCGGCACCGTCAACACCATGCCCGAGGGCACGCTCAACGCCACCGCCGACCACGGCGAGATCACCGGCGACACCGTCACCGGCGGCTACGAGCAGGCCCGCGCCGACCTCGCCGCCGTCGAGGCGCTCGGCATCTCCTACGACGAGGTCGTCCAGCAGCTCGAGGACGAGGGCGTCGCCAAGTTCGAGATCGCCTGGACCGACCTGCTCGGCACCGTCTCCGCCCGCCTCGCCGGCGAGGAGGCGCAGGCCAAGTGAGCGCCTCCGCCTGGCAGAACCCCCTGAGGGACCCCCGCGACCGCCGTCTGCCGCGCGTCGCGGGCCCCTCCGGGCTCGTCATCTTCGGCGTCACCGGCGACCTCTCCCGCAAGAAGCTGATGCCGGCCGTCTACGACCTCGCCAACCGAGGTCTGCTGCCCCCGGGCTTCTCGCTCCTCGGCTTCGCCCGCCGCGAGTGGGAGGACCAGGACTTCGCCCAGGTCGTCCACGACTCCGTGCGCGAGCACGCCCGCACCCCCTTCCGCGAGGAGGTCTGGGCCCAGCTCGCCGAGGGCATGCGCTTCATCCCCGGCGACTTCGACGACGACACCGCGTTCAAGCAGCTGCGCGAGGCCGTCGACGAGCTCGACGAGAAGCGCGGCACCAGCGGCAACTACGCCTTCTACCTGTCGGTCCCGCCGAAGTTCTTCCCCAAGGTCGTCCAGCAGCTCAAGAAGCACGGCCTCGCCGACGCCCCCGAGGGATCCTGGCGCCGCGCCGTCATCGAGAAGCCGTTCGGCCACGACACCGCCTCGGCCCGCGAGCTGAACGCGATCGTCCACGACGTCTTCGCGCCCGAGCAGGTCTTCCGCATCGACCACTACCTCGGCAAGGAGACCGTCCAGAACATCCTGGCGCTCCGCTTCGCCAACCAGATGTACGAGCCCGTCTGGAACCGGAGTTACGTCGACCACGTGCAGATCACGATGGCCGAGGACATCGGCATCGGCGGCCGCGCCGGCTACTACGACGGCATCGGCGCCGCCCGCGACGTCATCCAGAACCACCTCCTCCAGCTCATGGCCCTCACCGCCATGGAGGAGCCCGCGTCCTTCGACGCCGAGTCGCTCGTCAACGAGAAGCTCAAGGTCCTCAAGTCCGTCCGCGTCCCCGCCGACCTGGAGCGCTCCACCGTGCGCGCCCAGTACGCCGGCGGCTGGCAGGGCGGCGAGCAGGTCAGGGGCTACCTCCAGGAAGACGGCATCGACCCGAAGTCGAAGACCGACACCTACGCCGCCGTGAAGCTGGAGATCGACAACCGCCGCTGGGCGGGCGTCCCGTTCTACCTGCGCACCGGCAAGCGCCTGGGCCGCCGCGTCACCGAGATCGCCGTCGTCTTCCAGCGCGCCCCGCACTCCCCGTTCGACTCCACCGCCACCGAGGAGCTCGGCCAGAACGCGATCGTCATCCGCGTCCAGCCCGACGAGGGCATGACCGTACGCTTCGGATCCAAGGTCCCGGGCACCTCCATGGAGATCCGCGACGTCTCGATGGACTTCGCCTACGGCGAGTCGTTCACCGAGTCCAGCCCGGAAGCGTACGAGCGGCTGATCCTGGACGTACTGCTGGGCGACGCCAACCTCTTCCCGCGCACGGAGGAGGTGGAGGAGTCCTGGCGGATCCTCGACCCCGTCGAGGAGCACTGGGACACCCACGGCCGCCCGGCCCGGTACGCCTCCGGCAGCTGGGGCCCGGTGGAAGCCGACGAGATGCTCGCACGAGACGGACGGAGCTGGCGCAGGCCATGAAGATCGACCTGACCGACACCACGGCAAGCAAGATCAACAAGGCGCTCGTAGAGGGGCGCCGCGCCATCGGCACCCCCGCCGTGGGCATGGTGCTCACGATGGTCATCGTCACCGACGAGGAGAACGCCTACGACGCGGTCAAGGCCGCCGAGGAGGCCTCCCGCGAGCACCCCTCGCGGACCCTCGTCGTCATCAAGCGCACGGCCCGCACCCCGCGGGACCGGCAGGGCACCCGGCTCGACGCCGAGGTGCGGGTCGGCTCCGACGCAGGCACCGGCGAGACCGTGGTCCTGCGCCTGTACGGCGAGGTGAGCCACCACGCCGCCTCCGTCGTCCTGCCGCTCCTGCTGCCCGACGCCCCGGTGGTCGTCTGGTGGCCGGTCGACGCCCCCGACGAGCCCGCCAAGGACCCGCTCGGCGCCCTCGCCGCCCGCCGCATCACCGACCTGTACGCCGACGAGGACGCCCTCGACGCCCTCGACCGCCGCGCCGTGTCCTACACGCCCGGCGACACCGACCTGGCCTGGACCCGGCTCACCCCGTGGCGCTCCATGCTGGCCGCCGCCCTCGACCAGGCCCGCGTCGAGGTGATCTCGGCCGCCGTCGAGTCGGAGGCCGGCAACCCCAGCGCCGAGCTCCTCGCCCGCTGGCTCGGCGCCCGGCTCGGCGTCCCGGTCGAGCGCGTCGTCACCGCCGGACCCGTCGTCACCGCGGTCCGCCTCGGCACCGCCGGCGGCGACATCCGCATCGACCGCCCCGACGGCCCACTCGCCACCCTCACCCTGCCCGGCCAGCCCGAGCGCACCCTCGCCCTGAAGGTCCGCACCACCGCCGAGCTGATCGCCGAAGAGCTCCGCCGCCTCGACGCCGACGAGATGTACGCCGTCGCGCTCCAGGCCGGCACCGGCACCTCCGGCTCCAAGGAGTCCGTTCAACATGCCTGACCCGAGCACCCCGTTGACGCGCCGCCCGCAGTGGACCGCCCTGGAGGACCACCGCGCCAAGACCGACGGCACCCATCTGCGCGAGCTGTTCGCCGCCGACCCCGAGCGCGCCGACCGCTACACGCTGCGCGTCGGCGACCTGCACATCGACTACTCCAAGCACCTGATCACGGACGAGACCCTCGCCCTCCTGCGCGACCTGGCCGCCGCCACCGACGTCTTCGGACAGCGCGACGCCATGTTCCGCGGCGAGAAGATCAACACCACCGAGGACCGCGCCGTCCTGCACACGGCCCTGCGCGCCCCCGCGGGCGCCGTGATCGAGGTCGACGGCGAGAACGTCGTGCCGCAGGTGCACGCCGTCCTCGACAAGATGGCCGCCTTCGCCGACCAGGTCCGCTCCGGCGCCTGGACCGGCCACACCGGCCGGCGCATCAGGAACGTCGTCAACATCGGTATCGGCGGCTCCGACCTCGGCCCCGCCATGGCCTACGAGGCGCTGCGCCCCTACACCGCCCGCGACCTGACGTTCCGTTTCGTCTCGAACGTGGACGGCGCCGACCTCCACGAGGCCGTCCGCGACCTCGACCCGGCCGAGACCCTCTTCGTCGTCGCCTCGAAGACCTTCACCACCATCGAGACGATCACGAACGCCACCTCGGCCCGCGACTGGCTCCTGAAGGGCCTCGGCGCCGGCCAGGAAGCCGTCGCGAAGCACTTCGTCGCCTTGTCGACGAACGCGGAGAAGGTCGCCGAGTTCGGCATCGACACGTCCCACATGTTCGAGTTCTGGGACTGGGTCGGCGGCCGCTACTCGTACGACTCCGCCATCGGCCTCTCCCTGATGATCGCGATCGGTCCGGAGCGCTTCCGCGAGATGCTCGACGGCTTCCACCTCGTCGACGAGCACTTCCGCACCGCCCCCGCCGAGGCCAACGCCCCGCTGATCCTGGGCCTCCTCGGCATCTGGTACGGCAACTTCCACGGCGCCCAGTCGCACGCCGTCCTCCCGTACAGCCACTACCTCTCCAAGTTCACCGCGTACCTCCAGCAGCTCGACATGGAGTCGAACGGCAAGTCGGTGCAGCGCGACGGCGAGGCCGTGAACTGGGAGACCGGCCCGGTGGTCTGGGGCACGCCCGGCACCAACGGCCAGCACGCCTACTACCAGCTGATCCACCAGGGCACGAAGCTGATCCCGGCGGACTTCATCGGCTTCGCGAAGCCGGTCGAGGAGCTGGAGTCCGGCCTGGCGGCCCAGCACGACCTGCTCATGGCCAACTTCTTCGCGCAGACGCAGGCGCTGGCCTTCGGCAAGACGCCCGAAGAGGTGCGCGCCGAGGGCGTGCCCGAGGAGCTGGTCCCGCACAAGACGTTCCAGGGCGACCACCCGACGACCACGATCCTCGCGACCGAGCTGACCCCGTCGGTCCTCGGCCAGCTCATCGCCCTCTACGAGCAGAAGGTGTTCGTCCAGGGCGCGGTCTGGAACATCGACTCCTTCGACCAGTGGGGCGTCGAACTCGGCAAGGTCCTCGCCAAGCGCGTCGAACCCGCCCTCACCGAAGGCGCGCAGGTCCCCGGCCTCGACGCCTCCACCCAGTCCCTCGTCGACACCTACCGCGCCCTGCGCGGCCGTTCTGAAGGTAAGTGAACTGATATGCAGCTCGGTCTCATCGGTCTCGGCAAGATGGGCGGCAACATGCGCGAGCGCATCCGCCGCGCCGGCCACGACGTCGTCGGCTACGACCGCAACCCGGAGATCTCCGACGTCGCCTCCCTCGCCGAACTCGTCGACAAGCTCGAAGCCCCGCGCGTCGTCTGGGTGATGGTCCCCGCGGGCGCCGCCACCCAGTCCACCGTCGACGAGCTGAAGGACCTCCTGTCCGAGGGCGACCTCGTCGTCGACGGCGGCAACTCCCGCTGGACCGACGACGAGAAGCACGCGTCCGAGCTCGCCGAGCGCGGCATCGGCTTCGTCGACGCCGGTGTCTCCGGCGGCGTCTGGGGCCTGGAGAACGGCTACGCCCTCATGGTCGGCGGCTCCGACGAGAACGTCGCCAAGGTCAAGCCGGTCTTCGACGCCCTCAAGCCCGAAGGCGACTTCGGCTACGTCCACGCCGGCAAGGTCGGCGCGGGCCACTTCTCCAAGATGGTCCACAACGGCATCGAGTACGCCATGATGCAGGCCTACGCCGAGGGCTGGGAGCTGCTCGAGGCCGCCGACTCGGTGACCGACGTGCGCGAGGTCTTCCGCTCCTGGCAGGAAGGCACCGTCATCCGCTCCTGGCTGCTCGACCTCGCGGTCAACGCCCTGGAGGACGACGAGCACCTGGACAAGCTGCGCGGCTTCGCGGCCGACTCCGGCGAGGGCCGCTGGACCGTCGAGGCGGCCATCGACCACGCGGTGCCGCTGCCCGCGATCACGGCCTCCCTCTTCGCCCGCTTCTCCTCCCGCCAGGAGGACTCCCCGCAGATGAAGATGATCGCCGCCCTGCGCAACCAGTTCGGCGGCCACGCGGTCGAGAAGAAGTAACTCTCCCGCCCGCTCCGTGCGCCCCGTCGGCCCCAGGCCGGCGGGGCGCACGGCTGTCGGGTTGGTGCGGGGTGCCAGTGCGGCGCCCCAGCGCTGGCAGCCGCTGCCAGTGTCCGGCCGGGGCCGGACGGCGAGCATCACGGGACACCCGTACGCCGATCCCCCGAGAGGTGTCCGTGACGCACACCGACGACCCCGCCCCCGACGCGCGGGCCCGCGCCCGCCGCGCCGCCGAGGCCACCGAGGACTTCGCCGCCGACCGGCTGCCCGCGGACCAGACCCGGTCCACCCTGTCGATCACCCTCGTCCGCATGGGCTTCACCGTGTCGGCGACCGACCTCCTGTACGGCATGTCGCTCGGCCTCTTCTTCCCGTTCTGGACCGGCCTCGCGATCGCCGTCGGCTCCTCCGTCGTGGTCAGCGCCGTCTCGATCCTGTGCGGCCTGATCGGCCAGCGCGAACGCATCACCACCGCCCTCGGCCTGAAGGCCGCGTTCGGTCGCGGCGGCAGCCGGCTGCCCTCCCTGGTGATCGCCCTCCTGTCGGCCGGCTTCGTCGGCTACAGCACCGGCATCACCGCCGGCGTCCTGCCCGGCGGCAAGGACCCCTGGCTCGGCCTCCTCTACTGCGTCGTGCTCAGCGCCGTCTACACCGCCCTGTCCATCGTCGGCTTCGGCAAGGGCCTGACCTGGGTCGGCCGCATCAGCGTGCCCCTCATGCTGGCCACCGTGATCGTCGCCGTCGTCGCCGCCGTCCGGCACGCGGGCGGCCTCGACGCCATCGTGAACGCCGAACCGGCCCGCGCCGGAGAGGCCACCGCGCTCGCCATGTTCGCCCTCGGGGTCAACAAGTGGATGACCGGCGCGACCGTCACCCCCGACATCACCCGCTTCGGCAGGTCCCGCGCCACCGTCCTCACCACCACCGTCGCCGAGTTCATGGTCGGCAACTTCGGCTTCAACCTGCTCGGCATCATGCTCGGACTCGGCGTCGGACAGGCCGACATGGGCGCCGCCTTCGGCGCGGTCGGCGTCGGCGCCCTCGCCACCTTCGCGATCTTCGTGCAGGGCTTCCCGCACGAGGTCAACAACATGTACGCCGCCAGCCTCGCCGGACGCACCGCAGTCGACCTCCCGCGCATCACCGTCAACGTGATCTGCGGCGTCCTGGCCTGCGGCCTCGCCTACTACGGCCTGACCGCCGGCATCCTCGACGCCTTCCTCACGTACCTCGGCTACCTCGGCTACGCGATTCCCCTCATCCCGGGCATCCTGGTCGCCGACTACTTCCTGCTGCGGCGCGGCCGTTACGACCTCTCCGAGGCCGCCGTCGCCGCCGTCAACCGCCGCGCGCTCGGCGCCTTCGCGGGCGGACTCGGCGTCAACCTGATCCTCGGCCTCGCCCTCGACGACGACCTGTGGCACGCCCTGCCGCTCACCGGCGCCCTGCTCTACGTGCTGCTCTCGCTGCCCCAACTGCGCGCGGCCCGGCGGGAGAAGGCACAACGCAAGAAGGACCAGACTGAGTCTGGTCCTTCCGTGGTGTCCGAGGGGGGACTTGAACCCCCACGCCCGATAAAGGGCACTAGCACCTCAAGCTAGCGCGTCTGCCATTCCGCCACCCGGACAAGGTGTCTGCCGCTTTCTGCGGGGTGTTTCCCGCGGCGACACAGAGAACATTACCAGGGTTTCCGAGTGCTTCGATCACACCCCCTTTCCGCAGGTGGGCCGTGTGAACGGCACGTGACGACGGCCGCCCGCCCTTGGGTCCGGGGAGCGGGGGAGAGAGGATGAGGGGGACCACAGGGAGAGAGGAACAAGCGTGAGCGAGTCGAGCGCGGGCAGGGCCGTCTCCGGACAGGACGAGGTCGTGGACCTCTGCCGCGAACTGATCCAGATCGACACCAGCAACTACGGCGACCACTCGGGCCCGGGTGAACGCAAGGCCGCCGAGTACGTCGCCGAGAAGCTCGCCGAGGTCGGCCTCGAACCGAAGATCTTCGAGTCCCACCCCGGCCGTGCCTCCACCGTGGCCCGGATCGAGGGCGAGGACCCGTCGCGGCCCGCGCTCCTCATCCACGGCCACACCGACGTCGTCCCCGCCAACGCGGCGGACTGGACGCACCACCCGTTCTCCGGCGAGGTCGCCGACGGCTGCGTCTGGGGCCGCGGCGCCGTCGACATGAAGGACATGGACGCGATGACCCTCGCGGTCGTCCGCGACCGGCTGCGCACCGGCCGCAAGCCCCCGCGCGACATCGTCCTCGCCTTCCTCGCCGACGAGGAGGCCGGCGGCACCTGGGGCGCCCGGCACCTCGTCGACAACCACCGGGACCTCTTCGACGGGGTCACCGAGGCGATCAGCGAGGTCGGCGGCTTCTCGTTCACGGTGAGCGAGCAGCGGCGCCTCTACCTGGTGCAGACCGCCGAGAAGGGCATGCACTGGATGAAGCTGACCGTGGCCGGCACCGCCGGGCACGGCTCCATGATCCACCGGGACAACGCGATCACCGAGCTGTCCGAGGCGGTCGCCCGGCTCGGCCGCCACCAGTTCCCGATCCGGGTCACCAAGACCCTGCGCCACTTCCTCGACGAGCTCGGCGACGCGTACGGGGTGGAGCTCGACCCCGAGGACATGGAGACGACCGTCGCCAAGCTCGGCGGCATCGCCAAGCTGATCGGCGCCACCTTCAGCAACACCGCCAACCCCACGCAGCTGGGCGCCGGTTACAAGGTGAACGTGATCCCCGGCGAGGCCACCGCCCACGTCGACGGACGCTTCCTGCCCGGCTACGAGGACGAGTTCCTCGCCGACCTCGACCGCATCCTCGGCCCGAACGTCAGGCGCGAGGACGTGCACGCGGACAAGGCCGTCGAGACCGACTTCGACGGGGCGCTCGTCGAGGCCATGAAGTCCTCGATCGCCGCCGAGGACCCGATCGGCAAGGCGATCCCGTACACGCTCTCCGGCGGCACCGACGCCAAGTCCTTCGTCGAGCTCGGCATCCGCAACTTCGGTTTCGCACCGCTGCAGCTGCCTCCCGAGCTGGACTTCGCCGGCATGTTCCACGGCGTGGACGAGCGCGTTCCGGTCGACGGGCTGAAGTTCGGCGTCCGGGTCCTCGACCGGTTCATCGACGCCTCCTGACATTCGTCCAGGTGTGCGTGCCTGACCGGAACGAGTGAATGGCACCGGTGGCTCGTAGCCCCAATGGCCCCTCCTCGTTACAGGGAGTGCAGTCCGCGGCTGGGACTGTCTTTGCCAACAAGGAGGAACAATGATCAAGAAGGTCGTCGCTGCTGCGGCTGCCACTGGTGGCCTCGTGCTCGCGGGCGCGGGCATCGCCGCTGCCGACGCCGGTGCTCAGGGTGCCGCCGTGAAGTCCCCCGGTGTGCTCTCGGGCAACGTCATCCAGGTGCCGGTCCACGTCCCGGTGAACCTCTGTGGCAACACCGTGAACGTGATCGGGCTGCTCAACCCCGCCTTCGGCAACACCTGCGTCAACAACTGACGTTGTTGTGCCCCACCCCTTGAGGGTCTGAGTCCGTCGGCCCCGGAGTGCGCGCCATGCGCTCCGGGGCCGATTGGGCATTCGGCACGGGACGCACGACCGCCCCCGTGCCTCTCCAGCGCCTTCCATGAGGCGTTCAGCAGAGTTCTAAGGCAGGGAAAGCTATGCGACAGGTCATGCGCAAAGGCCTGATCACCGTGGCGGCCGCGTCCGGCGCGCTCGCAATGACGGGCGGGATCGCGTACGCCGACGCCGGTGCCACCGGCACCGCGTCCGACTCGCCCGGTGTGGCGTCCGGCAACTCCGTCCAGGCTCCGGTGCACGTCCCGGTGAACGTGTGCGGGAACACCATCGACGTCATCGGGCTGCTCAATCCGGCGGCCGGCAACAGCTGCGCCAACACCTCCGACACCTCCGACGACGACGGGAGCGGCGACGACTCGTACGGCGGCGGCTCCTCGTCGTCCGGCGGTGGTTCCCACGCGGGCGGGCACACCAGTGACTCGCCGGGTGTCGGCTCGGGCAACAACGTGCAGCTGCCGATCGACCTCCCGGTCAACGCGTGCGGCAACACCGTCGACGTGATCGGCATCGGCAACCCGGCCGGGGGCAACGACTGCGCGAACGGGGAGTCCACCCCGCCGCCGGTCACGCCGCCGACCGAGCCGCCGGTCACGCCGCACCACCCCGGCACGCCGGAGAAGCCGCCGGTCACCCCGCGCACCCCGGACAAGCCCAACAAGCCGGGGACGCAGACCGTCACCCCGCCCAAGGGTCCGTCCCAGCTCGCCGAGACGGGCAGCTCGCTGCCGATCGGCGCGGCGGGCGCGGCGAGCGCGGGTGCGCTGCTCGCGGGCGCGGTGCTCTACCGGAGGGCCAAGGCCGGCGTGTGACGCCGCCCACCGGGTGACCACGGAGCGGGCTCCGCAGAACGGGCCCGCTCCGTTTTTGTCTCCGCACTGGTCAGGTTCAGGTCATCACGAAGGCGTCGCGAAGGTCACCACGTGGCCCGCACCTGGCGGATGATCCGACGGCGCAGCCGCACGCGGCGGCTCCCGTCGTGGCGCAGGATCAGTCGGTCCAACTCCCAGTGTCCGTACTCTGCATGGTCCGTCAGCAGACGCGTCGCCTCCTTACGGGTCACCCCGCGCGGCACGTACACGTCGACAAATTCGTATTCCGGCATCGCATCTATTGTGCGGGCAGCGGCCCGGTACGGATAGCGTCTGCACTATGTCTGATGCTGCGCAGCCCACCGCTGCCGAGGTACGCGCCGCCGCCGAGGCGGTCAAGGCTGCGCTCGACCGCCACCTGGCGGCTGTCGAGCGCCGGTCGGGCGAGGACGACCCGGCCGTCTACGAAGCGTTCAACGAACTCGCCGCCGCGGCCGAGGAGTACGACGAACTCCTCTACGACCGCTACGACGAGGTCACCCCCTTCGAGATCCCCGGCGGCGACGACTCGCTCCCGCCGTACTCCGGACCCGAGGAACCGAACGCGCTGAGCGTGCTGATCCGCCGCGACTACGCCGTGGTGGAGCCGCAGCGGCTGCTCGCCCAGGCGGGCCGGATCGCCGACCTCGACGCCGGACCCGACGCGGACGAGGGGGCCGCGGACGGGGCGGGCAGCAGTGTGCACGCCGCGCTCGGCGTGCTCTTCGGCGAGTTCGAACCCGACGAGATCGCCTCCCGGCACAAGGAGTTCGGGCTCGACGAGGGCGACGCCACGCTCTGGGTCACGGCCGCGGACGAGCCGGCCGAGCCGGGGGAGTGGCTGGAGGCGCCGTTCGAGGCCGCCGATCCGCAGCGGGTCGTCTGCCGCTTCGACGTGAGCTCGGTGTTCGACGACGAGCTCGACGACGACGAGATCGCCGGGGAGCGGCCCCCGCGCCCCCGCCCGGCCGCGGACGGCCCTCTGGAGGACGCCGGCCGCTGACGGACCCGACAGCGCTGACGGACCCGCACAGCACGCCGCCCCCGCCCCGGACGACCGGGTGCGGGGGCGGAGTCCTGTCCGGCCGCGGCCGGGCTCAGGACGCGGGGATCTGGCCCCGGACCAGGGTCTGCAGGCGAGTGGTGCGGGGCTTCGCCGGGAGCTCCGCGACGGCGCGCGGCAGCGCCGCGTCCGCCCCGTGCACCACGGACAGGTGCCGCTCACCGCGGCCGAACGCCGTGTAGACCCACGGGCGGGTCAGGCCCTGCGTCGCGTCCCCGGGCAGCACCACCACGGCCGCCGGCCAGCGCAGGCCCACGGCCTGGTGCCCGGTGACCGCCCAGCCGTGCCGCACGGCCTGCTCCACGCGGTCCTTCGGTACGAGCACGGGCTCGCCGTCGCAGTCCAGACGCAGGCCCTGTGCGTCCGCCCCGAGCACGCGGCCCGGACGGATCCGGCCCGGCGCGGGCACGTGCACCACGCGGTCCCCGGGGTCGAAGCCGCCGAAGCGGCCGGGGCCCGGGTTCAGCCGCTCCTTCAGCGCCGCGTTCAACACGCGCGTCCCCGCCGCGCCGCCGTGGCCGACCGTGATCACCTGCGTCTGCTCGGGAGGCACCCCGATCGCGCGCGGCACCGAGTCCGCGACGAGCTGTACGGTGCGGTGGATCGCCTCCGCCGCGTCCCGCACCGGGACGATCACGACCTCCTTGCCGGGCGCCTCCACCGCGTTCAGCTCGCCGATGCCGATGCCCGAGACCAGTTCGCCGACCGGGCCGAAGTCCGGGGTGCGGGAGGCGATGCGCGGGCAGACGTCGGCGGCGAGCAGGTCCGCGAAGACCCGGCCCGGGCCCGCCGACCACAGCGTGCCGGGGTCGCCGCTGAGCAGCAGCCCCGCCCCGTCGGGCAGCTGCTCCACGAGCAGCGCCGCGCCGTCCACGTCCAGCTGAGGGGCGTCGAGCACCACCAGCAGGTCCAGGGCCAGCGCGCCGTCCGCGTCCCGGCCGGGGCCCTCCGCGTGCGCGACGAGCCCGGCGACCGTCGCGGTCACCTCGCGCGGGACGTCCGGGCCGAGCAGCTCCGCGGCCCTGCGGCGGCCGTCCGAACTGTGCGCCGCGACGCAGACCCGCAGACCGAGCCCGGCCGCGGCCTGCGCCACGGCGACCGGCTCGGCGCGGGCCGCCTCGCCGCCCGTGTGCAGCACCAGGCGGTGGGTGCCGACCGCGCGGAGCAGCTCTGCCGTCGAGCCCTTGGCCCGTGCCGCGGCCTCCTCCCAGCCGGCCGGGGGAGCGGTGTCCTTCGCGCCCGCGTTGACCAGGCGGGCCAGGCCGTCCGCGAGGCTCTCCTCCGCCATCGCGTAGCGCTCCAGGCCGACCAGGACCCGGACCGGGCGCTCGGGCTCCTCGCTCTCCTCCTCGGCCGGCTCGGGCGCGGCCGCCTGTGCCGCCGGCTCGTCCAGCGGGTCCTGGAGGACGAGCGCGTCGCCCTCCGCGACCGCGCTCTGCACCGCCGCCTCGGGATCGGGCACCGCGTACTTGCCGAGCGCCTCGGCGAGCACGGGCAGGTCCAGGGCGGTGTGTCCGGCGACGGCCGCCTGCTCCAGCAGCCAGACCGCGACCGCGCAGCCGCGCCGCTCGTCGTCCGGGCCGCATTCCGCGCCGAGCAGCGCCCGCGCGAATCCGTCGGCCTGCTCGGGCCGCACGCCGGGGACCCGCAGCAGCTGCCAGGGGTCCTCGCGCAGCCGCTCCTCGGCGCCCTCGCCCAGCGCTGCGGCGGCGGCCGCGGCGAGCGACTCGGGCGCGCCGCCCTCGCCGAGCACGGCCCGTACGGCGGCGACGGCCTCCGCGTGGACCGGGCCGGGCACGCCGGGCTGCGGCCCGCGCTCCGGCGCGGGGGTGGCCGCTGGGCGCGCTCGGGGCGTACGCGCGGGCTCGGGCACCGGTGCCGGGTCCGGCGCGGTGAACACGGAGGAGGCCGGCTTGCCGCCGCCCTCCACGGCCCGCACCGCGGCGAGCAGATCGGCCGCGGTGCCGCTCAGCTTGGCCCCCGCGTCGATGGGCCCCTCCTTGGAGGCCTTCCGCTGAGCGATCCGCTCCCGGAACTCCCGCTGAGCGGCCAGCTCGGCCTCGGCCTCGGAGACCTGAGCCGCCGCCTCACCCTGAGCCTGCCCGACGCCCTCGGCCCCGGGCCCACCGTCCGCGCCCCCGGCAGAGACACCGCCCGGCTCCGCCGCCTGCACCTCGGCCGCCTCGGCGCGCGCGTCGCCCTGCTCGTCGTCCGTGTTCTCGGATTCGGCGTCGCCCTGCTGCTCCTGCGCATCGTCCTGGCGCTCCGCCGCCTGCGCCTCGGCCGTCTCGGCGCGCGGGTCGGTCTGCTCGTCGTCCGTGTTCTCGGATTCGGCGTCGCCCTGCTGCTCCTGCGCATCGTCCTGGCGCTCCGCCGCCTGCATCTCGGCCGTCTCGGCGCGCGGGTCGGTCTGCTCGTCGTCCGTGTTCTCGGATTCGGCGCCGCCCCGCTGCTCCTGCGCACCGTCCCCCGGCTCCGCCGCCTGCTCCCCGGTCGTCCGAGCGCCCTCGTCGGCCCGGTCGTCGGCCGCACCGCTCGCAGCGGGGTCGCTCTCGGCGTCCTCGTCCGCGGTCGTGTCCTGCGGCGCCTGCGGGTCCGCATCCGTGACCTCACCGGCCCGGTTGTCGGGCTCCGGGAAGTGGGTGTCCTCGCCGCCGACCTGGCCCTCGGGCGTCTGCGCGGCTTCGTCGGGGGCGGGGGCCTCTCCCGCCGCGCTCTCCCGCGCGGTGTCGGGGGTCGGCGCCGGGCCGGTCTCCTCGGCGGCGGACTCCGTACTCACAACGTGCTCCAGTCCTGATCGGGATAGCGGTGCACGGGCGCCGACACGTCGTCGAGCGCCTGGCAGATCTCGTCAGGAAGACTAAGCGCCTCCACTGACAACGCGGCCGTGAGCTGCTGCGCGTTGCGCGCGCCGACGATCGGGGCGGTCACGCCGGGGCGGTCCCTGATCCAGGCGAGCGCCACCTGCAGCGGCGTCGTGGCGAGTCCGTCGGCGGCTATGGACACCGCGTCCACGATGTGCCGGGCCGTCTCGTCGAGATACGGTGCGACGAACGGCGCCATGTGGTCCGAGCCGCCGCGCGAGTCCACGGGCGTGCCCGTGCGGTACTTGCCGGTGAGGACCCCGCGCCCCAGCGGCGAGGACGGCAGCAGCCCGATGCCGAGGTCGAGCGCGGCCGGCAGCACCTCGCGCTCCACGCCGCGCTGCAGCAGCGAGTACTCCATCTGCGTACTGGCGATCCGGGTACGCGTCCCCGGCGCCGCGAGCTGCCAGGTGGCGGCCTTGGCGAGCTGCCAGCCGCAGAAGTTGGAGACCCCCGCGTACCGGGCCCGCCCGCTGGCGACGGCGATGTCGAGCGCCTGGAGCGTCTCGTCGAGCGGCGTGCCCGGGTCGTAGGCGTGGACCTGCCACAGGTCCACGTAGCCCGTGCCGAGCCGGGCCAGCGAGGCGTCGAGCGCGGCGAGCAGATGGCCGCGCGAGCCGTCGAAGCGGCGATCGGGATCGGGCACGCTGCCCGCCTTCGTGGAGATCACCAGGTCCTGGCGCGGCACGAGACCCTCGACGAGCCGCCCGAGCAGGTACTCCGCCTCCCCGTCCCCGTACACGTCGGCCGTGTCGACCAGGCTGCCGCCCGCCTCCCAGAAGGTCTTCAACAGGTCGGCGGCGTCGTGCTCGTCGGTGTCCCTCCCCCAGGTGAGCGTGCCGAGACCGATCCGGGACACGCGCAGGCCGGTGCGGCCGAGATGCCTCTGCTCCATGGGCGCTGAGATTACTGGCCCCGGCTCAGGATCGGGGACCCTGTGGACGACTGCGGAGCGGCCGGGCGCGCTAGGGTGCCCGACCAGGGGCGTTACCGATGGGTAAGCCCCCTGGACCGTAGGGCGTTGGCACGACTGTTGGCACGGCGTTAAGGAGATGTGGTCAATGAAGCTCGGCATCAACCTCGGCTACTGGGGCCTGGGCATGGACTCCGACAATCTCACCGTCGCGAAGGAGGCCGACAAGCTCGGCTACGCGGTCTGCTGGGCGGCCGAGGCGTACGGCTCCGACACCGTGACCGTGCTGTCGTACGTGGCCGCGCAGACCGAGCGGATCGACGTCGGCTCCGCGATCATGCAGATCCCGGCCCGCCAGCCCACGATGACCGCGATGACGGCCGCCACCCTCGACTCGCTGTCCGGCGGCCGCTTCCGCCTCGGCCTCGGCGTCTCCGGCCCGCAGGTCTCCGAGGGCTGGTACGGCGTCAAGTTCGACAAGCCGCTGGCCCGCACGCGCGAGTACGTCGACATCGTCCGCAAGGCGATGAGCCGCGAGCGCGTCTCCTACGAGGGCGAGCACTGGACCCTGCCGCTGCCCGAGGGCCCGGGCAAGTCCCTCAAGCTGACCGTGCACCCGCAGCGCGAGCACATCCCGCTCTACATCGCCGCGATCGGCCCGAAGAACCTGGAGCAGACCGGCGAGATCGCCGACGGCGCCCTGCTGATCTTCCCGGCCGCCGAGCACATCGAGGACACCGCGATCCGCCACCTGCGCGCGGGCCGCGAGAAGGCCGGCAAGACCATGGAGGGCTTCGACGTCTGCCCGACCGTGCCGATCGCCGTCGGCGACGACAAGGGCGTCCCCGCGCTCGCCGACCTGCTGCGCCCCTACACCGCGCTCTACGTGGGCGGCATGGGCAGCCGCAAGCAGAACTTCTACAACCAGCTCGCGGGCCGCATGGGCTACGAGAAGGAGGCCGCGGAGGTCCAGGACAAGTACCTGTCCGGCGACAAGGAGGGCGCGGCCGCGGCGATCCCGCAGCAGCTCATCGACTCCACGACCCTGCTCGGCTCCGTGGACCGGATCGCCGACCGGATGCGCGCCTACGCGGCCGCCGGGGTCACCACGCTCACGCTGTCCCCGGCCGGCTTCTCGCTGGACGAGCGCCTGGCCTCGCTGCGCGCGGGCACGGAGGCGCTGGAGCGCGCCGGTCTGGCGTAGCCGCCGGGGGAGCGGTCTGGAGGGGGAGAGGTCTGCGGCCGTGGTGGGGGCTCGGGGTGTCTTCCCCGCCACGGCCGTCACGGGGAACAACGCGCCGGAGCCGGTTCGGTCACGCGCCGGGCGGACTCCGAGTCGCGGGACGCGCCGAGGCGCGAAATCCTGTGCACAGGCAGGGAGCGGCAGGGAGGTACCAGGATGCTGTCGGCCAAGAGTCTGTTCCAGGAGATCCTCGACGACGACGAGTCGTTCCGGTTGTTCTGTTCCATCGCGGCCAGCGGGGAGTCCCAGGGCGGCTGGGAGAACGGCCGGATCGCCGCCCTCGTCCCGGCGAGCGAGCGCGCCCTCGCCCCCAAGGTCGCCCGGCACGGCGCGGACGAGGACAAGCACGGGCGCATCTTCAACGCCCTCATGAAGAAGCGCGGCCTGCAACCGGTCCCCGTACCGGAGGAGGCCGACTACACGATGCTCCTGGAGCGGCACGGCATCGGGCTCGCCCATGAGCAGCTCCAGCGCGACGAGCCGCTGTCCGTGCAGGACATCGTCACGTACCTGGCGCACAGCCGCGTCACCGAACAGCGCGCCTCCGAACAGATGGAGCTGCTGCGCAAGCACTTCTCCGACCACCCGGACATCGGCCGCGCGGTGAAGATGATCTCCCACGACGAGGACAACCACCTCGCCTACTGCCACGAGGAACTGCTGCGCTTCGCCTACGCGGGGCACGGCCACACCATCCAGCGCATCCTCCGCGAGTGCGCCCTCGCGGAGATCGCCGTCTACCGGGACGTCAGCCTCGCCGTCATGGACCACATGGGCCGCATCCTGGGCTGGTCGAGGGCCAAGTCGGCCGTGCTCGCCGCCGGCATCCACGCCGTGTACGCGTACGAACGCCTCGGCGGCTGGCGGCGGATGGTCTCCCTGGAGATGCCCGAGCGGCGGGACGCGCTGGGCGGTCCCGCGACCACCTCCGTCGAGTTCGCCTGATCCCGGGCCCGGGGCGGCGCCTCACAGCCAGCCGCGCCGCTTGAACTGCCGGTACAGGAGCACTTCCAGGACCGCCATCACCAGGATGACCGCCGGGTACGTCCACACCCAGTGCAGCTCGGGCATGTGGTCGAAGTTCATGCCGTAGATCCCGGCGATCATCGTGGGCACGGCGGCCATCGCCGCCCACGCCGAGATCTTGCGCATGTCGTCGTTCTGCCGGACGCTCATCTGCGCCAGGTGGGCCGACAGGATGTCGGACACCAGCCGGTCCAGGCCGTCCACCGACTCGTTGACCCGGGTCAGGTGGTCGTTCACGTCCCGGAAGAAGGGCTGCGCGTCCGCGCTCACGAACGGGACGCCGGCGGTGCCCCACGGCCCCACGCCGGACAGCCGGGCCATCGGCATCGCGAGCGGCCCGGTCGCGCGCCGGAACTCCAGGATCTGCCGCTTGAAGGTGTAGATCCGCGCCGCCGTGTCCCGGGAGCCGCCGCCGTCCGGCGAGAAGACCTCCGCCTCCAGCTCCTCCAGGTCCGTCTGCAGCTCGGCCGCGACCTCCAGGTAGTGGTCCACCGTCGCGTCCGCGATCGAGTACAGGACCGCCGTCGGACCGTGCGCCAGGAACTCCGGATCGTCCTCCAGACGCTTGCGCACGGCCTTCAGGGGCGCGCCCTCGCCGTGCCGCACCGTCACCACGAACGAGTCCCCGAGGAAGATCATCAGCTCGCCCGTGGACACCTTGTCGCTGCGCGCCTCGTAGACGACCGGCTTGAGGACGACGAACAGCGAGTCGTCGTACACCTCCAGCTTCGGCCGCTGATGCGCCTTGAGGGCGTCCTCGACCGCCAGCGGATGCAGCCCGAACTCCTGGCTGACCCGGTCGAACTCCGCCGGGGAGGCCTCGTGCAGTCCGATCCAGACGAACGCGTGGCCCGAGGCCCGCGCCTCGTCCAGCGCGACGGCGAAGTCCGCGGGCCGCTCGATACGGCGCCCGTCCCGGTAGATGGCGCAGTCGACGATCATGCCGAGAATTCTTCCCAGACCCACGCGGGCCCGCACTTCCACACGCCCTAGGCTGGCGCGTATGCCCACGCTGATTCTCGTCCGGCACGGACGCTCGACCGCCAACACCGCGGGTCTGCTCGCCGGGTGGACCCCCGGTGTGGCCCTCGACGAGCGCGGCGCCGCGCAGGCCGCCGCGCTGCCCGCGCGCCTCTCCGAGCTGCCCCTCGCGGAGGTCGTCAGCAGTCCGCTGCAGCGCTGCCGGGAGACCGTCGCGCCGCTGCTCGCCGCCCGTCCCGGGCTGAGCCTGCACACCGACGACCGGATCGGCGAGTGCGACTACGGCGACTGGTCGGGCCGCAAGCTCGCCGAACTCGCCGACGAGCCCCTCATGAAGGTCGTGCAGCAGCACCCGACCGCCGCCGCGTTCCCCGGCGGCGAGTCCATGCGCCAGATGCAGCACCGCGCCGCCGAGGCCGTGCGCGAGTGGAACGCGCGCGTGGAGGCGGAGCACGGCCCCGACGCCGTGTACCTGATGTGCTCGCACGGCGACATCATCAAGTCCCTCGTCGCCGACGCCCTCGGGCTGCACCTCGACCTCTTCCAGCGCATCTCCGTGGAGCCCTGCTCCGTCACGGCGATCCGCTACACCCGGCTGCGCCCCTTCCTCGTACGCCTCGGAGACACCGGGGACTTCGCGTCGCTGGCCCCGCGCGAGCAGCCGCAGGGGCCGGATGCGACCGTGGGCGGTGGCGCGGGCGCACCGTGATCGTCGCCCGCAGTAGGGTGAAGCAGCCACCGGCACAAGTCGGTTCCCAGATCCCCCGATCCCCATGGAGAGCAGGACGTGTCCCGTCAGGTGTTCCTCTACGACCCTCCGGAGCGTTTCGTGGCCGGCACGGTCGGACTCCCCGGGCGCCGCACCTTCTTCTTGCAGGCCTCGGCAGGAACGCGCGTCACGAGCGTGGCGCTGGAGAAGACCCAGGTGGCCGCGCTCGCCGAGCGCATGGACGAGCTCCTCGACGAGGTCGTGCGGCGCACCGGGGGCAACGCGCCGGTGCCCGCCGCCGTGCCCACCGAGATCGCGGACACCGCGCCGCTCGACGCCCCGGTGGAGGAGGAGTTCCGCGTCGGCACGATGGCGCTCGCCTGGGACGGTGACGAGCAGCGCATGATCGTCGAGGCGCAGGCGCTCGTGGAGCTGGACGCCGAGTCCGAGGAGGACCTCGCCGAGGCCGAGGAAAGGCTTCTCCAGGACGAGGAGAACGGCCCGCCGATGCTCCGCGTCCGGCTGACCGGCGCACAGGCCCGCGCGTTCGCCAAGCGCGCCCTGGACGTCGTGAACGCGGGCCGGCCGCCCTGCCCCCTGTGCAGCCTGCCGCTCGACCCGGAGGGACACGTATGTCCGCGCCAGAACGGATACCGGCGCGGAGCGTGAGCGCCCCCACCGATCTCGCCGCCCTCGACCTCCTGACCCGCGGCGAGCTGGAGGTCCGCGGCCAGATCCGCGAGGCGTCGAACGCGGTGCTGCTGTGCACCGTCACGCACGAGGGCCGCGAGGCCACCTGCGTCTACAAGCCGGTGCGCGGCGAGCGCCCCCTGTGGGACTTCCCCGACGGCACGCTCGCCCAGCGCGAGGTCGCCGCCTACGAGGTCTCCGAGGCGCTCGGCTGGGGCCTCGTGCCGCCGACCGTGCTGCGCGACGGACCGTACGGCGAGGGCATGTGCCAGCTGTGGATCGACGGCCCCGAGGAGCCCGCGGAGGGCGACCGGCTGCTCGCGCTCGTCGACGGAGAGGAGCCGGGCGAGGGCTGGAAGGCCATCGGCTTCGCCGAGGTAGGCGAGGGCCGCACCGCGCTGCTCGTGCACGCCGACGACCCGCGCCTGCGCCGCCTCTCCGTGCTCGACGCGGTGATCAACAACGGCGACCGCAAGGGCGGCCACCTGCTGCTCGACACCACGGGCCGGCTCTACGGCATCGACCACGGCGTCACCTTCAACGCCGAGGACAAGCTGCGCACCCTGCTGTGGGGCTGGGCGGGCGAGCCGCTCACCGAGGAGGCGACGGCCGCCCTGGAGACCCTCCGGGACCGCCTGGGCGCGACAGAGCCGCTGGCTGCCCGGCTCGGCGCCCTGATCACGGCCACCGAGCTCGACGCCGTACGGGAACGGGTGGCGGAGCTGCTCAGGACCGGCCGGCACCGTGAGCCGGGCGGCGACTGGCCCGCGATCCCCTGGCCGCCCGTCTGAGGTGCGGGGCGTGTTGTTCCGGTGGGCGGGCCCCCTCCGTCCGCCGGGCTCGCCGCCGTGCGGCGCGGAGCCGGCTGGTGCCGGGGCCTCCCTCGCCACAGTTCCGGCCCGAGGGCCGTGCGTTCGGCTCGGTGGGGCCGAGGACGTCGTGGGGTCGAGCGGGTGGCACCCCAAAGCCGGGTGGGGTGGCACAAGGGACCTGGCGGGGCCCCCTGCCCGCGATCCCCTGGCCGCCCGCCTGAGCTGTAGCGGCGGTCGTCCGGGGGCGGGCGGCGGCGGTGCGGGCTACGTTCGGGGCATGACCAAGCTGATTGTCGAGGACCGGATCGACCGTCCGGCGAAGGACGTCTTCGAGGCGATCGTCAGCCCGGAGAGCCTGTCGAGCTTCTTCACCGCCGAGGCGTCCGCCGCGATGGTGCCCGGCACCACCGTGACCTGGCGTTTCGGCCATGTCGACGCGACGTTCGACGTCGAGATCGGCGAGATCGAGGCGGACCGCCTCATCACCTGGCGCTGGCCGGCCGAGGTGACGATCCGGCTCGCGCAGGAGGACGGAGCGACAAGAATCACCATCACCGAGGACCAGATGGGCGACGGCTCCGAGGGCGCCGCGCGCGCCGTCGGGCAGACCCAGGGCTGGACGTACTTCGTGTGCGCCCTGCGGGCCTGGCTGGTTCACGGGATCCGTCATTTCGGGCTGAGCGACGCGATCCGCGCCGCTCTCGTCTGAACCGATAGCCGAGGGACGGGATACGCGCAAGAGGGCCTTGTCGGCCATCACACCGATCCGGTTCGTATGCGGAAGCACCGTCCGGTTAGGCTTCAAGACATGCATGCCTGGCCCGCTTCTGAGGTCCCCGCCCTGCCTGGCAAGGGCCGCGACCTGAGGATCCACGACACCGCGACCGGTGGGCTCGTCACCCTTGACCCCGGTCCCGTCGCCCGTATCTACGTCTGCGGCATCACGCCGTACGACGCGACCCACATGGGTCACGCGGCGACCTACAACGCGTTCGACCTTGTTCAGCGCGTGTGGCTCGACACCAAGCGGCAGGTCCACTACGTCCAGAACGTCACGGACGTGGACGACCCCCTGCTGGAGCGGGCCGTGCGCGACGGCATCGACTGGGAGGGCCTCGCCGAGCGCGAGACCGCCCTGTTCCGCGAGGACATGACCGCCCTGCGGATGCTCCCCCCGCAGCACTACATAGGCGCCGTCGAGGCGATACCCGGCATCGTGCCGCTCGTCGAGCGGCTCCGTGACGCGGGCGCCGCCTACGAGCTCGACGGCGACATCTACTTCTCCGTCGAGGCCGACCCGCACTTCGGATCGGTCTCGAACCTGGACGCGGCCGCCATGCGACTGCTGTCCGCCGAGCGGGGCGGCGACCCGGACCGTCCGGGCAAGAAGAACCCGCTCGACCCGATGCTGTGGATGGCCGCCCGTGAGGGCGAGCCCAGCTGGGACGGCGGCTCGCTCGGCGCCGGGCGCCCCGGCTGGCACATCGAGTGCGTGGCCATCGCCCTCGACCACCTCGGCATGGGCTTCGATGTCCAGGGCGGCGGATCCGACCTGGCCTTCCCGCACCACGAGATGGGCGCCTCGCACGCCCAGGTGCTCACCGGCGAGTTCCCGATGGCCAAGGCGTACGTGCACGCCGGCATGGTCGCGCTCGACGGCGAGAAGATGTCCAAGTCCCGGGGCAATCTGGTCTTCGTCTCCACGCTGCGGCGCGAGGGCGTCGACCCGGCCGCGATCCGGCTGGCGCTCCTGGCCCACCACTACCGGGCCGACTGGGAGTGGACCGACAAGGTCCTGACCGACGCGCTGGAGCGGCTCGACCGGTGGCGCGCCGCCGTGTCCCGTCCCGACGGTCCCGCCGCCGAGGCGCTGGTCGACGAGATCCGCGAGGCGCTGTCGAACGACCTGGACGCGCCCGCGGCGCTCGCCGCGGTCGACCGCTGGGTCGAGCGGCAGGTCGCCGACGGCGGTACGGACGAGGGGGCGCCCGGCGTCGTCTCGCGCGCCGTCGACGCCCTGCTCGGGGTCGCCCTGTAGTCACGCACTCCACGAACAGCACTCCATGAACAGCCCCTCCGGCAGCGCCGGAGGGGCTGTTTTTTGTGGCTGATCTCCGGCCCACCCTCTAGGCGCATGCGCGTTTCTGCGCTAAACAACCGCCATGCGAACACTATTGAGCACGCATCTCGGCAGACGGCTCAGATCCGTCGTGGCCGTCGCCACCCTCGGCGTAGCCGCCACCTTCGCCGGGCCGGGCCTCGCCCAGGCCGAGGACACCGCCGGCGCGGTCGGCGCCGTCACCGGGTTCCACACCGACGGCCCCCGGTACACGCTCGATGCCGGCGAGGCGAAGGCCCGGGTCAGCTTCGTGTCCGAGGAGACCTTCCGGATCGAGCTCGCCCCGGACGGGACCTTCACCGACCCGGCCGGCGACGACATCGTCGTACCGCAGGGCGCGCCGCCGGCGACCCGCTGGAAGGACCAGGGCGACCGCTACGAGCTCAGCAGCGCCAAGGTCACCCTGCGCGCCTACAAGTCCCCGCTGCGCTTCGCCCTGTTCCGCAACGACGGCACCGAACTCTGGTCCGAGAGCGCCCCGTTGAAGTGGACCGCCGACACCACGACGCAGACCCTGGAGCGCGGCGCCGACGAGCAGTTCTACGGCGTCGGCATGCAGAACGGCCGGGGCAACACCTCGCTGCGCGGCCAGACCGCCAAGGCCGAGGTGAACTACAACTGGAACGACGGCGGCCACCCCAACTCCGTCCCGTTCTACCTCTCCTCCGCCGGCTACGGCGTCTTCCGGAACACCTTCGCGCCGAACACGTACACCTTCGACGCCCCCGTCACCGCCGCAGCCAAGGAACACCGCTTCGACGCCTACTACTTCGCGGGCAGCGGCAAGGACAGCGCCAAGGACGTCATCGGCCAGTACACGCAGCTCACCGGAAAGCCCTTCATGCCGCCGGTCTACGGCCTGGAGATCGGCGACGCCGACTGCTACCTGCACAACGCCAACCGCGGCGAGCGCCGCACCCTCGACGCCCTGAAGATCTCCGACCAGTACGTCGCGAACGACATGCCGCTCGGCTGGATGCTGGTCAACGACGGCTACGGCTGCGGCTACGAGAACCTCGCCGAGACCGCCCAGGGCCTGCAGAAGAACAAGACGCAGCTCGGCCTGTGGACCGAGGACGGCATCGACAAGATCGCCGACCAGGTGAAGGCCGGCCAGCGCGTCGCCAAGCTCGACGTCGCCTGGGTCGGCGCCGGCTACAAGTTCGCCCTCGACGGCTGCAAGGCCGCCTACAAGGGCATCGAGGACAACTCCGACGCCCGCGGCTTCACCTGGGCCCCCGAGAGCTGGTCCGGCGCCCAGCGCTGCGGCGTCCAGTGGTCCGGCGACCAGTCGGGATCCTGGGACTACATCCGCTGGCAGATCCCCACCTACGCGGGCGCCACCCTGTCCGGACTCGCCTACACGACCGGTGACGTCGACGGCATCTTCGGCGGCAGCCCCAAGACGTACGTACGCGACCTGCAGTGGAAGTCCCTGCTGCCCGTCACCATGACGATGGACGGCTGGGCCGCCGCCGACAAGCAGCCCTTCCGGCAGGGCGCGCCGTACACCGCGATCAACCGGAAGTACCTGAAGCTCCACGAGTCGCTGCTGCCCTACCTGTACTCGTACGCGCACGAGGCGACGAAGACCGGCGTCGGCGCCGTGCGGCCGCTCGCGCTCGAGTACCCCGGCGACCCGAAGGCCGCGACCGACGCCGCCAAGTACGAGTTCCTGACCGGCGAGGACCTCCTCGTCGCACCGGTCTACAAGGACAGCACGGTCCGCGACGGGATCTACCTGCCCGAGGGCACCTGGACCGACTACTGGACCGGGCGCGTGTACCAGGGCCCGACCACCATCGACGGCTACAGCGCGCCCCTCGACACGCTCCCGATGTTCGTCAAGGGCGGCGCCGCCGTCCCGATGTGGCCCGGCATCCGCTCCTACGCCGACCGCACCGCCGACTCGCCGCTCGCCTGGGACGTCTACCCGCAGGGCTCCTCGTCCTTCGACCTGTACGAGGACGACGGCGTGACCCGGGCCCACCGCGGCGGCGCCTTCGCCACCCAGCGCGCCGAGGTCGACGCCCCGAAGTCCGGCGCCGGTGACGTACGGGTGCGGATCGGGGCGAGCAAGGGCTCCTTCGAGGGCAAGCAGAGCGCCCGCCCCTACGCGTTCACCGTGCACACCGGGGACGCCCCGCGCCAGGTCGCGCTCGACGGACAGCCGCTGCGCCAGTACACCGACGCGGAGGCCTACGGGAAGGCCGCGAGCGGCTGGTTCTACGACCGTGACGACCGCGGCGGCGTCGTCCGCGTGAAGACCGGCACGCTGTCCACCTCCCGCGCCTTCACGCTCGACCTCAAGGACACCGCGGCCGTCGGCGGGGCCGTGCCCGGCGCCGACGCCGTCGTCACCGCCCCCGCAGGGCAGGAGCTGGGCGCGGGCGCCGAGGGCGAGGTCGCCGTCGACGTCACCGCCGGCACCCGCGACGCCACCGGCGTCTCCGTCGCACTGACCGCCCCCGACGGCTGGAGCGCCGGGGACCCCGTCACCGTCGACCGGATCGCGGCGGGCACCACCCGACGCGTCGAGGTCCCGCTCACCCCGGCCGCCGGCGCCAAGGCGGGGGAGCAGGCCCTCACCGCGACGGCCCGCTACGACGCCGCCGGCCAAGGACGCACCGGGCAGGGGCACTTCGCGGTGTCCGTGATGCCGAAGCCGCCCGCCGGTGACACCTGGGCGAGCGACATGGAGTGGCTGACGTCGACCAACGGCTACGGCCCCGCCGAACGCGACCGCAGCAACGGCGAGTCGGGCGCCACCGACGGCCACACCCTCACCCTCGCGGGCAAGACGTACCCCAAGGGGATCGGCGTGCACGCCAACTCCGACATCGAGGTCTACCTCGGCGGACAGTGCGCGAAGCTGACCGCCGACGTCGGCATCGACGACGAGATCAACGGCTACGGGGAGGTCGCCTTCTCCGTCGAGGCCGACGGCAAGGTGCTGTGGACCTCGCCGAAGGTGACCGGCGCCTCGGCGACCGTACCGGTGGACGTCGACGTGAGCGGAGCCCGGCACCTGCACCTGAAGGTGACGGACACCAACGGCTCCAAGACCGGGGACCACGGGGACTGGGCCGCCGCCAAGTTCTCCTGCGGCTCCGGGAGTTGACCCAGGAAACGGCAGTGGGGGGGGGGGGGGGCCCCCCCCCCCCCCCCCCCCCCCCCACCCCCCCCCCCCCCCCCCCCCCCCCCCCCGGGCGGGCCGGGGGGGGGCGGGGGGGGGGGGCCCGGGGGGGGGGGCCGGGGGGGGGGGGGGGCCCGGGCGCCCCGCCCCCCCCCCCCGCGCCGGGCGGCCCCCCCCCCCCCCCCCCCCCCCCCCCCCCCCCACCGCACCTGTCCTACGCCTCCGGGTCCTCGCCGTCCGGGCGCGGCGGCTTCGGCGGACGGGTCCGGTCGCCCGGGGGCGTGCCCGGGTCGCGGCGCCGCAGATACCGCTCGAACTCGCGGGCGATCGCATCGCCCGAGGCCTCCGGCAGCTCCGCCGTGTCGCGGGCCTCCTCCAGCGACTGCACGTACTCCGCGACCTCGCTGTCCTCGGCCGCCAGCTGGTCCACGCCCAGCTGCCACGCCCGCGAGTCCTCGGGCAGCTCGCCCAGCGGGATACGCAGGTCGATCAGGTCCTCGAGCCGGTTCAGGAGCGCCAGCGTCGCCTTCGGGTTCGGCGGCTGCGACACGTAGTGCGGGACCGCCGCCCACAGCGAGACCGCCGGGACACCGGCGTGCGTGCAGGCCTCCTGGAGGATGCCGACGATGCCCGTCGGACCCTCGTACTTCGTCTCCTCCAGGTCCATCCGCGTCGCCAGGTCGGGATCCGACGTGACCCCGCTGACCGGGACCGGCCGGGTGTGCGGGGTGTCGCCCAGGAGCGCGCCCAGGACGACCACCATCTCCACGCCCAACTCGTGGGCGAAGCCCAGCAGTTCGTTGCAGAACGAGCGCCAGCGCATGGACGGCTCGATGCCCCGCACGAGGACGAGGTCACGCGGCTTGTCGCCGCCGATCCGCACCACCGAGAGCCGGGTCGTCGGCCAGGTGATCTTGCGCACGCCGTCTTCCATGAAGACCGTCGGCCGGTTCACCTGGAAGTCGTAGTAGTCCTCGGCGTCGAGCGCCGCGAACACCTCTCCCTTGAACTCCTTGTCGAGATGCGCGACCGCGGCGGAGGCGGCGTCGCCGGCGTCGTTCCAGCCCTCGAACGCGGCCACCATGACCGGGTCGACCAGCTCGGGAACCCCCTCGAGCTCGATCACTCAGCGCCTCCTTCCGACGTGCCCTCGCGTACCCGCCCACCTTACGGCGTCCGCGGGGGACCTCCGCAGCCCCCTGGAACCCGGCGGCTGCCGGGAACCATGCCCCGAGTCGCGGGCCCGCACTCCACCGGAAGGGGCCGGGGCGTCACAGGGTCGAGCGCAGCCACTGCTCCACGGACGCGATGTGCACCGTCGCCCAGGACCGGGCCGCCTCCCCGTCCCCGTCGCGCAGCGCCGCCAGGATCGCCCGGTGCTCGTGCAGGGTGCGGCTCACCGCGTCCTCCTGGGTCAGACCGCGCCAGACGCGGGCCCGGGTGGTCGGCCCGGACAGACCGTCGAGCAGTGAGCACAGGACCGAGTTGCCGGACGCCTTCACGATGCCGCGGTGGAAGTCGAGGTCCGCGGCCACCAGTTCCTCGACCGAGGGCTGCGGGCCGAGCGCGTCGAGCTGCGCCGACAGCCGGTCCAGCTCCCCGGACGTGATCGAGCCCGCCGCGAGGGCCGTCGCGGCGGGCTCCAGGATGCGGCGCACCGCGAGGAACTCCAGGACCGTGTCGTCCCGGTGGAAGTCGACGACGAAACTCAGCGCCTCGAGGAGGAGTTGAGGATCCAGACTCGTCACGTACGTGCCGTCGCCCTGCCGCACGTCCAGGATCCGGATCAGCGACAGGGCGCGTACGGCCTCGCGCAGCGAATTGCGCGACAGGCCCAGCTCCGCGGCGAGTTCGCTCTCCTTGGGGAGGCGGTCGCCCGGGCGCAGCGCACCCGAGACGATCATCCCCTTGATCTTCTCGATGGCCTCGTCGGTGACGGCCACGACACCCCCCTCTGCTCAGGCCGGAGGGCGAATACCTCCGATGTCTCGCACCATTATGTGCGCAGAGGCCCGCAGGGCCAGGGGGTGTCCGCGATCAGGTACGGGCGGGCGCCTGCGCCGTCCCCGCCGGAGACTCCACCGGGGCCTGCGGCGCCGGACGCAGCAGCAGCCAGCCGCCGCACACCAGCGTCACCGCCTGCGCCCCGGCCAGCAGCGCGAAACCCGCGCCGAAGCCGTGCCCGCCGCTCGCGGCGATCGCCACGCCCATCGCCGTCGGCATGAACGCCGAGACGAGATTGCCCACCCCGTTCACCACGCCGTAGGCGCTGCCCACCGCGTGCGCCGGGGCGCAGCGCTGCACCAGCGTCGGGATGGCCGGGCCCTGGAGCCCCCAGAAGCCGCCGGCCGCGATCAGCCCGGCCGCGGCCAGGCCGTCGCTGTCCGCGCCCATCACCACGAGCACGCTCGCCGCGGTGCCCGCCGAGCCGACCACGAACAGCACCGGAAGCAGCCGCGCCGGCAGCCGGTCGAGCAGGAACCCGCCGAGGAAGCCCGAGGCCAGCGGCATCAGGAACGGCAGCGCCGACACCGCGCCCATCGCCGCGAGCGAGAAGTGCCGCTCCTGGAGGAGGTACGAGGGCAGCCACGCCGTCGAGCCCCACAGATAGCCGAGCGTGGCGATCTCCACGAGCAGGATCGGCACGAGACGCGGCATCCGCAGCGCCTCCCGCAGTGTCCCCACGGCACTGTCACGGCCCGCCGCGGCCCGCAGGCCCCGGCCGCGCACGAACAGCGCGATCAGCGGCAGCCCCACCACCGCGTTCAACGCGGCCAGCGCGAGGAACGACGTGTGCCAGTCGAACCGGTACACGAGGTACGTGATCAGCGGCAGCCCCACGGCCGTGCCCAGGGACACGCCCATCGAGCTGACCGCGTTCGGCTTGCCCGCCTCGTGCGGCGCGAAGTGCTCGCGCACGTACATCGTCTTGAGCGAGAACAGCGGCCCCTCGGCCGCGCCGAGCAGCGTCCGCAGGGCGGTCAGCGTCAGCGCGCCGAGCGCGTACGGCGACAGCAGCGTCATCACCGACCACAGGGCCACGCTCAGGAACAGCCCCCGCCGTACGCCGAGCAGCGTCTCGTACAGCGGGGTGAGGACGAACGCCGCGATGCCGTACCCCACGAGGAAGGCGGTGCTCAGCGCGCCCTGCGCCACCCGGTCGCCGGTGATCCCGAAGTGGTCGGTGAACGCCCGGTCGGTGACCAGGACGGAGATGTTCACGCGGTCCACATAGCTGATCAGGACGACGACCAGGAGCGTCAGGACCCCCGCCCAGCGTGCTCTGCCGCTCAGCCGGTCGCTCATGCGGTCGCCTGCTCCTCCGCCGCGGACTTGTACATGCGGCGCAGCCGGACCACGCCCAGGTCGTGCTGGTAGAGGTTCTCCTGCTGGTCCGCGTCGGACGGCATGGCCTCCAGCATCACGCGGTCCTGCTCCAGGACGTCCCAGTGGCGCTGCTCGATGAGCGTCTTGTAGAGGAAGCGCCAGGTGTCGCGCTGCCAGCCCTGCACCTTGCGATAGCGCCAGAAGAAGACCGCGCAGCGCTCCTCGTCGACCGGCCGGACCATGCCGACGATGCCGAACGCGCCGCCGGGGCCGGCCGAGGGCGGGTACGGGATGGACAGGTCCACCCAGTCGACGCCCGTGCGGCACAGCTCGACCCAGTCGAAGTTCACGCCCCGCTGGTCGGTCTTCTCGAAGAAGTAGCCGCGCCCGGTCTCCCGGATGCGGAACTTCGCGGTGGTGTCACCGTCGAACATCGTGTGCGAGTCGTGGTGCAGGAACGCTCCGTGCATCGGGTCGAGCAGGTTCTCGACCGCGTAACGCCAGGGCACCTCCCACTCCGCGTAGCACAGGAACGCGTCGACGTCGGGGTCGACGAGCGGGTCGGGCAGCGTCAACTCGGCGGGCTGCGGCTGCTGTTCGGTGCCGAAATAGGCGAGGACGGCGCCGGCCACCTCGCGCACGGGCAGCGAACGGACGAGCTTCTTGCCCTCCAGGTTGCAGCCGGGCAGACCGGGCACGGAGGCGACCGTGCCGTCGGACTCGACCTCCACCCCGTGGTACCAGCAGGCCACCCGGTCACCCAGGTGCTTGCCCAGGGACAGCGGGGCGCCGCGGTGCGGGCAGCGGTCCGCGAGCATGCTCAGGGTGCCGTCGGAGCGGCGGAACAGCAGCCACTGCTCGCCCAGGACGGTGACCTTGCGCATCGCGCCCGGCGCGACGAAGGAGGACGGGACGACCGGGTGCCACTGGTCGCGCAGACCGGTCGCGAAGATGTGCTCTGCGGTCAGGTTCACGGCGTTCACGCTCCCAGTCGGTGCATCTCGGCGGCGAAGGACTCCTCGGTCCAGGCGGCCCCGTCGGGGGCGTGGACCCTGCGGGCGTTCAGCCCGCGCACGACGTCCTCGATCTCGTGGCCGTCCTTGGAGAAGACGTCCTCCAGGGTGGCGGCCAGCTTGTACTCGTACGGCGTCGGCTCGTGCGTGCGGGACTGGTGGATCTCCAGGTAGGGCCAGTCCTGCCCGGTGTTCTTGCTCGGGTTGTCGCTCATGGAAAGTCTCCCGTCGGGGGTCACAGGTCGAGGACGAGGCGGCCCGACGCGCAGCGCGAGACGCAGATCATCATCGAGGCGCTCGCGGCGTGCTCGGCGTCCGAGAGCAGGAAGTCGCGGTGGTCGGGGGTGCCGTCGAGCACCCGGGTCTCGCAGGAGCCGCAGATGCCGTCGCGGCAGGAGCTGTTGACGCTCAGGCCCGCCTGCTCCGCGGCCTCCAGGATCGAGGTGCCGGCGTCCACCGACAGGGTCAGGCCCGAGGTGCGGCACTCGACCTCGAACGTCGCGTCGTCCCCGGACCGCTCCACCACCGGCGCCGCGAACCGCTCAAGACGCAGCCGCTCGGCGGAGCAGCGCTCCTCGATCGCGGCGAGCAGCGGCTCGGGCCCGCAGCAGTACACGAGCGCGCCCTCGGGCAGCTCCGCCAGCTCCGACGCCAGGTCGATGTGGCCCAGCTCGTCCTGCGGCACGAGCGTCAGGTCGCCGCCGAGCGCGGACAGCTCGTCGGTGAAGGCCATCGAGGCCCGGCTGCGCCCGCCGTAGACCATGCGCCACGCGGCGCCGCGCCGGGCGGCCTCGCGGGCCATCGCGAGGATCGGAGTGACACCGATGCCGCCGGCCACGAACACGTACGCGGGCGCGTCCTCCAGGACGAAGTGGTTGCGCGGCTCGGACACCGTGACCGGCTGGCCGGGGCGCAGCTTCGTGTGGACGTGGCGCGAACCGCCGCGCGAGGACGGCTCGTTGAGGACGCCGATCCGGTAGCCGCCGGTGTCGGCGGGGTCGCCGCACAGGCTGTACTGGCGGACCTGACCGCCCACGTGCACGTCGATGTGCGCGCCGGGCGTCCAGGAGGGCAGCGGCTTGCCGTCGGGGTGGGTCAGCTCGACGGACAGCACGCCGTCGGCCTCCCAGGTCATCCGCCGGACCAGCAGGGACAGCCGGCCTTCGGCGGGAGTCGTGGTGGTGGACATGGGGGCCTCCCTACGCGGTGGGGATCTTGACGGGCGGGGTGAAGGGGTTCTTCATGGGGCCGAGCGCGGCCAGGTCGACCTCGACGAGGACGGGTCCGGCCGAGCCGACGGCCTCCTCGAGGACGGGCCGCGCGTGCTCGGCGTCGCCGATCCGCAGGTACGGCAGGCCGCAGGCGCGGGCCAGGAGGTCGAAGTCGGGGGTGGCCAGGTCGACGCCGCTGCGGCCCTGGCTGTAGCGGTCCTGCATGTTGCGCAGGACGCCGTAGCCGCCGTCGTTGAAGACCAGCACCGTCAGCCGGGGCCGCTCCTGGGCGACGGTGAGCAGTTCGCCGAGGTGCACGGCGAGGCCGCCGTCGCCGACGATGACCACGGTGGGCCGCTCGGGGGCGGCGAGCGCGGCGCCGATGCCCATGCCGAGACCCTGGCCGATGCCGCCGCCGCGCGGGAACACGTTCGACTCCGGGGCGTACATCTCCAGGAGTCGGTTGCCCCAGCTGCTGGACGGGATGGTGACGTCCCGGGCGATCACCGCGTCGCGCGGCAGGACCGCGCGCAGCGCGTCGCAGATCGCGGCCTGCGGGCCGATGTTGTCGTGCAGGGTGGCCCGCACGTCCTCCCTGACCCGAGCCACGCGCAGCGTCCAGTCCGGCTCGGCGGTCCGGGCGTGGGGGAGCAGGGCGGCGAGCGCGTCGGCGGCGTCGGCGTGCAGGGCGTGCGCCGCCGGGTAGACCCGGCCGAGAGCGGCCGCGTCGACGTCGATGTGGATGTGCCGGTCGGCGCCGGGCAGCGCGAGCCCGTAGTCGGCGGTCTCGTTGGACCGGAAGTGCGTGCCGATCGTGAGCAGGACGTCCGCGTCGGCGAGCAGAGCCCGGCCGTCCGGGGTCGTCGCGAAGTTGCCGATCACCTGCGGGTGGTCCTCGGGGACCGCGCCGCGCCCCGAGTTGGACGTCAGCAGGCCCGCGCCGGTCGCCTCGACGAGCGCGGCCAGCTCGGCGCGGGCTGCGTTCGCCCCGCCGCCGGCCCAGATCAGCGGGCGGCGGGCGGTCGACAGGAGCGTGCCCGCGGCGGCCAGGGCCACCGGGTCGAGCGCGGGGCGCACCGGCTCCCGCGGCGTGTCACCGTCGTCGGTCTGGGCCGCGTACTGGAGGTCGATGGGCCATTCGACGCTGGCCGGGCCGCCGGGGGCGGTGAGCGCGGCGCGGGCGGCCTCGCGCAGGAGCCGGCCGGCCTCGTCGGTGGAGCTCACCGAGACGGCGTGCTTGGAGACCGCGGTCAGCATGCCGAGCTGGTCCTTGGTCTCGTGGATGAACCCGCGCCCGCTGCCCAGGAACTCACTCTCGACCTGACCGGTGACGTGCAGCACGGACGTGCCGGAGGCGAGCGCCTCGATCAGCGAGCCCGCCGCGTTGCCCGCGCCGGTGCCGGTCGAGGTGAGCGCGCAGCCGAGGCCGCCGCGGGCCCGCCCGTAGGCGTCCGCCGCGTTCACGGCGCTCGCCTCGTGGCGCACCGGCACGAACCGCAGCTCGCGGTCGACGGCCTCGACCAGCGGCAGGTTGTGCACGGACACGATGCCGAAGACCGTGTCGATGCCCAGTTCCTTCAGGACGGCGACGAGGAGGGCGCCTCCGTTGTCGTAACGCATGCGTACTCCTCAGAGGATGCCGCGGCCGACTCCGCCGCAGACGTCGATACTGGTTCCGGTGATGTACGAGGCGCGCGGCGCGAGCAGCGCGAGGATCGCGTAGGCGACCTCCTCGGCGCGGCCGAGCCGGCCGAGGGCGACGCCGCGGTCGGCGGCGAGCTCCGCCTGCCAGTCCTCGTAGGAGAGGCCGGAGTCCGCGGCGGCGTGCCGGCGGGTCCACTGGCCCGTGTCGATCAGGCCCAGGCACACGGAGTTGACCCGGATGCCGTCCGCCGCGAGCTCCGTGGCGAGGGACTTGGAGAGGTTGAGGATGCCGGCGCGGGCGGCGCTGGTCGTGATGAGACGCGTCTCCGGCTGCTTGGCCAGGACCGCGTTCACGTTCACGACCGACGCCGCGTCCGAGGAGCGCAGCAGGTCGCGGGCGGCCTGCAGCGGGTTGAGGACGCCCTGGAACTTCAGGTCCAGCTCGTCGCGCCAGTCGTCCCACGTCGTGTCGTCGAGCCGCTTCATGCGGGACTGTCCGGCGTTGTTGACGAGGCCGTCGAGCCGGCCGCCGAACGCGTCGGCGGCGGTCCGCACGAAGTCGCGCACGGCGTCGGCGTCGCGCACGTCGCAGGTGGCGGTGAACAGGCGGTCGTGGTCGGCGATCCGCTTCAGCCGTTCGGCGTCGCGGCCGCACGTGGCGACGTTCGCGCCTTCTTCGAGCAGGGCGCGGACCGTGGCCAGGCCGACGCCCGAGCTGCCTCCGGTGACCACGTAGGTCCGGTCGGCGAGGCCCAGATCCATGGCAGAACTCCTCGGTGTGTCAGGTCAGTTCATGGTGAAGCCGCCGTTGACGGCGATCACCTGTCCGGTCAGGTAGCGGGACTCCTCGGAGAGGAGGAAGGAGGCGACACCGGTCAGGTCGCCGGGCTGCTGCGGGCGCTCGATGGCCCGGTTCGCCCGGTACAGGTCGTGCCGCTCGGCGGGGACGGCCTGCGTGGCCTCGCCCTCGGTCAGGCCGGGCGCGAGCGCGTTCACCGTGATGCCCCGCTCGCCCAGTTCCCGCGCCATGGCCCGGGTCAGCGCGATGACGGCGCCCTTCGATGCGATGTAGTGGGCGAGCCGCGGGGAGCCGTAGAGCGCGGCGTCCGAGGCGATGTTCACGATGCGTCCGGTCGGGCCGAACAGCGGGTGCAGCGCCTTCGCGACCAGCCAGGGACCACGGGCGTTCACCGTCATCAGGCGGTCCCACACCTCGATGTCGATGTCCTGGAACTCCTTGCCGCCCACGCCGTTGGCGAGCGCCGCGTTGTTCACCACGCCGTACAGCTCGCCGGGCAGCTCCCGCACCGCGCAGGCGAGTGCCTCGACGGAGGCGGGGTCCGCCACGTCGCAGCGCACGAAGCGGGCGTCGAGCCCCTCCGCCCGCAGCTCCGCGGCGGCCTGCTCGCCGCGCTCGGCGTCGAGCTCGGCGACGACGACCCGGAAGCCGTCCTCGCCGGCCCGGCGGGCCATGGCCAGTCCGAGGCCACGGCCCGCGCCGGTCACGACGACCGTACGGGCGTCTGCGGGCGACTGCTCAGTCACGGGTGACGCCGTGCATCGGCGAGTACTCGGGGTACGAGGGCACCTGCGGCTTCTGCGTGCCGATGACGACGCAGAACAGCGCGTCGGTGTCGCCCTCGTTCTTCAGCGAGCGGGTCACGCCGGCCGGCACCACGATCATGTCGCGGTAGCCGAGGGTGCGGTACTCGACCTCGTCGGGGCCGCGGTGGATGCCGACCTTGACGTTGCCCTCCAGGACGAAGAAGGCCTCTTCCACGTCGTGGTGGGTGTGGGCCGGGCCCTCGGCGCCGGGCGGCAGCAGCATGTTGGAGAAGGTGAAGCCGCCCGAGGGGATGATGCGGCTGTCGCCCTCGTGGTTGCCGGTCGCGCCGGAGCCCACGTAGCGGATCTGGCCGCGGCGGAACTGCGCGCCGGCCTTCTCCTGGAAGGAGAGGGTGTCGAAGTCTGCGACGCGGGATTCCTTCGAGGCGATCAGCGAGTCGGTGTACTTGCCGAGGTCGCCGCCGTTGTCGTACTCGGTGGTGGTCAGAGGCATGGTGGCCGTCCTTTCAGGCAGTGACGATGTGCAGATGGGACAGGACCCAGGCGTTGAACCGCTCGGGCTGTTCCTGGTTGGCCAGGTGACCGGCGTCCTTGACGATCACGTAGGCGGTCTTGTGCAGGGCACCGGCGAGGACCTGGGAGGCCTCGATCCCGGTGACCGTGTCGCGGTCGCCGCACACGACGAGCGCCGGCGCGGTCACCGCGGCGAGCTCCTCGCGCAGGTCGGCGCCCGCCATGGACTCGGCGGCGTACCCGTAGCCGGGCAGCCGGATCGAGCCGGCCATGGTCTCGACGACCCGCTCGACGAGCGCGGCGTCGGCCAGGTCCGAGACCAGCCGGGGCCCGCGCTGCGCGGCGAAGACCCGCGGCCCGACCTCGGCCAGCTCCGTGGCGCGGGCCCGCATGCCCGCCGCCTTCGCCGGGTCCGTGCCGGAACCGGCGCTGGAGTCGGCGACGATCAGCGAGGCCACGAGCTCCGGGTGACGCGTGGCGAGCCGCAGGGCGATGACGCCGCCCCACGAGACGCCCAGCACGTGCGCCGGGGAGCCGTACGCCCGGATCACCTCGGCCGCGGCGTCCGCGAACCCGTCCAGGTCCAGCGGGACCTCCGGGTCGGGGGACTTGCCGTAGCCGGGGGCGTCCCAGGCGATGACCCGGGCGTGCTCCGCGAGCCCTTCGAGCTGCGGGGCGAAGGCCGCCGAGGAGGAGCCGATCCCGTGCAGGCACAGCAGCAGGGGGCCGCTCGCACCGGCCTCCTCCACGTGCAGCGCGGTCACAGGATCTGCCCCGAGCGCCCGGCGAGGGCGGCCAGCGAGCGCAGCACCGCGTAGGGCACGACCTGGCTGGTGGCCGGGTTGCCCGGGTCGGGGCGGTGCGCGACCTCGAAGCGGTACTCGCCGTGCGGGCCCGACGCCTCGACGACGTGCCGGGTCAGCTCGGCCCCCGGATCGGCGACGACCCGGACCCGCACAGCGTCCAGGTCGCCGACGGCGAGGGCGACCGAGGCCGCGACGTTCGTCGACTTGGGGAACTTCACCGGCACGTCGCGCGCCGTGCCCGACATGACCTCGACGGGGCCGGTCGCCGTGCGCAGCCGCTCCAGCAGCTCCTCGTCCATCCAGGGCTGTTCGAGGGTGGACGGCAGCTTCGTCGTGGTGAGGCGCACCTCGTCCAGCGGGGCGAAGGAGCGCACGGCCTGCAGCAGGTCGAGGCCGCCGACGGCGCCGCCCGTGAAGGACACCCGGCCGGGCCCGGCGGAGAGCAGCCGCTTGGACAGCTCCTCGTCGGTGAGAGCCCCGGTCGAGGCGATCAGCAGGTCGGTGCCGGAGGTGAGGACGCGCTCGCCCCACTCCCGTACGACGCCCTGGCCCGCCGCCTCCACGATCAGGTCGCAGCGCTCGATCGCGTCCTCGAAGGGGACCTGCGCGGCGGGGGCGGCCTCGCCGAGCGGGCGGTTGTCGACGATGCAGGTCAGCTCGGCGCCCTGCACCTCGCCACGGGCGAGGGCGGTGCCGACGACGCGGCCGATGGCGCCCCAGCCGACGAGTCCCACCTTCAGGTTCTTCGGAGTGGTCGGGGTCTTCGCGTGCTTCGGGCTCGTGCTCACTTGTGCTCTCCTTCCGGCGCGCCGGCCATGTGGCAGCGGATCTCCTTCGACGGCGGTCCCGCCGTCCCCCACAGGTCCGACAGCTCGGGGACCCGGCGCCAGACCTTGGCGATCCAGCGGTCCTCGACGACCTGCGCGACCTCGGACGTGTACTCGCACACCAGCCCGGTCGGGTCGGTGAAGTACGAGAAGGTGTTGTTGCCGGGGCCGTGCCGCCCCGGGCCCCACTTCGGGACGATCCCGTGGTGGCGCAGCCGGCCGAGCCCGCGCATGAAGTGGTCGACCGAGCTCATCTCGTAGGCCACGTGGTTGAGGGAGACCCACTCGGCCTGGTTGAACGCGATGCAGTGGTGGTCGGCGTTGCAGCGCAGGAACGCCATCTGGTGCTCGGACCAGTCGGACACGCGCAGGCCGAGGACATCGCGGTAGAAGGCGACGGCGGCGTCGATGTCGGGGGTGTTGAGGACGGCGTGGGTGACGCCGACCGGGACCGCTCCGTCGCGGCCGCGCGGGGCGACCGCCCAGGTGTCGGCGGACAGCTCGACGAGCCGGCCCTCGTGGTCGTGGAAGCGCAGCCCGTAGCCGCCGCCCACCTGGTCGAGCGGGCCCGGCCCGGCGACCGGGACGATGCCGCGGGCCTCCAGGCGGCGGGCCGCCTCGTCGATCTCGGCGGGCGTGGCGACGGCGAACACGAGCCGGCCGAGGCCGGTGCGGTCCGAGCGGGTCAGCTGCAGCGCGTGGTGCTCCTCGCCGGTGCCGCGCAGCCAGCTGGCGCTGTGCTCGGACTCGACGACCTCCAGGCCCCACGCGTCCTCGTAGAAGTCGGTGGCCTCCGCGAAGGAGGGGGTGAGCAGCTCGACCGAGCGCAGCGCGCGCAACCGGGCGATCGGGGGGTGGGTCATACGGAACTCCATGGCAGGAACGGTCAGTTGGCCCAGGGCAGCGGCGCCTCGGAGGTGCCCCAGTACAGGGACTTCTGGCGCTGGTAGGCACGGATGGCGTCGCGGCCCTTCTCCGTGCCGAGCCCGCTGTCCTTCATCCCGCTGAACGGGGTGGAGGCGCTGAACTGCTTGTACGTGTTGATCCAGACGGTGCCCGCGTCGATCCGGCGGGCCAGGCGCCAGGCGGCGCGGTGGTCGCGGGTCCAGATCCCGCAGGCCAGGCCGTACACGGAGTCGTTCGCCCGGCGCACGAGGTCGTCCTCGTCGTCGTAGGGGAGCACCACCAGGACCGGGCCGAAGATCTCCTCCTGGCAGGTACGCGAGGAGTTGTCGAGTCCGGCGAGGACGGTGGGCAGGTAGTACGCCCCGTCCGCGTACTCGGGGCCCTCGGGGGCGGCGCCGCCGCACAGCACCTCGGCGCCCTCGGAGCGGGCCAGGTCCACGTACGCGGCGACGGAGTCCCGGTGGCTGTGGTGCACGAGCGGGCCGACCTGGGTGTCCGGGTCGGTGCCGGGGCCGACGCGCAGCTTGCGTACGCGCTCGACGAGTTCGGCCACGAAGGTGTCGTGGATCTCGCGGGCCACGAACAGGCGCGAGCCGGCGATGCAGGACTGCCCGCTGGACGAGAAGATTCCGAACATCACGCCCGCCAGGGCCTGTTCGACATCGGCGTCGGCGCGCACGATCGTCGGCGACTTGCCGCCGAGCTCCAGCGAGGCCGGGATGAGCTTCTGTGCGGCGATCGCCGCGATGCCCCGGCCGGTCTCGGTGCCGCCGGTGAAGCCGATCCGGCCCACTAGCGGGTGCCGCACGACCGCGTCGCCGACGATCCGGCCGCTGCCGGGCAGGACGGACAACAGGGCGGTGGGCAGGCCGAGTTCGTCCAGTGCGCGGGTGATGAGGCGGCCCAGCTTCAGGGAGACCAGCGGGGTCCACGCGGCGGGCTTGAGGAGGATCGCGTTGCCCGCGGCGAGCGCCGGGGCGATCTTCTGCGCGTCGCTCGCGACCGGCGAGTTCCACGGGTTGATCGCGCCGACGACGCCGATCGGCTCGTGCACGCTCATCGTCACGTACGGGCCGCGCGCCGGGGTGAGCGCGTCCTCGGCGGTCTCCAGCGCGGCCGCCATGTAGCGGAACGTGCCGGCCGCGCTGAGCGCGAGCGCCTTCGTCTCCGTGAGGGTCTTGCCGGTGTCGGCGGTCTGGGTGGCGGCGAGCTCGTCGGCCGCCTCCTCCGTCAACTCCGCGATGCGGTGCAGGAGTCGGGCCCGCTGGTGGGGGAGCAGATCGCGCCAGGCGGGGTCGGCGACGGCCTCGGCCGCCGCGCGGGCCGCCTCGTCGACCTCCTCGGCGGAGGCCGAGTGGACGGTCGCGATGACCTTGCCGGTGGCCGGGTCGACGGTGTCGACGGGGGCGCCGGCACCGCGACGCCACTGGCCCGCGACGAGGATCTCGGTGGAGTGGTCGGACACGGCCGGACCTCCGGGGGAGCGGGGGCAGAGGGGGATCCGGCGGCCTTGGGCAAGGGCCCGAATCGCCGAAGTGCTAGAAATCTAAGTCCTTAAATATCTCCGCGCAAGACCCTCTGGCGGGTCTGTTTCGACCCGGCGGACCTACCATTGAGTAGGTGAACTTGCCGGCAAGTGCGGATGGCGCGACCAATAAAACCTCTTAGCCCCTAACCATTGACCGCTTAGAAATCGGCTCCTACTGTCGGCGGAACTCCCCTGTTCCGTGTTCGCGGAAGGACCCCCCCCTCATGACGACTTTGGCCGGCAAGCAGGGTCTCGGCTCGATCGCAGCCAGACTGGAACGGCTGCCCCAATCCCGCTGGCACGTCAAGGTCCGGTGTCTCATCGGCGCCGTGACGTTCTTCGAGGCCTTCGACCAGCTGCTCTCCGCCTCCGCCCTGCCCGTGCTGATCCGGGACTGGCACCTCAGCACCGGCCAGGCGACCTTCGCGGTGACCTCGGCCTCCATCGGCATGCTGCTCGGCGCCCTCGTGGCCGGCTGGCTGGGAGACCGGATCGGCCGGGTGCGCACCGTCGCCCTGGGCGTCATCGTCACCGGCGCCGCCAGCCTCGCCGTCGCCTTCGCGCCCGGCATCGAGCTCTTCTCGCTCTTCCGCTTCGTCCAGGGTCTCGGCATCGGCGGCGTCGTACCCGTCGCCGCCACGTACATCAACGAGATCGCCCGCTGCGACAAGCGCGGCCGCTTCGTCCTCCTGTACGAGATGGTCTTCCCTGCGGGTCTCGCCGCCGCCAGCCTGGTCGCGGTCTGGGTCGTGCCGAACCTCGGCTGGCGTGCCATGTTCGTGCTCGGCGCCCTCCCCGTGATCATCGGCGCCCTGCTGCCCCGCAAGGTCGCCGAGTCCCCGCGCTGGCTGCTCTCGCAGGGCCGCGTCGACGAGGCCGAGCGGGTCATCGCCCGGATCGAGGCCGAGGTCGAGCGCTCCGTCGGCGCTCCGCTGCCCGAGCCCGGCGCCGATCCCGGGGCGGAGACCGGGCGCGGCCGCCTGCGCGACCTGTTCACCGGGCGCTACCTGCGCCGCACCGTGGTCCTGTCCGGCCTGTGGTTCGTCGCGTACTACGTCAACCACGGCGTCTCGGCCTGGCTGCCCTCGCTCTACACCAAGGAGTTCGGCCTCGACCTGACCACCGCGCTCCAGTACACCCTGCTGAGCAACATCACCGGCCTGGTCGGCACCTTCGCCGTCGCCCTGGTCATCGACCGGATCGGCCGCCGCCCCGCCCTGGTCGCCGCCCTGTCCGGCACCGCGCTCGCCCTGGGCGTCCTGGCCCTGACCGGCGCCACCTCCGGACTGAAGGTCGCACTCTTCGCCTCCTTCACGACCCTCTTCGTGTACGCGGTCAACGCGGGCCTGTACCTCTACTCGCCCGAGCTGTACCCGACCGCGAACCGTGCCCGGGGCGCCGCCTTCGGCGGTGTGTGGAACCGTCTCGGCGTCATCCTCGGCCCCGTCACCGTCGGCGCGATCCTCGGGGCGGGCGGCGGCCTCGGCCTGGTCTTCGCCCAGCTGGCCTGCGTCGCGGTCGTCGGCGCGGTGATCGCCCTCTTCGCCGTCGAGACCAAGGGCCGCACCCTGGAGGAGCTGAACGCCTAGTCTCCTCGGTACGCCTGCCACGGCGCCGGGCCCCTGTGCGAGGGGCCCGGCGCCGGCCGTTTTCCCCGGGAGAACCCCTGCGAGGGGCATTGCTTCAGGGGTAGAATTTTCAGGGGCGTACGATCTCACGCCCCTCCGGACAGGTGCCGGAGAGACGGACGAGGGGACGGGGTGCGGGGATGGCCGAGCGGAAGGTGACGCGGCAGGACGCCGTGACGCAGATCGTGGCGGACTGGGCGCGGGAGCGCCCCGAGCTGGACACCGCGCCCCTGGAGGTGCTGGCCCGGCTGCACCGCTCGTTTCTGCACTACAACACCCGGCTCAGCTCCTCCATCGAGCGGCACGGACTGTCCGTCGCCGGATTCGACGTGCTGACCGCGCTGCGCCGGGCCGGAAAGCCCTACCGCCTCACCGCCGGCCAGCTCGCCGACTCCGGGCTCGTCTCCTCCGCCGGGGTCACCCTGCGCATGGACCGCCTGGAGAAGGACGGCCTCATCGTGCGCGAGCGCGACGCCGACGACCGGCGCGTCGTCTACTCCCGGCTCACCGACGAGGGCCTCGCCAAGGTCGACACGGTCTTCGCCGACCACCTCGACAACGAACGCCGGATGCTCGCCGGCCTCTCCCCGTCCGAGCGCCGCCAGCTCGCCCGCCTCCTCGGCAAACTGGAACGCTCCATCGTCGACTCGGACGGCATCGAGGACTAGGAGGGCCGGTCCGCCGGCTCCCACAGCGTGCTCGGTGCCTCCCGGCGGACCACCGGCGCGATCTCCTCGGCGAACCGCTGGAGCGTCTCGATCTGCTCGCCCGTGCCCTGGCCGAACGTGTCCACGGTCACGGACTGCAGATCGTGGCGGTACACCGCGTGATAGCCGAGGATCTTGTCGATGATCTGCTGCGGCGAACCGATCAACTGCGGCCCGTCCGCGATCGCGTCCTCGATCGTGCGGAACGGTGTGTTGTAGCCCGCCTTCCCCGCCAGATGCGGCTTGAAGGTCTGCGCCACCTTCGCCTCGTACAGCTTCTTGTACCGGGCCACCGCCTGCTCGTGCGTGTCCGCGATCAGCAGCCCGCCCGAGCCGGCCGCCACATGCGCCCGCGCCGGATCGTGCCCGTACGCCGCGAACCGTTCCCGGTAGTGCTCGATGAGCCGCGCGTACGCGACCCGCGGCTGGATCGCGTTCGCCGTGAACAGCGGATCGCCGTGCCGGGCCGCCAGCTCGGGGGAGTTGAGGGAGGTCGCCGAGCCGTGCCAGATCCGGGGGAGTCCCGCGTACGGGCGCGGCACAGTGGTCACACCCTTCAGCGCGGGCCGGAACTCGCCCTCCCAGTCGACGCCCTCCTCCGTCCACAGCCGGCGCAGCAGCTCGTACTTCTCCCGCTGCAGATCCCACTGCCGCGCCTCGTCGAGCCCGAACAGATCGAAGTGCCCGGCCTCGGCGCCCTTGCCGATCACCAGCTCGACGCGGCCGCGCGAGAGCTGGTCGAGGGTGGCGTAGTCCTCGGCGACCCGGACCGGGTCGAGGATCGCCACGACGGTGACGCCGGTGAGCAGCCGGATCCGGCTGGTGCGGGCCGCGAGGGCGCCGAGCACGACGGTCGGGCTCGACGACAGGAAGGCCCCGGCGTGCCGCTCACCGACCGCGTACCCGTCGTACCCGAGCCGCTCGGCGGCGACCCCGACGTCGACGACCTGCGCCAACCGGTCGGCGGCGGAGGGAAGTTCACCGGACAGCGGATGCGGCGCGTGCCCGACGATGGACAGAACCTGAAACTTCATGCGTCCACTGTTGCGCCGGGCTGTTGCGCACCTGTGTACGCAGCATGGCAACAGCCCGGCCCAGCCTCGCTAGTCCTACTTGTCGTCGAGGACCTTCTGGACCTTGCCGCGAACCTCGTCCGAGTCGAGCCCGCGAATGGTCAGCGTCGTACGACGGCGCAGCACGTCGTCGGGCGTCTCGGCCCACTCGTGATCGCGCGCGTACACGACCTGCGCCATGATCTCCGGCGCGTCCGGGTGGACCCGCTCGCCGAGCTCCGGGTTCTCGTTCGCGAGGCGCGCGATGTCGAACGCGAGCGAACCGTAGTGCGTGGCGAGGTGCTTGGCCGTGTCGGCGCCCATGCGCGGACCGGGCGCCGGATTGTCGACAAGGAGACGGTGCGCGACGGCGCGCGGATTGGCGACACCGGGCAGCGGCAGCCGCTTCGGCAGCTCCTTGATCGGCTCGAAGTCCTCACCGAGCGGATGCCCGGGCAGCGCCTCCAGCTTCTGCATGACGGTGCGGCCGATGTGCCGGAACGTCGTCCACTTGCCGCCGGCGACGGACAGCATCCCGCCGCGGCCCTCGGTGACGACGGTCTCCCGCTTGGCCTTCGACGTGTCACCGGGCCCGCCCGGCAGCACCCGAAGACCGGCGAAGGCGTACGTCATCAGCTCCCGCTTGAGCTGCTGGTCCCGCACGGAGAACGCGGCCTCGTCGAGGATCTGCTCGATGTCCTTCTCGGTGACGGAGACGTCCGCGGGATCGCCCTCGTACTCCTCGTCGGTCGTGCCGAGCAGCAGCATGTCCTCCCAGGGGAGGGCGAAGGTGATGCGGTACTTGTCGATCGGGGTGGCGAGCGCGGCCTTCCACGGGGAGGTGCGCTTCATGACGAGGTGCGCGCCCTTGGACAGGCGTATGGAGGGCGCCGCGTTCGGGTCCTCCATCTTGCGCAGGTGGTCGACCCAGGGACCGGTCGCGTTGAGCACGAGCCGGGCGCCGACGCCGAACTCCTCGCCGTCGAGCCGGTCGCGCAGCTCGGCACCGGTGACCCGGCCCCGGGTGAAGCGCAGCCCCGTGACCTCGGCGTGGTTCAGCACCACGGCCCCGGCGTCGACAGCCGCCCGCACGGTCATCAGGGCCATGCGCGCGTCGTTCATCTGGTCGTCGCCGTACACCGCGACGGCCTTCAGGTTCTCGGTGCGCAGCTCGGGCACGTCCTGCTGCGCCTTCGCGGGGGACAGCAGGTGGCCGACCCCGTCGCCGAAGCCGGACAGCGCGCTGTACGCGAAGACACCGGCGCCCAGCTTGGCGGCGCCGTGCGGGCCGCCCTTGTAGACGGGCAGGTAGAAGGTGAGGGGGTTGGCGAGGTGCGGGGCCACGTTCCGGGACACCGCACGCCGCTCGAAGTGGTTCTCCGCGACGAGCTTCACGGCGCCGGTCTGCAGGTAGCGCAGACCGCCGTGGAGCAGCTTCGAGGACGCGGAGGAGGTGGCGCCGGCGAAGTCGCCGGCGTCGACCAGAGCCACCCTGAGACCGGACTGCGCCGCGTGCCAGGCCGCGGAGATGCCGAGGATGCCGCCGCCGATGACCAGGAGGTCGTACGTCGCCTTGGAAAGCTGCTCGCGGGTCTCGGCGCGGCTCGGGGTGGAGCCGGCTGCCGGGTGCGTTCCGAGGGCAGGCACGGTCTGCAGGGTGGACTGGGTACTCATGGTGGGGTCTTACTCCTCGACAGAGCTGTCTTCGAGCCAGCCCATGGACCGTTCGACGGCCTTGAGCCAGCTCTTGTACTCACGGTCACGGATCTCCGCGTCCATGTGGGGCGTCCACTCGGCGGCCCGGCGCCAGTTGGCACGCAGGTCGTCGGTGTTGGACCAGAAGCCGACGGCGAGACCGGCGGCGTAGGCGGCGCCGAGGCAGGTCGTCTCGGCGACCATCGGACGCACCACGGGCACGTCCAGGAAGTCCGAGAGGGTCTGCATCAGCAGGTTGTTGGAGGTCATGCCGCCGTCGACCTTGAGCGCGGTCAGCTCGACGCCGGAGTCCTTCGTCATGGCGTCGGTGATCTCGCGGGTCTGCCAGGCGGTGGCCTCGAGCACGGCGCGGGCGATGTGCGCCTTGGTGACGTAGCGGGTCAGACCCGCGATGACACCGCGCGCGTCCGAGCGCCAGTACGGGGCGAACAGGCCGGAGAAGGCCGGCACGAAGTACGCGCCGCCGTTGTCCTCGACCGAGGACGCGAGCGTCTCGATCTCGGCGGCCGACTTGATCAGACCCATCTGGTCGCGCATCCACTGCACCAGCGAACCGGTGACGGCGATCGAGCCCTCCAGGGCGAAGACCGGCTTCTGGTCGCCGATCTGGTAGCCGACCGTGGTCAGCAGCCCCGAGTACGAGTTGATGATCTTGTCGCCGGTGTTCATCAGCATGAAGGTGCCGGTGCCGTACGTGGACTTGGCCTCGCCCTCGGCGAAACAGGTCTGGCCGAACAGGGCCGCCTGCTGGTCGCCGAGCGCCGAGGCGACCGGGATGCCGCCGAGCAGCTCGCCCAGCGGGCCGCCCGTGACCTCGCCGTAGACCTCGGCGGAGGAGCGGATCTCCGGGAGCATCTCCATCGGCACGCCGATGGAGGCGCAGATGCGCTCGTCCCACTGCATCTCGTGCAGGTTCATCAGCAGGGTGCGGGAGGCGTTGGTGACGTCCGTGACGTGCCGGCCGCCGTTCACCCCGCCCGTCAGGTTCCAGATGACCCAGGTGTCCATCGTGCCGAAGAGGATGTCGCCGCGCTCGGCGCGCTCGCGCAGCCCCTCGACGTTGTCGAGCAGCCAGCGGGCCTTCGGGCCGGCGAAGTAGGACGCGAGCGGCAGACCGGTCTCGCGGCGGAACCGGTCCTGCCCGACGTTGCGGCCGAGCTCCTTGCACAGGGCGTCGGTGCGGGTGTCCTGCCAGACGAGCGCGTTGTGGACGGGCTCACCGGTGTTCTTGTCCCAGAGCAGCGTGGTCTCGCGCTGGTTGGTGATGCCGATGGCCTTGATGTCGTCGCGCGTGATGCCGGCCTTCGTGACGGCCCCGGCGACCACTTCCTGGACGTTGGTCCAGATCTCGGTCGCGTCGTGCTCGACCCAGCCCGGCTTCGGGAAGATCTGCTCGTGCTCCTTCTGGTCGACCGAGACGATCCGGCCGTCCTTGTCGAAGACGATGCAGCGGCTGGAGGTGGTGCCCTGGTCGATGGCCGCGATGAACGGACCTGCGGTGTGTGCGTCGGTCACGGTGTGCTCCTGGTGGTGCGTCGGTGGTCGGTGTCGGTGGCGTCGCCCGTGCGGCTGCCGGATCAGCTCGTGGCTGTCAGAACAGCTTGTAGATGAATGCGGCGAGCGCGCCGCCGATCAGCGGACCCACCACCGGGATCCACGCGTACGACCAGTCCGAACCACCCTTGTTGGGGAGCGGCAGCAGGGAGTGGACGATGCGCGGGCCCAGGTCGCGGACCGGGTTGATCGCGTAGCCGGTGGGACCACCGAGCGAGAGACCGATGCCGACGACGACCAGAGAGGTGATCAGCGCGCCGAGGACGCCCAGACCGTTGCCCCCGTCGTTCAGGCCCTGGGTCAGGATCGCCAGGACGAGCACGACCGTGGCGATGATCTCCGTCATCAGGTTCTGGATCGGGTTCCGGATCTCCGGGCCCGTGGAGAAGATGCCGAGCACCGGGCCGGCCTTGGGCGCCGCCTTCGGGTCGACCATGCCCTCGTCACCGTCGGTGCGGTGCGCGGCGAGGACCTCCGGGTCGGTCAGGTGCGCCTGGAACTGGCCGTAGTAGACCAGCCAGACCAGCACCGCGCCGATCATGGCGCCCAGCAGCTCCGAGGCCAGGTACAGCGGCACGTCGCTCCACTTGGTCCCGCCCTCGATGGCGAGGCCGATGGTGACGGCCGGGTTCAGGTGGGCGCCGGAGACGCCGCCCGCCAGGTAGGCGCCGGTCAGGACCGCGAAGCCCCACCCGAAGGTGATGGCGACCCAGCCGGCGTTCAGCGCCTTGGAGCGCTTGAGCGTGACGGCGGCGCACACGCCACCGCCGAGCAGGATGAGTACGGCGGTACCGATGGTCTCGCCGAGGAAGATGTCGTGGCTGGACACCCGCGACTCCTTTGTCCTTCGTCCAGGGGAATACCCGAGTGACGAACCCCCGGGTCCGTTTCCGGTGGTCCGAGCCCCCGATTGCGGGGGGCGGGTCCGGCCTGGCCTGTCCACACTCTAACGTCTATTGCCGGTAGGTGTTCGACAATGCCGACCGATGGACGCGAGTCTTGCTCCGGGGTTACTCGCTCGTCAAGGGTTCTGTTATCGAAAGCGCGATCGTTATTGATCGTCCGGACTGATCAGTCGCCCGCCGGTCTCCGGCGGTCACGGTGGGTCGCCGACGGGCGGCTGCGACGGTCGCTGATTGCGGTCGCTGTGGGGTATCAGTCGGTCTCGGTCGGTCTCGGTGGCGGTCTCGGTGGTCGGTCGAGGTGCGGTCCGGGCGTCCATCGATGGTCGCGCGGATGCGTGCACGCTGCACCCTGAAACGACGAAAGCCCCGCCGGAAGGCGGGGCTCGCGGGGCGGGGCGGGCTCAGAAGCGGCTGGCGCCCAGGTCCCGGGAGACGGCGCGGGCGCAGTCCCGCACGGCCGCGATCAGCTCGGGCCGCAGCTCGTCCTTGGCGTCGGTCCGGCACACGCGCTCCACCGCCCCGGTGATGCCGACCGCGCCCACGGGCATCCGGTGCCGGTCGTGGATCGGCGCCGCGACCGAGGCCACGCCCTCCCAGGTCTCCTCCACGTCCGCCGCGTACCCGCGCGCCCGCGTCAGGTCGAGGACTGTCTCGAACGCGCCCAGGCCGGCCACCGTGCGGGCCGTGAACTCCTTGCGCTCGGCCTCCACGACCTCGCTGTGCGCGACCGGGTCGTACGCCGAGAGGACCTTGCCGAGGGCCGTCGAGTGCAGCGGCTGCATCGCCCCGACCTCCAGGACCTGCCGGCTGTCGTCGGGCCGGAAGACGTGGTGCACGATCAGCACGCCCTGCTGGTGCAGCACGCCCAGGTACACGGCCTCGCCGCTGGAGCGGGCCAGGTCGTCCGTCCAGACGAGGGCGCGGGCCCGCAGCTCGTGCACGTCCAGGTAGCTGTTGCCCAGGCGCAGCAGCTCGGCACCCAGCTGGTAGCGCCCCGACGCCGCGTCCTGCTCGACGAACCCCTCGGCCTGCAGGGTGCGCAGGATCCCGTGGGCCGTGCCCTTGGCCAGGCCCGTCGCGGAGGCGATGTCGGAGAGACCGAGCCGCCGCTCGCCGCCCGCGAGGAGCCGGAGCATCGCCGCGGCCCGTTCGAGCGACTGGATGTTGCGTGCCATCTCAGTCCTTCCTCCTGGATCCTCGCACGGGACCATCGTTCGACAATGCTGAACAGTATCGGCCGTTGCCGACCTCATGCCATTACGGCGTGCGCCGATATTTCACCCCACGACCGACCGGGGTCGTCATCCGGCCAGTGTGGCGTGCCGTTTCGGCACGTGGACGCCTGGGCGCCACCCGGGGGGTCCCGGCTACCCTGACCGGGTGCGCATCCAGCAGTGGACGCGCAAAGCCGACAGCCGTCGCACCCCAGGGAGCACTTTCATGGCCTCGTTGCCGACGCCCGCATCCGATCCCCGAGCCCGCGTGGCCGCCCTCAGGGACGCCCTCGCCACCCGTGTCGTGGTGGCGGACGGCGCCATGGGCACCATGCTGCAGGCGCAGGATCCCACCCTGGAGGACTTCCAGAACCTCGAGGGCTGCAACGAGATCCTGAACGTCACGCGGCCCGACATCGTGCGTTCGGTGCACGAGGAGTATTTCGCGGTCGGTGTGGACTGTGTGGAGACGAACACGTTCGGTTCGAATCACACGGCGTCGGGCGAGTACGAGATCGCCGACCGGATCGTGGAGCTGTCCGAGGCGGGCGCGCGGATCGCGCGTGAGGTGGCGGACGAGTTCGCGGCGAAGGACGGGCGTCAGCGGTGGGTGCTGGGCTCGATCGGTCCGGGCACGAAGCTGCCGTCGCTGGGTCACATCGACTACGCGACGATCCGTGACGGTTATCAGCAGAACGCGGAGGGGCTGCTCGCGGGCGGCGCGGACGCGCTGATCGTGGAGACGACGCAGGACCTCCTCCAGACGAAGTCGAGCCTGATCGGTGCCCGCCGCGCGATGGACGCGCTGGGCGTGTCGGTGCCGCTGATCTGCTCGCTGGCCTTCGAGACGACCGGTGTGATGCTGCTGGGCTCGGAGATCGGCGCGGCGCTGACGTCCCTGGAGCCGCTGGGTATCGACCTGATCGGCCTGAACTGTTCGACGGGCCCGGCGGAGATGAGCGAGCACCTGCGTTATCTGGCGCAGCACTCGACGACGCCGCTGATGTGCATGCCGAACGCGGGTCTGCCGATCCTGACGAAGGACGGCGCGCACTTCCCGCTGACTCCGGTGGAGATGGCGGACGCGCAGGAGAACTTCGTCAACAGCTTCGGCCTCTCCCTGATCGGCGGCTGCTGCGGCTCCACGCCCGAGCACCTGCGCCAGGTCGTCGAGCGGGTCCGTGATCTCGCTCCGGCCGAGCGTGCTCCGCGGCCCGAGCCGGGTGCTTCGTCGCTGTATCAGACGGTGCCGTTCCGGCAGGACACGGCGTACATGGCGATCGGTGAGCGGACGAACGCGAACGGGTCGAAGAAGTTCCGTGAGGCCATGCTGGAGGGCCGCTGGGACGACTGTGTCGAGATGGCGCGGGATCAGATCCGTGAGGGCGCGCACATGCTGGACCTGTGTGTGGACTACGTGGGTCGTGACGGTGTCGCCGACATGGAGGAGCTGGCCGGGCGCTTCGCCACCGCCTCCACCCTCCCGATCGTGCTCGACTCGACCGAGGTCGATGTCATCCAGGCGGGCCTGGAGAAGCTGGGCGGGCGTGCGGTCATCAACTCGGTGAACTACGAGGACGGTGACGGGCCGGAATCGCGGTTCGCGAAGGTCACCCAGCTCGCGAAGGAGCACGGTGCGGCGCTGATCGCGCTGACCATCGACGAGGAGGGCCAGGCCCGCACCCCGGAGAAGAAGGTGGAGATCGCCGAGCGGCTGATCGCCGACCTGACCGGGAACTGGGGGATCCGTGAGTCGGACATCCTCATCGACACGCTGACCTTCACGATCTGCACGGGTCAGGAGGAGTCGCGGGGTGACGGTGTCGCGACGATCGAGGCGATCCGGGAGCTGAAGAAGCGTCACCCGGAGGTGCAGACCACGCTGGGTCTGTCGAACATCTCCTTCGGTCTGAACCCGGCCGCGCGCATTGTCCTGAACTCGGTGTTCCTGGACGAGTGCGTGAAGGCGGGTCTGGACTCGGCGATCGTGCACGCCTCGAAGATCCTGCCGATCGCCCGCTTCGACGAGGAGCAGGTGCAGGTCGCCCGTGACCTGATCCATGACCGTCGCCGCGAGGGCTATGACCCGCTGCAGCGCCTGATGGAGCTGTTCGAGGGAGCCACCGCGAAGTCGCTGAAGGCGGGCAAGGCGGAGGAGCTGGCGGCGCTGCCGCTGGAGGAGCGGCTCAAGGCCCGCATCATCGACGGTGAGAA
>NZ_JBITJS010000017.1:188213-212351 GCF_044460245.1 Streptomyces sp. NPDC050145 | reverse complement strand
TCCCCTCCCACCCCCCCCCCCCCCACCCCCCCCCCCTCCCCCGCCCCCCCCCCCCCCCCCCCCCCCCCCCCCCCCCCCCCCCCCCCCCCCCCCCCCCCCCCCCCCCCCCCCCCCCCCCACCCCTGTCTGATGCGGGTGCCGCGCGCCGGTGCGCGTCAGCGGAAGGTGCCCTGCGACACCGAGCCGGCGATCCGCCGCTGGAAGATGATGTACACGATCAGTACGGGCACGACGGTGACCACGATCGCCGCGAACAGCCCGCCGTAGTCGATGTCGTAGACCTGTGAGGACGCGTAGGCGGCCATCCCCTGGGTCAGTACCCATTTGTCCTGGTCGGTGTTGAGTGCCACCGGCAGCAGGAACTGGTTCCACAAGCCCAGGAAGTTGAAGATCGCCACCGCGGCCATGCCCGGCTTGGCCATCGGCAGCATCACCTGGAAGAACGCCCGCCAGTCACCCGCGCCGTCGATCAGCGCGGCCTCGTAGACGTCGTGCGGCAGCGACCGGAAGAACGAGTAGAGGAAGAACATCGTGAACGGCAGCGCGAACGCCACGTACGTCAGGATCAGCCCCGGCCGCGTGTTCAGCAGCCCGAAGTTCTGGAGCTGGAAGAACAGCGGCACGATCGCCAGGAAGACCGGGAAGGTCAGCCCGGCGAGCATCACGTAGTAGATCAGCCGGCGCCCGGGGAACTCGAACCGGGCCAGGATGTAGGCGCACATCGCGCCCAGCAGCATGACCAGGACCAGCGCGCAGACGACGATGATCACCGAGTTGAGGAAGTACTTCCCGATGCTCGCGTCGGTCCACGCGTGCGCGTAGTTCTCGAACCGCCACTTTTCCGGCAGGGAGAACGGCGAGGACAGGATCTCCTTGGTCGTCTTGAACGACGAGACCAGCACCCACAGCATGGGCACGATCACGATCACGGACCACAGGATCAGCAGGGTGTGCGAGATCACCGCGAACCGGCGGTCGCTGTTCGCGGCGGCGCGCGTCAGCTTGCGGTCACGCGCCGGCTTGCGGTCCGTCGTCTGCTCCCGGTCGGCGACTACGGCGCTCACTGGGCACCTCCCTTGGCTGCGCTGCGCCGAGCCTTGGCTCCGGACGCCTTCTTTCTGCCCTCGCCCTCGCCGCCGCCGGTCAGGCGGTTGACGAGGAACACGAGCGCCGCGAACACCAGGGTGACGACGGCGAGGACGACCCCCATCGCGGTGGCGAGTCCGAACTGCTGCTTGGCGAAGGCGACATTGAACAGCCGCTGGCTGATCGTCAGGGTCGAGTTGTTCGGGCCGCCGCCCGGCAGCATCGCCTGGACGTAGACGAACGAGTCGAGCGCGGCGATGCCCAGGTAGATGTAGCCCGTCTGCACCGTGTCCCGGATCGACGGCAGGGTGACCGAGAGCGTCATCCGCAGCCGGCCGGCTCCGTCGATCCTGGCCGCCTCGTACAGCTCGGCCGGGACGCCCTTGATCGCCGCGATGAAGAGCACCGCGTAGAACCCGACGAGACCCCAGACGATGACGAACATCAGGGCCGGCATCGCGCTCGCCGTCTCGCCCAGCCACGCGAACGTGTCGAACTGGTCGAGGCCGAGCCCGGTGAGGATGCCGTTGACCAGACCGGCGTTCGGGTCGTACATCTGCGCCCACACCAGGCCGACGATGATCGCCGGCACGACGTAGGGGAAGAACGAGACGATCCGGTAGAACGAGGCTCCCTTGATGCCCCGGACGGGGCCCCTGCTGGGGCCGCCCAGGGTGACCGCCACCGCGACCCCCAGGGCGAGCGTCAGCGTCACCAGCGGCACGCAGACCGCGAGGAGCGCGATGTTGCGCAACGCCTTCATGAAGACGTCGTCCTGGAACATCTTGGTGAAGTTGTCCAGGCCGACGAACTCGTAGTCCGGGCTGAAGCCGCGCCAGTCGGTCATCGCCCAGAAGATCGCCTGGACGAAGGGGTACAGGACGAAGAGCACGAAGATGGCCAGCGGGACACCGAGGAACGCGAGGAAGAACGTCACCCGGTCGAAGGTGAGCTTGCGGCGCCGGGGCCGCCCACCGCGAGCGGCCGGCGTGGGCCGGCGGCTCGCGGTGTCGGAGATGGTGGTCGTTTCTTTCATCGCGGTGCTAGCTGACCTTGATCTTGTCGACGGAGTCGTCTTCCCGGATCTTGTCGGAGATCTTCTGCAGCGCCGAGGTCAGCCCCTTGCCGTCGATGTCGCCGGAGAGGAAGGAGTTGAACGGCACCAGCTGGTCCGTGTTCATCCCGTACGCCTCGATGAAGTTGTACGTGAAGATGTTGGTGCCGGCGGCATCGAGCATCTTCGTCTGCGAGACGAGGGCCGAGGACCCGTAGCCGTCGGCGGGCACGGTGCCCTTGACGATCGTCGGGGCCAGCTTCGTCTTGGAGAAGTTCGACGCCGCCTTCTCGGACAGCATCGCCCGCAGGACTTCCTTGCCGCCGGCCGGGTTCTTGCCCTGCTTGGGCACGATGAACGGCTCGCCCGCGGCCGCGCGGATCGCCTCGTAGGGCAGCTTCGGCTTGTCGGTGAGCGTCATCGACGGGAAGCCGGTCATCTGGAAGTCGTCCTTGGTGGCCTTCTTCATCTCGTTCTCGATCCAGCCACCGGACGGGTAGAGCAGCGCCTTCTGGTCGTTGCTCCAGATCGCCTGCGCCTTCTGGAACTGGGTGCCCGAGCCGCCGGGGACGAACATCTTCTGCTTCACCATGGTCTCCATGACCTTGATGACGCCCTGGACGGCCGGGTGCGACCAGCAGCCCTTCTCCAGGTTCTCCAGCGCGAGCCGGACCTCGTCGCCGCCCTCCTTGATCGCCGAGTCGATCAGGAGCGTGCGGTAGTAGGTCGCCGCCTCCTTGCCGTGGACGAAGAGGTACTTGCCCTTCTTCTTCGCCTTCTGGCCGAGGTCGAGCGCCTCGTCCCACGTCTTCGGCGGGGTCCAGCCGTTCGCCTCGAACAGGGTCTTCGAGTACCAGACGGCGTAGACCGTCATCACGTAGTTGAGCCCGACGAACTTGTCCTTGAACGTGCCGGGGCCCTTGACGCCGGGGTAGACGATGTCGGCGATCTTCTTGCCCTCGTAGGTGTTGGCCTCGAAGACGTCGTCGAGCTCCTCGAGCTGGTCGAGGATGCCGAGGAAGCCGATCTGGTCCTCGCCGGAGTTGTCGATGAGGTCCGGCGGGTTGCCGCCGACGAAGCGGGGCTGGAGCTCCGGCGCGATGTCCACGACGGGCTTGACCTTGACCTGGAGGCCCTTGACCTGGCTGCCGACGACCTGGTTGGTGTAGTCGACGTAGTCGGTGCCGTAGCCGCCGTCGAAGATGGCAGCGTCGACCTTCGAGTTCTTGGCGACGCCGAACGGGTTCGTGGCGCTCTTCTCGCCCTTGGGGCCACCGCCGCCGTCGCCCTTGCCGGAGGGAGAGCCACACGCCACCGCGAACGAACCCATCGCCGCGGTTGCGATCGCCCCGCGCAGGAGCGTCCGCCTGTCGAGAGAGCCGGAACGAATGGTCATCTCTGCATCCTCACTGATCGGTTGGAGCTGTACGGGTGTGCTGCGTGTGCGGCCGGCGGGCCGGGTCGGCCCGGCCCTCGCCGCACGTCTCGTTGAGCGCGCCCCAGGTGCGGGTCTCCGCCAGAGGGGTCCGCGGAGCTGTGCATCGGGGCGTTTCGCCGTCGTCCCGGTGCCGTTCGGCGGCACCGAGGGTGATCAGCTGAGCGATGCCGGAAATGCGGTCGCCGGGGCCGCGGCCGGAGCGACGGTCGCGCCCCGCCCGGTCAGATCGCGATGGCGTACGCCGGGGGTGGAACCCATGCTCAAGTCCTCGCCTTCTCCAGGACTCAGGCGGTGAACCGGATCCTCCCCGGCACCGCGGTGCTGTGCTGTGTCGTGCCCCTCGCGGAGGGGAAACACGGTTGGAGCTGAGTGCTGCGATGACAACCGGTGGCAAGGGGGGAACCCGACGGACCGCGCGCTCGCGCCCCCGCCGCTCTCCCCCCGTTCCCCGGGCCCGTCCGCGGCCGGTTCGCACCGGCCGGGCCAGACGCCGACAGGTATAGTCCACTTCCCGCGGGGTGGGCAAGATCGAATGCAGGTTTGGACGTCGGTCTTTTCCGAGTTGAGACCTCACAGAAACAAGCCACGGCATCGCCCTTGTCGACATTCCCCCGCGCCGCCGGCCGCCCCGCGTTCGGAGGTCGAACGCGGAGCGCGTTTCCGTGCCCCGTACACCCGAGCGAGTCCTCACCGGGCGTGTCGGCCCGTACGGTCCAACACCCTTGACACCCTTGGCCACTTGCCGCACTACTGGACCCTGCGCATCAAGCTGACAACGTTGTCCAAGCGCGCCGGGAGGGTGCAGGGATGCAGGGCGGAACCAGAGGACGCACGGGGTACAGAACGGGCCGGTACAGAGCCGGCCGGGGCCGGCCGGGGCTCGGCATCACGGCGGTACTGGGGGCGGCGGCCCTGGTCCTGACCAGCGCCGGACAGGGCGCGGCGGCTCCGCGGCCCGACGGGGAACGGGACGCGGCGCAGGGGTTCAGCTCCTCGTTCGAGGCGGGCCAGCCAGCGCCGGACTGGCTGAACACGGTCGACACGGACGCCGACGGGAAGAAGCGCGCGAGCGGCGTCGACGGCGGCTACGTCGCCGGGATCCCCGGCAATGTGAACGGGCACGTCACCGAGGTCCGGGCCAGCGCGGAGAACGCGGGCGGCGGGGAGACCAAGGAGAACCTGGTCGACGGGGAGTCCAGTACGAAGTGGCTGGCCTTCGCGCCGACGGCCTGGGTCGAGTACGACCTCGACTCCCCCGTGGAGGTCCGCAAGTACGCGCTGACCTCGGCGAACGACCACGACGAGCGCGACCCGAAGGACTGGGTCCTCAAGGGCTCGGCGGACGGCACGACATGGACCACCCTGGACAGCCGTACCGGGGAGAGCTTCGGGGCGCGGTTCGAGACGAAGACGTACGCGATCGAGAAGCCGGCCGCGTACGCGCACTTCCGGATCGAGTTCACGAAGAACAACGGCGCGCCGGACATCACGCAGCTCGCCGACCTGCAGCTGTCCACGGGCGACGAGCAGGCGCCGGCCCCCGAGGACATGCTCTCCCTCGTCGACAAGGGTCCGGGCGGCTCGCCGACGGCGAAGGCGGGCGCGGGCTTCACGGGGGTGCGCGCGCTGCGCTACGCGGGCACGCACAAGACGGACGGGCGCGCGTACTCGTACAACAAGGTGTTCGACGTCGACGTGGCGGTGGAGAAGGACACCGAGCTGTCGTACAAGATCTTCCCGCAGATGGCCGACAAGGACCTCGACTACGACGCCACGAACGTCTCGGTCGACCTGGCCTTCACCGACGGCACCTACCTGAGCGACCTGAAGGCCGTCGACTCCCACGGCGGGCTCCTCACGCCACAGGGGCAGGGCGCGGCGAAGCGGCTGTACGTGAACCAGTGGAACGCGGTGCGCTCCGGGATCGGCTCGGTCGCGGCCGGGAAGACGGTCGACCGGATCCTCGTCGCGTACGACTCCCCCAAGGGTCCGGCGAAGTTCCGCGGCTGGCTCGACGACCTCGGCATCGAGCGGGCGAAGCCCGCCGAACCGAAGGCGCACCTGAGCGACTACGCGTCGACGACCCGCGGCACGAACTCCAGCGGCGGCTTCTCGCGCGGCAACACCTTCCCGGCGACGGCCGTCCCGCACGGCTTCAACTTCTGGACGCCGGTGACCAACGCGGGCTCGCTGAGCTGGCTCTACGACTACGCGCGGGACAACAACAAGGACAACCTGCCCACGATGGAGGCGCTGGCGGCGAGCCACGAGCCGAGTCCGTGGATGGGTGACCGCCAGACCTTCCAGATGATGCCGTCGGCGGCGAAGACGGTCGACACGTCCCGCGCGGGCCGCGCGCTGCCCTTCCGGCACGAGAACGAGACGGCCCGTCCGTACTACTACGGCGTGACGTTCGAGAACGGTGTGAAGGCCGAGATGGCCCCCACCGATCACGCGGCGGCGCTGCGCTTCAGCTATCCGGGCGACGACGCGAGCGTGGTCTTCGACAACGTCTCGGAGCAGGGCGGCCTCACGCTCGACCAGGACAAGGGGGTCGTCACCGGCTACTCGGACGTGAAGTCGGGCCTGTCGACGGGCGCGACCCGGCTGTTCGTGTACGGCGTCTTCGACAAGCCGGTGAAGGAGGCCGCGTCGGCGGGCGTGAAGGGCCACTTCACCTTCGACGCGGGCAAGGACCGCACGGTGACGCTGCGCCTGGCGACCTCGCTCATCAGCATCGATCAGGCGGCCGACAACCTGGCGCAGGAGGTGCCCGAGCAGCGGTCGTTCGCGCAGGTGCGGGACGCGGCGCGGGCCCAGTGGGACACCCTGATGCGGAAGGTGGAGGTGGAGGGCGCGACGGACGACCAGCTGACCTCGCTCTACTCCTCGCTGTACCGGCTGTACCTGTACCCCAACTCGGGCTTCGAGAAGGTCCGTTCGGAGGGCGACAAGGGAGGCAAGGGCGGCACGTACAAGTACGCCTCGCCGTTCTCCCCGATGCCGGGTCCGGACACCCCGACGCACACCGGCGCGAAGATCGTGGAGGGGAAGCCGTACGTCAACAACGGCTTCTGGGACACGTACCGGACGACCTGGCCCGCGTACTCGCTGCTCACCCCGGAGAAGGCGGGTGAGCTGGTCGACGGGTTCGTGCAGCAGTACCGGGACGGCGGCTGGATCTCGCGCTGGTCCTCGCCCGGGTACGCGGACCTGATGACGGGCACGTCGTCGGACGTGGCGTTCGCCGACGCGTACGTGAAGGGCGTCGAGGGCTTCGACGCCGAGGCGGCGTACAAGGCGGCGGTCAAGAACGCGACCGTGGTGCCGCCGTCGTCCGGCGTGGGCCGCAAGGGCATGGAGACCTCGCCGTTCCTCGGCTACACGTCGACGGACACCCACGAGGGCCTGTCGTGGGCGCTGGAGGGCTACCTCAACGACTACGGCATCGCACGGATGGGCCAGGCGCTCTACAAGAAGACGGGTGAGAAGAAGTACCGGGAGGAGTCGGAGTACTTCCTGAACCGGGCCCGCGACTACGTGAACATGTTCGACGGCAAGGCGGCCGGCACCGGCTTCTTCCAGGGCAAGGACGCCCGGGGCGACTGGCGCGTGAAGTCGCAGGACTTCGACCCGCGCGTGTGGGGTTACGACTACACGGAGACGAACGCCTGGGGCTACGCGTTCACGGCGGTCCAGGACAGCCGGGGCCTGGCCAATCTGTACGGGGGCCGCGGCGGTCTGGCGAAGAAGCTCGACACGTACTTCGCGACGCCGGAGACCGGTTCGGCGGAGGTCGCCGGCTCGTACGGCGGGGTCATCCACGAGATGACGGAGGCCCGGGACGTGCGGATGGGCATGTACGGGCACTCCAACCAGGTCGCGCACCACGTCACGTACATGTACGACGCGGCCGGGCAGCCGTGGAAGACGCAGGAGAAGGTCCGCGAGGTGCTCTCGCGCCTGTACACGGGCAGCGAGATCGGCCAGGGCTACCACGGTGACGAGGACAACGGCGAGCAGTCCGCCTGGTACCTCTTCTCCTCGATGGGCTTCTATCCGCTCGTCATGGGAAGCGGCGAGTACGCGATCGGTTCCCCGCAGTTCACGAAGATGACGCTGCATCTGGAGAACGGTGAGGACCTCGTCGTCAAGGCGCCCCGGAACAGCGCGAAGAACGTCTACGTGCAGGGCGTGAAGGTCAACGGCCGGACCTGGTCGAAGACTTCGCTCCCGCACTCGGTCGTGTCGAAGGGCGGCGTCATCGAGTTCGCGATGGGCGACAAGCCGTCGGCGTGGGGTACGGGCAAGGACGCGGCGCCGACGTCGATCACGCAGGACGACAAGGTGCCGGCCCCGCGCGCGGACGTCACGAAGGGCTCGGGTCCGCTGTTCGACAACTCCTCGGCCACCTCGACGAGTTCGGAGTCGGTGGAGCTGCCGGTCGGCGCGGACGGGGCTCGGGCGGTGCAGTACACGCTGACGTCCGGGGACCGGGCGAAGGCCCCGGCGGGCTGGAAGCTGGAGGCGTCGGACGACGGCACGTCCTGGAAGACGCTCGACACGCGCTCCGGTGAGTCCTTCGCGTGGGACCGCCAGACGCGGGTGTTCGGCGTGAGCGACCCGGGCGAACACCGGTACTACCGGCTGGTGTTCGCGGGTGGCGCGGCGACGGTGGCGGAGGTGGAACTGCTCGGCTGATCCCTTGCCCGGTTAATTGGTTGGACAGGGCCGCGTCACGGCGCTTAGTGTCTCGCACGAACCGTGACGCGGCCCTTGGAGGTGAGACCCATGTACAGAGAAGGCAAGTGGGTGCTCCTCCTTTCCCCACGGTCAGGCGATTGACGTAGGTCGCCCGGGAGCGCTTTCGACATGGCGATCCCGAAAAGGTGAAGACCTATGGAATCAACAGAACAGACCGGCTCGACGGTGATCTCGCGCGTCGCCGACCATCAGTGGCACGCGCTGGAGGACGACCTGGTGGTCGGCCGTGGTGAGGCCTGGCGGCGGCACGACGGACGGCTCTTCCTCGGCATCGACGTCTGGCGGGACGCGCTCTTCGGCCCGCTGGTCGAGGCCGTGCTCGCGGGACTCCCCCGCCCCCTGTACACGGTGGTCGACGAGGCCGACGCGGACCTCGTGTCCCGCTGGGAGCACGCCGGTTTCACCGCCGCGCGCCGCGAGCGCGTGTACATCGTTCCCACCGACCCGCAGGTCACCGGCCTCGGCACGGTCCGTCCACCGTCGGGCGTGACGCTCCTCCCCTTCGGCGCTCCGCAGCGGGACCCGCTGCGCGAACTGGACCGTGCGGTCCGGGACGAGGTCGGGGCCTCGGTCGGCTGGCAGGAGATGCCGGCCGAGGTGCTGCCCCGCCTCGACGACGCCGTCGTGACGGACCCGACGAAGTACACGGTGGCGCAGGAGTCCGGGCGCTACGTGGGACTGCTCCGGCTCGCACCGGTGCCGCGGCAGCCGCGGATCGGGCTCCTCGCCGTCCGGGCCGACTGCTGGCGCCGGGGGGTCGCGCGGGCGCTGCTCGCCGAGGTGCTCGGCTCCCTGCACGCGTCCGGGGCCGAGTCGGTGTCCGCCGAGGTCGGCGAGCGCAACGAGGCGGCCCTGGCCCTGTTCGAGAGCGTCGGCGCCGAGCGCGCCGGCGGCAACGTGGAAATGGTGCTCCGCTGATGTCGAAGACGAACCGCGGTATCGAGATCGAGGGCACCGTCATGGAGTGCCTGCGCGACGCCAAGTTCCAGGTGGAGCTGAAGAGCGGGCACACGGTGCTGGCGCACATCAGCGGCAAGATCCGGAAGAACTACATCAAGATCCTGCCGTTCGACCGGGTGCTCGTGGAGGTCAGCCCCTACGACCTGACGCGCGGCCGGATCGTCTACCGGTACCGCTGACCCAAGGCGGAGGGCCGCACCCCCGTCACCGGGGATGCGGCCCTCGACCGCCCTGCTGGGCCTGATGCCTACTTGCGGATCAGGTTGCGCAGCACGTACTGCATGATGCCGCCGTTGCGGTAGTAGTCGGCCTCACCGGGGGTGTCGATGCGGACGACCGCGTCGAACTCGACGCCCGTGTCGGTGGTGACCTTGACCGTGCTCGGCGTGGTGCCGTTGTTGAGCTCGGTGACGCCGGCGATGGAGAAGGTCTCCTCGCCGGTCAGGCCGAGCGAGTCGGCGTTCTGGCCGGCCGGGAACTGGAGCGGCAGGACGCCCATGCCGATGAGGTTCGAGCGGTGGATGCGCTCGTACGACTCGGTGATGACGGCCTTGACGCCGAGGAGCGCGGTGCCCTTGGCGGCCCAGTCGCGGGACGAGCCGGAGCCGTACTCCTTGCCGCCCAGGATGACCAGCGGGGTGCCGGCGGCCTGGTAGTTCTGCGAGGCGTCGTAGATGAACGACACCGGCGCGTCGGCCTGCGTGAAGTCGCGGGTGTAGCCGCCCTCGGTGCCCGGCGCGATCTGGTTGCGCAGGCGGATGTTGGCGAACGTGCCGCGGATCATGACCTCGTGGTTGCCTCGGCGCGAGCCGTAGGAGTTGAAGTCACGACGCTCCACACCGTGCTCGGTGAGGTACTGGCCGGCCGGGGTGTCGGCCTTGATGGCGCCGGCGGGCGAGATGTGGTCGGTGGTGACCGAGTCGCCCAGCTTGGCCAGGACGCGGGCGCCGGAGATGTCGGCGACCGGGGCCGGCTCCATGCCCATGCCCTCGAAGTACGGGGGCTTGCGGACGTAGGTGGACTCGGCGTCCCACTCGAAGGTGTTGCCGGTCGGGATCGACAGGGCCTGCCACTGGGCGTCGCCCGCGAAGACGTCCTCGTAGGACTTGTCGAACATGTCCTCGCCGATGGCGTTGGCCACGACGTCGTTGACCTCGGCCTCGGAGGGCCACAGGTCGGACAGGTAGACCGGCTTGCCGTCCTGGTCCGTGCCGAGGGCGTCCTTGGTGATGTCGACCTTCATCGAGCCAGCGATGGCGTACGCGACGACCAGCGGCGGGGACGCCAGGTAGTTCATCTTGACGTCGGGGTTGATGCGGCCCTCGAAGTTCCGGTTACCGGAGAGGACGGACGTCACGGCCAGGTCGTGGTCGTTGACGGCCTTCGAGACCTCCTCGGGCAGCGGGCCCGAGTTGCCGATGCAGGTGGTGCAGCCGTAGCCGACCAGGTTGAAGCCGACCTTGTCGAGGTACGGCGTCAGACCGGCCTTGTCGAAGTAGTCGGTGACGACCTTCGAGCCCGGGGCGAGGGTGGTCTTGACCCACGGCTTGCGGGTCAGGCCCTTCTCGACGGCCTTCTTCGCGACGAGCGCGGCGGCGACCATCACGTACGGGTTCGACGTGTTGGTGCAGGAGGTGATCGCGGCGACGGTGACGGCGCCGTGGTCGATCTCGTACGTCGAGCCGTCGGGGGCGGTCACGGTGACCGGCTTCGACGGGGCGCCGTTGGGGTGGTTCGCCGGGGCGTCGGAGGCCGGGAAGGACTCCTTGCCCGCCTCGTCGTCGTCGGCGACGTAGTTGCGCACGTCGACGGCGAACTGCTGGGCGGCGTTGGCGAGGACGATGCGGTCCTGCGGGCGCTTCGGGCCGGCGATCGACGGGACGACCGTGGAGAGGTCCAGCTCGAGCTTCTCGGAGAAGTCCGGCTCGGCGGCCGGGTCCAGCCAGAGGCCCTGCTCCTTGGCGTACGCCTCGACGAGCGCGACCTGCTGGGCGTCACGGCCGGTCAGACGCAGGTAGTTCAGGGTCTCGTCGTCGATCGGGAAGATCGCGGCGGTGGAGCCGAACTCCGGCGACATGTTGCCGATGGTGGCGCGGTTGGCCAGGGAGGTGGCGGCGACGCCCTCACCGTAGAACTCGACGAACTTGCCGACGACGCCGTGCTTGCGCAGCATCTCGGTGATCGTGAGGACCAGGTCGGTGGCGGTGGTGCCGGCCGGGAGCTCGCCCGTCAGCTTGAAGCCGACGACGCGCGGGATCAGCATGGAGACCGGCTGGCCGAGCATGGCGGCCTCGGCCTCGATGCCGCCGACGCCCCAGCCCAGGACGCCCAGGCCGTTGACCATCGTGGTGTGCGAGTCGGTGCCGACCAGGGTGTCGGGGTAGGCCTGGCCGTTACGGACCATGACCGTGCGGGCCAGCTTCTCGATGTTGACCTGGTGCACGATGCCGGTGCCCGGCGGGACGACCTTGAAGTCGTCGAAGGCCGTCTGGCCCCAGCGCAGGAACTGGTACCGCTCGCGGTTGCGGCCGTACTCCAGGTCCACGTTCTGCTTGAAGGCGTCGCTCGTGCCGAACTTGTCGGCGATGACGGAGTGGTCGATGACCATCTCGGCCGGGGAGAGCGGGTTGATCTTCGCCGGGTCGCCGCCGAGGGCCGCGACGGCCTCACGCATGGTCGCGAGGTCCACGACACACGGGACACCGGTGAAGTCCTGCATGATCACGCGGGCCGGCGTGAACTGGATCTCCTGGGCGGGCTGGGCCTGCGAGTCCCAGTTGCCGAGGGCACGGATGTGGTCGGCGGTGATGTTCGCGCCGTCCTCGGTGCGGAGCAGGTTCTCCAGGAGAACCTTCAGGCTGTAAGGGAGGCGCGCGGAGCCCTCGACCTTGTCCAGCTTGAAGATCTCGTACGACTCGTCGCCCACGCGCAGCGTGCTGCGGGCGTCGAAGCTGTTCGCCGACACGACAGTCTCCTTCATATATGTGCGCGTTCCACCACATCCTGCCGACACGACGTGCTCGCCGATCCGCTAAGGTAAGGCTTAGTTAGGTAACCCTTACCCTCGGGGCGGCGAGGTCGCGCGACTGCGGCACGCCTCGGCAGATATCTCGATGTCGAGATAACTCTAGTACATCACCCGCCGGTGCCATCAAGCGGCGCCGTTCCATCGTCGTACGCCACCCGCCGCTCCACCAGTGCTACAGGGAGGGTGTCGCCTTCAGGTCGCCGTCATCGACACAGCGGAGCTGCTTGGCCAGGGCCAGGGAGAAGGAGTGGGCGACGGTGACGTAGGCGCGCTTCAGACTCTGGGGGTCACCTTCGGGCTCCTTGAACACGTCCGGGTTCTCAACTTCGACAGTGATGTGGTCGGGTATGGCGACGGGCACGCCGTTGGCATGACAGGAGAAGGAAACGAAGGCGCGGTCGGTCGCCCCACCGGCCCGGTCGCCCATCGGGAACAGGGTGAACTTCGAGGCGGACGGCCCGTCCGGGCCGCTGTCCTCCATGCGCCAGCGGACGCGCAGGCGGTCGACCCGGGCATCGGCAGATGTGAAGATGCCGCAGATCTCCCCTCTCGCCACGGTCGTAGAGACGGACGCGCGGGACAGTTTCGCGGCGGCGGCCGCGACGGTGGTCTTCTTGTTCGTGGGTTCGAACCGGTCGGCCCCAGTGATCACTTCGAGGGCCTCACCGGCGCCCTTCGACAGCACAGAACCTCCGCAGAGCTGCTCCGCGCGCGCGATGTACCCGGGCGTCGGCGACGCGGCCCCTCCGCCGCCCGAGCCGCAGCCCGCGGTGGCGAGCACCAAGGTGCAGGCCACGAGTGCACCGCGGCCTCCACGCGCCCGGGGACGACTGGTCACCATCGGAGTCCTTTCGCGTGCGGACATGTACGTGCGGCCAAGAGATATACGGCAGGGCTACCCTCCCCCGCAGGGGGTGGACCGTGAATGTGACGCTCGGCGCACTCGTGGCGGCCGCCGGGGTCGGCCTCGTCGCGCTCGGCCTGCTGGCGGGTGGTCGGGCGAGGCGGCCCTTCAACGTGCGGCGCGCGCACGCGGCCGAACGGCGTCGGTATCCGGTGGCGCTGAAGCGGGCCTGCGACATGGCGATCGCGGAGGCGCGGCGGCGGGCGGGGCCCGGGGAGCCGGCGATCGTGCGGGTGGACGCGGCGCTGGAGTTGATGCGGGGGCACTTCGGGTTTGTGTACGCGCGGCGGGAGGATGCGGCGGCGGCGATGCGGAGACGGTTCCGGGAGCGGGGCTGTGCGGTGGGCTGTGTGACGGATGCCTGACGCCGGGCGCTGCCGTAGTAGGCGTTCCTGTCGCATTCCTGTCGGCGCGACACTCCGTCAAGTCCGCATATGACCGTAATCATCCACTTCCGCCACTAAGGTCACATCGGCCCCATCGGTCACGAGTGCGGTCGCTGAGGCTCCGTCAAGCCCCTTCACCCGAACGGGCCCCACGGAATGCGTCATCTCATATCTGAGATAACCTGCCGCTATGGCAGACGACTACCTCGTACGCATCGGCAAGCTCATCCGTGACGCCCGGCAGCACCGGGGCTGGACGCAGGCACAGTTGGCCGAGGCACTCGGAACCAGCCAGAGCGCCGTCAACCGCATCGAGCGCGGCAACCAGAACATCAGCCTTGAGATGATCGCGCGGATCGGCGAGGCCGTCGACAGCGAGATCGTGTCGCTCGGCTACTCGGGCCCGATGCACCTGCGGGTCGTCGGCGGCCGCCGCCTGTCCGGCGCCATCGACGTCAAGACGAGCAAGAACGCGTGCGTGGCGCTGCTCTGCGCCTCCCTCCTCAACAAGGGCCGCACGGTACTGCGCCGCGTCGCCCGCATCGAGGAGGTCTACCGGCTCCTCGAGGTCCTCAACTCCATCGGCGTGCGCACCCGCTGGATCAACGACGGCGTCGACCTGGAGATCGTGCCGCCGGCCACGATCGACATGGGGTCGATCGACGCGGAGGCGGCCCGCCGCACCCGCTCGATCATCATGTTCCTCGGCCCGCTGCTGCACCGCCTGGACCACTTCAAGCTGCCGTACGCGGGCGGCTGCGACCTCGGCACCCGCACGATCGAGCCGCACATGATCGCGCTGCGCCGTTTCGGGCTCGACATCACGGCGACCGAGGGGCTCTACCACGCCGAGGTCCAGCCGGACGTGGCCCCGGACCGCCCGATCGTGCTGACCGAGCGCGGCGACACCGTGACGGAGAACGCGCTGCTCGCCGCGGCCCGCCACGACGGCACGACCGTCATCCGCAACGCCTCGTCCAACTACATGGTCCAGGACCTCTGCTTCTTCCTGGAGGCGCTCGGCGTCCGCGTCGACGGCATCGGCACGACGACGCTGACCGTGCACGGTGTCCCGCACATCGACGTCGACGTCGACTACTCCCCCTCCGAGGACCCGGTCGAGGCGATGAGCCTGCTGGCCGCGGCCGTCGTCACCGAGTCCGAACTCACCGTGCGCCGCGTCCCGATCGAGTTCCTGGAGATCGAGCTGGCCGTCCTGGAGGAGATGGGCCTCGACCACGACCGCTCCACGGAGTACGTCGCCGACAACGGCCGCACGCGCCTGGTCGACCTGACGGTCCGCCCCTCCAAGCTGGAGGCGCCGATCGACAAGATCCACCCGATGCCGTTCCCGGGCCTGAACATCGACAACGTGCCGTTCTTCGCGGCGATCGCGGCCGCCGCCCAGGGCAAGACCCTCATCCACGACTGGGTCTACGACAACCGCGCGATCTACCTCACCGACCTCAACCGCCTCGGCGGCCGCCTCCAGCTCCTGGACCCCCACCGCGTCCTGGTCGAGGGCCCGACCCGCTGGCGCGCCGCCGAGATGATGTGCCCGCCGGCGCTGCGCCCCGCGGTCGTCGTCCTCCTCGCCATGATGGCGGCGGACGGCACGTCGGTGCTGCGCAACGTGTATGTCATCAACCGGGGTTACGAGGATCTGGCGGAGCGGCTCAACTCGGTGGGCGCGCAGATCGAGATCTTCCGCGACATCTGAGCCGCCCCGCTCCGGCCGCGCCGCTCGGCCGCGCCGGAGCTAGAACAGGCCGTGGCTCCGCCCGTGTTCCGCGCGGTGCTCGATCACCTCGCGGAACCACGGGCTGCGTGCGGCGGGCAGCCGTGCCGCGGTGCGCCGGAACACCCATCGGTCCACCCAGAAGTGCCCGCGCCCGCCCGGCGGGATCGGGTAGTCGCACCGTACGAGCGGGGGCAGACCGCCCGACACCGGTTCCGGTACGGGCCCGCGCGGTTGCGGGCGGACCAGGGCCAGCCACACGTCGACGGGCAGCGGCACCCGGTACGCCGAGCGGGCGGCACGGGGCGGTGTCCACTCTTCTCCGGTCTGTGGATGGACCGGGACGAGGAGCACGTCCGCGGCGCCCTCCGGCGCGGGCAGCCCGGGTCCTGCCAGTACGGCACGGCGCGCGGGCGGGCCGGCGGGCAGCAGCGCGTCGAGGCCGCGCCGGAACACCTGCGCGGTCAGGCCGTCCGGGACCGCCAGCGGCTCCCCCTCGGAGGCCGCGATCAGGTGGGCCAGCGCCTGCCCGGCCGCGGCTTCCCACCGGGGGTTCCACGACCAGTAGTGCCCTGTCCCGAATCGTCCGCCGCCCCAGGTCGCGATCGGTTCGAACGGGACCGAGGGCTGCGCCTGGGCCATCACCCGCTCCCAGGCCAGAGGTTCGGCCGCGTCCCCTTCGGTGGGAACGCGGCGCACGGCGCCCGATAGGAGCCACACCGCCTGCCAGAGCGAGCAGTCGTCGACCCGGGTCGCCACGGGCGCCGCGCAGGAGGCGCAGGCCATGTTCGGGCCGTCACGGCCGTCCAGTCCGCAGCAGGCCCCGTCGCTCTTCCCGGGGATCAACCGGGTGCCGCGCGTGTCACCGGGCGCGACGACGACCGCGCCGGCCGGGGCGTCCGACAGCCGCGGCTCCGGCAGGTGCACACCGCGCCGCGCGGCCTCTCCCGGGGCGAGCTCGTCCCACGTCCGCCACGGCGGCCCCCACGGCTCCGGATCCACGGCGTACGTCCCCGCCTCCATCAGCACGGGCAGCTGCACGCCGTTCCCGTAACTCTGATGCGCGTGGGCCGGCAGGACGACCCGGAGCACCTCCGCGGTGAGCCCGGCACCACACTCCGCGCAGACGAACACAGCCAATACCCCTCGGCCCCTCCCCTTGGAAACCCCGGAATCCTCGCACCGGCCCGCCCACGGGACAATCGAGATTCGGGAACGGGACGGTGGCCAGGACCCGCACCGGAAGGGCAACAGAAGGGACGCCCATGGAGTCTCGGCAACTCGTCGCGCTGCTGCGGGAGATCGTGGCGGCGAACCCACGCACGCGTGCGCTGGGCGCCGACCGGGTCACCGATCTGATCCGCGCGTATCAGCCCGGCGAGGTCACCACTTTGGTGACCGCCCTCGCCGCCGGCGCGGCCGAGGAGCGGGATCTCGTGGCGCTCGAGGCCCAGTTGCACGCGATCTTCGAGCTGACGTTCACCGGTCAGGTGCGGCGGGCCCACCTGGCGCACCTGGAGCAGCTCCGCACCCGCGATCTACCGGCCGAGCTGCACGACTACCTGCGGGATCTCCTGGACGACGAGCGGTTCAGACCCGAAGCCTGACCGCCCGGCGCCGGGTCAGGAGGGACCCGGGGTGTGTGTCACGTCCGGACGTACGATCGGGTGCGCTTGGTGGTGGCGCGTCGGCGTCTGAGCAGCAGGCCGACGCAGACCGCCGAACAGGCCAGACCGGCGCAGAGCAGGAACGTGGCCCCGGGCCACACCGCGGCGCTCGTGGCGCCGTCCGACCACGAGCAGGTGACGGCCGGTGGAAAGGCCTCCACGCGCACCGAGGTCAGTGCGGCCTCCCGCCACGCGTCGGTGTGTGCCCCGGAGCCGTCGGTGTCCGCGCAGAGGTCGAGCGGGCGGACGAACGCCAGCCCGTAGCCGGTTCCGGCCCCCGTAGGCGGCGAGGGCGACCGCGCCGCCGAGCACGGCCCAGCGGGCCGGCTGCGAGGGCTTCTTCCTCGTCACCCACCACGCGTACGGCAGCGTGCCGATGACCATGAGAAGGAGCGTGACGGCCGGCGGTCCGAAGAGGGCGAACAGTGACATGGTCCGGAACCGGCCTCCCCCGCTTGCTCGTTGACCAGTGTGCAGGGGCGAAGACTAGCGAGGAGGCGGGGCCGCATGGTGCGGACGTACAGGTTTCGGGCGCGCCGTGGGGGCTTTGGGTTTGCTGCTGATCTCACGGGTGAGGTGGTGCGGCGGGGCGCGGCGGCGTGGAGCGGGAACGGGGCGCTGACCGTCCATGGCAAGGTCTCGCTCGCCCTTCCCGGCGCTCCCCTGTATTGGGAGGACTGTGCCTGGTTGGCGTTCGGGGCCGCGTTGCACGGGCCCGAGATGATGGCCTCGCACCCGGACGGGCTGGTCGTCGAGGTGCATGAGTTGCGGTATCCGGTGGCCGACTACCGGTGCGAGGTCGCGGCGTTGGCGATGAGCGGGTTTCTGCGGGAGGCGCTCGGGCTTCGGGGCGCCGCGCCCTCGGTGTCGTTCGCGGAGGAGGGCGGCGGCGCCCCGGTGTTCGACTGGGGTGCCGGCTCGGTCAGCCCGCCCCCGGTGGTCCCGCGCCTCCCTTGAGGCGTTCGATGTCGGACGGCCGGACCTGGATGGCCGTGAGGGAGATGATCAGGGCCACGACCGCGAACGCGGCGGCCACGATGAAGCCGGCCGAGACACCCGAGGCGAGGACCTGGTCGCCCCAGGGTGAGGGGAGGCGGCCGGTGCGGGCGAACTGGGCCTTCTCCAGCGGGGTCGCCTGCGCGAGGAAGGCCGGGACCTGGGTGTGGGCCTCGTTGTTGCTCGCCGTGCCGAAGACGGTGACGAGGATGGACAGGCCCAGCGAACCGCCCACCTGCTGGGTCGCGTTGAGCAGGCCGGACGCGGCGCCCACCTCGTGCGGCGCGACGTTCGACAGCGCCATCAGGGTCAGGGAGACGAACAGCAGGCCCATGCCGAGACTGAACACCAGCATCGGGCCGAGGATCGAGCCCGCATAGGTGGAGTGGACGTCGGTGAACGTCAGCCAGGACAGGCCGGCGGCCAGGAAGAGCGAGCCGAACGCCATGAACGGTTTCGGCCCGTACTTGGGCAGCCCCTGCGAGGTGAACCCGGCCGCCACCGCGACCACCGCGCTGACCGGCAGGAACGCCAGGCCGGCCTGGAGCGGGCTGAAGTCGAGGACGCTCTGCACGAACAGGGTCAGGAAGAAGAACATCCCGAAGATCGCCGCGGCGAGGCAGAGCATGATGCCGTACGTGCCCGCGCGGTTGCGGTCGGCGAACATGTGCAGCGGGGTGATGGGCTGCCGCGATCTCCGCTCGATCAGGATGAACGTGATCAGCAGGACGACCGCGACGCCGAACGACGTGAGGGTCAGGGCGTCCCGCCAGCCCTCCTGCGCGGCGCGGATGAAGCCGTAGACGAGCGCCACCATGCCGAGGGTGGAGGTGAGCGCGCCCAGGAAGTCGAAGTGGCCGGGGTGCCGTTCGGACTCCTTGACGTGCCGCGGGGTGAGGAAGGCGATGAGCAGGGCGATCGGCACGTTGACGAAGAAGATCCAGCGCCAGTCGAGCCATTCGACGAGGACGCCGCCGGCGAGGAGGCCGATCGCACCGCCGGCGGCCGAGACACCCGCGAACACACCGAAGGCCCGGTTGCGTTCGGGCCCTTCGTCGAAGTTCGTGGTGATCAGCGAGAGCGAGGTCGGCGAGGCGATGGCGCCGCCGACCCCCTGCAAGGCGCGGGCGGCGAGCAGCTGCCATTCGGCCTGGGCGACTCCGCAGAGCAGGGAGGCGAGGCCGAAGAGGAGCACGCCGAAGATGAAGACGCGGCGGCGGCCGAGAATGTCACCGGTGCGGCCGCCGAGCAGCAGCAGTCCGCCGAAGGTCAGCGTGTACGCGTTGACCACCCAGGACAGGTTCGTGGTCGAGAAGTCGAGCGCGTCCTGGATGTGCGGGAGCGCGATGTTCACGATCGTGATGTCGAGCACGACCATGAGCTGGCAGGAGGCGATCACGAACAGGGCGATGCCCTTGCCGTCGCCCTTCGGTGGGGCGGCGGTCGCTGCTGGTGTCGCGGGCTCGGGATGTGTCATCGCGCATCGCCCTCGTGTGAGGACCCGTGGGCCGTTCGGCCCACCCCTCGAAAATAAGCCCGCGCCCCGACAGCCACCAGTCGATCAAGGTCCGGCCGAAGAGGACTCAGATGGCCTTCTACGGCAGCATCGCCATGCCGTCGATCTCGACCATCGCCTCCTCGTCCCACAGGCGGACGACGCCGATGACGGCCATCGCCGGGTAGTCGCGGCCGGCCAGGTCGCGCCAGATGCGGCCCAGTTCGCGGGCGTGGGTGCGGTAGGCGGCGACGTCGGTCGTGTAGACGGTGACGCGAGCGAGGTCGGCGGGGGTGCCGCCGGATTCCCGCAGCGCGGTCAGGAGGTTGGTGAGGGCCTGGGTGAACTGGGCGGGGAGGGTGTCGCCGACGATCTTGCCATCCGCGTCCAGGGCGGTCTGGCCGGCGAGGAGGACCAGGCGGGTGCCGGTGGCGACGACCGCGTGGGAGAAGCCGGTGGGCGGGGAGAGGGTCGGGGGGTTCACCCGGTCGAGGTGGGAAGGGTGGGGGTGCTCGACTTCCGTCACTGGGCGGCCTTTCGCAGAGGGGCGTACAACTCCTTGGCGATGATGGCGCGTTGGACCTCGGAGGCACCCTCGTAGATGCGGGGGGCGCGGACCTCGCGGTAGAGGTGTTCGAGGAGGTGACCGCGGCGCAGGGCGCGGGCGCCGTGGAGCTGGACCGCGGTGTCGACGACGTGCTGGGCGGTCTCCGTGGCGAGGAGTTTGGCCATCGCGGCGGTGCGGGGGACGTCGTCCGCGCCCTCGTCGTAGGAGGAGGCGGCCGCATAGACCATGAGGCGGGCCGATTCGACGCGCAGGGCCATGTCGGCGACCTGGTGGGCGACGGTCTGGAGGTTCGCGAGCGGGCCGCCGAAGGCCTGGCGGGAGGCCGTGTGGGCGAGGGTCGCGTCCAGGGCGGCCTGGGCCATGCCGACGGCGAACGCGCCGACGCTGGGGCGGAAGAGGTTCAGGGTGCCCATCGCGACGCGGAAGCCGGCGTCGACCTCGCCGAGCAGGTCGGCCCGGGTGACGGGGACGCCGTCGAAGGCGAGGGCGCCGATGGGGTGCGGGGAGAGCATGTCGAGGGGCTCGCCGGTCAGGCCGGGGCGGTCGGCGGGGACGAGGAACGCGGTGACGCCGCGGGCGCCCGCGCCCTGGGTGGTGCGGGCGAAGACCGTGTAGAGGTCGGCCTCCGGCGCGTTCGAGATCCAGCACTTCTCGCCGGTCAGGCGCCAGGCGTCGAGGCCGTCCGGTTCGGCGGCGAGGGAGAGCGCGGCGGCGTCCGAGCCCGCGCCCGGCTCGCTCAGCGCGAACGCGGCCACGGCGCGGCCCGCGGTGACCTCCGGCAGCCAGCGGGCGCGCAGTGCGTCGCTGCCGTGGGCGTGCACGGGGTGGGCGCCGAGGCCTTGGAGGGCGAGGGCGGTCTCGGCCTCCGTGCAGACCCGGGCCAGCGACTCGCGCATCAGGCACAGGTCGAGCGCGCCGGAGGTGAAGAGGCGGTCGAGGAGACCCAGGCGGCCCAGTTCGGCGACGAGCGGGCGATCGATCCGGCCCGGCTCGGCCTTCTCGGCGAGCGGGACGAGATGCCGCGCGGCGAGCTCGCGAATCTCGGCGCACCAGGCGACCTGTGACGGTTCGAGTGAGAATGACCCCATACGGCCTTGCTCCTCCCGGTCGAGCACCCTCGGCTTCCCGGGAACCGTATCGCGCCCCGTTGACTGTCGTCACCATCACGATACGCTCGATGTGCGACCAACCGACATCCGGCCATCAGCAGTCGCGTGAACGCGACGGCCCGGCGCGCCCATCCGGCGTGCGGGCCCACACGGCAAGGGGGCGCCCGGCGATGACCTCACCGTCCGCACCGCACGATCCGCAGTCCGGCCCGTCCACCGCTCCGCCCCCGCTGTCGCCCTCGGCGTACACGGACACGTTCGCCCGCGACCATCTGCCGGCCGCCGAGCTGTGGCCGGGGCTCGCCTTCGAGCTGCCCGAGCTCCGGTACCCGCAGCGACTGAACTGCGGGGCCGAGCTGCTCGACGCGACGGCGGAGCGGTTCGGGGCGGACCGGCCGGCCTTCCACTCCCCCGGCGAACCGCCGTGGACGTACGGGGAGTTGAAGGCGACCGTCGACCGGATCGCGCACGTCCTGACCGACGACCTCGGCGTCGTCCCGGGCAACCGGGTGCTGCTGCGCGGCCCCACCACCCGGCATCTGGCGGCCTGTTGGCTCGCCGTGATGAAGGCGGGCGGGGTGGCCGTGACAGTGCTGGCGCAGCAGCGGTCCGCCGAGCTGGCCACGATGTGCGAGATCGCGCGGGTCGGGCACGCGCTGTGCGACGCCCGCGCGGTGGACGACCTGCTCAAGGCCGAGGTCCCGGGGCTGCGGATCGCCACGTTCGGCGGGGACGGCCCCGACGACCTGCTCAGCCTGGCCGCCGGGAAGCCCGACGCGTACGAGGCGGTGGAGACGGCCTCGGACGACGTCGCGCTCATCGCGTTCACGTCCGGGACGACGGGCCGACCCAAGGGCTGCATGCACTTCCACCGGGACGTGCTCGCGATCGCCGACACGTTCTCGCGACACGTCCTGCGGCCCACCCCGGACGACGTGTTCGCGGGCAGCCCGCCGCTCGGCTTCACCTTCGGTCTCGGCGGCCTCGTGATCTTCCCGCTCCGGGCGGGCGCCAGTGCGCTGCTGCTCGAACAGGCGGGCCCGCGCCAACTGTTGCCGGCGATCGCCGAGCACCGGGTGTCGGTGCTGTTCACGGCGCCGACCGCGTACCGCGCGATGCTCGCCGAGATGGCCGCGGGACCGCACGACGTGTCCTCGCTGCGGCGCTGCGTCTCCGCCGGGGAGAACCTGCCGGCGGCCACGTGGGAGGCCTGGCACGAGGCGACCGGGCTGCGCATCATCAACGGGATCGGCGCGACCGAGCTGCTGCACATCTTCATCTCGGCGGCCGACGAGGCGATCCGGCCCGGCACCACGGGCGTGCCCGTGCCCGGCTGGCAGGCCCGGATCGTGGACGCGGCGGGCGCCGAACTCCCGGACGGGGAACCCGGGTTGCTCGCGGTGCGCGGGCCGGTCGGCTGTCGCTATCTCGCCGACGAGCGGCAGACCACGTACGTACGGCACGGCTGGAACGTCACCGGGGACACCTATGTCCGTGAGCCCGACGGCTACTTCCGCTATCTCGCCCGCGCCGACGACATGATCATCTCGGCGGGTTACAACATCCCGGGGCCCGAGGTCGAGGACGCGCTGCTCAAGCATCCCGATGTGACGGAGGTGGCGGTCGTGGCGCGGCCCGACGAGGCGCGCGGGCAGATCGCCGTCGCGCACGTCGTGCTGCGGCCGGGCGCGCGCCGCGATCCGGAGGCGCTGCGCGAGTTCGTGAAGGCGGAGCTGGTGCCGTACAAGTGCCCGCGCGTCATCGAGTTCCTGGACGCGCTGCCGCGTACGGCGACGGGGAAGCTGCAGCGGTTCCGGCTGCGGGAGCCGGGCGGCGGGGCGGCCCCGGACGCGGAGTGATCCCGGCGTGCGCGAGCAGGGCGGACCGTACAGTGATCACGTGTCCGAGCAGCCCGTCCCCACCGTCCACACCCCGCGGTCCCTCATCGTCACTCTGTACGGAGCGCACGGGCGGGACTTCCCCGGGCCCGTGCCCGTCGCCGAACTGATCCGGCTGCTCGGCGCGGCCGGGGTCGACGCGCCGTCGGTCCGCTCGGCGGTCTCCCGGCTCAAGCGGCGCGGCCTCCTCGTGCCCGCCCGCACCGAGGCGGGCGCCGCCGCGTACGCCCTGTCCGACGACGCCCGCCAGCTCCTCGACGACGGCGACCGACGGGTCTACGGGACGCCGGAGGCGGGCGAGGGCTGGGTCCTCGCGGTGTTCTCCGTGCCGGAGTCCCAGCGGGCTCGGCGGCACGTGCTGCGGTCGACGCTCAGCGGGCTGGGGTTCGGCACGGCGGCGCCCGGCGTGTGGCTGGCGCCCGCCGGGCTGTACGAGGAGACGCGGCACACGCTCGAACGGATCGGCTGCGCCGGGTACGTCGATCTGTTCCGGGGCGAGCATCTGGGGTTCGCGGCGACGGCCGAGGCGGTGGCCCGCTGGTGGGATCTGCCGGCCCTCGCGAAGCTGTACGAGGCGTTCCTCGGGGAGCAGGAAGGGGTGCTGCGGGCCTGGGAGGGGCGCCCGGTCGCCGACCCGCGCCTCGCCTACCGGGATCATCTGCTGGCCCTGGACTCCTGGCGGCATCTTCCTTACGCGGATCCGGGGTTGCCGCGGGAGTTGTTGCCGGTGGACTGGCCGGGGGTGCGGGCGTTCGAGGTCTTCCGGGCGCTGGACGGGTTGCTGCGCGATGCGGCGGCGGGATACGTGCGCGCCGCGGGGGGTTAGGTCTCGTCGCGGGGTGTGGGCCGGTGGGGCTTCTCGCGCAGTTCCCCGCGCCCCTGAGATGCGCACTTCGTGCGCCATCTCATCGGGGAAATGCCGCCCGAAGGGCGTGCATTTCAGGGGCGCGGGGAACTGCGCGACCAGCCCCCCCCCCCCCCCCCCCCCCCAACCCCCCACCCCCCGCCCCCGCCCCTGGGGGGGTGGGGGCGGGCCGGCGGCCCGGC
>NZ_JBITJS010000017.1:0-188203 GCF_044460245.1 Streptomyces sp. NPDC050145 | reverse complement strand
GGCCCCCCTCGGGGGGCCCGCCGCCCCCCGGTGGGGGTGGCGCGGGGGGGGCCCCCCCCCCCCCCGCGACCAGCCCCCACCCACCCGCACCCCGCAACGATCGCTCAGCCAGGCAGGACCAGTCGGGGCTTGGGCGCGTCCAGGCGGCCCGTCTGGGGGCGGCGGCTACCCGCACGGTAAGGCGCCGGCCACACCGCGCCGGGCCCCGAATACCCCTGCTCCGCAGCCGCGTGCAGCGTCCAGTGCGGGTCGTACAGATGCGGCCGCCCGAGCGCGCACAGATCCGTCCGCCCCGCGAGGACGAGCGAGTTCACGTCGTCCCACGACGAGATCGCCCCGACGGCGATGACGGGAACGCCCGCCTCGTTGCGGATCCGGTCCGCGTAGGGCACCTGGTAGGAGCGCCCGTACGCGGGGCGTTCCTCCGCGACGACCTGCCCCGTGGAGACGTCGATCGCGTCGGCCCCGTGCGCGGCGAAGGCCCGGGCGACGGCGACCGCGTCGTCCCCGTCGAGTCCTCCCTCGGCCCAGTCCGTCGCGGAGATCCGGACGGTCATGGGCCGGTCCTCGGGCCAGACCTCGCGCACCGCGTCGAAGACCTCCAGCGGGAACTTCAGCCGGGCCTCCAGGGAACCTCCGTAGGCGTCCGTGCGGCGGTTGGTGAGCGGTGAGAGGAAGCTGGACAGCAGGTAGCCGTGCGCGCAGTGGAGTTCGAGGAGGTCGAATCCGGCGCGGGCCGCGCGCCGGGCGGCGGCCGTGAACTCCTCGCGGATCGCGTCCAGTTCGGGGACGGAGAGCTCGCGCGGGAGCTGGTTGTCCGGCTTGTAGCGCAGGGGCGAGGGGGCCACCACGGGCCAGTTGTCGTTCGGGGAGGGCAGGGGCTCGTCCATGCCCTCCCACATGAGGCGGGTGGAGCCCTTGCGGCCCGAGTGGCCGAGCTGGAGGCCGATCCCGGTGCCGGGCGACTGCGCGTGCACGAAGTCGGCGATCCGGGCCCAGGCGGCGGCCTGCTCGTCGGTGTAGAGGCCCGCGCAGCCGGGGGTGATGCGGCCTTCGGGGCTGACGCACACCATCTCCGTCATGACGAGCCCCGCGCCGCCGAGCGCCCGCGCGCCGAGGTGGACGAGGTGGAAGTCGCCGGGGACGCCGTCGACCGCCGAGTACATGTCCATGGGCGAGACGACGACCCGGTTGCGCAGGGCGAGTCCGCGCAGTGCGAACGAGGTGAACATCGGCGGCGTGCCCTCGGGGCAGCCGAACTCGCGCTCGACGGACTCGGTGAAGCCGGGGTCGCGCAGCCGCAGGTTGTCGTGCGTGACGCGGCGGCTGCGGGTGAGCAGGTTGAAGGCGAACTGGAGCGGCGGCTGGTCGAGATAGCGGCCGAGCTCCTCGAACCAGGCGAGACTGGCCCGCGCCGCGCGCTGTGTGGAGGCGACGACGGGCCGCCGCTCCGCCTCGTACGCCTTGAGGGCCGCCTCGGTGGTGGGGTGCTCGTGTAGGCAGGCGGCGAGGGCGAGGGCGTCCTCGACGGCGAGCTTGGTGCCGGAGCCGATGGAGAAGTGCGCGGTGTGCGCGGCGTCGCCGATGAGGACGAGGTTGCCGTGCGACCAGCGGTCGTTGACGACCGTGCGGAAGGTGAGCCAGGCGGAGTTGTTGGAGGTCAGGCCGCGTCCGCCGAGCGCGTCGGCGAAGATCTTGGCGCAGGTGTCGATCGATGCGCGTACGTCGGTGTCCGCGAACCCGGCGGCCCGCCACACCTCCTCGCGCATCTCGACGATGACGGTGGAGCGCTCCGCGTCGAAGGGGTAGCCGTGCAGCTGCATGACCCCGTGCTCGGTCTCCGCGATCTCGAAGCGGAAGGCGTCGAAGGCGAAGTCGGCGGCGAGCCAGATGTAGCGGTTGCGGTGCTCCTCGATGTGCGGGCCGAACGCGTCGGCGTGGGCGGCGCGGGTGCGGCTGTTGACCCCGTCCGCGGCGACGACCAGGTCGTACGCGGCGCTGAGCTCGGCGGCCGGGGGTGCCTCGGTGCGGAAGCGGAGGTCGACGCCGAGCTGCCGGCAGCGGCTCTGCAGGATCTCCAGGAGGCGGCGCCGGCCGAGCGCGGCGAAGCCGTGGCCGCCGGAGGTGTGCCGGGCGCCGCGGTGCACGATGTCGATGTCGTCCCAGCGCACGAACTCGTCCTGGAGCGCCGCGTACACGACGGGGTCGGCGTGCTCGATGCCGCCGAGGGTCTCGTCGGACAGGACGACGCCGAAGCCGAAGGTGTCGTCCGGCGCGTTGCGCTCCCAGACCGTGATCTCGCGGGCGGGGTCGAGACGCTTGAGGAGGGCGGCCGCGTACAGGCCGCCGGGGCCGCCGCCGATCACGGCGATGCGCTGAGCGGGCACGGCCGCGCTCACCTCCCCTGCCACTTCGGCGGGCGCTTCTCGGTGAAGGCCGCGTGGAACTCGGCGTAGTCCTCGCCGTTCATCAGCAGCGCCTGCGTCGCGGCGTCCAGCTCGACGGACGCGGCGAGCGGCATGTCGAGCTCGGAGGTGAGCAGCGCCTTGGTCTGCGCGTAGGCGAGCGCGGGGCCCTCGGCGAGGCGCTGGGCGAGGGCCTGGGCGGCCGTGTCGGCGTCGCCCTCCTCGGTGAGCTGGCTGATCAGGCCGATCCGCTCGGCCTCGGGGGCGCGCACGAGGTCGCCGAGCATGAGCAGGCGGGTGGCGTGGCCGAGACCGACGACGCGGGGCAGCAGATACGCGGCGCCCATGTCGCCGCCGGACAAGCCGACCTTCGTGAACAGGAAGGCGAAGCGGGTGCTGGGGTCGGCGACGCGGAAGTCGGCGGCGAGCGCGAGGACGGCTCCGGCGCCCGCGGCGACCCCGTGCAGGGCGGCGATCACCGGGAACGGGGCCTCGCGCAGGGCGCGCACGACCTGGCCCGTCATCCGGTTGAAGTCCAGGAGCTGGGCGGTGTCCATGCCGAGCGTGGCGCCGATGATCTCGTCGACGTCGCCGCCGGAGCAGAATCCGCGGCCCTCACCGGCCAGGACCAGGACGCGTACGGACTTCTCCCGGGACAGCTCGGCGAGCAGGTCGCGCAGGTCGGCGTACGCGCCGAAGGTGAGCGCGTTGAGCTTCTCGGGCCGGGCGAGGGTGACCGTGGCGACACCGTGCGCGTCCACGGCGTAGTCCAGGTGGCGCCACTTCTCGGTGCGGGGGGCGGATCCGGTGAAGGGACTCATGCGCGTGCGGCCTCCTACGGCGGGGTTCCCGGCGGCTCCTCCTCTCGAAGCTATCACCGCTTCGTGACCGCCGTCACGAGTGCGCGATAGAACGGCGGGGCGCTGGGCATGATGAGAGTGCCGGGCCCCGCGCCGCACGGGCGACGGCCCGGGGACGAAGGGCCCGCGAAACCGTCGCCAGGAGACCCTGGCGCACACGCCGTACCATTCATACGGTCGAAAGCAGGACAGTCACCCCGAGCCGAACCGGCGGAACCCGAGCAGAACGGGCCTCCCGCCCCGCCCAGAGACCGCAGCTCCGAGAACGCCAGCCCCGAGCCCCCCGCCCTCAGGACCCGCCTTGCCCAGTCCCTCCACCCCCATGTCGTGGCGCATCGCCCTGCCGCACACGGCCGCCGCCGTGCCGGTCGCCCGCGCCCTCGTCCGTACCGCCCTGGGTGACATCGAGCCGCCGGGCGCCGACACGGACACCGCCGAGCTGCTGACGGCGGAGCTGGTGGCGAACGCGGTGGAGCACACGACGGGGGACGCGCCGATCGAGCTGGTCGTGGAGCTCCTGGAGACCGGCTGCCAGGTCGAGGTGCACGATCCGGACCCGGCGCCTCCCTCGGACCTCACGAATCCGGACGACGCCGAGGAACCGGATCCCTGGCAGGAGCACGGGCGGGGTCTGCTGCTGATCCGGACCCTGTCGGCCTCGTGCGGGCACCGCCCCACCGATTCCGGCAAGGCGGTGTGGTTCACGCTCCCCGCGGTGCCGCGCCAGCGCCCCGCGTCCGAGGACTAGGCCCTCGCGGAACCCACCGTTACGGGCGACTGCCGCCCTCCGGGGGTTCGGACGCTCCGGGCCGGGTCAGGCACCCGGAGTGCGGCCGAGGGTGGCGACCATGACGGCCTTGATGGTGTGCATCCGGTTCTCCGCCTCGTCGAAGACGACGGAGTGCTCCGACTCGAAGACCTCGTCGGTGACCTCGAGGGACTCCAGGCCGTACTTGTCGTGGATCTCGCGCCCGACCTTGGTGCCCAGGTCGTGGAAGGCGGGGAGGCAGTGCAGGAACTTCACGTCGGCGGTCCCAGTCGCACGCAGGACGTCCATCGTGACGGCGTACGGCGTGAGGGCCTTGATCCGCTCGTCCCAGATCTCCGCGGGCTCCCCCATCGACACCCACACGTCGGTGACGACGAAATCGGCGCCGAGGACGCCCTCCTCGACCGTCTCGGTGAGCGTGATCCGCGCGCCGCTGGCCGCCGCGAGCTCACGGGCCTTCGCGACGATCTCCTCGGCCGGCCAGTAGGCCTTCGGCGCGACGATCCGTACGTCCATGCCGAGGAGCGCGCCGGTGACCAGGTACGAGTTCCCCATGTTGAACCGGGCGTCGCCCAGGTACGCGAAGGCGATGTCCGTGAGCGGCTTGGCGCTGTGCTCGGTCATCGTGAGCACGTCGGCGAGCATCTGGGTGGGGTGCCAGTCGTCCGTCAGGCCGTTGTAGACCGGCACGCCGGCGTGGGCCGCGAGCGTCTCGACGGTCTCCTGGGCGTCGCCCCGGAACTCGATCGCGTCGAACATCCGGCCGAGGACCCGGGCCGTGTCCTTGCTCGACTCCTTCTTGCCGATGTGCGAACCGGACGGGTCGATGTACGTCGTCGAGGCGCCCTGGTCGGCGGCCGCCACCTCGAAGGAACAGCGGGTGCGGGTGGAGGGCTTCTCGAAGATCAGGGCGATGTTCCTGCCCTTGAGGTACTGGGTCTCCGTCCCCGCCTTCTTGGCGGCCTTCAGCTCGGCGGCCAGCTCCACCAGACCGCGGAACTCCTCGGCGGTGAAGTCCAGCTCCTTGAGGAAGTGGCGGCCGGTGAGATTCATGGGGTTGCTCCTGGCAGGCTGAGGGACGGCATGACGGAAAGAGGACATCACGACATTGGAAGTCTATACGATGTTCCACATTTATATACAGCCCCCCTGTCCGTGACGTCCGCCCCTGAAACGCACACGCCGCCCCACCGGGGCTAGGCGGACACCGGATCCCGCTCCACCGGGCAGCTCATGCAGCGCGGGCCGCCCCGGCCACGGCCGAGCTCGCTGCCGGGGATCTCGATCACCTCGATGCCCTGCTTGCGCAGGAACGTGTTCGTGGTCGCGTTCCGCTCGTACGCGACGACAACGCCGGGCTCGACGGCCAGTACGTTGCACCCGTCGTCCCACTGCTCCCGCTCGGCGGCGTGCACGTCCTGCGTCGCGGTCAGCACCCGGATCTCGCTCAGCCCGAGCGCGGCGGCGATCGCCCGGTGCATGTGCTCCGGCGGATGGTCGGTGACCTTCAGCTCCCGCTCCGAGGTGCCCGGCTCGATCGTGTAGGAGCGCAGCATGCCGAGCCCCGCGTACTGCGTGAACGTGTCCCCGTCGACCATCGTCATCACCGTGTCCAGGTGCATGAACGCCCGCCGCTTGGGCATGTCGAGGGCCACGATCGTGCGGGCCGAACCGGCCGCGAACAGTTTGTGCGCGAGCATCTCCACGGCCTGCGGGGTCGTGCGCTCGCTCATGCCGATGAGGACGGCGCCCTTCCCGATGACGAGGACGTCTCCGCCCTCGATCGTCGACGGGTAGTCGGCCTGCCCGCGCGACCACAGGCGGAAGTCCTCGTCGCGGAAGAGCGGGTGGTGCCGGTAGATCGCCTCGAAGTGGACGGTCTCGCGCTGCCGGGCGGGCAGCCGCATCGCGTTGATGGACACGCCGTCGTAGATCCACGCGGAGGTGTCCCGGGTGAACAGGTGGTTGGGCAGCGGCCGGAGCAGGAAGTCGTCCAGCTCCATCGCGTGGAAGCGTACGGAGGTCGGCTCCGGGTGCGCCTCGAGGAACTCCCGCTTGGTCATGCCGCCGATCAGCGCCGTGGCCAGCTCCTCCTCCGGCAGTGTCTCGAAGGCGGCCCGCAGGTGGTCGGTGGCCAGCGGACCGTACTCCTTCTCGTCGAAGACGCGGTCCAGGACGAGGGCGCGGGCGGTGTCGACGCCCAGCGTCTCGGTGAGCAGGTCACCGAAGAGGTGGACGGTGACACCGCGGTCGCGCAGCACGTCGGCGAAACCGTCGTGCTCCTGGCGTGCCCTGCGTACCCAGAGCACGTCGTCGAAGAGCAGCTGGTCCTTGTTGCTCGGCGTCAGGCGCTTCAGCTCCAGATCGGGCCGGTGCAAGATGACGCGGCGCAGCCGCCCGGCCTCGGAGTCGACATGGAATCCCATGGGACCCATCTTTCCCCCGCGGGGGCCGCTCGCGCGCGGGTTCGCGGACGCGCGGGTCCGGTGGGGTGCGCGACCAGCCACGACGGCGGGACGGCCGCCCACGCGCCGGAACCCGGCCAGCGCGTGGGCGCCCTATAGGGCCCGAGCCCTGCGTCACAGCCGAGGGTCGACCGGCTCGGACTCGAGGGCCAGCACCCCGAACACCGCCTCGTGCACCCGCCAGAGCGGCTCGCCCCCGGCCAGCCTCTCGACCGCCTCGAGCCCCAGCCCGTACTCCCGGATCGCCAGGGACCGCTTGTGCCCGAGGAAACGCTGCCGCAGCTTCGCGAGATTCTCCGGCCGCGTGTACTCGGGCCCGTAGACGATCCGGAGGTACTCGCGCCCTCGGCACTTGATGCCGGGCTGCACGAGCCGCCCCTTCCCGTCCCGGACGAGCGCTCCGACCGGCTTCACGACCATGCCCTCGCCGCCGCGCCCGGTCATCTCCAGCCACCAGTCGACCCCGGCCCGTACGGACTCGGCGTCGCCGGTGTCGACGAACAGCCGTCGGGTCGTGCGCAGCAGCCCCGACCCGTCGTGCTCGACGACGCGGTCGATGAGCGCGAGCTGCTCGTCGTGCGGCAGCGCGGCCAGCGACCGGCCCCGCACGGCGAGGATCTGGAACGGCGCGAACCGCACCCCGTCGAGCCCGTCCGTGGTCCAGCAGTAGCGCCGGTACGCGTCCGTGAACGCGGCGGCGTCGACGGCCCGGCCCCGCTGCCGCTCCAGCAGATCGCCCACGTCGACCCCGCGCGCGGCGGCCGTCTCCAGGGCCGCGAGGACGCCGGGGAACGCCGCGCCGGAGGCCGCGCCGACCGCCGCGTACTGCGAGCGCAGCAGCCCGGACGCCTTGAGCGACCAGGGCATCAGCTCGCCGTCGAGGAGCAGCCAGTCGGTGTCGAGTTCCTCCCACAGTCCGGCCGCGGTGACGGCGTCCCGCACCCGGGCGAGGACGGCCTCGGTGGTCTCGGGGTCGTCGAAGAACGGGCGGCCGGTCCGCGTGTAGAGCGAGCCGGTGACCGACCCGTCGTCCACGCCGAACCGCTCACGCGCGGTCTCCGCGTCCCGGCACACGAGCGCCACGGCCCGCGAGCCCATGTGCTTCTCCTCACACACGACCCGGGCCACGCCGTCCGCCGCGTACTGGGCGAACGCCTCCGCCGGGTGCTCCAGGAAGTCTCCATCAGCGGCTCCGCCGCGGGCGTCCACCGCGGAGGTGGCGGTCGGCGCCATGGTCGGCGGCAGGTACGGCACGAGCCGCGGGTCGACGGCGAAGCGGCTCATGACCTCCAGGGCCGCCGCCGCGTTCTCCTCGCGCACGGCGACGCGCCCGGCGTGCCGGGTCTCGACGGTGCGCCGCCCGTGCACGTCGGCGAGGTCGAGCGGCCGGCCCTCGTGCCCGCCGGGCGCCTCCGTGGCGAGCGGCCGCGCCGGCTCGTACCAGACCTGCTCGGCCGGTACGTCGACGAGCTCGCGCTCCGGCCAGCGCAGCGCGGTGAGCTTGCCGCCGAAGACGGCTCCGGTGTCGAGGCAGATGGTGTTGTTGAGCCAGGTGGCGTTCGGCACCGGGGTGTGGCCGTAGACGACGGCCGCCTTGCCGCGGTAGTCCTCCGCCCACGGGTAGCGCACGGGCAGCCCGAACTCGTCGGTCTCCCCCGTGGTGTCCCCGTAGAGCGCGTGCGAACGCACCCGTCCCGAGGTACGGCCGTGGTACTGCTCGGGCAGGCCGGCGTGGCAGACGACGAGCTTGCCGCCGTCGAGCACGTAGTGGCTGACGAGGCCGTGCACGAACTCACGCACCTCGGTGCGGAACTCCTCGCTCTCCTTCTCCAGCTGCTGGATCGTCTCGGCGAGGCCGTGCGTGTGCTGCACGTTGCGGCCCTTGAGCCAGCGCTCCAGCTTGTTCTCGTGGTTGCCGGGCACGCACAGCGCGGTGCCCGCCTTCACCATGCCCATGACGCGGCGCAGGACACCGGGGGTGTCGGGTCCGCGGTCGACGAGGTCGCCGACGAACACGGCGGTACGCCCCTCGGGGTGCGCGCCGTCCACGTAGCCCAACTCGGCGAGCAGGGTCTCCAGTTCGGCCGCGCAGCCGTGGATGTCGCCGATGATGTCGAAGGGGCCGGTGAGGTGCGTCAGGTCGTTGTACCGCTTCTCGCGCACGACACCGGCGTGCGCGATCTCCTCGACGCCGCGCAGGACGTGCACCTTGCGGAAGCCCTCGCGCTCCAGGTGGCGCAGGGAGCGGCGCAGTTCGCGGGTGTGCCGGGTGATGACGCGGCGGGGCATGTCGGCGCGGTCGGTGCGCTGAGCGTTCCGCGCGGCGCAGACGTCCTCCGGCACGTCGAGGACGATCGCGATGGGCAGCACGTCGTGCTCGCGGGCCAGCTGGACCAGCTGACGGCGGCTCTCCTGCTGCACGTTGGTCGCGTCGACGACGGTGAGCCGGCCGGCGGCGAGCCGCTTACCGGCGATGTAGTGGAGCACGTCGAACGCGTCACGGCTGGCGCTCTGGTCGTTCTCGTCGTCGGCGACCAGGCCCCGGCAGAAGTCGCTGGAGATGATCTCGGTCGCCTTGAAGTGGGCGCGGGCGAAGGTGGACTTGCCCGATCCCGAGGCGCCGATCAGCACGACGAGGCTCAGGTCGGTGACGGGCAGCGTCCGCCCGCTCTCCCGGTGGTCGATGCCGTTGCCGTTGTCGATGTCGTTCCCGCTCATCCGTCCTTCGCCTCCTTCTCGGCGCGGTGGTTCTCTTCGGTGTTCTTCGCGGTCCCGCTCGGGGCGGGCGTCTCCTTCAGGCTGAAGACCGCCATCTGCGTCGGCGGCCCCACCTCGGGGTCGTCGGGCCCGACCGCCACGTACGCGACCTGGTACCCGTGCCGCTCGGCGACCCGCCCGGCCCACTCCCGGAACTCGGCGCGCGTCCACTCGAACCGGTGGTCGCCGTGCCGCGCGTGCCCGGCGGGCAGCGACTCCCAGCGGACGTTGTACTCCACGTTCGGCGTGGTCACGAGCACCGTGCGGGGCCGCGCGGAACCGAACACGGCGTACTCCAGCGCCGGCAGCCGCGGCAGGTCGAGGTGCTCGACGACCTCGCTCAGCACGGCCGCGTCGTACCCCTTGAGCCGCTTGTCGGTGTAGGCGAGCGAGCCCTGCCGCAGCTGGACGCGCGCGGCCTGCCGCTCCCCCATGCGGTCCAGCTTGAGCCGCCGGGCCGCGATGGTGAGGGCGCGCACGGACACGTCCATGCCGACGATCTCCGTGAACCTCGGGTCCTTGAGCAGCTCCTGCACCAACTGGCCCTGGCCGCAGCCCAGATCGAGCACCCGTGCCGCCCCGGCCTCGCGCAGCGCGCCGACGATCGCCTCACGCCGCCGCACCGCGAGCGGAACGGGCCGCTCCTCCGTGTCGGCCGTCTCGTCCACCGCGTTGTCGATCGCCTCGACCTCGGTGTCGTCCGCGTCCGCGAGCCGCACCAGCTCGAGCCGGCCGAGCGCCTCCCTGGTCAGCGACCAGCGCCGCGCCAGATACCGGCTGGTGATCAGCTTCTGCTCCGGGTGCCCGGCCAGCCAGCCGTCCCCCGCCCGCAACAGCTTGTCGACCTCGTCGGCCGACACCCAGTAGTGCTTGGCGTCGTCGAGCACGGGCAGCAGCACGTACAGGTGCCGCAGCGCCTGCGCGAGCCGGAGCTCCCCCTCCAGGACGAGCCGCACGTACCGCGAGTCGCCCCACTCGGGGAACTTCTCGTCGAGCGGCACCGCCACCACCGTGACCGCCCACCCGAGCGGCTCGAACAGCTTCCGTACGAGGTCGGGGCCGCCCCGCGCCGGCAGCGCGGGCACCTCGATGCGCAGCGGCATGGTCTCCTCGGCCCGCTCGGGACGCGCCGCGCACACCCCGCGCAGCGCGCTGGAGAACACCGCGCTGAGCGCGACCGCCAGCAGCGACGACGCCGCGTACGGCCGGTCGTTCACGTACTGCGCGAGCGACGCGTCCGCCGCACCGCCACGCCCCTTGCCGCCCTTGCCCTTGCCGCGCCGGACGAGCGCCACCGGATCGACCTCCAGCAGCAGCGCGGCCGTGCACCGCTCCGCGCTCGCCTCGGGGTAGAGGACGTGCGCGGTGCCGTAGGAGGTGGAGAACGCCTGCGCGTTCTCGGGATGCTTGTGCAGCAGGAACCCGAGGTCGGTCGCGGGGCGTTCAGGGGTACCGGTGGTACTGATCGTCAGGAACACGCCCACCAGTCTCCCCATCCCGGACCCCGGCGACCAGCGAGTTTTACCGGGGGTGCCGAGCGGGGCAGGGCGCCTGGTGCCGGGATGCCGGGGCCAGGGGCCGCTCCTCGGCACTGGCAGATCGTCCCGGCCGGGGGCGCCCTCGCCGGTGCGCGTGGCTCCGCCACGTCCCGTGCCGAGGCGCGGCACAGGCGCGGCGCGAGCGAGGACCCGTCCGAGCTCGGGCGGGCACCCGGGCTGGACGAGCTACGGCAAGTCCGTCCCGGGCCGCCCCACCATCCGCGGCCGGTGGAGCCGACGACCGCAGCGGCGGCACCCTCCGGCAGATCCCACCCCTCCCTGGCGCCGAGGGCCGCTCCACCCGCTCGGCTCGGGGAAGAGCCGTCAGAGCTGCGACTGGACCTGTGCGGAGATCAGTTCCAGGTGGTCCAGGTCGTCCAGGTCCAGGACCTGGAGGTAGATCCGGCTCGACCCGATCGCCCCGTAGCGGCCGATCTTGTCGACCACCTCGGCCGGCGACCCGGCCAGCCCGTTCACCCGCAGCTCGTCGACGTCCCGGCCGATGGCCGCCGCCCGCCGCTTGATCTCGGCCTCGTCCCGGCCGACGCAGACCACCAGCGCGTTGGAGTACACGAGGTCGTCGCCCCGGCGGCCGGCCTGCTCGGCGGCGGCCCGGACCCGGCCGAACTGCCGCTCGCAGTCCTCGATCGAGGCGAACGGGATGTTGAACTCGTCCGCGTACCGCGCCGCCAGCCGGGGCGTCCGCTTCGCCCCGTGCCCGCCGATCAGCACCGGCACCTTGGCCTGCGCCGGCTTGGGCAGCGCCGGGGAGTCGACGAGCTGGTAGTAGGTGCCGTCGTGGGTGAACGTGGCGCCGGGCTCGGTGCCCCACAACCCGGTGACGATGGCCAGTTGCTCCTCCAGTCGGTCGAACTTCTCCTTGGGGAACGGGATCCCGTACGCCTTGTGCTCCTCCTCGAACCATCCGGCGCCCAGGCCCAGTTCGACCCTGCCGCCCGACATCTGGTCGACCTGGGCCACCTGGATGGCGAGGACGCCGGGCAGCCGGAAGGTGCCTGCCGTCATCAGGGTGCCGAGGCGGATGCGCCGGGTCTCCCGGGCGAGACCGGCGAGGGTGATCCAGGCGTCGGTGGGGCCGGGCAGCCCGTCGGACGAGCCCATGCGCAGATAGTGATCCGAGCGGAAGAAGGCGTCGAAGCCGAGGTCCTCGGTCGCCTTCGCGACGGTCAGCAACGTGCCATAGGTCGCCCCCTGCTGGGGCTCGGTGAAGATGCGAAGATCCATACCTCCATCCTGCACGCTCCTACGTGCGTCAACCTTGCTGGTCACTCCGGTGCCCGACCCCCACGGTCGGGTGAAAATCCGTCAACCCGGCGCTGGCACGGGCCCCGTTCAGTGACCGGGACCGCCGGGTGATCGTTGGCCGGGGCGGTGCCGGACCGCCCGGCATCCGCGCCGGCGTCATCTGCCGGGCGTCTTGTGTGTCGTCCGCCTTTCCCCAGGTGGGAGGGCGAGGGCCGAGGAGGCCGTCATGTCCGAGGAAGTCGTGTCCGTGCCGCAACAACAGGGTGCGCCCAAGGGGCTGCTGCAGCAGATGGAGGAGTTGATGGCGGCGCTCAACGCCGATCTGTCGCAGCTCGACGCCGACCTCCAGCAGACCGCGGGCGGTGTGCCGCACCCCGTCGCCGGGGAAGGCTGACGCTCCGGTCCGGCGGTCGGCCCTGCCGGGTCGGACCGCCGGCCAGGTCCGCCCCGCCAGGTCTTCCCGGCCAGGTCCGCCCTGCCAGACTTGCCCGGTCGGGCCCGCCCCGCCAGGCCTGCCCCGTCTTACCCGCCCGGTCGGACCCGACCCGTCATACCCGCCGGGTCAAGCCGCCGAGTCCGATCCCGGTACGGGCGGGCGGCCCCGGTTCCGGCCGCGGTCGGACAGTCTGCCGTCGTCCCGGTCCGGCAGGCGCCGCAGGATCTCCAGGACCCGGTCCCGGGACTCGTCCGCCGCGTCGATCGCTTCCATGCACTGCCAATAGGCCCCTTCCTCGAAGGACTCGCTCGCCACGCCGACGAGCGCGATCCCCACGTCGCCGAGCAGCACGCCGAGCGCCAGCAACGCCCCTCGCATGTCGCCCAGTTCGGTCAGCTGCGCCGCCCGTATGCCGCCCGCTCCGACCACCGGTCCCGCGGAGCCCCCGCTGCCCCGCGCTCCCGCCTCGCTCAGACTCAGCGCGTCGCCCCGTAATTCCGCGGGCCCGAGCATCGCCAGCCTGCTGCCGACCGCCTGGGCCAGCGCCTGCGCCTGCCACGCCTCCCTCATGATGTCCGGCGCGTCCTGGCTCTGTGCCAGGGCCCGTCGGCCGACCCCGATGAGCCGCACCGCTTCCATCCGCGTCCCCGTCCGTCCTGCCCGAACTCCCTTGTCCACTACCCAGAGTGAGGGTCTGCGAGACGAAAAGCCAGAGGAAGCCCGAAATCTGTGGACACAGAATCGGATGTGGACAACTTCATGACTCCGAAGAGTGACGATCGGGGTCGTGGGCGCCGGAATCCCGGCCGGGTGCGGGAAAACGCGACTCGTTTCGGTCGATCTTCGCGTCCAGCGCGGCGAGGGCGTCGATGCCGAGGACCTCGCACAGTTGCAGCAGATACGCGAGCACGTCGGCGACCTCGTCGCGCACGCGGTGCGCCGAGTCCGGGTCGTCCATGACGCGGGCCGACTGTTCCGGGGTCAACCACTGGAAGATCTCGACGAGTTCGGCGGCCTCGACGCTCAGCGCCGAGACCAGGTTCTTCGGGGTGTGGAAGGGGCCCCAGTCGCGGGCGGCGGCGAAGGCGGCGAGCCGGGCCTGCAGCGACGCGAGATCGGGCGCCCCCGCCGGCTGCCCGGCTGCGCCGCCCGCCTCCGCGCCGAGGGGGGCCTCGTCCCCCTTTCCGCCCAGGCCTCCATCGCCGTCGCCGTTCCCGTCCCTGTTCCCGCTTCCGTTCCCGTTCCCGCGCATGTGTCCCGGCCCGTCCCCGTTTTCCGGTGTTCCGTCTGTCACGGCCTCAGGTCTACCACCGTCGCCCCGTGCGTCCGCGCCTCGGCGACGACGGCCGATCCCTCCCCCACCGCGGCGACCAGCCGGATGTGGCCGCGGGCGCACATCCGGGCGGCGAGCGCGGCCAGTTCACGACTCTGGGCCGGGTCGAGCCCGCGGTCGAGGCCGTCGGCGAGCACGGTCAGGGTCTGGTAGGCGTCCGGCACCTCGGCCACCGTGTCGACGTCCAGCACTCCCGGCCCGGTGAGCAGCACCAACGCCAGGGCCAGATAGCGCAGTTCGCCGTCGGCGAGGCGCTCGACGGGCGTGCCGGGGCCGGTTTCGCGGCCGACGACGGCGCGGACCAGACCGTCGGCTCCGGTCTCCGCGAGGACCTCCCGCACGGGGCCGGCGAGTCCGGCGCGGGCCGCGGCGACCAGCAGTCCGTGCCGGTGGGCGCACTCGGAGCGGGTGCGCCGCAGCACCGAGGCGAGGTTGTCGCAGCCGGCGAGCAGCATTCCGTCGCCGACCGGGACGGGGGCCCGCATCCGGGCGGGCTCGGGGTCGCAGGCGTACAGGGAGCGCAGGCCGACGACGGCCTGCTCCGCGGCGGCGAGCACCTGGCGCTGGCCCTGGGTGCGGCCCGCGACGCGCAGCGGGAGCAGCGCGGTGCCGAGGAGGTCGTCGGGGAGCGGGGCGCGGGTGACGGCCACGGATCCCGCGGTGTGCCAGGCGGCCTGGACGTCGCGTCGGCCCGGGTCGCGCAGCGCGGTCTCCAGGTAGGTGACACCGGGTCCGGTCAGGCGCTCGCCGACGATGCGGAGTTCGGGTTCGGCCTGGACGGCGAGGTCGAGCCGGACGGGTCCGACCGGTCCCACGACGGTGCAGCCGATACGGAATCCGCGGCGGTCCTGGGCGTCGGGTCTGGCGCGCTCGGGGACGCAGGCGGCGGGGTCGGGGAAGACCTCGTCGAGGTGCGCTCCCCCGCCGAGCCGGGCGAGCGCCTCGAGGGCCCGCAGGACACTGGTCTTCCCGCTGCCGCTCGGGCCGGTCAGTACGGTGAAGGGGCTGAGGGGGACGGTGGTGCCGCGGTGTCGGGCGAAGGCCGAGAGCCGCAGCTCGGTCACGTACGGGCGGTCCGGGGTCTGGCCCGGTAAGGCGGGCGCGCCCGGCTGAAGCACGGTCATGTCGATGAACGTAGGCGTCCGCGTCCGGCAGAACCGATTTCCCTGGATGACCTTCCTACGATCGGGGGACTATGCCGCCCGGGCTTGCCCGACGGCGCCCCCACTCGATACGGCCCGCCTGATACGCCCCCACTCGCTCCGGCCCCGCCCGCTCGCCACGGCTTCGGGCCTCGGGGTCAGCCGAGCGCGCCCGCCCCGGCCACGAGACCCTGGACCTCGGTGCCGGGCGGGGCGAGCAGGAACACGTTGCGGTCGACGCGGTGCATGCCGCAGCCGAGGCCGAGGACCACGCCGCTGCTGAAGTCCAGCACGCGCTTGGCGACTTCGCCCTCGGCGCCGGTCAGGTCGAGCAGGACGGGGATGCCGGACATCACGGTCTCGGCGACCTCGCGGGCGTCACCGAACACGTTGACCCGCAGGACGACGAAGCGGCGGCGCGGCTCGGTGTCGTACTCGGGCATCGCCCGGTGGTCGACCGCGGACGGCCATTCGTTGCGGCTGCGCAGCGGTACGACCTGAGCGAGCCCTTCCCACTGTTCGTCAGTGACGTCGTGGCTGTTCAATGCCCCCACCCCGTCCGGGCTCTCACTACTGTCTGCACCGGTCAATTCTTACGCCATGTCACCCGTTCAGCCCAACAGCGACACGGACGGGCATGTCACGCGGCGAGGGTCACGGCCTGCACGGCGGGGACCTTCAGTCCGCGCCGGGCGGTGGCCAGGCTGGTGACCAGGGTGGCCGCGGCGGCCATGGACACCACCGCGATCCAGGTGCCGAGGCCCTGGTGCGGGAGGAGCCCGTCGGTGCGTACGGCGGTGAACGGGAGGAGGCCCGCGAGGGCGGCGAGTGTGCCGAAGAACACGCCGGTGACGGTCAGGACGACGCCCTCCACGGCGACGCCGCCGAGGACCTGTGCGGGCGTGGCTCCGGCGAGGCGCTGCTGGCCGAACTCGCGGACGCGGTAGGCCGTCGCCGCGTACAGGGAGTTGATCAGCATGACGCAGGCGAAGACGACGATGATGCCGACCACGGTGAGGTTGAGCGTCTCGAGGTTCTTGTCCTCTATTGATCGGGTGAGCCCGGAGGCCTTGATCGCGTCGTTCTCGACGGCCTGCATGTAGAGGGTCGCGGTGGCCATGCCGGTGAAGAGGATCAACGGCATGAGGACGCCGGAGAGTTGTGCCGCGCGCTGTCGCAGGTTCCGCACGGTCAGGTAGCCGCTCGCGCCGGTGAGGGCGGTGACGAGGGGTTCGGCGCGGTGCAGGACGGCGCGCAGGAGGTCGGTGGAGACGAGGGCGAAGCCGACGGAGAGCAGGATGGCTCCGTAGGCGGGGGCCGCCATGAGGGCGGCGTCGGTGGCGTTCATCGCGAAGGTGCTCGTGACCGCGAGGGCGCCGAGGGCGAGCGCCGCCCAGGAGGCGGACTTCCGGGCGCGGCCGGGCCGTCGGACCTGGCCGGCGGCGGCCTTCGTGGCACGTCGTACGGCGAGGAACGCGGCGCCCGCCGAGGCGAGGAGGGTGACCGTGACGCCGGACATGAGGGCGATCGGGCCGAAGGTGTAGTGGACGGAGGTGGCGACCTGGCCGCTGTCCTTGAACAGGTCGAGCAGGAGCGAGCCGCCGAGTGCGGCGGGGCCGACGGCGAGAGCGGTGGCGACGAGCGCGACGGTGACGGATTCGCCGACGACCATGCGCGTGATCTGGGCGGGGGTCGCGCCGGTGTGGCGCAACAGCTGGATCTCCTCGGCACGTTGACGCACGTTGACGGTCAATGTGGACGCGATCGCGAAGAAGACGAGCAGGGTGCCGTAGCCGCCGACGACGGTCGCGGCGGTGGTGAGGGTGTCGGAGCTGATCTTGTCGACGCCGTCCGCGCCGGCGGTGTCGTGCATCGAGTTGAACGTCATGACGATGGTGGCGCCGAGGAACGCGGACAGGAGTGTGGCGACGAAGCGGCCGGGGCGCTGGCGTACGGAGCGCAGGGCAAGGCCGAGCATGGTGAACACGGTTCACACTCCCATCGGGGTGTTCGGGATGGTGTCGCCGAGGTGGGCGAGGCGTTCGGCAACGGCGTCGACGGTCGGGGCGTTGAGTCGTCCGGCGAGCCGGCCGTCGGCGAGGAACTGGACGGTGTCGGCGTAGGAGGCGGCGACCGGGTCGTGGGTGACCATGACGACTGTCCTGCCGTGCAGCCGGACGGCCTCCTGGAGGAGCCGCAGCACGTCGCGGGCGCTGCGGGTGTCGAGTGCTCCGGTCGGCTCGTCGGCGAAGATCACGGAGGGTTCGGTGACCAGCGCGCGGGCGATGGCGACGCGCTGGCGCTGGCCGCCGGAGAGTTGGTCGGGGCGGTGTCCGAGCCGGTCGCCGAGGCCGACGTCGGTGAGGACGCGCTCGACGCGTTCCCGGTCGACGCGGCGGCCCGCGAGCTTGAGCGGCAGGATCGTGTTCTGCGCGACGGTGAGGGTGGGCAGCAGGTTGTACTGCTGGAACACGAAGCCGACGCGGGTGCGGCGGAAGCGGGTCAGGGCGGCCTCGCCGCGGGCCGGGCCGGGGCCTCCGCTCATCTCCTCGCCGTCGACCGCGACGACGCCGCTGTCGGGCCGGTCGAGTCCGGCCGCGCAGTGCAGCAGCGTGGACTTGCCGGAGCCGGAGGGGCCCATGACCGCGGTGAACGTGCCCGCGGGCAGGCTGAGCGTGATGTCGTCGAGTGCGGTGACGCGGTCGGCGCCGCCGTCGTCGTCCGTGCCGTAAGTCTTGGTGACCCGGACCAGGCGCAGCGCCTCCGCGTGGGCCGTGTGCCGGGGTGTCCGTCCGTGGTGTCGCATGATCGCCGTTCCCCTTGTCCGGCGCGCTCTGCGCCTCGTCCTACGACGCTAGGGACGGCGGGCGGGCGGCACACGGGGCGTACGTGGCGGACCGGGGTGGTGCTGGATCCACCCCGCCCGCTAGGGCCGGCCCGTGGAGCGGGCGAGCCAGCGGCCGGCGTGGCGGGTGACCTCGATGGGGCGGCCGAAGCAGGCGGTCAGCCGGTCGGTGGTGAGGACGTCGTCGACGGGGCCGCGGGCGAGGACGCGGCCGTCGCGCAGCAGGAGGGCGTGGCCGATGGCCGGGGAGAGTTCCTCCAGGTGGTGGGTGACCGTGACGGTGGTCAGGTGCGGGCGGCCGGTGGCGAGGCGGCTCATGGTGTCGATGAGGTCCTCGCGGGAGGGCAGGTCGAGCGCGTTGAACGGCTCGTCGAGCAGCAGCAGCGCGGGGTCGGCCATGAGGGCGCGGGCGATGAGGACGCGGGCGCGCTGGCCCCCGGAGCTGACGCCGTAGGGGCGGTCGGCGAGCTCCTTGATGTCGAGTTCGGCGAGCAGCGCGTCGGCGCGGTCACGGACCTCGGTGTCGTAGGCCTTCCAGAGCGGTTGGACGGTGCCGGTGTGGCCGGTGAGGACGACGGTGTGGCCGGGGAGGTCGAGGGGGACGCGCTGGGAGGTGGAGACGTGGCCGATGTGGGCGCGCAGTTCGCGGACGTCGACGCGGCCGAGTCGGTGGCCAAGGACCTCGACGGTGCCGGTGGTGGGGTGGTGGGTGGCGCCGACGAGGCGCAGGATGCTGGTTTTTCCGGCGCCGTTGGGGCCGAGGAGGGCCCAGTGTTCGCCGGCCCGGACGGTCCAGTCGATGCCGTCGAGGATGATCTGGCCGGTGGTGATGCGGCGCATGCCGACGCCGTCGAGTGCGGCCACGATCCGGCCGCCGGTACCGGTGGCGCCTTCAGTACAGGTACGCGTGCTCGTGCCGTCCAGGTTGTCGCTCATGGTGCGTGCCTCCCGCCGGAACAGTAGCTGTAGGCGGCACGCATACGGGCGGACGTCCGGGTCGTGGACGGCGGGCGGGGCCGCGGGGCGAGCCGGTGGGTGACCGGCCCGCCCCGTGCCGCTGCCCGCGCGGCGTCCCGCGGGGGGCAACGGTCCCCGGTCAACTGTTGCGCGTCAACTGTTGGAGGGCGACGTTGAGTTCGAGGACGTTGACGGTGGGTTCGCCGATGAAGCCGAGGGCGCGGCCGTCGGTGTGGGCGTCGACGAGCCGGCGCACGCGGTCGACGGGCAGGTGGTTGCGTTCGGCGACGCGGTGCACCTGGAGGTCGGCGTAGGCCGGGGAGATGGCGGGGTCGAGTCCGGAGCCGGAGGAGGTGACGGCGTCGGCCGGGATGTCGGCGGGGTCCACCTTGTACGTGGGTGTGGAGTTGTCCGCGACGACGGCGGCGCGGGCCTTCTTCACCTGGGCGACGAGTTCGGGGTTGTCACCGGCGAGGTTGGTGGCGCCGGAAAGGATCAGCTTGTACCGGGTGTTCACGCTGTTCGTGCCGAGGCCGTTCTGCGGGCGGCCCTGGAACCACTTGAGGTCGGGCTTGCCGTCCTTCGTCGTGTACGACTGGCCGATGAGGGAGGAGCCGACAGTCCTGCCCCCGGACCGGACCTCGGACCCGTCGGCCTTGTCGGGGAAGACCGCCTGGGCGACTCCCGTGACGGCGAGCGGGTAGAGCACGCCGCACACCACGGTGAGGACGAGCAGGGCGCGCAGGCCCGCCCAGAGCAGCCGGCCGGTGTTGCCTACGGAGGTGTTCATGGTCGTCAGCACGCTTTCTGGACGTCACAGGCCGGGGACGAGGGAGAGGAGCAGGTCGATGAGCTTGATCCCGACGAAGGGGGCGATCAGGCCGCCGAGCCCGTAGACGCCGAGGTTGCGGCGGAGCATGCGGTCGGCGCTCATCGGCCGGTAGCGGACGCCCTTCAGGGCGAGCGGGACGAGCGCGACGATGATGAGCGCGTTGAAGACGACGGCGGACAGGATCGCCGAGTTCGGGCTCGACAGATGCATGATGTTGAGCGTGTTGAGCCCGGGGTAGACGGCCGCGAAGAGCGCCGGGATGATCGCGAAGTACTTGGCGACGTCGTTGGCGATCGAGAAGGTGGTCAACGCACCGCGGGTGATCAACAGTTGCTTGCCGATCTCGACGATCTCGATCAACTTGGTCGGGTTCGAGTCGAGGTCGACCATGTTGCCGGCCTCCTTCGCGGCCGACGTGCCCGTGTTCATCGCGACACCGACGTCCGCCTGGGCCAGCGCCGGCGCGTCGTTCGTGCCGTCGCCGGTCATCGCGACGAGCTTGCCGCCCGCCTGCTCCCGCTTGATGAGGGCCATCTTGTCCTCGGGCGTGGCCTCGGCGAGGAAGTCGTCGACGCCGGCCTCCTCCGCGATGGCCTTGGCCGTCAGCGGGTTGTCACCCGTGATCATGACGGTCTTGATGCCCATGCGGCGCAGCTCGTCGAAGCGTTCGCGCATGCCGTCCTTGACGACGTCCTTGAGGTGGATCACGCCGAGCACGCGGGCTCCGTCGGCGTCCTCGACGGCGACGAGGAGCGGGGTGCCGCCGGCCGCGGAGATGCCGTCGGTGAGCTGCCCGGCGTCCTCGGTGACCTGTCCGCCGCGTTCGCGGACCCAGGTGATGACCGAGCCTGCCGCGCCCTTGCGGATGCGGCGTCCGTCGACGTCGACGCCGGACATCCGGGTCTGTGCGGTGAACTCGATCCAGGTGGCGCCTACCAGTTCGCCCTGGTGGCGTTCGCGCAGCCCGTACTTCTCCTTGGCGAGGACGACGACGGAGCGGCCTTCGGGGGTCTCGTCGGACAGGGACGAGAGCTGTGCCGCGTCGGCGACCTCGGCCTCGGTGACGCCTCGTACGGGGACGAACTCGGCGGCCTGGCGGTTGCCGACGGTGATGGTGCCGGTCTTGTCGAGGAGCAGGGTGGAGACGTCGCCGGCGGCCTCGACCGCGCGGCCGGACATCGCCAGTACGTTGCGCTGGACCAGGCGGTCCATGCCGGCGATGCCGATGGCGGAGAGCAGGGCGCCGATGGTGGTCGGGATGAGGCAGACCAGGAGGGCGACCAGGACGACCATGTCGAGCTGCTTGCCCGCGTAGTCGGCGAACGGCGGGAGTGTCGCGACGGCGAGGAGGAAGACGACGGTCAGCGAGGCGAGCAGGATGTTGAGCGCGATCTCGTTGGGGGTCTTCTGCCGGGCGGCGCCCTCGACCAGGTTGATCATGCGGTCGATGAACGTCTCGCCGGGCTTCGTGGTGATCTTGACGACGATGCGGTCGGAGAGGACCTTGGTGCCGCCGGTGACGGCCGAACGGTCGCCGCCGGACTCGCGGATGACGGGCGCGGACTCGCCGGTGATCGCCGACTCGTCGACGCTGGCCACGCCCTCGACGACGTCACCGTCGCCCGGGATGATGTCGCCGGCCTCGCACACGACGCGGTCCCCGATGCACAGGTCGGTGCCGGGCACCTGCTCCTCGGCCGAGCCGTCGCCTGTCAGCCGTCGCGCCACCGTGTCGGTCTTGGCCTTGCGCAGCGTGTCGGCCTGCGCCTTGCCGCGGCCCTCGGCGACGGCCTCCGCGAGGTTGGCGAAGATCACGGTCAGCCAGAGCCAGGCGCTGATGGTCCAGCCGAACCAGTCGGTCGGATCGGTAAACGAGAACGCCGTGGTCAGCACGGACCCGACGAGCACCACGAACATGACCGGCGACTTGATCATGATGCGCGGGTCGAGTTTGCGCAGGGCGCCCGGGAAGGACTTCAGGAGCTGGCGGGGGTCGAAGAGACCGGCGCCGACCCGGCCTTCGCCTTCGCCGGATCCGTGCCCGGTGGGCAGGTCGTCGTGCGGGGCCCGGGTTGGAGTGACTGTGGACATGGAGCCCTCTGGCTTCTTCATCAGCTGTGACGTCTGGAGCTGTGACTCTTGGAGCTGTGACTTCTGGGTGTGAGGGCTCATTTACGCGAGTCCCTCCGCGAGCGGCCCGAGCGCGAGCGCCGGGAAGTACGTGAGGCCGGTGATGATCAGGACGGTGCCGACGAGCAGGCCGGTGAACAGCGGTTTCGCGGTGTGCAGGGTGCCGGCGGAGGCCGGGACCGGCTGCTGCCCGGCGAGCGATCCGGCGAGCGCGAGGACGAACACCATCGGCAGGAAGCGCCCGAGGAGCATGGCCAGACCGATCGTGGTGTTGAACCACTGCGTGTCCGCGTTCAGTCCTCCGAAGGCGGAGCCGTTGTTGTTGGCGCCGGAGGTGTACGCGTAGAGGATCTCGGAGAAGCCGTGCGCGCCCGGGTTGAGCATCGAGTTCGGCGGCGTCGGCAGTGCCATCGCGAGGGCCGTGAAGACGAGGACCAGCGCCGGGGTGACGAGGATGTAGCAGGCGGCGAGCTTGATCTCGCGGGTGCCGATCTTCTTGCCCAGGTACTCGGGTGTGCGGCCGACCATCAGGCCGGCGATGAACACCGCGATGATCGCCATGATCAGCATGCCGTAGAGGCCGGAGCCGACTCCGCCGGGCGCGATCTCGCCGAGCTGCATGCCCAGCATGGTGATGCCGCCGCCGAGCCCGGTGAGCGAGGAGTGGAAGCCGTCGACGGCGCCGGTCGAGGTGAGTGTCGTGGAGACCGCGAAGATCGACGTACCGCCGATGCCGAAGCGTGTCTCCTTGCCTTCCATGGCGCCGCCCGCGAGTTGGAACGCGGGGCCGTGGTGGGCGAACTCGGTCCACATCATCAGACCCACGAAGGCGATCCAGATGGTGCCCATGGTGGCGAGGATCGCGTAGCCCTGCCGGAGCGAGCCGACCATGCGGCCGAAGGTCCGCGTCAGGGCGAAGGGGATGACGAGGATCAGGAAGACCTCGAAGAGGTTCGAGAAGCCGTTGGGGTTCTCGAAGGGGTGGGCGGAGTTGGCGTTGAAGTAGCCGCCTCCGTTGGTGCCGAGTTCCTTGATGGCCTCCTGGGAGGCGACGGCGCCGCCGTTCCACTGCTGGCTGCCGCCCATGAACTGCCCGACCTCGTGGATCCCGGCGAAGTTCTGGATGGCTCCGCACGCGACGAGGACGAGCGCGCCGATGACGGAGATCGGCAGCAGGATGCGTACGACACCGCGCACGAGGTCGGCCCAGAAGTTGCCGAGTTCCCCGGTGCGGGAGCGGGCGAAGCCGCGCACGAGGGCGACGGCGACGGCGATGCCGACGGCGGCCGACACGAAGTTCTGCACCGCCAGGCCGCCGGTCTGCACGACGTGGCCCATGGCCTGTTCGCCGTAGTACGACTGCCAGTTGGTGTTCGCGACGAAGGACGCGGCCGTGTTGAACGCCTGGTCCGGGTCGATGGAGCGGAAGCCGAGCGAGCCGGGCAGGCTGCCCTGGAGCCGCTGCAGCAGATACAGGAACAGGACGCTTACGGCGGAGAAGGCCAGCACACCGCGCAGGTACGCGGTCCAGCGCATCTCGGTGTCGGGGTTCGCTCCGATGCCCTTGTAGATCCACCGCTCCACCCGCAGGTGTCTCGGGGAGGAGTAGACCCGGGCCATGTGGTCGCCCAGGGGACGGTAGGCCAGCGCCAGGGCCGCGACGAGCGCGAGGAGCTGGAGCGCGCCGGCGAGTACGGGGCTCATATCTGTACTCAGAACCTCTCCGGGTAGATGAGGGCGAGGACGAGATAGGCGAGGAGGGCCACGGCCACGACGAGGCCGACCACGTTCTCCGTGTTCACAGCTTCGTCACCCCCTTGGCGACGAGTGCCACCAGCGCGAAGACCGCGAGCGTGGTGACGACGAAGGCCACGTCGGCCATCGTGAGCTCCCTGGATGAAGGTTCGAATCAGTACGGACACTGAGAGGAAACCTCCGGCCAGGGCCCGTTCCGCCTCCGTTGACGGCTCCCTTACGGGGGTGAGGGCGGCCTTGACGTGTCCCATACGGCCTTGACGCGTCCCATACGGGGACCGGCGCGGGACGGGATCGCGCCGCCCTGCGCCTACGATCCGGTGAGACCGGTAGACCGGTTCAGTGAGCGGGACGGCGGCGACGGCACCACGGAGGGACGCGCGCGATGGCAGACGGCGTGACGGCGGACGGAAACGAGAAGGACTCCGTGCTGGACGACCCCGTCGGGGCGTCCCTGCGCGGGGCCCACGCGCACCTCGCCCGCCGCCGCGGCGAGGCGTTCACCTATCAGGCGGACGTCGCCACGTTCGCCGCGCTGCCGGCGGCGCCGGACGCGGCCGCGTGGGCGGATCTGGCGGCGCTGCTCGGCCGCGGGGAACTGGCCGACCTGTTCTCCTCCCCCGCGACGCCGCCGCTGGACTGGGAGCCCGTCTTCTCCCTCGACGGTCTCCAGCTGACCGGGCCCGTACGCGGCGAACCGGCCCGCGCGGACGAGTCCGGCGTCGTCGAGCTCGGCCCGGCCGACGTCCCCGACATGCTGGCGCTCGTCGCGAGGACGCGGCCGGGACCGTTCCGGCCCCGCACCCACGAACTCGGCACCTATCTGGGCGTCCGCGCGGACGGCGCGCTCGTCGCCCTGGCCGGTGAGCGGCTGCGGCCGCCCGGCTGGACCGAGATCAGCGCCGTGTGCACCGCGCCCGAAGCGCGCGGCCGGGGTCACGCCGCGCGTCTGGTCCGCGCCCTGAGCGCCCGGATCGAGGCGCGGGGCGAGCGCCCGTTCCTGCACGTGGCCGCGTCCAACACGGCGGCGGTGGCGCTGTACGGGCGGCTCGGTTTCGAGGTGCGGCGCCCGGTGACGTTCCGGGGCTTCCGCATCCCGCGAAGCGTGTCCCCCTGAAGCGGGCGGGTCAGCGCTGCGGCTGCGGCTGCGGCCTGACCGTGAGGATCTGCTGCGCCGTCCCGACGGGTCCGTCGACGTCGTGCAGCACCGTGCTGGTGACGCCGTGCCCCGCCGGGCCGAAGGTCACCGTCGTGTCGAGGCCGGTCCAGCGGCCGCGCGGCTGCCGGTGCAGGTGCAGGGTCAGATCGACGTTGGGGAACATCCACTCGTTCGGCGACTCGCGCACGGCGATGCCGTTGGCGGTGTCGACGAGGGCGACGAAGGACGCGAGCGGGCTGCTCGGTTCGCCGGCCACCAGGTCGAGCGGCGTCGAGATCCAGGCGGTGGTGCGGCCGGGCCGCGGGGGCGCGAGGGGGCGGACGTCGATGGAGGCGATGTAGCCGCCGGGCCACTGGTCCGCCATCGGCCAGGGGGCGAGCGCGTCGGGCGGGGTGAGCCGGTCGGGCCCGCCGCCGGCGACGGCCGTGGTGTCGGTGGCGGCGAGCAGCCAGGCGCGGGCGCGCACCACGGCGCGTCCGGCGATCAGGACGACGGCTTCGAGGAGTTCGATGGTGCGGCCGGGCCGGAGGGTCTCCACCCGGATCTCGCACTCGTCGAGGGCGAGCCGTCCGAGGATGTCGAAGCTGATCCGGGCGACGGCGAGCCCGGCGGTCTCCGGGCGCGCGGCCAGGTGCCGGTCGATCGCGTGGACGACGAGACCTCCGAGCGGGCTGAAGTGCTGCTCGTCGGGGTCCCAGGCGCCGCCCGCGTGCACGGTGGGCTTGTAGCGGAACGCGTCGATGGGCTCGTAGTAGCTGTGGTGACTGCCGGTGGACAACGGACACTTCCCCTTCCTGTCGCGGGGCGCTGTCCCTCGGCCGGGTCACGGCCGGGGGCGAGGCCCGGCGACCAACGTAACCGAGCGGCCGCTCAGGCGTACTGGACCGGTTAAGAAGCCGCGGGCTAGGTTGGCGCGCAGCGTCCGTGAACCGGCGATGAACGGGTCGTGGCCCGTCAGTTGGGAGTCACACCATGCAGCCCTCGCAGCCTTTGAAGCTCATCGTTCCGCTCGACTCGGGGTGGAGCCTGGATCACGACGGGAGGCCGCTGCCCGCGCAGGTGCCGGGATGTGTGCACACCGATCTGCTGGCGGCGGGCCTGATCCCGGACCCGTTCATCGGCTCGGCCGAGCTCGAGGTCGACTGGGTGGGACGCCGTGCCTGGACGTACGCGCGGGACGTGACCGCCGAGGAGACCGCGGCGGACGAGCGGCACGAGCGCACGGATCTGGTGTTCGACGGGCTCGACACGGCGGCCCGGATCACGCTCGGCGGGCGGGAGTTGGGCCGCACCCGGAACATGCACCGCGCGTACCGCTTCGACGTCACGGGCCTGAGCGGGCCGCTGGACGTGGAGTTCGCCTCCGCGTACGAAGAGGCGGAGGCGGTGCGGCGGGTGACGGGCGACCGGCCGAACGTGTATCCGGCGCCCTCCCAGTACATCCGGAAGATGGCGTGCAGTTTCGGCTGGGACTGGGGTCCGACGGTGGTCACGGCGGGCATGTGGCGTCCGGTCCGGCTGGAGCGCTGGTCGACGGCGCGGCTCGCCCGGGTCCGGCCGCTGGTGACGGTCGGCGCGGACGGCTCGGGGCGTGTCGAGCTGCGGATCGACGTGGAGCGCACGGCGCGGGGCGCGGAGCGTGCGCTGACCGTGCGGGCCGGCGTCGCGGGAGTCACCGTGACGGGCGAGGTCGAGGGCGACGGCACGACCCTGGTCCTCGAGGTGCCGGACGTGCGGTTGTGGTGGCCGCGCGGCTACGGCGAACAGCCGCTGTACGAGGTCGAGTTGACGCTGTTCGACGGCGATTCAGCGCTGGACGGCTGGGAGCGGCGGGTCGGGTTCAGGAGCGTCGAGCTCGACCGGGCGCCGGACGAGCACGGCACGGGCTTCACGTTCGTGGTGAACGGAGTACGCGTCTTCGTGCGAGGTGTGAACTGGATCCCCGATGATGTGCTGCCGTCGAGGGTGACGCCGGAGCGGTATCGCACGCGGCTGCGGCAGACGGCGGAGGCGAACGCCGATCTGGTGCGGGTGTGGGGCGGCGGGATCTATGAGGACGAGGCGTTCTACGACGCGTGTGACGAGCTGGGCCTGATGGTGTGGCAGGACTTCCTGTTCGCCTGTTCCACCTATCCGGAGGAGCAGCCGCTGCGCGGGGAGGTCGAGGCGGAGGCGCGGGAGAACGTGGCGCGGCTGATGCCGCATCCGAGTCTCGTGGTGTGGAACGGCAACAACGAGAACCTGTGGGGCTTCCGGGACTGGGGCTGGGAGGAGGAGCTCGCCGGGGACTCGTGGGGCGAGGGGTACTACCTGGTGCTGCTGCCGCGGATCGTCGCCGAGCTCGATCCGACGCGGCCGTACATGGCGGGCAGTCCGTGGTCCGGTTCCTGGGACCACCACCCCAATCATCCGGATCACGGCACGCATCACTCGTGGGACGTGTGGAACCGGGTGGACTTCACCGAGTACCGGGCCGATGTGCCGCGGTTCGTCGCTGAGTTCGGCTGGCAGGCGCCGCCCGCGCTCGCCACGCTGCGCCGTGCGCTGCCCGGTGAGGAGCTGGCCCCGGACTCCCCCGGCATGCTGCACCACCAGAAGGCGGAGGACGGCAACGGCAAGTTGCGGCGCGGTCTGGCCCGCCATTTCGCGGTGCCCGAGGGCGACTTCGACCGCTGGCACTACCTCACGCAGGTCGTCCAGGCGCGCGCCGTCGCCACCGGCATCGAGCACTGGCGTTCCCACCGGCCGCGCTGCGCGGGGACGATCGTCTGGCAGATCAACGACTGCTGGCCGGTCAGTTCCTGGTCCGCGATCGACGGCGACGGCCGCCTCAAGCCGCTCTACCACGAGCTGCGCCGCCTCTACGCCGACCGGCTGCTCACCCTCCAGCCCGGTCCGGACGGACCCGTGCTCGTCCTCGACAACCAGTCGTCCACGGCGTGGAGTTGCGAGGTGACGCTGCGCCTGATGCACGCCGACGGCACGGAGGCCGCCCGGGTGCCGCTGGAGGTCACCGCGCCCGCGCGCGAGGTGCTGCGACTGCCGGTCCCGGCGCGGGCCGTTCCCGTGGCGGGCTCGGCGAAGGAGTATCTGGTCGCGGACGCCGACGGGCTGCGCGCCCTCCACTTCGAGGCGCGCGACCGCGAGTTCGCCTACCCAGAGCCGCGTTTCGACATCGCGGTCGAGAGCGTCGGCGGGTCGCGGGACACGGTCGACGTCGTGGTCACGGCCCACACGCTCGTACGAGACCTGCTGCTCCAGCCCGACCGCCTCGCCTCGGACGCCCACACCGATCGGGGTCTGGTCACCCTGTTGCCGGGCGAGACGACGAGGATCCGGGTGCACGGCGCGCCGGGCTGCGGGGCCAACGCGATCCGGGCCGCCCTCTTCTGCGTGGAGCCCGCATGAGCGTGAGCGGCGGCGGCCGGAGGGTCACCATCAGGGACGTCGCGGCGGCGGCCGGGGTGTCCAAGGGCGCGGTGTCGATCGCGTTCAACCACAAGCCCGGGCTGTCCGAGCCGACGCGGGAGCGGATCTTCGGGGTGGCGCGCGAGCTGGGCTGGGCGCCGGACGCGTCGGCGCGCAGCCTGTCGCGGCGCCGCACCGACACGGTCGGTCTGGCGCTGTGCCGTCCCGCGCGGCTGCTCGGACTGGAGCCGTTCTACATGGAGTTCGTGTCCGGTCTGCAGAGCGTGCTCGCCGAGCGTTCCTGCTCGCTGCTGCTGCGGCTCGTCGGCAGCCGGGAGGAGGAGATCGGGGTGCAGGAGGCCTGGTGGCGCGAGCGGCAGGTCGGCGGCACGGTCCTCGTCGACCTGGACCGGGACGATCCGCGGGTCGCGCCGGTCGCGGCGCTCGGCGTCCCGGCCGTCGCGGTCGCCCACCCGGACCTGGCCGGCGGGCTGCCCTCGGTGTGGCGGGACGACGTGGCCGCGATGGACGAGGCGGTGCGCTATCTCGCCGCGCTCGGGCACCGCCGGATCGCCCGGGTCGGCGGACCGGAGCGGCTCGGTCACAGTGTGCTGCGCGAACGGGCCTTCCGCGGCGCGCTGGGCTCGCTCGGCCTGGACGCGGGGCTCCAGGTCGCGACGGACTACTCCGGTGAGGAGGGCGCCCGCGCGACCCGGTCGCTGCTGCTGCGGCCCGAGCGGCCGACGGCGATCGTGTACGACAACGACATCATGGCCGTGGCCGGGCTCGGGGTGGCCGCCGAGCTGGGGATCCCGGTCCCGGACGAGCTGTCGCTGCTGGCCTGGGACGACTCCCAGCTGTGCCGGCTGACCCGCCCGTCACTGTCGGCGATGAGTCATGACGTGCACGGGTTCGGGGCGGATGTGGCCCGGGCACTCTTCGAGGTGATCGAGGGGCGCGCCCTCGGTACGGAGCCGGTGTCACGCCCGTCGCTGACACCGCGCGGGTCGACGGCGACGCCGCGGACGCCTTGATTGTCTTGACAGACCTTGATGAACCTTGACGGCCTTGACGATGCTGTTGACTTGGCGATGCTGTTGATGCGGCTCTTGACGCTCAGCGTCGTCTCTTGAGCCGCTCCACGGCGGTGACGCCGACGGCGGCGAGGCCCACCTGTACGGCGAGCTCGATCCAGTCGACGCCCCGGGTGTCGGCGACGCCGAAGGCACCGGCGACGGCCGTGCCGACCAGTGCTGCGGCGATGCCGACGAGGATCGTCCACAGGACGCCGATGCGTTGACGGCCCGGGATCACCAGGCGTCCCAGGATGCCGATGACGATGCCGATCACGATCGCGGTGAAGATGCCGGAGATCTCCATGACTGCTGCCTGCCCCTCGTCGAGTCCCTGCGACGCCCCGTGGGGATGGACGCGGCTGTGCCCCGGCGGGTTGAGCGGGCGCCGGGTCGGGCGGGGTCGGGACGGTCAGGGGTCGGGGTTCTCCTCCGGTGCGCGTGCCTCGTGAAGGTGGCGTGCCTGGTCGTCGTAACCGCTCAGCACTGCTCTGAGCTGCTCCAGCGACTCCTCGGGGATGTCGGGCGGAGCGGACTCGACCACGTAACGGGCGGCGGCCACGAGGGCCGCGAACTCGAAGGCGTGGGCAGTCGCCCGCAGGACGCCGGGCCGGGCCCACTCCAGGCGCATGATCAGCCCTTCGACGACAGGTATTCCTTGATCTGGCCGAGTTCCTTCTCGAAGTCGTCGTAGTCCTCGCGCATCCCGTTGAGGTACGCGCTCCAGCCGAGGCTGTTCTTGGCGTAGTGGACGGCTTCCTGGATCTCCTCGTCCGTGGCCCCGAACAGCTTCGCGGCCTCGGTGTGGAACAGCGTGCAGTAACGGCACTTCGTCTCGGAGTGCAGTGCGATCCCGATGAGCTCCTTGTACTTGTTCGGGATCAGCGTCTCGCCGAGTTCGAGCTTCTTGAAGATCTCCCACTCGTAGTCCAGCAGGTCGTCGGGGATCGCGGAGAAGAAATGAGGCACGAGCCCCAGGGTCTCCTTGATCTCCGCCTCCACCTCGCCCCGGTTACGTCCCGCCATGGCGACCACTTCCTCTCAGCCGAAGCGGAACCGGTTCCCCCTTGTCCACGATATGCCCGGGATTCGGCGGCTGCCCGGCGCACTCCATGGAACCTTCCGCGCACCCCAGGTCCTCTCACCAGTGACAGGGTGTGGGCCGAGCGGGAGGGCACGGATGCGGCACGGCAGGGACGAGGCGTTCACGGCCTTCATGGCCGCGCGCTACGGATCGCTGGTCCGCACCGCGACGCTCCTGACCGGAGCGCATGCGCAGGGTGAGGACCTGGCCCAGGAGGCGCTCCTGCGCACGTACCGGGCGTGGCTGCGCATCGGACGCGCCGAGGCCGCCGAGGCGTACACCCGCACGACCATGGTGCGGCTGCTGGTGAAGGACCGGCGGCGCCGCTGGAGCTCCGAGCTCCCCACCGAGCGGCTTCCGGAAGTCCCGGCCCCGGGGCACGAGGAGGACGTGGCGACGGCGGTCGCCGTCCGGGCGCTGTTGCGCGGCATCCCTCGGGCTCAGCGTGCGGTCCTCGTGCTGCGCTTCTACCACCAGCTCACCGAGGCGGAGATCGCCGATGTGCTGGGGTGTTCGCGCGGCACGGTGAAGAGCCGGGCCGCGCGGGCGCTGGCCGCGCTGCGCGACGGCGGACGGTCCGCCGGCACCGTTCCCGGCCGGGGATCCGGCGCCTTCCTGGAGAGGGGTCACGGTCATGACTGACAAGCAGCCTGATGCCGAGCCGTCAGGGGCTTCCGAGCCTTCCGAGCCCTCCGAGCACGATGAGGTACGCCTGCTGCTCGCCGCCGCCGCGGAGCCGGAGGTCCGGGTCAGCCCGCCGGGCCGGGACTTCACCGCGCGCGCCCGGCGGTCGCTGCGGCGTCGCCGGCTCGCCGCCGTGACGACCGTGACGGCGGTCTGCGCGGCCGTGCTGGCCGGGGTCCTGGTGGTCCGGGCGTCGACCGGTGAGGGCGAGCCCGTTCCGGCCGCGTCCGCGGACTGTCTGCGCGGCGCGGCCGAGAGGATCAGGGACCGTCAGGAACAGGGCTACCGCGCGGTGTTCGGGACGGTGCGCGAGGGGAGGATCCGCACGGACGACGGCGTCACCAGGAGTTCGGCGTTCCGCTTCGACGTCGACGGTGCTCTCACAGCGGCCGGCGAGGCCCCCGCGCACGGCTCGGTCCAGGTCTGGTACCCGGCAGCCGAGGTCCAACTACCAGCCCCTGGCCAGTACTTGCTGCTCCTGCGCCGGGCCGACCGTCCCGGCGCCGATGGCGCGCCCCTCTTCCACTTCGCGCCCGAGCAGGCACTGCCCGTCGACGACGGCCAAGTCCGGCTGCGCTGCGCGGACGGCCGCACGGGCTCCGTGCCGCAGAAAAGGCTGCGCGCCGCGGTGGACGGGGGGTGACCCCGCCCACCACGGCCGACTCCGGCACGTCAGGACGCGTCAGGACGCGTCAGGACGCGTCAGGTACGGAAGTACCAGAACTTCTCACCGGTGTTGTGCTGCGCGAGGATCTCGCTGAGCGGCCTGTTGAGCGTGTCCGTGGTGTGGTAGCTCATCTTCGGCATCCAGTCCGACGTGAAGTCGGTGACCATCATGGTGTGCCCGGGCTGGCCGGGGTCGCTGTAGCCGAAGATCTCGAACTGGACCACGTCCGCGATCCCCAGGCTCGACGGCCCCGACAGCTCGTACACGCGCTTCGACTCATCACGCGCGAAGCGCTGCCAGTTGGGCGCACCGCCCCAGGTGTAGCTGTGCGGCGGCAGCGGCCACGGGGCGCCCGTGTACCACCAGACCGAGTCGCTGCGGTACCAGCCGAGCTCCCGCTCCCAGCCGCCCGCCGCCAGCGCCTGCGAGACGAAGTTGGTGCAGTCGTTCTCGTCGCGGTCGTAGGGGACGTTGTCCTCGGGCTCGGGCTCCGCGTACTTCGTCGCGAAGTCCACCATGGCCGAGTAGTCGTACGACGCCAGCGGACGGGCACCCGTACGGTTCTTCGGCGACGGTTTGCGCGCCGGGTCGGTGATCTTCTTCTCGCCGTCGGCGGCTCCGGCCCTGAGTTCCTTCGCCGCCTTCCGGGCGGCTGTCAGCTCGGCGGGGCCGAGTTTCGACGGTGCGGCCAGGTTCGCCGGGCCGTCGTCTGTGGTGATCCGGGCGAGCTGCCAGGCGTCGCCGGAGCGCGTGAAGGACAGTTCGTGCCGCACGGTGTAGCTGTACGGATCGTCCTGGGCGCCGGCGAAGGTGTACTTCGTGTGTTCCCGCACGCCGATCCGTGCGGTGTCCCCCTCGGTGTGCGGCCGGCCCGTCGCGGTGACGTCGGTGTCCACGGCCGAATAGCGCACTCCTGCGAGCTCGTTGATGCCGCGGAGCTGCTCGCGTGCCTCCATGCGGTCGTCGCGGACCTTCCGGAAGGCGCCGGCGACGTCGAGCCCGGCGGCCTTGCGGGTCGCGTTCGCGGCCGCGCCACCGCCGTCGACCGTGACGGCGTTCTCGCCGGCCAGGTACGTCTGCGCGGCGTCGAGCAGTGCGGATTCCTCTGCGGCCGGTGCGGCGGCGTGCGCCGGTCCGATCGCGAGCAGTGTGGCGGCCAGCCCCGTGACTGCTGCGGCCGCCACGGACCGTCGCACCCCTGTACGGATGATCACTGGTACTCCCCTGTGTCGTGTCTCTTCCCGGCTCGCGGCGCCTGCGGGACGGGAGTTGAGCGACGTACGTCGAGTGGTCTCCGCCGACGCTAGTGGTGCGGAACCGATTTGACACGCCCTCATCAAATGTGGGCTGAAAAGCGCTGGTTGGGAGTTGTGTGACCGTCTGCCCGGAGTGGGCACTGCCGCTGCACCCCTCCTTCACGTACGGAATCCGTCGCTGCGGTGCGGGGTCCGACTCCGATGGTCAAGCCCTGTCAAGCCCTGACTTCACCCGCCTCCGGTTCAGTACGATGACCGGTCCACGGTGGCCGGGGCGAGGGGAACAGGGGCGGCATGGAGATCGAGATTGCGGTGCCGGGTGACGACGGGCACCGGGCTCTGGCCGAGGTGCGAGGGGTTCTCGAGGGGCATCCCGCGATGCGCGGGGTCGTGGTGCGGCCCGCTTTGGCGCGGGGGCCGGCGGACGACGAGCGGCTGCAAGGAGGCATGTCGACCTTCGAGGTCGTCAATGCCGTGCTGTCGCAGGCCTCGGGTTACGGCGGGCTGGCCGTCGCGCTCTACAGCGCCCTGCGCGGCCGACGGGCCGGCGGTGGAAACAGCGGCGGACCCGGAGGCGGAAGCAGCGGTGGAACCGGCGGGCCAGCCTCCTCGACGCTCACGGTGACACGGGCCGGGACCGAGGTGTCCGTGACCGTGCACCGGGACCTCACCCCCGCGGAGATCGAACAACTCCTGCGCTCCCTCGAAGGCCAGGCGGACCGTGACGGCGCGCCGGGCCCCACACCTCCGCTCCCGGGCGCGTGAAGCTGCCGGACCCGGAGGCGTCCCGGGCGGTTCTGATCGGCGCGTACGCGTACCGGCACCTGCCGGATCTCGCCGGTGTGCGGGGCAATGTCGAGGCGTTGCAGGAGTATCTGACCGGGCCGGCCGGGTGGGCGCTGCCCCGCGAGAACTGTCTGGCCCGGCCGCAGCCCGGGGACCCGTGCGTGCTGGCCGACGAGTTGTTCGACGCAGCCGAGGCCGCGACCGACACCCTGTTGATCTACTACGCCGGTCACGGCGACCCCGGCTCGGGCGGCGACGCCGCGGAGCTGCGTCTCGCCATGCACGCGTCCCGCGCCGACCGCCCGGGGCACTGGCTGCGCTACGGCGATGTGCGCGAGGCCGTGCGCCGGTCCCCCGCGCAGCGCCGGATCGTCGTCCTGGACTGCTGCTACGCCGGCCGTGCCATCGACGGGGGCATGTCGGCGGCCGCTGAGGGGCGGGCCGGGCGCGTGCCGGGGCCTCGCCTTTTCGAACTGGCCGACATGGACGGTGCCGTGGTCCTGACCGCCGCGTCGGGTGTGGAGCAGGCGATGTGCCCGCCGGGGTGGGAGTTCAGCGCGTTCACGGGAGCGCTCGTCGACGTCCTGCGCAACGGGGTCACCGGCCCGGTCCCCCACCATCCCGAGGGCCGGCTCGGCGAGGAGTTGCGGCTGCTGGACGTGACGACGGTCCACGCCTGTCTCCGTGAGCGCCTGACGGGGCGTGAGGTGTCGGGTCGTCCGTTGCCGGAGCCGCAGCTCGGCACCCGCAATCAGGGCGGCGCGATCGCGCTCGGGCCCAACCCGGCGTTCACCGGAGGCCCCGCGACGCGGGTACCCGCACCGGCCGTGCCGTCGAATCTCCCGGCGCCGGACCCGGTGTTCATCGGCCGTGGCGAGGACCTGGCCCGCCTGGAGGGCTCCGCGGACGCCGTGCTCGCGGACGGGCGCCCGGCGACGTGGCTGGTGCACGGCATGGGCGGGGTCGGCAAGACGGCGCTGGTCGAGCAGGCCGCGGCGCGGCTGAAGGACCGGTTCCCGGACGGCCGTATCGCGATCAACCTCAACGGGTTCGAGAGCGAGACGGACACCGCGGGCGGCGTCAGACGGGCCGAACCGCTCAGTGCGGAGGGGGCGTTGGAGCGGCTGCTCAGCATCGTCCGGCATCCGGAGATCCCGGCGGATCTGGCGCAGCGTGCGGACGAGTGGCGGGCCTGGCTGTCGGGCCGGCGCGTCCTGCTGGTGCTCGACAACGCGGCCGACGCCCGTACGATCGCTCCTCTGCTGCCCGGGGCGGACGCCCACTGTCTGGTCCTCGTGTCCAGCCGCAGCCAGGATTTCGCCGTCCCGGCGACGCACCGCATCGCCCTGGGCGGCATGGGTGAGAGCACGGCCGTCGCCCTCCTGAAGGCCACCGGCGACCTCCCGGCGGAGGCTGCTCCCGAGGCCGAACTCGCCGAACTCGCCCGGCGCTGCTGCTACCTCCCTGTCGTCCTGCGCACCATCGGGGCCGCTCTGCGCAACAGCTCGCCGGGCAGCATTCTGGCGGCCATGGACGACGACTCCCTGGCCGAGTTCCCGCGCGCCGAGGCGGCGGTCCGCGGCGCTTTCCAGATCTCCTACGACGCGCTGCCGGCCGAGCTCCGTGACGTCCTGCACCACTGCGCCTGGCACCCGGGACGCAGCTACTCCGCCGAAAGCGTCGCGGCCATGATCGGTGTCCCGGAGGGACGGGCCGACACACGGTTGGGGCGTCTCCTCGACGTGCATCTTCTGCAGCGCATCCAGGGCGCGATCACCTTTCACGATCTCTACCTGCCGCTGGCCAGGGCGACCGCCGGGGCCGGCGCGACCGACGGTCAGCGGGAGGCGCGCGGGCGCCTGTACGGGTATCTGCTGGCCCGCGTCTCCGCGGCGCTGCTCGCCCTGTACGGCCCGAGTCCCGAGTGGCTGGCCGCGGCCGGGTCCGCTCGCTTCGAAAGCCCGCAGGCGGCGCTCGGCTGGCTCCGTGACAGGTCCGCCGCGCTGGAGGCGTCGGCGAGCGCGGCCCTGAGCGACGAGTGGGAGGACGCGGGCCGTCTCGCCACCGAGTGCGGCCGGTGGCTGCGTCACGACTTCCGGCACGGTATGTCGGCCGAGCTCGCCCAGCAGGCTCTCGATCTCGCCGACGACACCGGCGACCGCCGGGGCCAGATGTACGCGCTGACCGACCTCGGGCACAGCGACCGCCTCCGCAACCGGTACGCGACAGCCGCCTCGTTCTACCGGCAGGCCCTCGACCTCGTCCGGGGCCCGGACGACCACCGGGTCATGGCACGCGCGCTGTGGGGACTCGCCGACATGCACCGCGTGCAGTCCCAGGACGAATCGGCGGTCGAGCTGTACCGGCAGGCCCTTGAGCTCGCCGAGGAGACCGGCGACCGGCTGGACCAGACGAACGCGCTCACCGGCCTCGCCGACACCCTGTCCGTGCAGGGCCGGGACGATGCCGCGGCCGAGCTCTACCGGCAGGCCCTCGACCTCGCCCGCGCCACCGGCAACCGCCTGGGTCAGACAAACGCGCTCACCGGCCTCGGGAACCGCCACAGAGTCTCGGGCGAGTACGACGTGGCCACCGAACACTTCCGGGAGGCCCTCGGCCTCGCCGTCGAGTCGGGCAACCGCCAGGGCCAGATGCGGGCGCTAGACGGCCTCGCCGACAGCCACCTCTTGCGGAACCAGTACGAGACGGCGGCCGAGCTCTACCAACAAGCCCTCGGCCACGCCAATGACACCAGTGACCGCCACGGTCAGGCGAACGCCCTGTGGGGGCTCGGCCACTGCCACCGCGCACTCGCGGGCCCCGAAGAGGCCGAGCGCTGTTTCCGCGCGGCCCTGGAGCTCTTCGTGAGCTTCGGCGATCACTACTGGGCGGACCAGTGCCGCCTTGAACTCGGCGAGTCGTAGTCGGCGGGCCGTCGACGGGACCGGGCGCGCGGCACCGCCCCTTCAACGGCCCGGCCGAGCACGACCGGACCGCACGTCATGCGTACGGGAGGAACAGCGGTTCAGGCGTCCTTCTTCACCGGCTCCAGGATCGCCACGCACTCCACATGATGCGTCATCGGGAACAGGTCGAACGCCCGCAGCGTCCGCACCTTGTACCCGCCCTCCTTGAAGTACGCGATGTCCCGCGCCAGCGCGGCCGGGTCACAGGCCACGTAGGCGATGCGGCGGGCGCCCAGGGTGGTGAGGTGGGCGACCGTCTTCTTGCCGGCGCCGGCGCGCGGGGGGTCCAGGACGATGAGGTCGACCTCGGTGATGCCGGTGCGGGGCAGGACGGCTTCGACCTTGCCCTGTTCGACGCGGACGCGGTCGAAGGCGGCGAGGTTGTGGCGGGCGTCCTCGACGGCGCGCTTGCCGGACTCGATGCCGAGCACCGCGCCCTTCTCGCCGACGCGGTCCGCGAGCGCGCCCGCGAAGAGGCCGACGCCGCAGTAGAGGTCGAGGGCGGTGTCGCCCTTGCGCGGGAGGAGGCCCTGCATGACGGCCTTCATCAACGTTTCGGCGGCCATGGGGTGGACCTGCCAGAAGCCGCCGCTGCCGACCCGGTAGGTGCGGCTGTCGGCGCGCTCGCGGACGAAGGGGCGGCCGTGGACGCGGTGGATGCCGCCGTCCTTCTCCTCGACCCGCATGACGGAGACCGGCTTGTCGAGCTCGACGATCGGCAGGCGGGCGCCGGGCTTCGGGGTGAGGATGACCTGTCGGTCCTGGGAGCCGCTGGCGGCGATGGCCTCGACCGACTCCATGCCGGTCCAGTCCCGCTGCTCGATGCCCAGCTCGGAGACGCCCTCGGCGGCGATCATGCAGTGCTCGACCGGCTCGACCTCGTGGGAGCGGTGGCGGCGCAGGCCCGCCTTGCCCTCCGGAGTCACGGCGTACTGCACGCGCGTGCGCCACTGCGGCACCTGGCCCGCCGGAAGCTTGTCGCCCTCGGCCGGCATGACCGTGCCGTCCCAGCCGGCCTCCTCGGGGGTCAGGCCCGCGAGGCGCTGCAGCTGCTCGGCGATGACCTCGCCCTTGAGGCGGCGCTGGGCGCCGGGCTTGGCGTGCTGCCAGTCGCAGCCGCCGCAGCGGCCGGGTCCGGCGTACGGGCAGGGGGCCTCGACGCGATCCTTGGAGGCTTCCAGGATCTGTACGGCGTCGGCGCGCAGGAAGCGTGCGCCTTCCTCGCCCTCGGTCACGCGCGCGAGGACGCGCTCGCCGGGCAGGGTGTGGCGCACGAAGAGGACCTGGCCCTCGGCGGTGCGCGCGATGCAGTGGCCGCCGTGCGCGACGGGACCGACCTCGACCTCGTACTCCGTCCCCACCAGTGAGGTCTTCGGTTCTGCCTGCATGGCGGGGCTCCAGTACGTCAAGGGGGTGGCCGCACGGAAGCGGCCGGACAACAGCCCACCAGTCTACGTGGCTGTCGTCCGGCCGCTCACCACACGGCTGCGCCGGCTGTGCGGCTACTTGCCGCTGGGCTCCTTGGGCTGTCGCTTCTCCACCGGTCCGCGGCGCACGGAGCCCGGAGCGTTCCACTCCTGGCGCCTGCGGGCCCGCAGCTTGGCGGCCTCGGAGGACTCCAGCTGGTAGGGCACGGAGGTGACCATGATGCCGGGGGTGAACAGGAGGCGTCCCTTGAGGCGCAGCGCGCTCTGGTTGTGGAGCAGGTGCTCGTACCAGTGGCCCACGACGTACTCGGGGATGATCACGCTGACGGCGTCGCGCGGCGACTCCTTGCGCAGGTTCTTCACGTACTCGATGACGGGCCGGGTGATCTCGCGGTAGGGCGAGTCGAGCACCTTGAGGGGTACGTCGATGCCGCGCCGCTCCCACTCCTCGCGCAGGGCCTTGGTCTCGGCCGGATCAACATTGACGCTCAATGCCTCGAGCGTGTCCGAACGCATCAACTTGGCGTACGCGATCGCGCGCAGCGTCGGGCGGTGGATCTTGGAGACGAGCACGATGGAGTGGACGCGGGAGGGGCGGACGCTGTCGTCGGACGGCGTCTCCGGCGCGGCGATCTCCTCGGCGACCCGGTCGTAGTGCTTGCGGATCGCGGTCATCGTCGCGAAGAAGATGCACATGCCGAGCAGGGCGACCCACGCGCCGTGGGTGAACTTCGTGACCAGGACGACGACGAGGACGAGGCCGGTCAGGAAGCCACCGAAGGCGTTGATCGCGCGGGAGCGGATCATGTGGCGGCGCTTGGCGGTGTCCTTCTCGGTGCGCAGGTGGCGGTTCCAGTGACGGACCATGCCGATCTGGCTGAGCGTGAAGGACACGAACACGCCGACGATGTAGAGCTGGATCAGGCGGGTCGAGTCGGCGCCGTAGATGACGACGAGCATGGCGGCCGCGCCGGCGAGCAGGACGATGCCGTTGGAGAACGCGAGGCGGTCGCCGCGGGTGTGCAGCTGGCGGGGCAGGTAGCGGTCCTGGGCGAGGATCGAGCCGAGGACCGGGAAGCCGTTGTACGCGGTGTTGGCCGCGAGGAACAGCACCAGGGCGGTGGCCGCGGCGAGCACGATGAACAGGAAGCTGCCGTTGCCGAAGACGGCCTCGGCGACCTGGGTGATCACCGGGTCCTGCACATAGCCCGCGCCGACCGGCACCCCGTTCCTGAGCAGGTCGTGCGCCGGGTTCTCGGCCATGCGGACCTTGGTGACCAGGGCGAGGCCGATGATGCCGACGAGCATGGTGATGGCCAGCACGCCCATCAGCGACAGGGTCGTCGCGGCGTTCTTGGACTTGGGCTTGCGGAAGGCCGGGACGCCGTTGGAGACGGCCTCGACACCGGTGAGCGCGGCGCAGCCCGAGGAGAAGGCGCGCAGCAGCAGGAAGACGAGGGCGAAGCCCGCGAGGCCCTGCTCCTCGGCCTTGATGTGGAAGTCGGCGGTGGGTGCGCGCATGGTGTCGCCGAGCACGAGGCCGCGGAAGGCGCCCCACGCGATCATGATGAAGACGCCCGCGACGAAGACGTAGGTGGGGATCGCGAAGAGCGAGCCGGACTCCTTGACGCCGCGCAGGTTCATCAGGGTCAGCAGCAGGATGACCGCGATGGCGCACAGCACCTTGTGCTCGACCACGAACGGGATCGCCGAGCCCAGGTTCTCGATGCCGGAGGTGATGGAGACGGCGACGGTGAGGACGTAGTCCACGAGCAGCGCGCTGGCGACCGTCAGGCCGGCCTTGGGACCGAGGTTGGTGGTGGCGACCTCGTAGTCACCGCCGCCGCTGGGGTACGCGTGCACGTTCTGCCGGTACGACGCCACCACGGTGAACATCACGACCACGACGGCCAGGGCGATCCACGGGCTGAAGTGGTACGCCGAGATGCCCGCGACGGACAGGACGAGCAGGACCTCTCCGGGCGCGTAGGCAACGGAGGACAGGGCGTCGGATGCGAAGACGGGGAGGGCGATGCGCTTCGGCAGGAGCGTTTCTCCAAGCCGGTCACTGCGCAGTGCGCGCCCGATCAGGATCCGTTTGGGCACGTCGGTCAGTTTGGACACGCAGAGGATCGTAAGGGTTCGAACGTGGGGCCGCCCACCCACCACCCCCCAACTCCGCCGGATGCCCGGAATACGGACGGCCCGAGGGGGTTCGGTGCGCGTCCCGCACGCCGTGCGGGGCTCCCGTGGGACCGTGATGATCCAGGAGCCGACGCGGAGGTCGTGTTCGAGCGGACAGCCGATACGGTGGTGCCGAGCGCGAGCCGCGAAATGCCCGCATCGTGCCCGAGAGCCGGCCGCACCGGCCGGACCGAGCCGCGAGAGAGAGACATGAGCAGGACGTTTACCCAGGTCAGTAGGCCTATGAGGAGTGCGTGGTAGGGCCGTGCATATCGTGATCATGGGCTGTGGCCGCGTAGGGTCCCAACTCGCCCAGACTCTGGAACAGCAGGGGCACACGGTCGCCGTCGTGGACCAGGACCCGACGGCCTTCCGCCGTCTGGGCTCCGGTTTCGGCGGCCGCCGCGTCACCGGCGTCGGATTCGACCAGGACACCCTGCGCGAGGCCGGCATCGAGGAGGCGGGCGCCTTCGCCGCCGTCTCCAGCGGTGACAACTCCAACATCATCGCGGCCCGGGTGGCCCGCGAGATGTTCGGAGTGGAGAACGTGGCGGCGCGCATCTACGACCCCCGCCGCGCGGAGGTGTACCAGCGTCTCGGCATCCCGACCGTCGCGACGGTCCGCTGGACCGCCGACCAGATGCTGCGGCGGCTGCTGCCGTCGGGCGCGGAGCCGCTGTGGCGCGACCCCACCGGGGGCGTCCAGCTCGCCGAGGTGCACGCCTCGGACGCCTGGGTGGGGCACAAGATCAGCAGCCTCCAGGACGAGACCGGTGTGCGCGTGGCGTTCCTGACCCGGCTCGGCGAGGCGATCCTGCCGACGTCGCAGACGGTGCTGCAGGAGGGCGATCTCGTGCACGTGATGATGCGCACGGACGACGTCGACAAGGTCGAGGCGGCGTTCGCCGAGGGTCCTGAAGAGGAGGGCGGTCACTGATGAGGGTCGCCATTGCCGGAGCCGGCGCGGTGGGCCGCTCGATCGCGGGCGAACTGCTCGAGAACGGGCACGAGGTCCTGCTGATCGACAAGGCGCCGACCGCCATCTCGGTCGAGCGCGTCCCGCAGGCGGAGTGGCTGCTCGCCGACGCCTGCGAGATCACCTCCCTGGACGAGGCGGCGCTGCAGCGCTGCAACGTGGTCATCGCGGCCACCGGTGACGACAAGGTCAACCTGGTCGTCTCGCTGCTCGCGAAGACCGAGTACGGCGTCCCGCGCGTCGTCGCCCGGGTGAACAACCCGAAGAACGAGTGGCTGTTCAACGAGTCGTGGGGCGTCGACGTCGCGGTGTCCACCCCGCGTCTGATGTCGGCCCTGGTCGAGGAGGCGGTCAGCGTCGGCGACCTGGTGCGCCTGCTCCGCTTCAGCCACGGCGACGCGAACCTGGTGGAGCTGACGCTGCCGCCGGAGTCGGCGCTCGCCGGCACGCGCGTGGGTGACGTCCAGTGGCCGCAGGACACCTCGCTGGTCACGATCATCCGTGGCACGCGGGTCCTGGCGCCGAGCCAGGAGGACTCCCTGGAGGCGGGTGACGAGCTGCTGTTCGTCGCGGCGCAGGCCCGGGAGGAGCAGCTGGAGGATCTGCTGTCGGTGCGGCGCGAGGACGCGTAGCGCCGCCGGACGGACAGGTGAAAGGGGTGAGCCCCGGCGAGCAGTGCTCGCCGGGGCTCACCCCTGTCGCATGTCCGGGACGGGGGCCTCAGGCCTCGCGGCGGTGGCGTGCGCCGCCCTTGCGCTCGGCGGTCTGGGGCTCGCCGAGTCCGGCGGCCTCGGCCTCGGCCTTGCGCGCGGCCTCCGCCTCCTCGGCCGCCTCCATCTCCGCGAACACGTCGATGGGTGCGGGCGCCTTCGCGAGGAAGACCCAGGTCAGCCATACGGCCAGCAGGAACGGCGGGATCTTCAGGGCGACGAGCACCCAGCCGAACTGCGTGGTGTCCGCCCACCAGTAGAGCGGGAAGAGGATCGCGCACTTGGCGAGCAGGATCAGGCCCCAGGCCCAACTGGCCTTCGCGTAGGCCTTCTTGCGGCCGGGGTTACGCGTGCGCCAGGACAGGTTCTCCTTGAACACCGGTCCGAGGATGAGCCCGATGAGCGGCACCCCGCACAGGGTCGTGACCATGTAGGCGAGCGAGAGGCCCAGCGTGTAGAGCATGCCGGGGAGGTAGAAGTCCTTCGCGTTGCCCGTCATCATCGCGAAGGCGACACCGAAGGCGACGCCGAACACCCCGCTGAAGGCGTGCTTGACGGTGTCCCGCATGACCAGGCGCACGACGACAAGCGCCAGGGACACCGCGACGGCCGCGATGGCCGACATGCGCAGGTCCTTGTTGATCGTGAAGATGGTCACGAAGAGGAGGCCGGGGGCGACGGTCTCCACCATGCCCCGCACACCGCCGAAGGCCTCGAAGAGCGCGGCCTCGGTCACCGCCTTGGAGTCGGCGGTCTCGGTATCGGCATCGACTCCGAGTTCACGATCCGTCGGCTTGTCGAGCGACGTCACCGGCTACTCCCGTCCGAGCGGTCTGAGTTCGTACTTCGGGTTGAAGAGCACCCTACGGCCATGGCTCATCGAGACCCGCCCGGAGGCGATGAGCTTGCGGCCCGGCTCGATCCCGACGATCGAGCGGCGGCCCAGCCACACCACGTCCAGAGCGGCCGATCCGTCGAACAACTCCGCCTCGAGAGCCGGGACTCCGGCGCGTGGACGCAGGGTCACCGTGCGCAACGTACCAGTTACGGTGACCATCTGTCGGTCCTGGCAATTGTCGATCCGGGTACAGCCCGTGGTCTGCGAGTCCTCGCGCAGCTCCTCCGACTCCAGGTCCTCCTGGGAGGTGGACAGTCGGTCGAGCATGCGACGGAACCGGCCGGCCGGCTTCTCGGACGCCCTGTCGGAACGGGGAACAGCACTCATGAAAAGAAGCCTACCCGGGCCCGCGGACAGGCGGGAAAGGGCCGCCTGCCGGTGAGACCCACCTCTCCCCCGCCGACGCGACCCGCTTCGAGACCTACTTCTCGAATCGGTATCCCATGCCCGGTTCGGTGATGAAGTGCCGCGGGTGCGAGGGGTCGGTCTCCAGCTTGCGGCGCAACTGCGCCATGTAGACGCGCAGGTAGTTGGTCTCCGTGCCGTAGGAGGGGCCCCACACCTCCTGGAGGAGCTGTTTCTGGCTCACCAGGCGCCCGGTGTTGCGCACGAGCACCTCCAGGAGGTGCCATTCGGTGGGGGTGAGCCGGACGTCGCGTCCGTCGCGGTGGACCTTCTTGGCCGCCATGTCCACCGTGAAGTCCTCGGTCTCGACGATGCCTTCGTCCTCGCCGCCGCCGGTGGGTTCGGCCCGCCGTACGGCCGCGCGCAGCCGGGCGAGGAGTTCGTCCATGCCGAAGGGCTTGGTGACGTAGTCGTCCGCGCCGGCGTCGAGGGCCTCCACCTTCTCGTCGGAGGAGTGCCGTGCGGACAGGACCAGGATGGGGACCCGGGTCCAGCCGCGCAGTCCCTTGATCACCTCGACGCCGTCCATGTCGGGCAGGCCCAGGTCCAGGACGATCACGTCGGGGTGGCGGGCGGCCGCGAGCTGGAGCGCCTGGGCTCCGTCGCCCGCCGCGTCCACCTCGTACTTGCGCGCCTTCAGGTTGATGACGAGGGCGCGGACGATCTGCGGCTCGTCGTCGACCACGAGCACCCGGGTCATGCGTGCCTGCCTCTCTGCGTCGCTGCTCCCGGTGCGGCGGACGCCGCCCGGGGGGTGCGGGGCGCCGCCCGCAGGGTGAGGACCATGGTGAGGCCGCCGCCCGGAGTGTCCTCCGCGGTCAGTGTGCCGCCCATGGCCTCGGCGAACCCGCGCGCCACGGCGAGGCCGAGGCCCACACCGGCGCCGCGCGGAGCGTCACCGTAGCGCTGGAACGGGGCGAAGATGCGGTCCTTGGCCTCGTCCGGGACGCCGGGGCCCCGGTCGACGACGCGCAGCTCCACGCGGTCGCCGAGGGCGCTGGCGGAGACGAGGACGGGTTCGTCGTTCGGGCTGTACTTGACGGCGTTCTCGACGACGTTGGCGACGGCGCGCTCCAGGAGGCCCTTGTCGACGGTCACCATGGGCAGCGTCTCGGGCACGTCCAGTTGCACGCTGACCTCCGGGTCCGGTACGCCGACCAGGGCCATCGGGACCACCTCGTCGAGGTCGATCTCTCGGATCAACGGGTTGATCGTGCCGGTCTGGAGCCTCGACATGTCGAGCAGGTTGCCGACGAGGTGATCGAGACGGTCCGCGCCCTCCTCGATGCCGGCGAGGAGTTCGGCCCGGTCCTCGGGCGACCAGTCGACGTCCTCGGAGCGCAGGGAGGAGACGGACGCCTTGATGCCGGCGAGCGGGGTGCGCAGGTCGTGGCTGACGGCGGCGAGGAGGGCGGTACGGATGCGGTTGCCCTCGGCGAGGGTGCGGGCGCGGTCGGCCTCGGACTGCAGGCGCTGGCGGTCGAGGACGACGGCGGCCTGTGCGGCGAACGCGGCGAGCACGCGCCGGTCCTCGGCGGGCAGCACGCGGCCGGACAGGGCGAGCACCATGTCGTAGCCGCCACCGACGGGCACGTCGACGTCGGCGTCCTCGGGGCGGTCCGGCGGGTGCGGTCCGACGCTTCCGGCGACGGTCCAGGGCTCGGTGTCGCCGGCCCGCTCCATGAGGGCGACGGACTCCATGGCGAAGGTCTCGCGGACCCGCTCCAGGAGAGCCTCGAGGCTGGTCTCACCGCGCAGCACGCTGCCCGCGAGGAAGGACAGGATCTCGGACTCTGCGCGCAGCCGGGAGGCCTGGTGGGTGCGGCGGGCGGCCAGGTCGACCACGGAGGCGACGGACACCGCCACGCCCACGAAGATCGCGATGGCGACGATGTTCTTGGGGTCGGCGACCGTGAACAGGTGTTTGGGCGGGGTGAAGAAGTAGTTCAGGAGCAGGGAGCCGAACGCGGCCGAGGCGAGCGCGGGCAGCAGTCCGCCCACCAGGGCCGCCGCCACCGTCATGGCCAGGAACAGCAGCATGTCGTTGGCGAGGCCGAGGTCGGATTCGACGTGGGTGAGGGCGAGCGCGAGGAGCGCGGGGCCGCCGACGCCGATCAGCCAGCCCCACACGATCCGGGAGCGGCCGAGGCGGGCGCCTCGGGCGACGGGCAGCCCGCGGCCCTTGGCGACCTCTTCGTGGGTGACGATGTGGACGTCGAGGTCGGGGCCGGACTCGCGCGCGACGGTGGCGCCGACGCCGGGACCGAACATGTACTGCCAGGTCTTGCGGCGTGAGGAGCCGAGGACGATCTGGGTGGCGTTCACCCCGCGGGCGAACTCCAGGAGCGCGGCCGGGATGTCGTCGCCGACGACGTGGTGGAAGGTGCCGCCGAGGTCCTCGACGAGGGTGCGCTGGACGGCGAGTTCCTTGGGCGAGGCAGCGGTGAGGCCGTCGCTGCGCGCGATGTAGACGGCGAGGACCTCGCCGCCGGCGCCCTTCTCCGCGAGTCGCGCCGCGCGCCGGATGAGCGTACGGCCCTCGGGGCCGCCGGTGAGGCCGACGACGATGCGCTCGCGGGCCTGCCAGGTGGAGCGGATGTTGTGCTCGCCGCGGTACTCCTGGAGGTACTCGTCCGCGCGGTCGGCGACCCACAGGAGGGCCAGTTCGCGCAGGGCGGTGAGGTTGCCGGGGCGGAAGTAGTTGGACAGGGCGGCGTCGACCTTGTCGGGCCGGTAGATGTTCCCGTGCGCCATTCGGCGGCGCAGCGCCTGGGGCGACATGTCGACGAGTTCGATCTGGTCGGCGCGGCGGACGAACTCGTCGGGGACGGTCTCCTGCTGCCGTACGCCGGTGATGGATTCGACGACGTCGCCGAGTGATTCCAGGTGCTGGATGTTGACGGTCGAGATGACGTCGACGCCGGCCGCGAGCAGCTGCTCGACGTCCTGCCAGCGCTTGGCGTGGCGCGAGCCCGGCACGTTCGTGTGCGCGAGCTCGTCGACGAGGGCGACGGCGGGGGCGCGGCGCAGCACGGCGTCGACGTCCATCTCGGGGAAGACGGCGTCGCGGTAGGTGATCTCCTGGCGCGGGATCCTTTCGAGGCCGTGCAGCATCACCTCGGTGCGGGGCCGGTCGTGGTGCTCGACGAAGGCGACGACGCAGTCGGTGCCGCGCTCGACCCGGCGGTGGGCCTCGGAGAGCATCGCGTAGGTCTTGCCGACGCCCGGTGCGGAACCGAGATAGATCCGGAGCTTGCCGCGTCCCATGGCCTCATCGTCTTCCTGTCACCGCCGCTCGCGGTGTCGCAGAGTCGACCCTACGGCCAGGAATTCTCGCAAAAGGGACGGAGGCCTGGTGAACGGGCCTCTTTGACAGAACCCTGATGCGGTGTGCGCGGCGCGTCGGGGGCGTCAGACGCTTCCGTGCTCGACGATCTCGCCGTCGCTGAGCTCCAGGACGCGGTCGGCGAGGTCGAGGAGCGTGGCGTCGTGCGTGGCGACGAGCGCGGTGACGTTCTCGCTGCGTACGACGGCGCGCAGCAGTTCCATGACGGCGAGACCGGTCTGCGCGTCGAGCTGTCCGGTGGGTTCGTCGGCGATGAGGAGGGCCGGCTTGTTGGCGAGGGCGCGGGCGATGGCGACGCGCTGGCGCTGGCCGCCGGAGAGCTCGCCGGGCCGCTGCTTGGCGTGCCCGTCGAGGCCGACCAGGGAGAGCAGCAGGTCGACTCGCTCCTCGCGCTCGCGCGGGTCGGCGCCGCGCATCCGCAGGGGGATGCCGACGTTCTCGGCGGCGGTGAGGATCGGGATGAGTCCGAAGGACTGGAAGATGAAGCCGATGCGGTCGCGGCGCAGCTCCAGGAGGCCGTTCTCGCCGAGGCCGGAGAGTTCGCGCCCGTCGACGGCGATGCGTCCGCTGTCCGGTTCGTCGAGGCCGCCGACGAGGTTGAGCAGGGTCGTCTTGCCGGATCCGGAGCGTCCCTTGAGGGCGACGAGTTCGCCGCGCGGGATCTCGAAGGAGACGCCGCGCAGGGCGTGCACGGCGGCGGCGCCGGTTCCGTAGGAGCGGTGCAGGTTCTCCACGGCGACCATCGGGCCCTGTGGGTCCTTCTCCAGGACGGTGCCTCTCGCCTCGGCGCTCTCGCTCATCGGTACCGCTCCCCCGTACGTACGTTCCCGGCCGGGCGCCAGTATGGCCGCTGGGCGCCCGGCCGGGCAATGGTCGAGACCAGCGCGGGCCGGTCCTCAGGCGGGGTTCTCCGCGTGGGTGAGGGTCTCCCAGGCGACGAACAGGTTGTTGGAGCCGGCGGGCCGCTGCTGTTCGGTGAGCTTCTGGGTGTTGGTCATGGCGGTGCCGAGGCGGGTGTGGAGGGCGTTGTAGCCGACTTCGGTGACGGGCCCGAGGCCGCGCTTCACGGTGCCGCCGCACAGCCAGCCGGGCGGCGTCTCACCGAGCTCGTAGCGGGACTGGAAGCCGAGTGCCTGGCGCAGCCGCTCGCCGACGTCCGTGCCGTACAGGTCCTGGCCCTGGATGCGGCTGGTCTCGGCGATGTGGGAGATGGACGCAATGCCGTATCCGGTGTGGGTGAAGTCGCGGCAGGTCTCCTGCGTCAACCCGGTCACGAAGGTGGACTGGCCTTGCCAATACTTGACGATCTTCTCCTTGGTGTCGAGATGTTGACTCGGCACCGTCTTGGGCAGTGCACCGTCCGAGGCCAGGTACACGTACGCGGCGGTGCGGGTACGGAAGGTGGCCATCGCCTTGTCGTACGAGGCCTTGTCCTCCAGGAAGACGGAGATGCCGACGGCGGCCTCCGTCATCGTCAGCTCCCAGTTGCCGTTGGAGTTCGAGCCGTTGATCACCTCGGGCAGGTAGACGTCGCGCAGCATGGTCTTGAAGCGGCCCTCGTTCGCCCAGCCGCCGTTGTACGTGTACTTGATGATCTCGGCGGCCTTGGGCCAGGAGGAGCCGGCCCAGCCGGTCTGCAGCGGGGCGTTGCTGTTGGTGTGGTCCTGGATGGTGGCGGACCAGGCGTCCATGAGCGCGATCGACTTCTTCGCGTAGCGCTCGTCGCGGGTGAAGTACCAGGCGAGCGCGTCGGTGTACGCGGCGATGGCGTCCTCGCGCTCGTCCGTGCAGCCGTAGTTGGGGTCGGAGTAGGAGCCGCACTCGACGATCGCCCGGGGCTTGGGCGTGCGGTTCAGGTCGGCGTACTTGCTCGCCTTCATCTGGTCGAAGGCGCTCTTCCAGGGCTGGGCCCCGGCGTCGATCTTGGCCTTGGCGAAGTCCAGCTGCCCCTGGGAGACGGTGACGCCGGGGTGGGCGAACGTGGCGGGGGCGGCCTCGGCGCGGTCGGCGCCGGGCCAGGCGAGGGCTCCGGCGACCAGTGCGGCGACGGCGGCGGAGGTGAGGAGGGAGGCAAGCAGGGTGGTGCGCGGTCTTCCGTGACGAGCCTGCATGCTGGGGGCCATCCGTTCTCGTATGTGAACGTGAGGCGCCAGTGTGAACCATGGCGCTGGCCGGTGACCCTAGGTACGGACCAGCATCCCGTCAAGTACCCGGGAAGGAAGAGCAGTTGAGGGCCCATGGGCACGAAAACGGCCGGGGCCGCACACCCTCTCGGGATGTGCGGCCCCGGCCTCGTGCCTGTGCGGGCTGTCCGCGCGGTCGCGTCAGCGGACCTCGGTGATCTCCGGGCCGCGGGCCAGCTGGCCCATGCCGCCGGAGAAGCGGGAGCCCTCCTGGGCGTCCTGCGCGGCGCCCTCGGCGACCATCTGCGCGTCGTCGGGCAGCTTGAGGACGATCGGGTCGCGCGGGGCCATCGGGCCCTCGCCGCGCACGACGACCGTGTCCTTGAAGATCTGCTCCAGCAGGCCGGCCGCCTGCGGCTGCACCGCGCCCTGGCCGGAGATGACACCGCGCAGGAACCAGCGCGGGCCGTCCACGCCGACGAAGCGCACGACCTGGAAGCCGCCGGTGCCGTCGGGCAGCTGCACGGGCACCTGGGCCCGCAGCTCCCAGCCGAGCGGACCCTCGACCTCGTCGATCACACCACCCTGCTGAGTGATGCCACCGGCGATCTCCTCGCGGACCTCGCCCCAGATGCCCTCCTTCTTGGGGGCGGCGAAGGCCTGCAGCTGGACCGCGCTGTCCTGGAGGACCACGGTCGCGGCGACGATCGCGTCCCCCGCGACCTCCACGCGCAGCTCCATGCCCTCCACGCCGGGGACGAAGAGTCCGCCGAGATCGACGCGGCCCTCGCCGGGCTCGCGAACCTCGGAGGAGTCCCAGGGACCGTCGGGACGCGGCTCGGGCTCGAGCCGCACACGCTCCTGCTCCCCGTCGACCCCGGTGTCGACGCCGTCGACCTGCTCGGCCTCGCCCGCCGCGTCCACTGCGCCTTCAGCGGAGCCGTTCTTCTTGCGACGTCCGAACACGTCACTGTCCTTCCCGGTCGGATACGACCGAAGCGTATCGATTCCCACCCTTTTGACCGCCTGTGCCCTCATGGGCGCCGGTGGAGCCGCCCACAGAGGCGTGTCCGCCGGTGGACCCGAATCCCCCCTCGGCCCGCACCGAGTCGGGAAGCTGCGCCACCTCGCGGAAGCACACCCTCTCGACCTGCTGGACGACCAGTTGGGCAATCCGGTCGAAGCGCTCGAACCGCACGCTCTCGCGCGGGTCGAGATTCACCACGATCACCTTGATCTCTCCACGGTACCCGGCATCCACCGTCCCTGGGGCATTCACCAGGGCGACACCGCAGCGTGCGGCAAGACCGGATCGTGGGTGCACGAAGGCCGCGTACCCCTCGGGCAGGGCGATGGAAACACCGGTCGGCAGGACGGCCCGCTCGCCCGGGGCGAGCTCGCACGCCTCGGTGGTGCGCAGGTCCGCGCCGGCGTCGCCGGGGTGCGCGTACGCGGGCAGCGGTACGTCGGGGTCGACGCGCGTGATGAGCACGTCGAGGGGCTGGTGCGTCACGGGTTCACCTCGAAAGCGCGGGCACGCCGGATCTGGTCCGGGTCGCTCATGGCCGCCTGGATCTCTTCCTCGCGGCCGTTCTCGATGAAGTGGTCGACCTTGACCTCGATGAAGAGGGCGTCGGCCCGGACCGCGACGGGCCCGTCGGGGCCGCCGATCCGACCGGTCGCGGTCGAGTAGATCTTGCGGCCGGCGATGGCGGTGATCTCGGCGGACAGGTGCAGCACGGTGTCCACGGGCACCGGACGCACGTAGTCCGTCTCCAGCCGGCCGGTCACGGCGATGGTCTGGATCAGCCAGTTCAGCGAGCCGAGCGTCTCGTCGAGCGCGGTCGCGAGCAGCCCGCCGTGCGCGAGCCCCGGCGCTCCCTGGTGCGCGGGGCGCACGGTGAACTCGGCGGTGACGTTCACGCCGTCACCGGCCCGCGTCGCCAGATGCAGCCCGTGCGGCTGCTCGCCGCCACAGCCGAAACAGTGCCCGTAGTGCGCGCCGATGAGCGCGCCGGGTGCGGGGGCGTCGGGGTGCCGCACCGGCGCTATGGCGTCGGCGGGGGGCGTCAGAGCTGCTGAAGTACCACTCACAGGCGCAGACCTTACCCGCGCGTCCAGTGCGTTCACGCATCGTGCCAAGCTTGAGCGCATGGAGCTCTCGACGACGCCTTACGAAGAACGCCTCACCGCACCGCGCGCGTGGTGGCTCGTCACGTTCCTGGTGGGCGTCGCGTGCGGGCTGATCCTGCTGCCCTTCGGCACGCTGCCGCTGCTCGGCGGCTTCGTCGGCGGCCTGCTCTTCGCGGCCGTGATCACCAGCTCGTACGGCTCGGTGCGGGTCCGCGTCGTGGGTGACGCGCTGATCGCGGGCGACGCGAAGATCCCGCTGGCGGCGCTGGGTGACGTGGAGATCCTCGACGCGGAGGAGGCGCGCGCCTGGCGCACGTACAAGTCCGATCCGCGTGCCTTCATGCTGCTGCGCAGCTACGTGCCGACGGCGGTGCGTGCGGAGGTCACCGATCCGACGGACCCGACGCCGTACGTCTATGTGTCGACCCGGGAGCCCGAGGCGCTGGCGAAGGCGCTGCGCCGGGGCTGACGCGCGGGCTGCGGCGCCGGGCGACCGGACGGGCCGGGCGGGTGCCCGGACTCAGTCCTCGATCTCCAGGGCGTCCTTCGGGACGTCCAGGGCCGGCAGTTCGGGCAGGGCGTCCCAGGGCACCTGGAGGTGCCTGAGGTCCTTGCGGACGCGCTCGGCGAGCTTTCTGGTGTCCCGGCGGTTCATGACCGCGCCGACGGCCGCACCGATCATGAACGGCGTCAGGCTCGGCAGGTTCCGCACCATGCGCTTCATGATCTGCTGGCGGAGCTCGCGCTTCATCTGGCCGCCGAGCGCCGCGTTGATCGTCATCGGTTTGGACACGTCGATGCCGCGCTCCTCCGTCCAGGAGGTCAGATAGGCGCTGGTGCGCTCTTTCAGACCGCCGGGCGGGCGCAGTCCGTAGACCTCGTGGAGCTCGGCGATGAGCTTCAGCTCGATCGCGGCGACTCCGGTGATCTCGGCGGCGAGCTCGGTCGGCATCGCGGGCGGCACGGGCAGCATCGCGGCGGCGCCGACTCCCGCGCCCACGGTGGACGAGGCGTTGGCCGCGCCCATGACCAGCTTGTCCGCGAGCTGCTCGGGGCCGAGGCCCGGGAACTGCCGGCGGAGCGCGGCCAGGTCCCGGACGGGGACCCGTGGCGCGATGTCGATGATCCGGTCGGCGACGTAGCCGATACCGGCTTTGGCGGCGGCACCGCTTCGGACGATCCCCGTACGCGCGGCGCTGCCGCTCTTGGAGATGCCGGTCCGTGCGGCGCTGCCGCTTCTGCGTATGCCGTCCTTCACGGCCGCCGTACGGCTTCTGGCGGGCGGCTCCTCGGGCCGGGTCACGGCGCTGTGACCCGCTGAGCGCAGGTCCACCGTGCCGGTGGCCGTCGGGGCGCCCGCCGTCTGCCGGTCGTCCGCTGATTCGAGCGAGGCGTCTTCGGATGATGAAGAGCCTCGCTCGTCTTCGCGCACGGCCTCGGACGGGCCTTGTGCCGTCCCCGGAACGTCCTGCTTCCGGGTACGGCGCTTCCAGGGCGGGGTCGAGCCGGTCATGCCCGACCCTGCCTCAGTCGCAGTCGCGGCAGATGGGCTGACCGTTCTTCTCCCGCGCGAGCTGGCTGCGGTGGTGCACCAGGAAGCAGCTCATGCAGGTGAACTCGTCCTGCTGCTTGGGCAGGACGCGGACGGCCAGTTCCTCGTTCGAGAGGTCGGCGCCCGGAAGCTCCAGGCCCTCGGCCGCCTCGAACTCGTCCACGTCGACGTTCGACGCGGACTTGTCGTTCCGCCGGGACTTCAGTTCTTCGATGCTGTCCTCGTTGAGGTCGTCATCGGTCTTACGTGGGGTGTCGTAATCCGTGGCCATGTCGCTCTCCCCCTCTGGGTGTATGCGGTGTCTCAGCGCACGTAACGCATGAGAGGCCGGACTTGTGCCCGACCTGAGGCGGAGATTTTGCCTCACATCAAGGTCTGTTACTCAATCGACACCCAACCGGACTCCTCTTGAGTGATCGGCTTGGGTGGCGAACGGGACCGTACACGGTCCGATCAACGCACCGCACAGGCACCATCCCGTGTACTTCCCGTGATCAGGGCGCCCGAAAACCCGGATTTTCCCGGCTTTCCGGCGGCCTGTGCGCTCACAGAGCGTGGATGGCCGGAAATTCGCCCATGTGATCGATCACACACGGATCCCCCGGGTGCAGGTCCCGAAAATTCCGCTAAAAGCGAACTCCTCCAGCGCGTCGGCGGAAGCATGTCAGATCCACAGGCGCGCCGCACATCGAACGCTCCTAGATCGGCAGGGTGACGCGCATCACGAGCCCACCCCCCTCGCGGGGTGTGGCGGTGATCCGGCCGCCGTGCGCCCTGGCCACGGACCGGGCGATGGACAGACCGAGGCCCACTCCCTTGTCGCTGCCGGTGCGCTCGGTGCGCAGCCGGCGGAACGGCTCGAAGAGGTTGTCGATCTCGTACGCGGGGACCACGGGGCCCGTGTTGGCCACGACGAGGACCGCCTGGCCGTGCTGGGCCTCGGTGTCCACCTGGACCCAGCCGCTCTCGCGGACGTTGTACCGGATCGCGTTCTGCACCAGGTTCAGCGCGATGCGCTCCAGGAGCACGCCGTTGCCCTGGACGACCGCCTCCTTGCGCTCCCCGCGGATCTCCACGCCCTTCTCGTCGGCCTCGGACCTGGCCTGGTCGATCGCCTGCGAGGCGACCTCCGCCAGGTCCACGGGCTTGCGCTCCACGATCTGGTTGTCGCTGCGGGCGAGCAGGAGCAGGCCCTCCACGAGCTGCTCACTGCGCTCGTTGGTCGCGAGGAGCGTCTTGCCGAGCTGCTGGAGCTCCACGGGGGCGCCGGGATCGGAGAGGTGGACCTCCAGGAGCGTGCGGTTGATCGCCAGGGGTGTGCGCAACTCGTGCGACGCGTTCCCCACGAAGCGCTGCTGGGCCGTGAAGGCCCGCTCCAGGCGGTCGAGCATCTCGTCGAAGGTGTCGGACAGCTCCTTGAGCTCGTCGTCCGGGCCGTCCAGCTCGATGCGGCGCGACAGGTCCGTTCCGGCCACGCGGCGGGCGGTGCGCGTGATGCGGCCCAGCGGGGACAGCACGCGGCCCGCCATCGCGTACCCGAAGGCGAACGCGATGACCGCGAGGCCGAGCAACGCCATCAGGGAGCGGCTCAGCAGGACGTCCAGCGCGTGGTTGCGCTGCTGGGCGACGCAGTCGTTCAGCGCGCTGTTCAGCTCGCTGGCCGGGAGCTTGGAGCCGTCCGGAATGTTGCAGACGCTGCTGGAGACCGTGCCTTCGACGATCTTGAACGGGAGCTCGCTGCCCACGTTCAGTGCCTGGGCGGCGAGCAGATAGATGATCGAGAGGAGCAGGATGCCCGCGATCAGGAACATGCCGCCGTAGAGCAGCGTGAGCCTTATGCGGATCGTGGGCCGGAGCCAGGGGAAGGGCGGCTCGTCCTTCGTCCCCGGCTTCCAGGTCGGTTTCGGGGGCGCCGAGGGGGGCGCGGGTGTGGCGGCCATGGAGAACTCAGATCCGGTAGCCCGAGCCGGGCACGGTGACGATGACGGCGGGCTCGCCGAGCTTGCGGCGCAGGGTCATGACGGTGACGCGGACGACGTTCGTGAACGGGTCCGTGTTCTCGTCCCAGGCCTTCTCCAGGAGCTGCTCCGCCGAGACGACGGCGCCCTCGCTGCGCAGCAGGACCTCCAGGACGGCGAACTCCTTGGGCGCGAGCTGGACCTCCTTGCCGTCGCGGAAGACCTCCCGGCGGTTCGGGTCGAGCTTGAGGCCGGCCCGCTCCAGGACGGGCGGCAGCGGCACGCTCGTACGACGGCCGAGCGCCCGCACGCGGGCCGTCAGCTCGCTGAACGCGAAGGGCTTGGGGAGGTAGTCGTCGGCGCCCAGCTCCAGGCCCTCCACGCGGTCGCTGACGTCACCGGAGGCGGTGAGCATCAGGATGCGGGTGGGCATGCCCAGCTCGACGATCTTGCGGGCGACGTCGTCGCCGTGCACGAGCGGGAGGTCACGGTCGAGGACGACCACGTCGTAGTCGTTGACGCCGATGCGCTCCAGGGCGGCCGCACCGTCGTACACGACGTCGACGGCCATGGCCTCCCGGCGCAGTCCGGTGGCCACCGCATCGGCGAGCAGCTGCTCGTCCTCGACGACGAGTACGCGCACGTCGCTTGTCCTTCCTCTGGTCACCTGCGGGCAGCGCTCAGGCGCACACGGGCAGGTTCGGTCACGGGGTGTGAGTCACCATCCTGCCCCTTTCGGCCATAAACCGGCTGTAAGGCGGTCTGAGGGCCCGGGAATGCCGGTTTTTCTCGTGAGGTTGAGGTTTCCGCGGGAGGAAGCACGGGGAGGACGGGTTTACACCCGCGATCACGCTTTGTATGTGGCATGCCACGAGCCGTTTCCCGTAAGGCCGTTCGAGACGTGATCGCCCCTTCCACCGGGCACACCCCCGTGCCACCGACCCACGACCCAGGACGAGGGGGCGCAACCATGGACGCATTCACCGCAGGACTTCTGCAGCGCATAAGGGCGGCCGAGACCGACCTGACGCGGGCGCGCGAGACCGGCGACGACTTCCTCGCCGAGGTCGAGCAGGGCGAGCTGGACGACCTGCGTCGTCTGGCCGCCGAGCACGGCGTGGAGATCCACGCCTGAGCGTCAGCGCTTCGCAGTGAGCAAGTGAACGCAGTGAGCACGTGTGAGGGCCCCGGCGCCTGGTTCGATCCAGGCGGGCGCCGGGGCCCTCACGCGTGCCCTGTGAGCCGGTCGGTCAGTCGTGCCAGGCGCCGAGCTCTTCCAGCCAGGCCTGGAGCGGCTCGAACAGGCCGGGCGGCGCGGCGATCGTGAGCTCCGGCGACACGGGGACGCCGGGGCGGCCGCCCGTGAGCGCGCCCGCCTCGCGCGCGATGAGCTCGCCGGCGGCGTAGTCCCAGGGGTTCAGCCCGCGCTCGTAGTACGCGTCGAGCCGGCCCGTGGCGACGTCGCACAGGTCGATGGCCGCGGAGCCGCCGCGCCGGATGTCGCGCACGCGGGGGATCAACTGCCGCACGACGTCGGCCTGGTGGACGCGGCGCGACTCCAGGTAGCCGAAGCCGGTGCCGACCAGGGCCTGCTCGAAGGAGGGCGCCACGCGCGCGTGGGCCGGCCGGTCGTTCACGTACGCGCCCTCGCCGAGGACCGCGCGGTAGGTCTCGCCGCGCAGGGGTGCGGCGACGACGCCGACGACGGTCTCGCCGTCCTTGCGGGCGGCGATGGAGACGGACCAATCGGGGCGCCCGTACAGGTAGTTGACCGTGCCGTCGATGGGGTCGATGACCCATTCGATGCCGCTGGTGCCCTGGGTGGCGGCGCCCTCCTCGCCGAGCACCCCGTCGTCGGGGCGGCGCTCGGCCAGGTAGTCCGTGATCAGCTTCTCGGACGCGATGTCCATCTCGGTGACGACGTCGACGGCGCTGGTCTTGGTGGCGGCGACGCCGAGGTCGGCGGGCCGGCCCTCGCGCAGGAAGACACCCGCGCGGGCGGCCGCCTCCAGGGCGACGTCGAGCAGTTCTGCGGTGAGGCCCTCGGGGGCCCTGTCGTCGGTCACGTGGCCGTCCTTACGCGTACGGGCTGTCGGCGCCCGCGGCGGCGGGCTTGGGGGTGCGGGCGGGGCAGCAGCCCACGGGGCACAGGTCGTGGCTCGGGCCGAGCGCGCCCAGGGCGCAGGGGGTGACCTGCCGGTCGTTCTCCGAGGCGGCCCGCTCCAGGACCAGGTCCCGCACGGCGGCGGCGAAGCGTGGGTCGGCGCCCACGGTGGCGGAGCGGCGCACGGGCAGACCAAGCTCGGCGGCCTTGGCGGTGGCCTCGGTGTCGAGGTCGTAGAGGACCTCCATGTGGTCCGAGACGAACCCGATGGGGGCCATGACGACGGCCGGGGCCCCGGCCTCGTGCCGCTCCTCGAGGTGGTCGCAGATGTCGGGCTCGAGCCAGGGGATGCTCGGGGAGCCGGAGCGCGACTGGTAGACGAGCTGCCAGGGGTGGTCGACGCCGGTCTCCTCGCGCACGGCGTCGGCGATCAGCCGGGCGACGTCCAGGTGCTGCTTCACGTACGCGCCGCCGTCCCTGTGGTCCTCGACGGTGCCGGAGGTGTCGGCCGCGGCGGTGGGGATGGAGTGCGTGGTGAACGCGATGTGGGCGCCGTCGCGCACGTCGTCGGGCAGGTCGGCGAGCGACTTCAGGACGCCGTCCACCATGGGGCGCACGAAGCCCGGGTGGTTGAAGTAGTGCCGCAGCTTGTCGACGCGCGGCAGCTCCCGGCCCTCGGCCTCCAGCGTGGCGAGCGCGTCCGCCAGGTTCTCCCGGTACTGGCGGCAGCCCGAGTACGAGGCGTACGCGCTGGTGGCCAGGACGAGGATGCGGCGGTGGCCGGCGGTGGCCATGTCGCGCAGGACGTCGGTCAGGTAGGGCGTCCAGTTCCTGTTCCCCCAGTACACCGGGAGGTCCAGGCCGTGGTCCGCGAAGTCCTTGCGCAGGGCGTCGAGCAGGGCCCTGTTCTGCTCGTTGATGGGGCTGACGCCACCGAACCGGAAGTAGTGCTGTCCGACCTCCTTGAGCCGCTCCTTGGGGATGCCCCGGCCCTTCGTCACGTTCTCCAGGAACGGGACGACGTCGTCAGGGCCTTCGGGGCCGCCGAAGGAGAGCAGCAGCAGGGCGTCGTAGGGGCGGGCGTCCGGGGTGGCAGCGTGCGCGTCTGGCATGTCTTCGATCCTGCCACCCGCCACCGACAGGCGCGGAACCGCCATGCCACCGCTCCGTGACACGCGTAAGCTGTATCAGCTGCACTTACGCCTTACCCCTTACGTCCGGCCCCGCCGAGCCGCGCTCCGGTGTGCCTGGACGACGCCTGACCGGAGTCGAGTTGCCCAGCCCGTACCGCGCCATTTTCGCCCTGCCCGGCACCAAGAGCTTCTCTGTGGCCGGGTTCCTGGGCCGGATGCCCCTGTCGATGATGGGCATCGGGATCGTCACGATGATCTCGCAGCTGACCGGGCGTTACGGGCTCGCCGGCGCTCTGTCGGCGACCGTCGCGCTGTCGGCGGCGGCCATCGGTCCGCAGATCTCGCGGCTCGTGGACCGGCACGGGCAGCGGCGCGTGCTGCGCCCGGTCACGCTGGTGTCCCTGGTGGCGGCCGCGGCGCTCCTGCTGTGCGCGAAGTACGCGGCGCCGGACTGGACGCTCTTCGTGAGCTGCGCGTTCATCGGCTGTGTGCCGAGCGTCGGGTCGATGATCCGCGCCCGGTGGGCGGCGCTGTACTCGGAGGCGCCGCGGCAGCTGCACACCGCGTACTCGTTCGAGTCGGTCATCGACGAGGTGTGCTTCATCTTCGGGCCGATCTTCTCGATCGGCCTGTCCACCGCGTGGTTCCCCGAGGCAGGCCCTCTCCTGGCGGCCGGTTTCCTCGCGGTCGGCGTCTTCTGGCTGACCGCCCAGCGGGCCACCGAGCCCACGCCGCACCCGCGCGAGCAGCACAACAGCGGTTCGGCGCTCCGCGCGGGCGGGCTGCAGGTGCTGGTGGCCACCTTCGTGGCGACGGGCGCGATCTTCGGAGCGGTCGACGTGGTGACGGTGGCCTTCGCCGAGGAACGCGGGCACAAGGCGATGGCCAGTGTCGTGCTCGCCCTGTACGCGGCCGGGTCGTGTCTCGCGGGCGCTCTTTTCGGGCTGCTGCACTTCAAGGGGGCTCCCGCCCGCAGGTGGCTGGTGGGAGTCGTCGCGATGGCCGTGAGTATGATCCCCCTCCAACTGGTCGGGGGCCTGCCGTTCCTGGCCGTGGCGCTCTTCATTGCGGGCCTGTCCGTCGCACCGACGATGATCACGACGATGGCCCTCGTCGAACAGCACGTACCACGCGCGAAACTGACCGAGGGCATGACCTGGGTGAGCACCGGACTCGCGGTCGGTGTCGCGCTCGGTTCCTCCGTGGCCGGCTGGGTGATCGACGCCGCCGGTGCGAAGGCCGGGTACGGGGTGCCCGGAGTGTCGGGGGCCGTCGCGGTCGTGGTCGCGTTCCTCGGCTGTCGCCGGCTGCAGCAGCCGGTTCCGCAGCGGGGAGGGACTTCCGATGAGCACGGCGCAGACGGGCAGCACGAAGAGCGGCGAAGCGTGGCGTAACTGGGCGGGGAACGTCGTCTCCCGCCCGGTGCGCGAGGTGACGCCCGCCTCGGTCGAGGAACTGACCGCGGCCGTGCGCAGGGCCGCCGAGGACGGCCTGAAGGTGAAGGCCGTCGGCACCGGTCACTCGTTCACGGCGGCGGCCGCGACCGACGGGGTGTTGATCCGCCCTCAACTGTTGACGGGCATCCGCGGTATCGACCGGGAGAACGGCACGGTCACGGTCGAGGCCGGCACTCCGCTCAAGAGGCTCAACATGGCCCTGGCCCGCGAGGGCCTGTCGCTCACGAACATGGGCGACATCATGGAGCAGACCGTGTCCGGGGCGACCAGCACCGGCACGCACGGCACGGGCCGTGACTCGGCCTCGATCTCGGCGCAGATCAAGGGCCTCGAGCTGGTCACGGCGAGCGGCGAGCTGCTGACGTGCTCCGAGAAGGAGAACCCGGAGGTCTTCGCGGCCGCCCGGATCGGCATCGGCGCGCTCGGCATCGTCACGGCCATCACCTTCGCCGTGGAGCCGCTCTTCCTGCTCACCGCGCGGGAGGAGCCGATGGCCTTCGACCGCGTCCTCGCCGACTTCGACGAGCTCCACGCGGAGAACGAGCACTTCGAGTTCTACTGGTTCCCGCACACCGGCAGCTGCAACACCAAGCGCAACAACCGCAGCGCGGGCCCTGAGGCCCCGGTCTCGAAGGTCAGCGGCTTCGTCGAGGACGAACTGCTCTCCAACGGCATGTTCCAGGTGGTCAATTCGATCGGCCGCGCCGTGCCCGCCACGATCCCGACGATCGCCAAGATCTCCAGCAAGGCCCTGTCGGCCCGGACGTACACGGATATTCCCTACAAGGTCTTCACATCCCCGCGCCGGGTCCGCTTCGTGGAAATGGAGTACGCGGTTCCGCGCGCGGCCCTGGTGGACACGCTGCGCGAGCTGAAGTCCATGGTGGACCGCTCGAACCTGCGCATCAGCTTCCCCGTCGAGGTGCGCACGGCCCCGGCCGACGACATCGCGCTGTCCACGGCGTCCGGCCGGGACAGCGCGTACATCGCGGTCCACATGTACAAGGGCACCCCGTACCAGCGGTACTTCACGGCCGCCGAGCAGATCTTCACGGCCCATGAGGGGCGCCCGCACTGGGGCAAGGTGCACACGCGCGACGCCGAGTACTTCGCGTCGGCGTACCCGCGCTTCGACGAGTTCACGGCGCTGCGCGACCGGCTCGACCCGGATCGCCTGTTCGGTAACGCCTACCTGCGGCGGATCCTGGGCGACTGACGACGCGGCTCGCTCACTGGGCGGCCGGCTGCCCGTCGGCGCCCGCGGCGCCCTCGGCGGCTCCGGTCGCCGAACCGTCGTCGCCCGTGCCGGAACCCGCGCTCTGCGACGGGGTGGGTGTGGGTGTCGGGCTCGTGGAGGAGTCGCCGTCGCCGGAGCCCGCCCCCGGGTCCGTACCGGAGTCGTCGCCCGAGCCGGTGCCCGTGCCGGCCCCGGCGTCCGGGTCCGTGCCGCTCCCCTTGCCGGTGCTGCCGCTGGGCGTCGGGGTGGCCGTGCCGTCCTGGGCCGCGCCGCCGTCCTGCTGCCGCGTGCGGTCCTCGGTGCCGGTGCTGCTGCCGTCGGACGGCCGCGTCGAGGTGCCGGGCGCGGGAGCGTCGCCGCCGGACGACGTGCCGTGGCCGGTGAAGGCGTCGCGGAACGTGGTGCTCCCGCTGTCGCCGTTGAAGCTGTGGCCGGAGACAAGTTCGTACGTGGTGATGCCGCCCATGGTGACGCCGAACACGAGTGCGGCGGCGATCAACGGCCGCTTCCAGCTCTTGACTCGGGACCGGTGCACGGTCCCCTCGGTGAACTCGTCGGCGCTCCCCTCGAACCGCCCCTCGCGCTCCGGCTCGAGCTCCGGCTCGGCGGAAGCGGTCCGGAGCAGCCGGGTCGCCTCGTCGACGGGGCTCTGGCGCAGGAGCCGGGTCCGCTCCGGGTCGGCCGTGCCGAGCAGCCGGGTCCGCTCCGGATCGCTCTCGGGGTCGTCGGGCAGCAGATCGGCCACGGCTCCGGTGTCGAGGAGCTGCGTGCCGTCCTCGTCGGCCGGCCAGGCGTCGTCGTCCGTGCCGGACGGGCGGCCCCAGGTCGTGGTGGTGGGCAGCACACCGGCGGCGGGCTGCGGGACGCCGGTCGCGACGGCCTTCGGGGAAGCCATGACCTGCGTCGCGTCCATGGAGGCGTCGGAGCGGAAGGTCCGGGGCACCGGTCGCCCCTCCGCCGTGACGGGTATCTGACGGCCCTTCGGCTCCGTCTGGACCGTCGCGTCACGTATCTGCTCGCCGGTCCGCTTGAAGAAGTGCTGGAAGACGGTGCCTCCGCAGGTCGCGAGGGCACTCACGACACCGGCGCCGAGGATCGTCCCGTAGACACCGAAGCTGGAGGCGAGTTTCGCGGCCACGACGGCGGCGACCGCACTGCCCGCCACCTGAGGCACGCTCAGATCCAGCCGCTTCTTCTCCTTGACCTCGCCCTGACCGTCTTCGGAGTTCTCCGGCTTCTCGCCCATCTGTGGATCTTGCCTGCCTTTCTCGACATAACGCCCAATACACAGGAAGCCCTCGAGGCTACGCGAACTTCTTGTGCCGCACGACAAGGGGACGTATGGACGAAGAGCACAGTTCCGGTTCTGCAGATTTCGTGAAGCACGCCACGCGGATCCCCCACGAATCGCCCTTCCGGTACCGAGGCCCCGTACCCAACTCCCCTCCCCTGTGAGAAGTTCGGCGGCGTGCCGATCCACGTGAGTGGCCCGAATGGAGTACTGTTGCGAGCCCTGGGCCCGGTCTCCCGCCAGGGTGCCCGAGGCCTTCCAGGGCCGTCAGGAGGGGGCTTGTTGCACAGGGTGACGACTTCCGTCACTTAGCGTTGCGAACAGGTAACCGTGTCATAACGGCGATCCTGGGCCCGTGCCCGACACGCCGGGCAACTCAGCAAGGTTGTGGCAGGCTGCACCCGGGCAGGCCACACTCGACTAGCGGAAGCAGCGACGCACGTGACGTCGGCAGGCACCACCCGGGAGGTCCCCATGCCCGAACTGCGTGTCGTGGCCGTCTCTAACGACGGCACACGGCTGGTGCTGAAGGCTGCGGACAGCACGGAGTACACGCTTCCGATCGACGAGCGCCTCCGGGCCGCGGTACGCGGCGACCGTCCGCGCCTCGGCCAGATCGAGATCGAGGTGGAGAGTCATCTCCGCCCCCGCGACATCCAGGCGCGTATACGTGCCGGTGCCTCTGCCGAGGAGGTCGCCCAGCTCGCGGGTATCCCCGTCGACCGTGTGCGCCGTTTCGAGGGCCCCGTGCTCGCGGAGCGTGCCTTCATGGCCGAGCGGGCCAGGAAGACTCCCGTGCGCCGTCCCGGCGAGAACACCGGCCCCCAGCTCGGCGAGGCGGTGCAGGAACGACTCGTGCTGCGCGGCGCCGACAAGGAGACCGTCCAGTGGGACTCGTGGCGCCGCGACGACGGGACCTGGGAGGTCCTGCTCGTCTACCGGGTCGCGGGTGAGCCGCACTCGGCGAGCTGGACCTACGACCCGCCGCGCCGGCTCGTCCAGGCCGTGGACGACGAGGCACGCTCACTGATCGGCGAGTCCGACGACATCGGTGCGCCCGAACCCACGTTCCCGTTCGTGCCGCGGATCGCCCGGCTGCCCCGGGACCGTCCGCTGGACCGCGCCCTGGACCGGCAGTTGGAGCGTCCGACACCGCCGGAGCCTCCTCTCGAGGAGAACCTGCCGGCGATCGCGTCGTCCTCCTCCTCGGAGCGGGACTCGCTGACCAGCCTCCTGGAAGCCGTGCCCAGTTACCGCGGCGACCTCGTGCTGCCGGAGCGTCCGTCGGCGGCTCCCGAGCCGCCGCCACTGGACGAGCCGGAGCCGCCCGCGGCCGCCGAGGCCGTGGAGGAGCCGCCGGCGCCCGCCGCGTCGGCCGGTGCGGGATCTGCGTACGCGGACATCCTGATGCCACGCAGTGTGGCGGGACACCGGGACCGGCTCACCGGGACCACGGACCGGCAGGCCGAGGCCGACGGGGTGCGTCCGGGACGCCGTGCCGCGGTGCCGAGTTGGGACGAGATCGTCTTCGGCACGCGTCGCAAGAAGCAGGACTGACCGAGGCGGACGACGCAGTCGGGGCCCGCACCGATCGCTCGGTGCGGGCCCCGACTGCGTCTCACCGCACGGTCGTCACTGGGGGTCGGGCCCCGTCGCCACCGGACGGGAGGTGTCCGAGGACCACTCCGACCAGGAACCCACGTAGAGCTGCGCGTCGATGCCCGCCACAGCCAGCGCGAGCACCTGGTGGGCACCGGAGACGCCGGAGCCGCAGTACACGCCGACCTGGTCCGGATCGCCGGTCGCGCCAAGGGACTTGAAGCGCTCGGCGAGCTCGGCCGCCGGGCGGAACCGGCCGTTCTCCACGACGTTCTCCGTGGTCGGCGCCGACACCGCGCCCGGGATGTGGCCGCCGACCCGGTCCAAGGGCTCCACGTCACCGCGGTAGCGCTCGGCCGCCCGCGCGTCCAGGAGGAGGCCCGAGCGGGCCAGCGCGGCGGCGGCGTCCGCGTCGAGGAGGCCCTTGGCACCCGGTGCAGGGGTGAAGGTGCCGGGCTGCGGGGCCGGTACGGACGTCTCCAGGGGCCCGTCCCAGGCCGCGAGGCCGCCGTCCAGGACCCGCACGGACGGGTGACCGGTCCAGCGCAGCATCCACCAGGCACGGGCCGCCGCCCAGCCCTGGCCGCCGTCGTACACGACCACGTCCCGGTCCGCCGACACACCGGCGGCCCGCATCGCGGCGCCGAACGCCTCCGTGTCAGGCAGCGGGTGGCGGCCGCTCGTACCCGCGTGACCTGCCAGTTCCGCGTCGAGGTCGATGTAGACGGCCCCGGGGACGTGACCCGCGCGGTACTCCGCGCTGCCGTCGAAGGCGGGCTCGCCGGCAGCCTTGGCGGTGCTCAGCTGCCAGCGGACGTCGAGCAGGACGGGCGGGTTCCCCGCCGCCAAGTCGCTCGCGAGTTCGGATGCGGTGATGATGGCATTCATGGAGGCCATCCTTGCTCATGGGCTGGCCCGAGCGGCATCGTTCGGCTAGCGTGCTCGATCGACTACCGAGCGTTCACCGGTCGGTCACGGCCGGGATGCGCGCCGCGACGACTGCGCGACCCGAACGCGGGCACCCTGGGCGAGGGCCCGGCGGTTCCGGCGCGGTCCGGGAGCTCCGCGCGGCACGGAGTGCCGCCATCAGAGGAGAGAGTGACGATGACCGAGGCAGCGGCCCGTCGCGCACCTGGCACCCCCTGCTGGGTGAGCCTGATGGTGCACGACATGGTGGCGACCCAGGACTTCTACGGGGCGCTGTTCGGCTGGCAGTTCAGGCCGGGCCCCGAGCAGCTCGGCCCGTATGTGCGGGCGCTGCTCGACGGCAAGGAGGTGGCCGGGATCGGTCAGCTGCCGCCCGACCGGCAGCTCCCCGTTGCGTGGACGCCGTACCTGGCCTCGGACGACGCGGACGCGACCGCCGAGTCGGTGCGGCACTGCGGCGGCACCGTCGGGGTGGGGCCGTTGGACGCCGGGGAGGCGGGCCGGATGGCGATCGGCTCCGATCCGGAAGGCGCGGTGTTCGGCATCTGGCAGGCCGCTGCGCATGTGGGCACGGGGCTGACCGGGGTGCCGGGCGCGGTGGCGTGGAACGAGCTGGTGACACGGGAGACGGCGAGTGTCGCGAAGTTCTACCAGGCGGTGTTCGGATACACCGAAGAGGCGGTGATCTCGGCCGACTTCGACTGTCTGACGCTGTGTCTGGAGGATCGCCCCGTGGCCTCCGTGCAGGGCGTCGGGCACGCGCTCCCCCGGGACCGCGGGCCGCACTGGATGACGTACTTCGAGGTCGAGGACGTGGACGAGGCCGTCGAGCGGGTCGCCGATCTGGGCGGGCGCGTGGTGCGTGCGCCGCGGGACGGCGCGCACGGGCGGGTGGCCACGGTGGCGGACCCGGAGGGTGCGCGGTTCGCGCTGGTGGCGTCGCGGGAGAGCGACGGGTAGTCCGTCCGGCGTTCAGTCGGCGGCGACGGGCAGCACGTCCGGGGACAGGGCTCCCGCGCGGGTGGAGGCGGCGGTCATGCGGCGTCGGTGGTGACGTCGGCAGAGCACCTCGTAGCCGATCTCGTCCTCCGCGTGGTTCACGTCGCCGACGACGACCTGGGCGCCCTCGACGACCATCTCACCGTTGATGGTGCGCGCGTTGTGGGTGGCGCGGGCGCCGCACCAGCAGAGCGCCTCGACCTGCAACACCTCGACGCGGTCGGCGAGTTCGACCAGGCGTTGCGAGCCGGGGAACAGCTTGGAGCGGAAGTCGGTGGTGATGCCGAAGGCGTAGACGTCCAGGTCCAGGTCGTCGACGACGCGGGCGAGCTGGTCGATCTGGCCGGGTGCGAGGAACTGGGCCTCGTCGGCGATCACGTAGTCCACCCTGCCGCCCTGGGAGAGGTGCTCGACGACGTACGCGTACACGTCCAGGTCGTCGGCGACCTCCACGGCGTCGGTGACCAGGCCGAGGCGCGAGGAGAGCTTGCCCTCGCCGGCCCGGTCGTCGCGGGTGAAGATCATGCCCTGGAGGCCGCGTGCGGAGCGGTTGTGCTCGATCTGCAGAGCCAGGGTGCTCTTTCCGCAGTCCATCGTTCCGGAGAAGAACACCAGCTCGGGCATGGGGAAGTGAGCACCTTTCAGGGGGAGTTCAGGGAGATCCGTGGGAACGGTCGGGCGGGCGTGGCGCGTTCAGGAGCGTACTTCGAGGAGGGGGACGAGCTGCTCGGCCTCGGTCATGGAGCCGTGGTTGCCGACCATCTTCGACTCGTTCGGCTCGTTCTCGGAAGCGATGATGACGACGTCGTCGCGGGCGGCCGCGATCACGTCGCCGAGTCGCTCGTACACCCGTTGATCAATCTGTGGGCCGAACCAGCCGGCGGCGATGGCCTCGTCGCGGCTCGCGATCCAGAACTGCTCGCCGAGGACTTCGCGCCAGACGGCGAGGACGTCGCCCTGGGCGCCGGGGACCGCGTACACGTGGCGTGCGCGTCCCTCGCCGCCGAGCAGGGCGACTCCGGCGCGCAGCTCCCAGTCCTCGTCGAAGTCGATGCGGGACTGCTCGTCGAAGGGGATGTCGATCATGCCGTGGTCGGCGGTGACGTACAGGGCGCTGCGCGGCGGGAGCTGCTCGGCGAGGCGCTGGGCGAGCCGGTCGACGTACATGAGCTGGCCGCGCCAGGCGTCGGAGTCGACGCCGAAGCGGTGCCCCTTGCCGTCGACCTCGCTGTAGTACGTGTAGACCAGCGAGCGGTCGCCCGCCGCCAGCTGCTCGGCGGCCAGGTCCATGCGGTCCTCGCCGGAGAGACGGCCGTGGAAGGTGCCGCCGCTGAGCGCGATCTTGGTGAGCGGCGTCGACTCGAAGGCGGGCGCGGAGACCTGCGCGGTGTGGACTCCGGCGTCGTGGGCGCGCCGGAAGACGGTCGGGTACGGCTGCCAGGTCTGCGGCTTCGTCCACGGGTTCCAGCGGAGCTGGTTCATGAGCTCGCCGGTGTCCGGGTTGCGCACCGTGTAGCCGGGCAGGCCGTGGGCTCCGGGCGGCAGGCCGGTGCCGACCGAGGCGAGGGAGGTCGCGGTGGTGGCCGGGTAGCCCGCGGTGATCGGGCGGCCGGTGCCGCCGCGCGAGGACGCCATGAGCGAGCTGAGGAACGGCGCCTCGTCGGGGTGCTCCTGAAGCTGGCGCCAGCCGAGGCCGTCGATGAGGAAGACGCAGGCGCGGTCGGCCGGGGCGAGCTCGGGGATCGCCGCCGTGCAGTCGGGGACGCCGAGGTGGGAGCCGAGGGTCGGCAGCAGGTCGGCGAGGGAGCCGGTGCCGTACGCCGGGACGGGAGCGGTGTGGACGGGCAGGGGCTCTACGTCGTCCCAGGCGGCCTGGGTCATCGGCGTCCCGCGTCCGCTGTCGCCTCGGACAGGGACTGGGCGAAGGTCAGGGCCTGGCGCACCGTCTCCGGGCCGTCGCCGGCCTCGCTGACGCGCAGGCTCAGGTCGTCCGCGGTGGAGCTGCCCGTGTAGCCGTGGTCCGCCTCGCAGTTCGGGTCGCCGCAGGCGGCGGGCTCCAGGTCGATGCGGGAGACGGCGCCCCAGCCGATGGTCAGGACGACCTCACGGGGCAGGGTGCCCGGGACGTACTTCTCGGGGTTCGCCACGACGCGGCTGAGGACGACCGAGGAGATCCGGCCGATCTTGACGGACTCGGTGGAGGTGGTCGCGTAGGGCGTCGGGGAGGTGCTGTCGGCCGCCTGCTCGTCGGTGTGGCTGACGATGAAGCGGGTGTCGGTCAGGACCAGGACGGTGACATGACGACGCACCTCGTTCGCGTCGAACGTGGTCTCCTGGTGCACGAGGTACGACGAGATCGCCTCGCCGCCCACCGCGGCCTCGACCGCCTCGGCCACGAGGGCCGGGTAGTAGCCGCTGCGCTCGATCGCCGCGCGCAGCCCTTGGGTCGTCGTACTGGTCTTGGCCATGCCCTCCATCTTAAGGCCCGCCAAGAGGCCTCCGGTGCGCCTGTGGACAACGCTCGCGGGGCCCGGGGCCGCCCGTGGCGGGGTCAGAAGGCGGCGGGCAGGGTGCGGGGGCCGAGGTCGTCGCGGGCGGGTGGTGGCGCGAGGCGGACGGAGGCGCCGAGGACGGTGACACCGTCCTGGGCGACCACGACCGGCTCGAGGGCGACCGCGGCGACCTCGGGGTGGTCGTCGACGAGCCGTGAGACGCGCTGGAGCACCTCCTCCAGGGCGGGTGTGTCCACGGGGGCGGCGCCGCGCCAGCCGAACAGGATCGGGGACGTCTTGATCGAGCGGACGATCGCCTGGGCGTCCTTGTCGGTGACGGGGATCAGGCGGTGCGCCGTGTCGCCGAGGAGCTCGGAGGGTGCTCCGGCGAGGCCGAAGGAGAGGACGGCGCCCGCCGCGGGGTCGATGACCGCGCGGACGACGGTGTCGACGCCGCGCGGTGCCATGGCCTGGATCACGGGGCGGAGCTCGGCCGGCTTGCCGAGGCGGTCGGTGAGCTCTTCGTAGGCGCGGCGCAGCTCGCGCTCGTCGGCGAGGTCGAGGCGGACGCCGCCGAGGTCGGCGCGGTGGCGCAGGTGCGGGGCGGTGGTCTTGAGCGCGACCGGGTAGCCGAGTGCGGCGGCGGCCTGTGCGGCCTGGTCCGCGTCGGGGGCGGGCAGCGTCCGGCGCACGGTGATCCCGTAGTGGGAGAGCAGGGCGCGGGTGTCCTCGGGGGTGAGCTCGATGCCGCGCGGGTCGTCGTCGGCGGCGAGCGCCTCGGCGATCAGGGCGGCGGCCCCGGCCTCGTCGATGTCCTCGTACTCGGGGACCTTGCCCGGCTCGGCGGTGTCGCGGCGCCACTGGGCGTACTTGACCACTTCGGAGAGTGCGTGGACGGCGCGCTCGGCGGCCGGGTAGGCGGGGATGAGGCGCGGGGCGGCGCCGGCCGGGGTCTCCGCGGCGGTGGGGGCCGGGCGGGGTGCCTGGGTGCCGGGCGCGTTCGGTCCGGTGCTGGCGGCGCGGGAGAGGGTCTCGGCGAGGCCGCCGAGCTCGACGTGGACGACGAGGACGGGCTTGGCGGGCGCGGTGGCCGCGGCGGCGCTCAGGGCGGCCGCGAGCTCGGCGTCGCCGGTGATGTCCTCTCCCACGGCGGGCATCGCGGTGACGACGACGGAGTCGGTCTTGTCGTCGGCGAGGGCGGCTTCGAGCGCGGCGCGGAAGTCGGCTGCAGTGGCGGCGGTGGTCAGGTCGCGGGGTGTCTTGGGGCGCAGGCCTTCGGAGAGGCACACGTCGTAGGTGAGCAGGCCGAGGGATTCCGAGTTGCCGAGGATGGCGACGCGCGGGCCGGCGGGGAGCGGCTGGCGGGCCAGGAGGAGGCCGGTGTCGACGAGCTCGGTGATGGTGTCGACGCGGATGACGCCGGCCTGGCGCAGGAGGGCGGAGACCGTGGCGTAGGGCAGCCGGGTGGCGCGGACGGTGTGTCCGGTGGGGGCGACGCCGCTGTGCCGGGCGCCCTGGACGACCACGAGGGGCTTGACGGTGGCGGTGCGGCGGGCGAGGCGGGTGAACTTGCGGGGGTTGCCGATCGATTCGAGGTACATGAGGGCGACGTCGGTGTCGGGGTCGTCGTACCAGTACTGCAGGACGTCGTTGCCGGAGACGTCCGCGCGGTTGCCGGCGGAGACGAAGGTGGAGACTCCGGTGACTCCTGTGACGCCGCCGCCGCGGCGGTGCAGGCGGGACAGGAGGGCGATGCCGATGGCGCCGGACTGGGTGAACAGTCCGATGCGGCCGGGGCGTGGCATCTCTGGGGCGAGCGAGGCGTTGAGGCGCACGTCGGGTGAGGTGTTGACGATCCCGAAGGCGTTCGGTCCGACGAGGCGCATCCCGTAGGTGCGGGCCTGGCGGACGAGGGCGCGCTGGCGTTCGCGTCCTTCGGGGCCGCTCTCGGCGTAGCCGGCGGAGACGACGACGATGCCCTGGACGCCGCGCTCGCCGCACTCGGCGACGACTTCGGGCACCTGGGGGGCGGGGACGGCAACGACGGCCAGGTCGACCTGGACGGCCGGGTCGATGTCGCGCACGGAGCGGTGGAAGGGGACGCCCTCGGCCTCGGTGAGGCCTTCCGGGTAGGCCTTGTTGACCGCGTAGAGGCGGCCGGTGAATCCGGCCTCCTTCAGGTTGTGCAGAACGCTGCGGCCGACGCCGCCCGGGGTGCGTCCGACGCCGATCACGGCGACGGAGCCGGGGGCGAGGAGGCGGTGGACGGAGCGGGCCTCGGCGCGCTGCTCGCGGGCGCGCTGCACGGCGAGGGAGGCCTCGGTGGGCTCCAGGTCGAACTCGAGGCGTACGACGCCGTCCTCGAAGCTGCGCTTCTGGGTGTATCCGGCGTCCGTGAAGACTTTGATCATCTTGGTGTTGGCGGGGAGCACCTCGGCGGCGAACCGGCGGATGCCGCGCTCGCGCGCGACGGCCGCGATGTGCTCCAGAAGGGCGGAGGCCACGCCGCGCCCCTGGTGGGCGTCCTGGACGAGGAAGGCGACCTCGGCCTCGTCCGCGGGCGCGGAGGCGGGCCGGCCGTGCGCGTCGATCCGGTCGTAGCGCACGGTCGCGATGAATTCGCCGCCCACGGTGGCGGCGAGTCCCACCCGGTCCACGTAGTCGTGATGGGTGAAGCGGTGCACGTCCTTGGCGGACAGCCGGGGGTAGGGGGCGAAGAAGCGGTAGTACTTCGACTCGTCCGACACCTGCTCGTAGAAGCTGGTCAGCCGGTCCGCGTCGTCGGTGGTGATGGGCCTGATCCGCGCGGTGCCGCCGTCGCGCAGCACCACGTCGGCCTCCCAGTGGGAGGGGTAGGCGTGCCGGTCCGACGGGGTCTCCATGCGGCAAGAGTAGGGCGGACCACCGACAAGTGGCGTCTGTCGTACGGGTCGCGTGCCCGGCGGCCCGGGGGCACGCTGAGGGGGTCCGCGGGGCCGTACGCCCGGGGGATCCGGGCCCGCAGCCCGGTGTGCTTAGAATGGTCTAGACAACCTTGAGTCACCTGAAGGGCAGCATCACATGGCTGAGCGCCGCGTCAACGTCGGCTGGGCCGAGGGCCTTCACGCCCGCCCCGCTTCCATCTTCGTCCGCGCGGCCACGGCCTCCGGCGTCCCCGTGACCATCGCCAAGGCCGACGGCAACCCCGTCAACGCCGCCTCCATGCTCGCCGTGCTGGGCCTGGGCGCCCAGGGTGGCGAGGAGATCGTCCTCGCCTCCGACGCCGAGGGCGCGGACGTCGCGCTCGACCGTCTGGCCAAGCTGGTCGCCGAGGGCCTCGACGAGCTGCCCGAGACCGTCTGACATCGCCGGGCGCCGACTCGACGGCGCTCGACGTCAGAACCGCGCGTTCCCTCCGGGAGCGCGCGGTTCTGCTTTTCCCGGAAGCATTTCCGCTTCCGGACTCAGAGCACTCAAGGCGCTCACGACGCCCAGGACACTCAGGGCGCGACAGGAATTCGTCACAGAAAGATTCACGGGGTTAATTCCCTGCCAGAATTCAGGCGGGGAAAACTCCGGACGGACCGCTCCATGAATGCCGTACGTATTTGTATACGGCGGTCGTGTTAATGGTGGAGCCCGGTCGTGTTTACGGCATGTTGCGAAGTCCTCACACGTTCACTCGCGCGGGGGACGCGCAGCCTGTGGACCGTCGCCTCGCGAGCGATGTGCGCGGCCGTCAGGGCACGGGCGCGCTCGACGTCGCGACGGGCCACCGCGTCGACGACCGCGCCGTGCTCGGCCCAGGAGTCGACCGGCCGCTCGGGGGTCTCCACCGCGTACATCCACGCGATCTTGTGCCGGACCTGAGTGAGCAGGGTGATGAGGCCGGGGCTGGCGGAGGCCTGGGCGAGCGTCTCGTGGAACCAGGTGCCCAGGGAGCGCAGATCCTCGCCGCTCCCCTCCTTGGAGCGGTCCTGGCCCAGTCTGACCAGGCCGCGCAGCACCTTGAGGTGGGCGTCCGTGCGGCGCTGTGCCGCGCGGGCGGCGCCCAGCGGTTCGAGCAGCATGCGGATCTCCAGGAGGTCGGCCGCCTCCTGCTCGGTGGGCTCGGCCACGCACGCGCCCGCGTGCCTGCGCGTGACGACGAAGCCCTCCGCCTCCAGGGTGCGCAGCGCCTCGCGGACCGGAACGCGCGAGACTCCGTAGCGGCGCGCGAGCAGTTCCTCGGTGAGTCTGCTGCCGCGCTCGTACACGCCCGCGACGATGTCGTCGCGGATCGCCGCGCATACCGAGTGCGCGGGAATGCGCATGCCCCGACCTCCGCCTTGCTCTCCGCCCGCCCCGCGAAACGCGGACGGCGGGCGCCCCTGAAAGCGCGATCGGCACCGATTTCCGCGCGCTCGTCCAGTGACTCTATTCCACCGCGCCCGAATTTCCGACGGGAGCTTCTAATTGAGGGATATTTTTTGGACAGCGAAGACGCGGGGACCTGGGACTCGGTGAACGTTCGACCGAGCACGGGAACGCGAAAGCCCCGGCGCGCGGCCGGGGCTTTCTTGCATGCTGCGGGCGTCGGGTCAGATGCCGACGCCGTGCGAGCGCAGGTACGCGACGGGGTCGATGTCCGAGCCGTACTCGGGCGTCGTGCGGGCCTCGAAGTGGAGGTGCGGCCCGGTCACGTTGCCGGTGGCGCCGGAGAGGCCTATCTGCTGACCGGGCGTCACGCTCTGCCCGACGGAGACGCCGATCGACGACAGGTGGCCGTACTGGGTGTACGTGCCGTCGTTCATCTTGATCACGATGTTGTTGCCGTAGGCGCCGCCCCAGCCGGCTTCCACGACGGTGCCGGAGCCGACCGCGTGGACGCTCGTGCCGCTGGCGGCGTGGAAGTCGATGCCGGTGTGGCTGCCGGAGGACCACAGGCCGCTGGACGCCTTGTAGGCGGTCGAGACGTACGAGCCGGAGATGGGCGCCACGTAGGTGTTGAGGCGCTTGCGCTCGGCCGCGCGGGCGGCGCGCTCCTTGGCCGCGCGCTCCTTCTCGGCCTTCTCGGCGGCCTTCTTCGCGGCCTCACGCCTGGCCTCCTCGGCCCGGCGCTTGGCCTCGGCCTCGGCCTTCTCCTGGGCGGCGGCCTCTTCGGCGGCCTTCTTCTGGGCGGTCGCCTGGGCGTCGATCTGGGCGGCCAGGGTGTCGCCGATCGCGATGGCCTGCGTCAGACCGTTCTGGTCGGCGGGCGCGGCGGTGTCGGCGGCGAGAGCGGGGGCGGCGAGGCCTCCGATGACACCGGTCGTGGTGAGCGCCGCGACGCCGGCGACCTGCGCCGTGGTGCGCGTGAGGCGGCTCGGACGACGATGCTTCCCGGTGGCACGGGTGAACGCCATGGAGTGGCTGATCCTTTCCTTCCCTCTCGCCTACCGGGTTAGCTGACGGGTTCGGAGCAGGAAGGTCTCCTACGGGCCCCCTCCCCGTACGGGAAGAGCGTCCGATTCACCCCAGGGACTGCGGTGGGTCCCCGGCTCCCCTGGCTCGCGCCGTGGGGGACTCGGCGATGACTGTCCGGGGCCGCGGGCGCGGCTCATACGTGGCGAACAGCCGGACCGACGCTAAGCGGGACATCTTTCGATCGACAAACGGATCCCGGCTTTTGTAGCGCATGCCACAGGGCACACAGGCAACCTCTACATCAATTCGGGCATTTACGACGCGCGGTGACGCGTCGGGCGAACCGAACGGCACGCGCGGGAAACGTGAGTGACGCCACGAAGCCCCGGAGGCCTGTGTGGCTTCCGGGGCTTCGTCCCGTTTCGGGCGTCGCCGCCCTGGCATGGCGTCGTCAGCCGGCGACGACGGTGACCTCGCCGATGCCGAGGGCCTTGACGGGCTCCTCGATCTGCGCGGCGTCGCCCACGAGGATCGTCACCAGACGGTCCGCCGGGAACGCGCTCACGACGGCCGCGGTGGCCTCCACGGTGCCCGTGGCGGCCAGTTGGCGGTACAGCTGGGCCTGGAAGTCCTCGGGCAGCTGCTGCTCGTCCTGGTCGGCGAGCGTGCCCGCGACGGCGGCCGCGGTCTCGAACTTCAGCGGGGCCACGCCCACCAAGTTCTGCACCGCCGTGTCCCGTTCGGCGTCGGTCAGGCCTTCGGCGGCCAGCTTGCGGAGCACCTTCCACAGGTCGTCGAGCGCCGGTCCCGTGTTCGGCGTGTCGACGGAACCGCTGATGGCGAGCATCGCGGCCCCCGTGCCGTCCGCCGTGGAGCGCAGCACCTGGGCGAAGGAGCGCACCCCGTAGGTGTAGCCCTTCTCCTCGCGCAGCACCCGGTCCAGACGGGAGGTCAGCGTGCCGCCGAGGCAGTACGTGCCGAGGATCTGGGCGGCCCACACGCGGTCGTGCTTGTCGGGTCCGATGCGGCCGATGAGGAGCTGCGTCTGGACGGCCCCGGGGCGGTCCACGATGACGACGCGGCCGGTGTCGTCGGCGGTGACCGGCGGGACGGGGCGCGGCTGCGCCGTGTCGCCGGTCCAGGCGCCGAGCGTGTCCTTCAGGAGGGTGTCGAGGTCGACGCCCGCGAGGTCGCCCACCACGACGGCGGTGGCGGTGGACGGGCGGACGTGCCGCTCGTAGAAGGCGCGTACGGCGGCCGCGTCGATGTCGACGACGGTCTCCTCGCTGCCCTGCCGCGGGCGCGACATGCGCGCTGTGGCGGGGAACAGCTGCTTGGAGAGCTCCTTGGCGGCCCGGCGGGCCGGGTTGGCGCTCTCGTGCGGGATCTCGTCCAGGCGGTTGCGCACCAGGCGCTCGATCTCGCTGTCGGCGAAGGCGGGGGCGCGCAGGGCGTCCGCCAGCAGGCCGAGTGCCTTCGGGAGGCGGGAGACGGGCACCTCGAGGGAGACGCGGACGCCGGGGTGGTCGGCGTGCGCGTCCATGGTGGCGCCGCAGCGCTCCAGTTCCGCCGCGAACTCCTCCGCCGAGTGCTTGTCCGTGCCCTCGTTGAAGGCGCGCGCCATGATCGTGGCGACGCCGTCGAGGCCCTCGGGCTCGGCGTCCAGGGGGGCGTCCAGATTGATCTCCACGGCGACGACCTGCTGGCCGGGGCGGTGGCACCGGAGCACCGTGAGGCCGTTGCCGAGCGTGCCGCGCTGCGGGGCCGGGAAGGCCCACGGCTTGGCGTCGCCCGCCTGCGGGCGGGGGTGGAAGTCCATGGTCGCGAGCTGCTCGGTCACCGGCCCGCCTCCTCGTCGCTCTGGTCGCTCTCGTCGGATTCGTCGGTGTCCTCGGCCCCGGTGGGCTCGTAGACGAGCACCGAGCGGTTGTCGGGACGCAGGCGGGCCTTGGCGACCTCCTGGACCTCCTCGGCGCTCACCTCGAGGACGCGCTGCACGGCCGTGAGGGCGAGCTGCGGGTCGCCGAAGAGCACGGCGTAGCGGCACAGCTCGTCGGCGCGGCCCGCGACGGTGCCGAGCCGGTCGAGCCACTCGCGCTCCAACTGGGCCTGAGCCCGCTCCATTTCCTCGGCGGTAGGGCCCTCATCGGCGAACCGGGCGAGTTCCTCGTCCACGGCGGCCTCGATGACGGGCACCTCCACGTCGCCGGACGTCTTCACGTCCAGCCAGCCGAGGGAGGGGGCGCCGGCCAGGCGCAGCAGGCCGAAGCCGGCGGCCACGGCGGTACGGTCCCGGCGCACCAGGCGGTTGTAGAGGCGCGAGGACTCGCCGCCGCCGAGGACGGTGAGGGCGAGGTCGGCGGCGTCGCACGCGCGCGTGCCGTCCTCGGGGAGCCGGTAGGCCGCCATGAGGGCGCGGGCCGGCACGTCCTCCTCGACGACCTCGCGGACCTGCTCGCCCATGGTCTCGGGCAGGGCGCCGTCCCGCGGGGCGGACTTGCCGTCGTGGCCGGGGATGGAGCCGAAGTACTTCTCGACCCAGGCGAGCGTCTGCTCGGGGTCGATGTCGCCGACCACGGAGAGCACCGCGTTGTTCGGCGCGTAGTAGGTGCGGAAGAAGTTCCGCGCGTCTTCCAGGGTGGCCGCGTCCAGGTCGGCCATGGAGCCGATGGGCGTGTGGTGGTACGGGTGGCCCTCGGGGTACATGAGGGCGGTCAGCTTCTCGAACGCGGTGCCGTACGGAACGTTGTCGTAGCGCTGGCGGCGCTCGTTCTTCACGACGTCCCGCTGGTTCTCCATCGACTCGTCGTCGAGGGTCGTGAGCAGGGAGCCCATGCGGTCGGCCTCCAGCCAGAGCGCGAGCTCCAGCTGGTGCGCGGGCATGGTCTCGAAGTAGTTCGTCCGCTCGAAGCTCGTCGTGCCGTTGAGGGAGCCGCCGGCGCCCTGGACCAGCTCGAAGTGGCCGTTGCCCGGCACCTGCTTCGAGCCCTGGAACATCAGGTGCTCGAAAAGGTGAGCCAGACCCGTGCGGCCCTTGACCTCGTGGCGCGAGCCGACGTCGTACCAGAGGCAGACCGCCGCGACCGGGGTCAGGTGGTCCTCGGAGAGCACCACGCGCAGGCCGTTGGCCAGCCGGTGCTCGGTCGCTGTCAGGCCGCCGGAGCCGGCCTCGGCCGTGGCCGTGTGACCCATGGGCATGTACGTCCCTTCGATCGCGGAGAACTGCGTGAACGCGCAGAACTGCTACCAGTCCCGCCACTGTATGCAAGCGTGCTGACGCCTGGCGAAGTTCCCGCCGGGGCTACGCCGAGAGCGAGCACGCAGGGCCGCGCGATCGGGCCGGAACCACCGCGCGGTTCGAGCCGGGAGCGCCGCGCGGTTCGAGCCGGGAGCGCCGCGCGGTTCGAGCCGGGAGCGCCGCGCGGGTAGCGTGCGAGCACCCGGCGACGGCCGCGGAACCGTCGGTATGGACGGGTCGCGATCGGCGTTGTCAGTGGGGCGGTCCACAATGGTCCGCGACAGTTCCCGTTCATGTACCCGTTCATGTTGGTGAAGGAGCCGCAGCAGCGATGGCCCGCCGCAGCACGAAGACCCCGCCGCCCGACGACTTCGAGGAGAAGATCCTCGACATCGACGTGGTCGACGAAATGCAGGGCTCCTACCTGGAGTACGCGTACTCGGTCATCTACTCGCGCGCCCTGCCCGATGCGCGGGACGGGCTGAAGCCCGTCCACCGGCGGATCGTCTACCAGATGAACGAGATGGGCCTGCGCCCCGAGCGCGGCTACGTGAAGTGCGCCCGTGTCGTCGGCGAGGTCATGGGTAAGTTGCACCCCCACGGCGACACGTCGATCTACGACGCCCTGGTGCGCCTGGCCCAGCCCTTCTCGATGCGTGTCCCCCTGGTCGACGGCCACGGGAACTTCGGCTCGCTCGGCAACGACGACCGCCCGGCGGCCATGCGGTACACGGAGTGCCGCATGGACCCGGCCGCGTCGCTCATGACCGAGTCGATCGAAGAGAACACGGTCGACTTCACGCCGAACTACGACGGCCAGGAGCAGGAGCCCGTCGTCCTCCCGGCGGCGTACCCGAACCTGCTGGTGAACGGCACGTCCGGCATCGCGGTCGGCATGGCGACGAACATGCCGCCGCACAACCTGGGCGAAGTGATCGCCGCCGCGCGCCACTTGATCAAGCACCCGGGCGCCGACCTCGACACGCTCATGAGGTTCGTCCCCGGACCGGACCTGCCCACGGGCGGCAAGGTCGTCGGCCTGTCCGGCATCAGGGACGCGTACGAGTCGGGCCGCGGCACCTTCAAGATCCGCGCGACCGTGTCGGTGGAGGCGGTGACGGCGCGCCGCAAGGGGCTGATCGTCACCGAGCTGCCGTTCGCGGTGGGCCCCGAGAAGGTCATCGCGAAGATCAAGGAACTGGTCGGCTCGAAGAGGCTTCAGGGCATCGCCGACGTCAAGGACCTCACGGACCGCGAGCACGGCCTGCGTCTGGTCATCGAGATCAAGAACGGCTTCGTGCCCGAAGCGGTCCTGGAGCAGCTCTACAAGCTGACGCCGATGGAGGAGTCCTTCGGTATCAACAATGTGGCGCTGGTCGACGGACAGCCGCTCACGCTCGGCCTCAAGGAGCTTCTCGAGGTCTACCTGGACCACCGCTTCGACGTGGTCCGCCGCCGCAGCGAGTTCCGCCGCAGCAAGAAGCAGGACCGTCTCCACCTGGTGGAGGGTCTCCTCGTCGCCCTGGTGGACATCGACGAGGTCATCCGCCTGATCCGCTCCAGTGAGAACAGCGCGCAGGCCAAGGAGCGCCTGATGGAGCGCTTCTCGCTGACCGAGGTCCAGACGCAGTACATCCTCGACACGCCGCTGCGCCGGCTCACCAAGTTCGACCGGATCGAGCTCGAGTCGGAGCGCGACAAGCTCAACGGCGAGATCGACGAGCTGACCGGCATCCTGGACTCCGACACCGAGCTGCGCAAGATGGTCTCGGCCGAACTGGCGGCGGTGGCCAAGAAGTTCGGCACCGACCGGCGCACGGTGCTCCTGGAGTCCGCGGGCACCCCGGTCGCCTCGGTGCCGCTGCAGGTCGCGGACGACCCGTGCCGTGTGCTGCTCTCCTCGACGGGCCTGCTGGCCCGCACGGCGTCGGGCGAGCCCTTCGCCGCGGACGACGACGGCAAGCGCGTCAAGCACGACGTGATCGTCTCGGCGGTGCCCGCGACGGCACGGGGCGAGATCGGTGCCGTCACGTCGATGGGCCGGCTGCTGCGCCTGAACGTGATCGACCTGCCCCAGCTCCCGCCGACGGCCGCCGCGCCGAATCTGTCGGGGGGTGCGGCGATCTCCGAGTTCCTGTCGTCCCTCGAGGCCGACGAGCAGGTCGTGTGTCTCACGACGCTCGACGAGTCCTCACCGGGTCTCGCGATCGGCACGGAGCAGGGTGTCGTGAAGCGTGTGGTGCCGGACTATCCGTCCAACAAGGAAGAGCTGGAAGTCATCGCCCTGAAGGACGGCGACCGCATCGTGGGCGCGGTCGAGCTGCACACGGGCGAGGAGGATCTGGTCTTCGTCACGGACGACGCCCAGTTGCTGCGCTTCCAGGCGTCGATCGTCCGGCCCCAGGGGCGACCCGCGGGCGGTATGGCGGGCATCAAGCTGGCGACCGGTGCGAAGGTCATCTCGTTCACCGCGATCGACCCGGCGGCCGACGCGGTGGTGTTCACCGTGGCGGGTTCGCGCGGCACGCTGGACGACTCGGTGCAGACGACGGCGAAGATCACGCCGTTCGACCAGTACCCGAGGAAGGGCCGCGCCACCGGTGGTGTGCGCTGCCAGCGCTTCCTGAAGGGCGAGGACTGTCTGAGCCTGGCGTGGGCGGGCCCGGTGCCCGCGCGTGCGGCGCAGAGGAACGGCATGCCCGCCGAGCTGCCGGAGATGGACCCGCGCCGTGACGGCTCGGGGGTCTCGCTCCCGAAGACGGTCTCGGTCGTGGCGGGCCCGGTCTAGATCTCCGCGGTGTCGTGGTCCGCTGCGTCCGGGGCAGGGTCGCCCTTGTCCTGGACGTAGCGCAGGACGCCCCACATGCCGCGCTCGTCCGCGGGGTGCGGGGCGTCGCTCTGCTCGATCCTGCACGCGGCGAGCTCGTCGTGGAGCGCCTCGGCGTCGATCCCGGACCCGATGAGGACGAGCTGCGTCAGCCGCCGCTCCTTCGCGGGCCACGGCTCCGGGTAGAACCGCAGGAAGCGCCCGACGGCGTGCACGGCGTACCGGTTGCGTGGGTCGCCCGTGCCGAAGTCGACATATCCCTTGATGCGATAGAGCCCTTCGGCCCGGCCGTCGAGGAAGGCCATCAGCCGGCGGGGGTCCATGGGGACGTCGGACGTGAAGGCGACGCTGTCGTAGGCGGCGTGCAGATGCCCTTCATGGTCCGGGCCCGGGCGAAGAACATCGCGATGCAGGTCGTCACGGTGCAGGTCGTCGCGGTACAGGTCGTCGAAAGAGAGCTGCCCGATCCGCTCTGTCGACGGTCGGCTGTCGAAGAGCAGGTCGGGGTCGATCCGCGCGTAGGAGGCGGTCACGACGGCGGCCCGCTCGGCGTCGGCACGGACGGCCTCGAGAACGCGCTCGCGCTCGCCGTCGCCGACGCGGTCGGCCTTGTTCACGACGACGAGATCGGCGAGCGCCAGATGACGCTTCACCTCGGGGTGCTTCTCCCGTGTGGCGTCGAACTCGGCGGCGTCGACGACCTCCACCAGGCCGCCGTAGACGACCCGGGGATTCTCACTGGCGAGGACCATCCGGACGAGCTCCTGCGGTTCCGCGATACCGCTCGCCTCGATGACGACGACGTCGATGGCGTGCAGGTCATTGACGGGACGAGTCAACTTGTCGAGATAGACGTCAAGTTCACCGGCGTCCACGGCGCAGCACAGACAACCGTTGCCGAGCGAGACGGTGGAGTCCCCCAGCTGCCCGGCGACGGCCATGGCGTCGATCTCGATCGACCCGAAGTCGTTGACGATCGCCCCGATGCGGGTTCCCCCACTGTGGTGCAGCAGGTGGTTGAGCAACGTGGTCTTCCCCGAGCCGAGGAAGCCCGCGAGGACGACGACGGGGATCTGCTGCGGGCTGGCCTTGCTCAACGCGACCTCTCTCACGGGGTGACTCTCCTACGAAGGATGACTGCCGCCCCAGAATACGAGCGCGTAGAAAGCCCATGAAGTGAACGATTGCTAACCCCGCTCTTTGGGCACACGTTGGACATGGCGCCGGTTTTCGTTCCCTGAGCATCCCCGCGCGCCTCCTCTCCGCCTCCCAGCCGACCAGAGCCGCTCGGCGCTCCGGGAGACGGCAAGCGCGCCGCCCACCGCTCGCCGGTCCCCGCATCCGTCGACCCTTCACCGACGACCGGCGCACGGTCGCCTGAATCGGGGGTTGACATGGTCACAAAGAGTCACTGGGCAAGCCGGAACGTGACAGCCGCGGTCGTCGGCGCCCTGGCCGGGTGCGCCGCGACTCACCTGTGGCAGCGCTTCGGCCCAGGCCCGAAAACGGCCTCCGAAGAACGCCGACGCCAGGCCCGCGCCCACCAGCAGCGCATGCACTGGGAGCTCCTGAGCAAGGCGATCGACGACCCGGAGCTGGCGGTCGTGATCGACAACTACGGGGTCGACGGACTCACCCCGCAGAAGCGGCGGCAGTACATGTACGCCAACCTCTGGTACATCAACGCGTTCCACAAGTACGAGGCAGGCCTGCTCGACCAACGGGCGCTGTTCAGCGCTCTGCGCGAGCTCTTCCAGAGCGAGCACATCCGGGAGTACTGGGAAGTGACCCGCCCCCATCGCGCCTCACTGGATCCGGCGTCCAGCGAGGCCGAAGTGGGGCGCATGGCGGAAGCCCTGTTCCAGGAGATCGAGGCGGCCTCCGACACCGAGGAGTGGTGGGTGGTCGGGGAAGCTCCGTCCGAGTGACCGCCCGTCACATCGGAGAGCGCGGCTTACCCACAAATGGGTAAGCCCATACGCCGAACCAGTGAAGGAATCAAGGAACTTGCCGGATTCCAGGGCGCTCCAGCGGTAGTCTCACGTCACATTGGACCCCGACGGTGTCTGCCCATGCGGGCGCAGCCTGCCCGCACGCCCGGATAACAGATCCTCACCCCGGCACACTCAGATCGACCGTCCCCCCGCCCGCCCAGAGAGAGACCCGTTCACTTGAAGATCGTACGCCGCATCGGGTCCTCTCCACGTGAACGCGGAAGCACGTCCGGGGCCACATGCCCGGACGTCTTCGAGCTCAGTGACGGGAACTTCGCCGTGATCGGCACAGAGGCGACCGAGGACCTCAGGGGCGAGCTGCCGGCGGACGCGGGGGTCGCCGACTACGAGCGGATCGTGATCGTGAGCCGGGAGACGATCCTGCGCGCCAAGAAGGACATCCCCGACATCTGACCTAACATCCGGCCCACCCCTCCCCCGGGCCGGATCAGTCGAGCGTCGGCACCGCCACCGGCGGCTCCGCGCCCACGTACCGGGCCGCCGGTCGGATGATTTTCGAGTCCTGAGCCTGCTCGAGGATGTTGGCGCTCCAGCCGACGACGCGCGCCGCGGCGAACGTCGGGGTGAACATCGTGCGTGGCAGACCGCACAGCTCCATGACCACGCCCGCGTAGAACTCGACGTTGGTGTGCAGCTCCCGGCCCGGCTTCAGTTCGGCCAGGATCGCCTCCACGCGTCGTTCCACCTCGACGGCGAACTCCACCAGCGGACCACCGAACGCCTCCGCGATGCCGCGCAGCATGCGCGAGCGCGGATCCTCCGTGCGGTAGACGGGGTGACCGAAGCCCATGATCCGGTCGCCCGCCAGGACCCGTTCGCGGATCCAGGGGTCGATGCGGTCCGGGGTGCCGATGGCGTCCAGGGTGTCGAGCGCACGGCTCGGAGCCCCGCCGTGCAGCGGTCCGGAGAGCGCCCCGACGGCACCCACGAGACAGGCAGCGACATCCGCTCCGGTCGACGCGATGACGCGCCCCGTGAAGGTTGACGCATTGAATCCGTGATCAATGGTTGAGATCAGGTATTGCTCCACCGCGCGGGCACGTGCGGGTTCCGGCTCCGAACCCGTCATCATGTAGAGGTAGTTGGCCGCGTACGAGAGGTCCTCGCGCGGCTCCACGGGTTCGAGTCCCTCGCCGAGCCGGTGCAGCGCCGTGAGCATGGTGGGCACCACCGCCGCGGCAGCCAGCGTGTCCTCCCTGCGCTGCTCGGCGTCGAGGTCGTAGACGGGCCGGAATCCCCGCGTCGCCCCGAAGAGCGACAGCGCGGTCCGCAGGCCGGCGAGCGGGCCCGAGACGGCCCCGGCACGAGCCACCGCGGGCAACACCGCCCGCACCTCTTCGGGCAGCCGGCGCATCGCCGCGGTCCGCCGCGCGAACGCCTCCGACTGCACCCTGTCCGGCAGCGCGCCGTGGATCATCAGGTGCCAGACATCCTCGAAGCTGCGGGTCCGCGCGAGCTCGACCGCGGAGTACTGGCGGTAGTGATAGAAGCCCTCACGCCCCCTGACGTCGCCGAGGGCAGTGTCGGTGACGACGACACCGGCGAGCCCGCGCGGTACGTCGATGACGGGGGTGGACGTGGTCCCGTTGATCGGCATGTTTCCTCCCTGAACTTGATTCGACTGTCCACTCTTGACTTAATCTCTGTCAATATTGATTGAATCAATAGATCGTCGATGGGTACGGTGACGCGCATGAGGGATCGAGAACCGGCAGCGGCCCAAGAAGCCCGCCGACTGACCACCCGCGAGACCGCCGAACGGCTGGGCGTGAAGCCCGAGACGGTCTACGCGTACGTGAGCCGCGGCCAGCTCACGAGCCGCCGCGGCCAGGGACGCCGCGGCAGCACGTTCGACGCGTCGGAGGTGGACGCGCTCGCGCGCCGCAACAGGCGGGAGAGCACGCCGAGTTCGGCCGGATCCGACCTGTCCGTGCGCACCGGTCTCACGCTCATCGAGCAGGACCGGTACTTCTTCCGGGGGGTCGACGCGACCGAGCTCGCCGCGCATCACTCCTTCGAGGAGGTCGCGGAGTGGCTGTGGACCGGCGCACTCCGCCCCGGCGCGCGCTTCTCCGCGCCCAAAGAGGCCCTGTCGGCGGCCCGGCGGGCGGCCGGTGCCCTGCCCGAGCACAGCAGCACGGTGGACCGGTTGAGGGTCGCGGCAGTCGCCGCCGCCACCGCCGACCCGCTGCGCTACGACCTCTCCGAGGACTCGGTCCTCGGTGCCGCCCGCTCCCTCATCCCGACGCTCGCGGCCACACTCCCCCTCCGGAACGCCACCTACGCCGACGGCGAACCCATCGCGCAGCGCCTGTGGGGACGCCTCTCCCACCGGCACCCCGACGAGGCGTCGCTCCGCGTCCTGGACACGGCGCTCGGCCTGCTCGTCGACCACGATCTGGCCGCCTCGACCCTCGCCGTCCGGGTGGCGGCCTCGGCCCGCGCCCACGCCTACGCGGCCGTCTCGGCAGGCCTGGGCGTCCTGGAGGGCCCCCTGCACGGAGCCGCGAGCGGTCTGGCCCACCGTCTCCTCCTCGACGTCCTGGAGCGCGGCAGCGCGGGACCGGTCGTGGCGGACGAGCTCCGGGCGGGGCGCAATGTCCCCGGCCTCGGCCACCGTCTCTACAAGGGTGAGGACCCACGGGCCCAGGCCCTGTTCACCGCCCTCGAAGGACTGCCCGCGGCCGAACCCGCCCTCGCCGCGGCACGCGACGTGGTGACGACCACCGCCCGGCACACCGACCTGCACGCCAATGTGGACCTGGCGCTCGCGGTGTTCACCACGTCGTTCGGCATGCCCGCGGAGGCCGGCGAGACGATCTTCGCCGTCGCACGCACCGCGGGCTGGATCGCGCACGCCCTGGAGGAGTACGGGGAACGTCCGCTCCGTATGCGGCCGACGGGCCACTACGTAGGCGCGCGACCGCCTCAGCCACTGCCGTGACCTCTGGGCGGGGGCTGATCCGGAGGTCAGGTTAGGCTCCACTGCGTGAGTACGTGCGCGACCGCCTCGCGGGATCTTGACGAACCTCTCGCGGGGACCGCGGCCACCGCGCGGACCTGGCTGCTGATCGAGCAGCCCGGCCCGTGGGGCGCCAAGGCCCTGACCTCGAGCCACCTCGACCCCGCCGTGGGCCGTGCCCTGGAGTCCACGGCCGAGGGCACCGGCGTACGCGTCGCCCTGATCCGGCGCCCGGGCCGCCACGCGGACTGTCACGCCCCCACGCGCCACCAGGTCTACATCGCCCACACAGGGCCGGGAAACGCCTGGCTGCGGGGCACCACGGTCGACTCCCCGGAGGAGCTGTGCGCGCTCGACCTCCCCGCCCTGGGAGCAGGTGACCACGGCGGCTTCGGCGAACCGCACCTGGGCGCGCCCCTGGCCCTGGTCTGCACGAACGGCAAGCGTGACCGCTGCTGCGCCTTGCTGGGCAGGCCGCTCGCGTCCGAGCTGGCCGCCGCCGGCGAGGAAGGTGTCTGGGAGGTGACCCACCTCGGGGGGCACCGCTTCTCGCCCACTCTTCTGGTGCTGCCGCACGGCTACGCCTATGGACGTGCCACACCGGCCGGCGTCAGGGAGATCCTGGAGGCCGTCCGCGCGGACCGGATCCTCGTCGAAGGCTGCCGTGGCAACTCCGCCTGGGACCGCCCGGGGCAGGCTGCCGAGCTCGCGGTGCGCCGCATGATCGCGGAGCACCGTGCGGGCGTCCTCGACGTGATCGGATCGGAGCACGGCGCCGACGACGTACCGCTCTGGCGGGTGACCGTCGCGCACACGGACGGGCGCCGCTGGCTCGTCACGGTGGCACAGGGCGCGTCCCTGCCGCCGCGCCCGGAGAGCTGCGGGGGCGCCCTCGGCTCACCCGCCCGTATGGACGTGACGGCGGTACGCGAACTCCTCGCGCCTCAGGTCTGACATCACCCCTCTACGTAGAGAAGCCGTCACAGGCCGCAGTGACAGCGGCGCTGTCGTACGAGATCCGCGCCACAAGGACTACGGACTCCGGCGGAACGGCCCGTACCGTTCGTAACCATGAGCACCGCCTCCCCCGCCCGCCGTCTGCGCTTCGGACTGCCCCGGCGCGTCTTCGCGCAGGTGCTTCTGATGCAGGTGTCGATCGCCGCGGGGGTCGCGGTGCTGGCCACCGGGCTGTTCCTGGCACCGCTGAGCGATCAGCTCGACGACCAGGCGATGCGGCGTGCGCTCGCCATCGCGCAGACGACCGCCGCGCAGCCGTGGATCGCCGAGGACCTGCGCACCTCGCTGCCGACCGCGGACGGCCCCGTGCAGGCCGAGGCGGAGCGGATCCGGCGGGCGAGCGGCGCCGAGTACGTCGTGATCATGAACATGCGCGGGGTGCGCTGGTCGCACACCGACCGCGCCCGGATCGGGAAGGTCGTCTCGACGGACCCCAGCGACGCTCTGGCGGGCCGGGACGTCATGGAGATCGACGACGGTACTCTCGGCCGCTCCGCGCGCGGCAAAGTGCCCCTCAGGGCCGCTGACGGGGCCATCGTGGGCGCGGTGTCCGTCGGCATCGAGTACGACAGCGTCCGCGCCCGTCTGATCCACGCGATCCCTGGCCTGTTCGCCTACGCGGGCGGCGCTCTCGCGGTGGGCGCGCTCGCCGCGTACCTGATCTCGCGCCGGGTCCAGCGGCAGACCCGTGACCTGGCGTTCTCCGATATCGCGGCGCTGCTGGCCGAGCGCGAGGCGATGCTGCACGGCATCCGGGAAGGCGTCGTCGCCCTCGACCGGAGCGGCCGGGTCCGGCTGCTGAACGACGAGGCGCAACGGCTCCTCGGTGTCGACGGCACGGCGATCGGCCTGCCGCTGGAGGCGGCGCTCGGCCCCGGCCGTACGACCGATGTGCTCGCGGGCCACGTCACCGGCACCGACCTGCTCACGGTGCGCGGCCCGCGCGTCCTGATCGCCAACCGCATGCCCACCGACGACGGCGGCGCCGTGGCCACCCTGCGCGACCGGACCGAGCTGGAGCAGCTGGGCCGGGAGCTCGACTCCACCCGCGGTCTGATCGACGCGCTGCGCGCCCAGGACCACGAGCACGCCAACCACATGCACACCCTGCTCGGACTGCTGGAGCTGGAGATGTACGAGGAGGCCGCAGAGTTCGTCGGTGAGGTGGCCGGAGCTCATCGGGTGACCGCGGAACAGATCACCGAGAAGATCAAGGACCCGCTGCTCGCCGCCCTTCTGGTGGGCAAGGCGACCGTCGCCGCCGAGCGGGGCGTCGCACTCGGCGTCTCCTCGGACACCGCGCTGCCCGACCGTCTCGTCGATCCGCGCGGGCTGGTGACGATCGTGGGGAACCTGGTGGACAACGCCCTGGACGCCACGGCCGGTTCGACGCGCCACGCGCGCGTGGAGGTCGTGCTGCGCGCCGAGGGCCGCACCGCCGTCCTGACCGTGCGCGACACCGGCCCGGGCATCCCGGCGGACCGTCGGGAGACGGTCTTCATGGAGGGCTGGTCCACCAAGGAACCCCCCGCGCACGGCAAGCGGGGCATCGGGCTCGCGCTGGTGCGCCGGCTCGCAGAGCGTCAGGGCGGCACCGCCACAGTGACGGACGCGGCGTCCGGAGGCGCCGAGTTCGTGGTCGTGCTGCCGGAGGCGTTCACTGATGCCCTGACGCTCCGCACGAAGGCCGACGAGGCCGCCGCGCTCAAGACCGATGCACATGACACCGATGCGTACGCCACCGATACGCCGGAGACCGATGCGCACGAGACAGGCGCGCACGGGACAGGTGCGCACGCTACCGATGCGCACGAGACCGAGGAGGTCTGATGATCGACGTCCTGGTCGTGGACGACGACGCGCGCGTGGCGGACGTCAACGCCGCCTACGTGGCGAAGGTGCCCGGCTTCCACGTGGTGGGCAAGGCGTACAGCGCCGCCGAGGCGCTCGCGGCCGTCGAGGAGCTGGACGTCGACCTCGTCCTCCTCGATCACTACCTGCCGGACGACACCGGCCTCGCAGTCGCCCGGGCGCTGCGTGAGCGGGGCCACCACATCGACGTGATCATGGTGACCGCGGCGCGCGACGTCGCGACGGTGCAGGCGGCGATGCGTCACGGCGCGCTGCAGTACCTGGTGAAGCCGTTCTCGTTCGCCGGGCTGCGCGGCAAGCTGGAGGCGTACGCGGAGCTGCGGCGCACCCTGGACGGCGGTGGTGAGGCCGAGCAGGCGGAGGTCGACCGGATCTTCGGCGCGCTGTCCGCCACTCCCGCGCCGGAGCTGCCGAAGGGCCACTCCCCCACGACCGCAGACCTGGTCCGCAAGGCCATGATGAGCGCCGAGGGCCCGCTCTCGGCCCAGGAGCTGGCCGAACGGACCGGCATCAGCCGCCAGACCGCCCAGCGCTATCTGAAGCTGCTCGAGCGGACCGGGCGGGTACGGCTGAGCCTCCGGTACGGCGACACGGGTCGGCCCGAGCACCGGTACGCGTGGGCGGCCAGTCACTGAGCCGCCCCCGCAGCGGACCTACGGAGACGGGGCGGCCCCTGACGGCAGCCGTGCGCGGTGTCGCGGTCAGACGGCGCCGGCGCCGGTGAGCGCGCGCACCTCGGTCTCGGCGTGCTTGGCCTCGTCCGGCGGCTCGGTGGACGTCACGGTGCCCACCCATCCCGCCAGGAAGCCCAGGGGGATGGAGACCAGCCCCGGGTTCTCCAGCGGGAAGAGGTGGAAGTCGACGCCGGGGACGAGGGAGGTCGGGCCGCCGGAGACGACCGGGGAGAGCACGACGAGGACGAGCGCCGGGATCAGGCCGCCGTACACGGACCACACGGCGCCGCGCGTGGTGAAGTTCCGCCAGAACAGCGAGTAGAGCAGCACCGGCAGGTTGGCGGACGCGGCGACCGCGAAGGCCAGGCCCACCAGGAACGCCACGTTCAGGTCCCGCGCGAGCAGCCCCAGCGCGATGGCGAGCACGCCGATCCCGGCCGCCGCGACGCGCGCCACGGCGACCTCGCTGTACTGCTTGCCGGAGTGCCTGCCCGGACGGTTACGGCGCCGTAGGGAGGCGTACAGGTCGTGTGCGACGGACGCGGACGAGGCGAGGGTGATCCCGGCGACGACGGCAAGAATGGTCGCGAAGGCGACCGCCGCGACGATCGCGAACAGGACTGTGCCGCCCGTGGACGCCTCGCCGCCGCCCAGGTCGAGGGCGAGCAGCGGAACCGCCGTGTTCCCCGCGGCGTTCGAGGCGCGCACGGCGTCCGAACCGACGACGGCCGCGGCACCGAAGCCGAGCACGATCGTCATCAGGTAGAAGCTGCCGATGAGCCCGATCGACCAGACGACGGAGCGGCGGGCCGCCCGCGCGGTCGGCACGGTGTAGAAGCGCGACAGGATGTGCGGGAGGCCGGCCGTGCCGAGCACGAGCGCGAGGCCCAGGCTGATGAAGTCGAAGCGGGAGGTCCAGCTCCCGCCGTAGCGCAGTCCGGGCGCCAGGAAGTCCCGGCCCTGCCCGCTGCGGTCGGCGGCGGCGCGCAGCAGCCCGTTGAAGTCGCCGTGGAAGCGGGCGAGGACCAGGACGGTCAGGGCGATCGCGCCGGCCATGAGCAGGACGGCCTTGACGATCTGGATCCACGTCGTGGCCCGCATCCCTCCCAACGACACGTAGATCACCATGAGCGCGCCCACTCCGACGACGGTCCAGGACTGGGCGGCGCCGCTCGTGCCCCCGAGCAGGAGCGCCATCAGGCTGCCCGCGCCCACCATCTGCGCCACCAGGTAGAGCACGGACACGACGACGGAGGACGTTCCCGCCGCGATCCGTACGGGGCGCTCGCGCATCCTGGCGGCCACGACGTCGGCGAGGGTGAACCGCCCGCAGTTGCGTACCAGTTCGGCGACGAGGAAGAGGACCACGAGCCAGGCGACGAGGAAGCCCACGGAGTAGAGCAGTCCGTCGTACCCGTAGAGGGCGATGAGTCCGGAGATGCCGAGGAAGGAGGCCGCGGACATGTAGTCGCCGGAGATGGCGAACCCGTTCTCCATGGGCGAGAACAGACGTCCGCCGGCGTAGAACTCCTCTGCCGAACCATGGCGGTTGCGGCTCACCCAGGTGGTGATGCCGAGCGTGACCGCCACGAATGCGCTGAAGAGAACCAGCGCAAGGGTCTGATGTGTTCCGGTCACCACTGCCCGCCTTCGCTCCGCGTCGCTCCGTCGACGCGCCCCGCGCCGTTCACTCCCGTCGGCCCCTGCGGACGGATCGATCCGTTCGCGCGGACCGCACCGTTCGCCTGGGTGTGCGAGGAATCCTTCGTGCGGGAGGCGGTGTCGATGCTTCGGGTCATCTCCTGCGTGTCCCACCGCAGTTCGAGCGCGGCACGGTCGCGGCGCAGGCGGGCGTGGCGGGCGTACAGCCACGTCAGCAGGAACGTGCTGGCGAACTGGCCGAGCCCGGCCACCATCGCCACGTTCACGGAGCCGGCGACCGGCCGGGCCATCAGGTCGTGCGCGGTCGTGGCGGCCACGACGTAGGCGAGGTACCAGACGAAGAAGACCGCGGCAGCCGGAAACGCGAACCTCCGGTAGCACCCGCGTACTTCCTGGAACGCGGCGCTGCGCTGGACCTCCAGATAGATCCCCGCAGCGCTGCGCTCCCCTGCCACGGGCTGGGCGGGCACGGTCGGCGCCGGCGCACCCGTACCGTCCAACTCGCCCCACCCCGAGGCCAGCGCGTCCTGCCACGGGTCACCGATGCCACCTCGATCACCAGCCCGGGGCTGCGCCGTCTCGCGCCCGTCGTGCTTCTCCACCGAACTCTCCTTGTCCGCGGCCGCGTCGGCCGCGGACCCAAGGATGGACAGATCGGGAAGATCCCGGACTCTTCTCGCATGTCCTTCACCCCATTAGGTGATGCCTCAGGGGATTGAAGTGCCCGGAGGCCGCGCCAGCCCGTGCTGATACGCGTAACGGACGGCCTGCGCCCGGTCCTTGAGGCCGGCCTTCGCGAACAGGTTGTTGATGTGCGTCTTCACCGTGGCCGTCGAGACGTGCAGCGACCTGGCGATCTCCTGGTTGCTCAGGCCGTCGGCGATCAGCTCCAGGACCTCGGCCTCCCGAGCGGTGATCCCGTCGGGCGGCTCCTTGGCCTCCGGAACGGCGGTCTCCGCCTGGGACAGCCGCTCCAGCAGTCTCCGCTGGATCTTCGGCGCGAGCCCCGCGTCCCCGGACAGCACGTCCTCGACCGCCCGCACGATCTCGTCACCGCCGGCGTCCTTGGTCAGGTAGCCGCGGGCACCGGCCTTCAGCGCGGGGAAGAGCGACTCGTCGTCGGCGTACGTGGTCAGGACGACGACCTGCGTGCCCGGATACTGCTCCCGGATGCGTCTGGTCGCCTCCGCCCCGTCGCAGCGCGGCATGCGCAGGTCCATCAGGACGACGTCCGGCGCCAGCTCCGCCACGAGGGCGACCGCCTCCTCGCCGTCGCCCCCGGATCCGACGACCTCGATCCCGGGCAGCAGCCCCAGCAGCATCACGATGCCTTCGCGCACCACCGTCTGGTCGTCGACCACCACCACACGGGCCGGCGGCCTGCCCGTGCTCTCCCCCGCCCCGCTCCCGCTCATACGGGAACCTTCAGACTCACCACGAAACCCTCCTCGTACGGCCCCGCCTCCAGCGAGCCGCCCAGCAACTCGGCACGCTCCCTCATCCCCAACAGACCGTAACCGGCGCCACTGACAGTGAGCTCGTCCCGCGGCCGCGATGCACCCGAATCCCGTATTTCCAGGGCCACTTCCCCGGGCCGGTACTCCAGCCGCAGGGCGGCCTTCGCCCCCGGCGCGTGCTTGCGTACGTTCGTCAGCGCCTCCTGCGCGACCCTGCGCACTGCCTGCGAGGCCTCGGCGGAGAGCGGTCTGCGCTCTCCCTCCACGGTGAGCGTGGCGCCGCCCGAGGAGGCGACCAGTTCCCTCAGGAAGTCCTCGAGCGGTGTCAGGTCTCCGCGCAGCGCCGAGAGCGCGTGCCGGGTCTCGTCCAGGCCGTCCCGGGCCATGCCACGCGCGGCCACGACCCGCTCCAGGATCTGGTCCCGGCCGGCCCCGCGCTCGATGAGGAGCCGGGCCGCCTCCAGGTGCACGAGCTGCGCCGAAAGGCTGTGCGCGAGCACGTCGTGGATCTCACGGGCGATGCGGGACCGCTCGGCGAGCGCGGCGGACTCGGCCTCCGCCTTCCGCGCCGCGCGCTCCTGGACCAGGAGCCGCTGGGCACTGCCCCTGGCCTCGGCGTCCAGCCGCAGCACGTATCCGGACAGGCACAGGCCCACGGCGACAGCCGTCGTGGAGATCCATGAGTCGTCGTTGGCGAGCGTGAACGCGGCGAGCGAGACGCCGGTGGCAGGCACGGCAGCGATCAGCGGCAGGCGCTCGAGCGCGGTGACGGCACAACCGCACCAGAGGACCACAGCGGGGCCCAGGAATCCGATCGTCTGGGCCAGTCCGGCGAGTACGAGCAGAACGGCGAGGATGCCGAGGGACGGCCAGAGCCGGTGCTCGAGCGTGGTCCGGAAGAAGCCCCAGGCCGCGCCGGCCGCGATCGCCAGCCCAACGGGCGCCGCCACCACCGCCCACCCCGGGACGTCGCGCTGTGTGATCGCCGTCCACAGGAGGATCGTGATCACGACCGCCCTGACCAGCCAGGCCAGCATCAATCTCGCACGGGTCATCCCCTTGCGGGAGAGCGCCTCCCGCGAGGGCCAGGCCTTGATGTCTCGCTGACTCACCTGTGGTCCTCCCAGGCCGGCTGCGGGACAGCACCAACGTACGCCGGCTCCAGTGCACCGGCCCGCCACATGAGGACCCCGGACCGGGCCAGCAGGGAGACCGCGAAGCCGAGCATGAAGGCGGCGCTGCCTAGGTGGACCCCCATCGCGAGGCCGATGCCGACGACGGCCGCCCGGGCGACGAGCCCGCCGGCCCAGGTGCCGGCCGTGGCGACCGTGCCCTTCGTCCAGACGTCCCCGCGGTCGTCGGCCCACAGCCGTGTGGTGAACGCCCATCCGATGCCTATGCCGACGCTCACCAGCAGCTCGACGACGAGCAGGATCACGGAGCCCGTCATGTGGTGCGGGTCGGCGAGCTTGCCGTCCCGGAGCGCGAAGAACCCGAGGGCCACGGGCAGCAGCCACCACTTGCGGTCCATCGACAGGCGCTCGGTCCTGAACTGACGCACGACGACGAGAGCGACGACGGCGATGATCACCAGAACTTCGGTGGGACCGGACATGACGGCCTCCGTGGATGGGTCGGAGCGGCTTGGTTCAACGCCGTCGACACTACGGAAATCGGCAGGTCAGGAGATCGGAGCCGGGGTGGATCACGGGTGGATCAATCGCCTCCACCCGTGGGTGGAGGCGCCGGGGAACGCGCCTGGCCGGTGACGGCCGGCCAGGCGCCTGAAGGCCCGGCCGGCCGTCACCGGCCAGGTGTCGCTGCGCGTCGGTCGCTACGCGTCGATGCGCGAGCGGTCGAGCGTCGCGGCGGAGCTGCTGATGAACTCCTTGCGCGGTGCCACGTCGTTCCCCATGAGCAGGTCGAACACCTGCTCCGCCGCGTCCAGCTCGCCGATGTTGATCCGGCGCAGGGTGCGGTGGCGCGGGTCCATCGTGGTCTCGGCCAGCTGGTCGGCGTCCATCTCGCCCAGACCCTTGTACCGCTGGATCGAATCCTTGTACCGCACGCCCTTGCGCTGGAACTCGAGCAGCGTCTCGCGCAGCTCCCGGTCGGAGTACGTGTACACGTACTTGTCCTGGCCCTTCTTGGGCTGGACCAGCTCGATGCGGTGCAGCGGGGGCACCGCGGCGAAGACCCGGCCGGCCTCGACCATCGGCCGCATGTAGCGCTGGAACAGCGTCAGGAGGAGGCAGCGGATGTGCGCGCCGTCGACGTCGGCGTCGACGAGCAGGATGATCTTTCCGTAGCGCGCCGCGTCGATGTCGAAGGTGCGCCCGGAGCCCGCTCCTATCACCTGGATGATCGCACCGCACTCGACGTTCTTCAGCATGTCCGAGACGGACGACTTCTGGACGTTGAGGATCTTGCCCCGGATCGGCAGGAGCGCCTGGAACTCCGAGTTCCGTGCGAGCTTGGCGGTGCCGAGCGCGGAGTCGCCCTCGACGATGAAGAGCTCGCTGCGCTCCACGTCGTCGCTGCGGCAGTCGGCCAGCTTCGCCGGCAGCGACGAGGTCTCCAGGGCCGTCTTGCGGCGCTGTGCGTCCTTGTGCTGACGGGCCGCGATGCGGGTGCGGGCCGCGGCGACGGCCTTCTCCATCACGGCGCGGGCCTGCGCCTTGGCGTCGCGCTTGGTGGACGTCAGGAACGCCTTGAGCTCCTTGGCGACCACATTGGCGACGATCCGGTTGGCCGCGGAGGTACCGAGGACCTCCTTGGTCTGGCCCTCGAACTGCGGCTCCGCGAGACGCACCGTGACGACGGCGGTGAGGCCCTCCAGGGCGTCGTCCTTGACGACGTCGTCCTCGGCGACGCGCAGCAGCTTCTGGCTGCGCAGCACCTCGTTCATCGTCTTGGTGAGCGAGCGCTCGAAGCCCGTCACATGGGTGCCGCCCTTGGGCGTGGCGATGATGTTCACGAACGACCTGAGGGTCGTGTCGTAGCCCGTGCCCCAGCGCAGCGCGATGTCCACGCCGAGCTCACGGGTGACCTCGGTCGGCGTCATCTGGCCGTGGTCGTCCAGGACCGGGACGGTCTCCTTGAAGGTGCCCTGCCCGGTGAGCCGCAGGACGTCGCAGACCGGCTTGTCCTGCGCCAGGTACTCACAGAACTCGCTGATGCCACCGTCGAAGCGGAAGGACTCCTCGCCCTTGCTGCCGCCGTCGCCGAGGCCGAGCTCGTCGCGGACGACGATGGTCAGGCCGGGGACGAGGAACGCGGTCTGGCGGGCGCGCTGGTGCAGCGTCTCCAGGTTGAGCTTGGCGTCCTTGAGGAAGATCTGGCGGTCCGCCCAGTAGCGGACACGGGTGCCGACACGGGCCTTCGGGATCTTCTTGACCTTGCTCAGCCGCGCCGAGGGGTCGAAGGCCGCGTCGGGGCCGGGCTTGGCGAAGGCTCCGGGGACGCCGCGCCGGAAGCTGATGGCGTGCGTGTGCCCGTTGCGGTCCACCTCGACGTCGAGCCGCGCCGACAGCGCGTTGACCACCGAGGCGCCCACGCCGTGGAGGCCGCCGGAGGCCGCGTAGGAGCCGCCTCCGAACTTTCCGCCCGCGTGGAGCTTCGTCATGACGACCTCGACTCCGGAGAGGCCGGTTTTGGGCTCGACATCCACGGGGATGCCTCGGCCGTTGTCCCGCACCTCGACGGAGCCGTCGTCGTGCAGGATCACGTCGATGTGATCGCAGTAGCCACCCAGGGCCTCGTCGACGGAGTTGTCGATGATCTCCCAGAGGCAGTGCATGAGGCCGCGGCTGTCGGTCGAGCCGATGTACATGCCCGGTCGTTTGCGGACTGCTTCGAGCCCCTCGAGGACCAGCAGGTGCCGCGCGGTGTAGTTGGAACCGTCACGGTCTGCTCCGGTCAGCAGCGCTGTGGACGGCACGGACGTCTCGGCGGTCACGCGGTTCGCTCCTCGCTGAATTTCAGATGGGGCCCTTATGGGTAAAGGGCCGGCGTCGGTCGCCCGTCAGAGCCTACCGAGGCCTGGTAGAGCCGTTGTACCGCCACCCTCACCTCGACCAAGACTAGTCCAAGCTCGCATGGGTGTTCGATCCCTCGATGGAGTGAAGCACACATCACGTTCCCTTCCAGGCATGAACCATTTAGGCTCCGGGCACGTCCTCATGAACAACCGGCATCCCAGCCGGGAGGACCGACCTGACAGAACGCGCGAACCCGTAAGACACGTAAGAGGCGCAATACGGCACATTCGCCGCCACCCGGCGACAGACAGCCGGCCTCGAAGAAATTTTTCGAGGAAAAGCCGCGAGCGGGAACGTTTTCGGCCTGGTTGGATGTTGACCCTGGTACGACAGCTCGTCGAGCTAGAGAAGAGGCGACGTGACTACTGTTCTGACCCCCGCGAGCCCGCTGACGGCCGCTGACCGCTGTGACCGTTGCGGCGCCCAGGCATACCTGCGCGTCGTGCTCCTCAGCGGTGGTGAACTGCTCTTCTGCGCCCACCACGGTCGCAAGTTCGAGCCGGAACTCAAGAAGATCGCCGCTGAGATACAGGACGAGACGGAGCGGCTCACTGCCGTTCCGGCAAACGCCGAGACCGAGGAACGCTGACGCCTCGCACCCACGACGAGCCAGCTCCGGCGACATCAGGCCGGTGACCGGGCGGTCATCCCTGCACCCCAGGGGTGACCGCCCGTCCTCGTGTCCGTACGGCCCCACGGCCCTCTCAGGCGTGCGGGACCCTCGCGTTCACACCCCCTCGGACAGCCCTGAAGCGTGCTGCTCGAGCACGCGCAGAGCGTCCGAGACCCGCGTGTAGACGCCAGGGCTCTCCGGGCGCCCACAGCCGCTGCCCCAGGACACCAGGCCGATCAGCCTGCCCTGGGCCACCAGCGGCCCTCCGCTGTCCCCCTGGCAGGCGTCCTTGCCGCCCTCCGGCACGCCCGCACACAGCATCGAGTCGGACTGGTAGGTGCCTTCGGGGCCGCCCGGGTAGGCCCTCTGGCAGGCACTGTCGGCGAGCACCTGCACACGGGCCGCGTGCAGCGTGCGCGCATAGTCGCCCGTCCCTGTGGTGTCACCCCAGCCGTAGACGGCCGCTCCCGTACCGGGGCGGTACGCGGGATCGCCCTCGTCCGCCATCGGAATCACGTAACCCGCGGGAAGCGCCGTGGACAGCGTGATGACGGCCACGTCCCCCGCGTTCGTTCGTTCGTCGTAGTCGGGATTCACCCACATGCTGCGCACGGGGATCTCCGCGCCCGCCGTCGATTCGAGATCGTCCCGGCCGGCGATCACCTTGAGGTCGCGGACCGTCCCGCCGGGCCCGCCGATCACGTCGCGGCCGAGACAGTGGGCCGCGGTGAGCACCGTGTCCCGGGCGACGACGACACCCCCGCAGAACTGCCCCGACCGGCTGCCGCCGAACCGGTCACGACTGGACAGGGCCACCGCCCACGGACTGTCACCCACGCTGACCTGCTGTCCCCCGACGACCCCGTCGTCGGCGGCCGCGCGCGACGGTGAGGCCAGGGGCGACACGGCCACCGCCGCCAGGACGGCCAGGGACGTGGTCAGCACTCTCGCACGGGCATGACGCATACGGTCTCCTCACTCCAGGTTGTTCACAGCACACCCAGAGTGATCCACTTCACCGGCATGCGCACCGCGAGTCCGCGCGGTGTCGCCGACACACCGAAGGCCCGGCACGCCCCACGAACGGGGCGTACCGGGCCTTCTGAGGGCCCTTCAGGAGCCGTCGACTAGTCGAGGTAGTCGCGCAGGACCTGCGAGCGCGACGGGTGACGCAGCTTCGACATGGTCTTCGACTCGATCTGGCGGATGCGCTCACGCGTCACGCCGTACACCTTGCCGATCTCGTCGAGGGTCTTCGGCTGACCGTCGGTGAGACCGAAGCGCATGGAGACGACGCCCGCCTCGCGCTCCGACAGGGTGTCCAGAACGGAGTGCAGCTGCTCCTGGAGGAGCGTGAAGCTGACGGCGTCGGCCGGGACGACGGCCTCGGAGTCCTCGATGAGGTCACCGAACTCGCTGTCGCCGTCCTCGCCCAGCGGGGTGTGCAGCGAAATGGGCTCGCGACCGTACTTCTGGACCTCGATGACCTTCTCGGGGGTCATGTCGAGTTCCTTGGCCAGCTCCTCCGGGGTGGGCTCGCGGCCCAGGTCCTGGAGCATCTGGCGCTGCACGCGCGCGAGCTTGTTGATGACCTCGACCATGTGCACCGGGATACGGATGGTGCGGGCCTGGTCGGCCATGGCGCGGGTGATCGCCTGACGGATCCACCAGGTGGCGTACGTGGAGAACTTGTAGCCCTTGGTGTAGTCGAACTTCTCGACCGCGCGGATCAGACCGAGGTTGCCCTCCTGGATCAGGTCCAGGAAGAGCATGCCGCGGCCGGTGTAGCGCTTGGCCAGGGAGACCACGAGGCGGAGGTTGGCCTCCAGCAGGTGGTTCTTGGCGCGGCGGCCGTCCTCGGCGATGATCTCCAGCTCGCGCTTGAGCTTGGGCGCCAGCTTGTCGGCGTTCGCCAGCTTGTCCTCGGCGAACAGACCGGCCTCGATGCGCTTGGCGAGCTCGACCTCCTGCTCGGCGTTGAGCAGCGGGACCTTGCCGATCTGCTTCAGGTAGTCCTTGACCGGGTCGGCGGTGGCGCCGGCGGCGGCGACCTGCTGCGCGGGCGCGTCGTCCTCGTCGTCGTCGGACAGGACGAAGCCCTGGCCCTCGGCCTCGGGCTCGCCCTCGGCCTTGCCGGTGGCGGGGGTCTCCTCGGTCGCCTCGTCCTCGAGAAGGTCGTCGTCCTTCTTGGAGGAGGTCTTCTTGGCCGCGGTCTTCTTCGCGGTCGTCTTCTTGGCGGCGGCCTTCTTGGTCGTCGCCTTCTTGGCCGCTGCCTTCTTGACCGGTGCCTCGTCCTCCGACGCGTCGGAGAAGGCCTCCGTGGCGGGGGTGCCGGTGGCGACCTTCTTCGCGGTGACGGTCTTGGCCGCGACGGTCTTGGTGGTGGTGCGCTTGGCCGGACTCTTGGCTGCGACGCTCTTTCGGGGACGCTTGGGCTCAGCGGCACTGACCATCAGCGTCACACCCTCTTCCTCGAGGATCTGGTTGAGGCTGCGCAGAACGTTCTTCCACTGAGTGGCCGGAATCTGGTCGGCCTCGAACGCACGGCGCACGTCATCGCCGGCGATCTGGCCATCAGCCTTTCCCCGCTCAATGAGCGCCATGACAGAGACGGACTCGGCGATCTCCGGCGGGAGCGTACGGGATGTGCTGGCCGACACGAACAACCTCTCGGAACGTTGAAAAACGGCTTCCGGCCCCGTCCTGTGTGGACCGGGGCCGACGACCGCCGGCTTGGGGATGGGCCGACGTCGCGGGCGGGGGCCGGGGAGATACACAGCGCCACGAACGGCTGCCGTATTCCCTCCTCGGCTGTCACCTCTTAGGTCATCGCGCTGTTCCGAGGAGCGTTACGCCCAATCTGCGTGGCCCGAGTCACACCCCATGAGCGGTCAAAAAATGACACATGCGGGCAGATGCGGTCATGATCCAGCCCCTACAGGACCGGATCGCCGGATCCGAGACGTAACGGACCTGCTGCGGGCGGCCCGCAGAGATCACCGCCAGCCTTTCAGAGAAGACCCGCCCGGCGGAATACCCCCGGCCTTCAAGAGCCGAGTCACCGGACGGCGCCCACCGAAACGTGCCTGCGGCACACCAGGGGGCGCTCCGGCGACATCCGGGGCGTACGCGCGATCCGAGTCGCGCTCCTCGCTCACCCGCGCTCTTGCTTCGGGTCAGTGCTCGCGGGGGCCCGGCACCAGGTGGACGGTCAGCAGCTGACGCATGGCCGCCTCGGCGCCGACCCCGTCGCCCGTGGAGAGCGCCTCCACGATGCGCGCGTGGTGCGCGACGGTCGTCTCGTTCGGCCGGTCACAGCCCGTGACGGGGCCACCGGAGACCTGCAGGGCGGCCGAGACGATGCCGGAAAGGTGTTCGAGCATGCGGTTGCCGGCGAGCTGGATCAGCAGCGCGTGGAACTCGGCGTCGGCGCGCGAGAAGGTGATCGAATCGCCCTGCCCGAGGGCGTGCCCCATGATCTCGACCATGTCGGAGAGACGTTGCTGCAGATCCTCGCGGCCGTGTCCGGCGGCGAGCCGGGCGGCGAGGGGCTCGATCGTCCAGCGCAGCTCGCCGAGCTCTCGGCGCTGGTCGTCGCGCTGCGGCCCGAAGGCCCGCCACTCGATGATGTCGGGGTCCAGCAGGTTCCAGTCGCTCACGGGCCGCACGCGCGTGCCGACGTTCGGCCGGGCGCTGACCAGCCCCTTGGCCTCCAGGACGCGGAGCGACTCCCGGACGACGGTGCGGGACACCTCGAAACGCTGGCCGATCTCCTCGGGGACCAGCGGGCGGTCGGCGCCCAGGTCTCCGGAGACGATCATCTGACCCAACTGCTGGACGAGTTGGCCGTGCAGGCCGCGGCCACGGCTGCCGGCGGGCCGTCGGCCGACGCGACCCAGATCGGTGTCGCCGGTGTCCCACGCGGGTGCGCCGACACGGTCGACGGGAGCCTCCGCATAGGGGTAGCGATCGAGTTCGCCCGGTCCTGCGAGGCCGGATTCGGCGGAGCGGGCGTTGGTCATCATGGTGTGCGCAAGGGTACTCACGGAATCTGTTGTCGGCGTTGCCTCCAACTCCCTTGAGGTCTTTGGTGAAAAGCACACGAAAGGGTGATCGCCGTCCTCGCTGTAATTGACGCCTTATCGGAAAGAAGTGAGCGTTCCAGGGGGAGTTGTGGACAGCGGCGGACCCGAAGGGCGAAATGGGCGCTCAGCGCACCCTGGGGCGCACCGCGGTGAGCACGTATGCGCAGAGCAGCGCGGTGAGCGACAACATGAGCGCGCCACCGACAGGTTGGGCGATCATCCGCACCGCGGCCGCCGCGTAGCGCTCCGCACCGAACGGCCAGTGCACCAGCGTGAGACCGCTCAGGCGGCCCGGCAGCCCCGCGGCCGTTCGCACAGACGGTCCCTCCAAGGCCTTCTGTACGAGCGGGACGATCACGATCGGCACGGCGACGACGGCGGCGAGCCCGGCGGTGGTGGACCGGAAGACCGCGGAGGCCAGGACCCCGGCCCAGGCGCACGCGACGGCGAGCACGAGCCAACTCGCGCTCAACGAGAGCCAGTCGGCGGGCACTTGTGTGAGCTCTCCGCCGTATACCAGATGGAGGAGGGCGGCGTCGCAGCCGATCACGAGGGTTGACATGACGACGGCGGTCGCGGCACCGACCACCAGTTTGGCCGTGAGCAGTCCCAGCCGGCGCGGGACGGACCCCCGGTCGACCCCGAGGGCGGGGTGGCGGAACTCGTCGCCGAAGGCGAACGCGCCGAGCAGGCCGGCGCCGAGTGCGGCAGGGGGCAAGGGCAGCTCGTAGGGCCAGGCAGCGAGCAGGCGCGGCTGCGGCGTGTGCCCGATCCGGGCGAGGAACAGGGAGAGGAGTGCGGACAGGACGAGGGCGAGGCCGACGGTCACGTAGCCGGTGGGGATGCCGGTCGCGCGGCGCAGCTCGTAGCGCAGCGGACGCAGGGGGCTGCGTGCGGACCAGACCGTGATGGGCGGGGGCAGGGACGAGAGCGTCGCGGGCTCCGAAGGGCGCCGGTCGCCACTGTCCCGTGCGGGCTCTTCGTCCTTCGCGAGCGGCACAGGCTTCGAGTCCGGCGCGCCCGACGAGGCCGGGCCCTCGCTCCGGGCGTTCGTGGATGTCCGTGACGTACCGACGGCATCTGTGAACGTGCTTGCCGGAGCGGGCAGGTTGGGCGCATCCTCCTCGGCGACGTCGGGCTCACGACGTCGATCCTCTGACAACCCTGCGGAGTCGGCCGCCGGGCTGTGGCCGCGTTCGGGATCACTCGGCCCGCCCGCGGCGTCCGGAGTCTCGCCTAGGCCCGAGCGCGGGCCTGCGTCCCCGATCTCGTCGGCGAGTTGGTGTACCAGGATCCCGTGACGGAACGCGGTCTCGCCCACGTCTGCGCACGTACTGCCGTACACGGAGAGGCGGCTGCCGCCCTCGGTGACGACCTCGACGGACCGTTTCGCCATACGCGCTTCCTTGGCGAGCAGCGCCGCGAGGCGCGCGGCGTGCGGGCTGCGGACGGCCACCCGGGGGCGCAGCCGGGTACGAGCGAAGGCTCCGGCCTCCTGGTCCGCGACGACCTTGCCGCCGTCGAGCGAGACGACGTGATCGGCCGCCCGTGCCGCCTCTTTGGGGTCGTCGGTGGTGAACAGCACAGTGCCGCCGAGGTCCGCGTACGTCCGCAGGGCTCCGTGCAGCCAGCTGCGCTCGCGGTGCGACAGGCCTTCGGAAGGGCCATCGAGCACCAGGGTGTGCGGGTCCGCCAGGAGTGCGCCGGCCAGGCCGAGCCGGCGGTCCATTCCGCGCGACAGCGTCCCGAGGCGCTGATCGCGCAGGCTCACCAGCCCGACCGCCTCCAGCACTTCGTCGGCACGCTGCACGGACACACCCGTCGCCGCGCACAGCATGCGCAGTTGGCCACGCACCGAGCGGGCGGGATGCCCCGGGACGTCGCCGAGCAGAACGCCGACTTCACGTGAGGGATGCGGAATGCGGTGCAGCGGGCGCCCTCTGAAGTACGTGATGCCACGACCCTGTTGCAGTGCGAGCATCAGCCGTACGGCGGTGGTCTTGCCGGCACCGCGTGGGCCGAGCAGAGCCGTGACGTGTCCTCCGTGCGCCTCGAAGGACACGTCGTCGACCGCGGGCGGGCCCTCCTTACGGGCGTTGCTGGTCAGTCCGATGGCCTGGATCATCGCTTCTCTCGCAGGAGGGGAGACCGCTCGGCGGCCGGGGCCCGTCCATCGGTCCTACGACAGCGAACCCCGTGGGTACCGCAGCAAGATAACGCGATATTTCTGGCTTTTCGGGCAGGAAGTGGGCGTGGGTGTTCCTGCATTCCGCCGGCGTGGGCCGAGTCGAGTCGCGCCCGTCAGACCTCGGGGCGCAGCATCGGCGGGTTGAGCAGCGTCGCTCCGCCCGCGCGGAAGAGCTGGGCGGGGCGTCCGCCCTGTCGGGTGGTGGTTCCTCCGGTCGGGACGAGGAAGCCGGGCGTGCCGGTCACCTTGCGGTGGAAGTTGCGCGGATCGAGGGCGACTCCCCACACCGCCTCGTAGACGCGACGCAGCTCTCCGACGGTGAACTCCGGCGGGCAGAACGCGGTGGCGAGCGAGGAGTACTCGATCTTCGAGCGGGCGCGCTCTACGCCGTCCGCCAGGATCTGCGCGTGGTCGAACGCCAGCGGCGCCGCCGCCTGCTCCCCTTCCCGCCCGAACCCGCTCTGGTCCATCAGCTCCTCGACCGGCGCCCATCGGGCACTGTGCGCGTCGCCACCGGCCCGCGGCGCGGGCAGATCGGGCGCGAGAGCCAGGTGGGCGACGCTGACCACGCGCATCCGCGGATCGCGCTTGGGGTCCCCGTACGTCGCGAGCTGCTCCAGGTGTGCGCCGTTGTCCTGCGCCGGCACTCCCGGGTCGTGGGCACGCAGCCCTGTCTCCTCGGCCAGCTCCCGCGCTGCCGCCTCCGTCAGATCCTCGTCGTCCCGTACGAACCCGCCGGGCAGGGCCCAACGCCCCTGAAAGGGCGGCTCACCTCGCCGTACGGCCAACGCGCACAGGGCGTGTCGGCGCACGGTCAGCACGACCAGGTCGACGGTGACAGCGAAGGGCGGGAAGGCCGACGGGTCGTAGGGTGGCATGGAACGATCATAGTCGTCTGCCTGACGATAAACACCTCCTTCACTCATCGTCGCCCCACTTCATGCCCCGCGCCCGCACATGTCCGCAGTGCGCAGGTCACCGGCCGGTCACACCCCCAACTGGAGTCCGTCCGCGGCCTCCTCGACCATGGCGAGGCCGAGGCGGGTGACGCGTACCGCGAAGGGCTGCCCGGCCACCTGCAGGCCCGTCAGTCCGATCGCCCCGAGGGGCGCGCTGCGCATCGGTGACAGGGCCACGGTCCGCGCCGGCGCATCCGGCCTGATGCCCGCGAGCGAGACCAGAAGGTGCACGCCGCCCGCGGCCGCGACGGCGGCGGGTCTGCACGCGGCGGGGTGCGGTACCGGGGCGCTGCGCTCGGTCCGCTGCTCCCCCGCGTACATCTCCGGCAGGCGGTACCCGAAGGACTCCGCGGCATCGAGCACTCCTCTGAGCAGGGACGCGGCCTCCTTCTCGTACCCTGCGGCGTTGAGGCCCGCGACGGCCACCGCCGTCTCGTGGATCCGGACCGCGCCGGAGTGATGGCCGAACGGGTTGTACGTCCCTTCCTTCGCACCGAGGCTCCGCAGTCCCCATCCGGAGTCCATGGCCGGCCCGCCGAGCAGACGGGCGAGCTGCTCCGTCTGCACCTTGTCCAGCAGGCCGGGTGCCTGGGTGCCCGCGCCGAGGAGACCGGTGTCGAGCAGGTGGGCGGCGCCGCTGCCCAGCTGTGCGATCGGGCGCCCGTCCGGCGTGCAGACCGCGGCGGGCCTGCCTCCGCCGAGGTCCTCCACCCAGAAGTCCTCGCGAAAGCGCCGCCGGAGCTCTTCGGCCCATAGCCGCAGCTCGGCACCGCCCGGTCTGCCGTATGCGTCCAGCAGGTCGGCGCCGAGGACCGCGGCCCGGTGCGCGTGCGCCTGGGTCTCGCAGCGCCTTGGGCCGCCCGGCCCAGGGTCCGCGAGATACGGGCCCTCCCGCTCGACCGCGGTACGCAGCCAGCGCAGGCACCGCTCCGCGGCGGGGAGCAGTTCCACAGCTTCCTGCTCGGCGAGTCCCCAGCGTCTGGCTTCGGCCAGGAGTACAGGGAAGTGGAGGGTGGCTTCGATACCGGTACTGCTCGGTGGAAGGTGTGCGCCTGTGTGCCGCAGCGGTCCGGGAATGCTGCCGAACTCCGGTCCCGGGGATCTCGATTGAGTGCGGGCGAGCGCGCGCAGCGTGCCTGCGGCGAGACGGGTGCCCAAGGGGAGGGCCATGCGTGCCGCGGCCAGCGCCTCGGCGGGTGCCGGTCCGCAGCGCCAGGGCGCGCCCGCGGCCAGTCGTACGTCCAACGGGTGTTCCGGGTCCCGCACGAGCAGCGCGTGGAGATCATCGACGCAGGCCCTCAAGAGTGCGCCCGCGCGTGGGTCGTCCCCCTGGGCCTGCGCCGAGCCGAACAGCCGTCGCCCGGCGCCCGGCGCCGCGCTGCCGCTCCCCGTGTCCGCCCTCAGTTTCAGCTCCACGGTGCGCGAACCGCCGGGTGGGAGGTCCAGTTCCCAGCGCAGCAGGCCTGCCGAGGCGAGCGCGTCCGTGGGCGACGGGACCGCGGTCACCACCGTGTATCCGGCCGCCGAGGACCACCGCATCCCCGAGTCGTGGACGCTCGCGGGAAGTTCACGGACGATGCTTCCGGCGGCCACCGCACCGAGTTCGGCGAGGTCCGTGCCGAGGGAGATCTCCAGGGGCAGGCGTAACCGGTGCCGAGCCGAACTGCGCAGGGTGATCCGCTCGGTGCCGTCGGCGTGGCGGACGCGCTCGACGATCACGTCGGGGTCGGGTCCGGCCTCCGGCGAGGCCCGGATCGTCGACACGAATCGGGCCCGGTCCGCAGCGATCATGCGTGCCTGCACGGCGAGCGGCTCCCGGCCGGCGACACGGATCTCGCACCGCGAGAGCAGTCGCCGTCCGCCCCGGTACACGCCGTCGAGGCCCTGTGCCTTCAGCTGCCCGTGATCCGAGGAGATCGCAAGGCCGGGGAGGGCCACACAGATCAGCGTCCCGTGCGTGGACGGCAGGTCCGCGCCGAGGCGTGGTGCCGTGGCGTGTCGCGGTGTGCCGACCACCCGTCGCTGTTCCCACTCGCCCATGGGCCTCATCTCCCGAACGCGGCCGAGCGAGGCGCCGGCGTACCGCCGGGCTGCCGAACACCTCGGCGGCGCGGCCCGGCTGTCGCTTCCGCCATCCACGTGAACGGGGCGGCCTCGCCGCAAGTAACGCCCCAGCGCCTCGAACCAGCCCCATCGACGCCGACGCCCGGCGTGTCCGCCCCGGCTCATCCCTCACCCCTCTGGCGCTGATGCCCAACCCGTCGCCGCCCCGAGGGACGACGCGGCGCGCGCGTCCCCGCCCGGCCCGGCCTGGTGCCCGCTCCGAGCCGTCGCTCGCCCCGTCGTCGCAGGGCCGCCTCCAGTCCACGGGCGGCGCGTGAGACACCGGGGTCGACCACGTGGTTCGAGCCTGGAGCGGGTGGCTGTGAGGCCTGTTCGCCCGAGCCGTCCTCTCCTTCGGTCCTGCCTTCGGTGTCCGCGCCGCCTCGCTGAGCCGCCGGGCTCGAGTCTTCTTCGTGGTCCGCCCGCCTGCCCCGCAGCGAGCGCCGCACCGGTTCGGGATCCAGGCCGCCTGCGCGGGCCTCGTTGAGCAGGCGGGCGAAGACGTAGTCGGGGTCCGCGCCGAGGGCCATCTCCAGGGCGGCATCCGCCTCGACCGTGTCGCCGAGCGACCAGGCCACCCATCCCGCGAGGGTCAGCGGCGCCGCGGCATGCTCGCAGTAGGGACCGACACAGCGTCGGGCCAGCGCGCGCCACAGGCGCAGGGCGCACGCCGCTTCGTCGCCCTCCATCCACTCTGCGGTCCGGTCCCTGGTCTCGCGATCCTGCAGGCCGAGGATCAGGGCGGCCGCCTCGTCGTGGGCCAGCAGCTCGTCGTCCTTGACGTCCGCCTCCAGCGCGTCCGTCGCGCTCGGGGCGTCCGCGAGGCGGCGCATGACCAGCCGCGCCAGGTCGAGGGTCTCGGCCCCCACGCCCGCCCGCCGGCGCGGGCTCAGCATCCTCGGTACCAGGGCCATCGACGCGGCGTCGAGTGCCCGCTCCTGCTCCGAGCCGAGAGCCGTGACCAGGGGCGCGAGGCGCGCCTTGACCTCCTGCTCCGACGCACGGATCTGGATGCCCGCGTACGCGGCGGTCGCCGCCATCACCGAGGTGCCCGGTGCCGCGACGGGGTTCCCGTCGGGCGGGCAGCAGTCGGGGCGCACGCAGCAGTAGGACCAGTAGTGATCGGCGGAGAGGCACAGGGCTTCCGTCACCGGCACGTCCTGGGCGCCGCAGGCCGTGCGCAGGAGCTGGGCGAGCGGTCGCAGCCGCTCCATCGTCAGCCTGCCCGTGCCCGCCCGTGCGGGTGCCGGGTCCTGGCAGAGGAACGCGATGATGCTGTCGGGCTTGCCGTCGCGGCGCACGCACTCGCCGATCAGGCAGCGCGCGAGGAGCTCCGCCATGGCCGGCCAGTCCTCGGGCCGGTCGGGGATGCCGAGGCGCACCCGGCCGCCGAACCGGCCCTCGTGCAGGGCGACCAGGACGATGCAGTCCGCGGGCCGGAAGCCGAGCAAGTACGGGAGCGCCTCGGCCAGTTCGCCGGCGGAGCGCAGGGTGATCTTGGCCTCGCCGGTGACGCCGACGGGCTCGCTGTGATTCGTCATGCGAGGACCATGCCGCGGATCGCCCGACTCCGGTTCACCCTGTGGATAACCCCCGCCAGGGACACGTCATGAGTTGTCCACAGGTCGCGGAGCTCGTTCGCGCGATGTCGGTGCCATCGGGTTGCATGGGGGCATGAGCAATGAAGACCTGCGGACCGCGGCCGACACCGTACTCGCCCGCCTCGTCGGAGACCCGACCGGCACCGCCCGCCTGCGCGAGGACCAGTGGCGGGCGATCGAGGCGCTGGTCGCCGAGCACAGACGCGCCCTCGTCGTGCAGCGGACCGGCTGGGGCAAGTCCGCGGTGTACTTCGTGGCCACGGCGCTGCTGCGCGAGCGGGGCAGCGGGCCGACCGTGATCGTCTCGCCGCTCCTCGCCCTCATGCGGAACCAGGTGGAGGCGGCCGAGCGTGCGGGCATCCGCGCCCGCACGATCAATTCGTCGAACACCGAGGAGTGGGACGCGGTCCGGGCCGAGGTCGCCGCGGGCGAGGTCGACGTGCTCCTGGTCAGCCCCGAGCGGCTGAACAACCCGGACTTCCGGGACAACGTCCTGCCGCAGCTGGCCGCCGCCACCGGCCTGCTGGTGGTGGACGAGGCGCACTGCATCTCGGACTGGGGGCACGACTTCCGTCCCGACTACCGGCGGCTGCGCACCATGCTGGCCGAACTCCCGGCGGGCGTCCCGGTGCTGGCCACGACCGCGACGGCGAACTCCCGGGTGACGGCCGACGTCGCCGACCAGCTGGGCACGGGATCCGGCTCGGACGCCCTGGTGCTGCGCGGCCCACTGGACCGCGAGAGTCTGAGCCTCAACGTGCTGGAGCTGCCCGACGCCGCCCACCGCCTGGCCTGGCTCGCCGACCATCTCGACGACCTTCCGGGCTCCGGCATCATCTACACGCTCACGGTGGCGGCCGCCGAGGAGGTCACGGCGTACCTGCGGCAGTGCGGGCACACCGTGACCTCGTACACCGGCAAGACCGAGAACGCGGACCGCCAGCAGGCCGAGGAGGACCTGCTGGCGAACCGGGTGAAGGCCCTCGTGGCCACGTCCGCGCTGGGGATGGGCTTCGACAAGCCCGACCTGGGGTTCGTGGTGCACCTCGGCTCGCCCTCCTCCCCCATCGCCTACTACCAGCAGGTGGGCCGCGCCGGCCGCGGCGTCGAGCACGCGGAGGTGCTGCTGCTCCCGGGCAAGGAGGACGAGGCGATCTGGCGCTACTTCGCCTCGCTCGCCTTCCCGCCCGAGGACCAGGTGCGGCGCACGCTGGACGTGCTCGCGGGCTCCGAACGGCCGCTGTCCCTGCCTGCGCTGGAGCCTCTGGTCGAGCTGCGCCGCTCACGCCTGGAGATCATGCTCAAGGTGCTGGACGTGGACGGCGCGGTGCACCGGGTGAAGGGTGGCTGGATCTCCACGGGCCGTCCCTGGGTCTACGACACGGAGCGGTACGTGTGGGTGGCCAAGCAGCGTGAGGCCGAGCAGCAGGCGATGCGGGACTACGCGACGACGACCGGCTGCCGCATGGAGTTCCTGCGGCGGCAGCTGGACGACGAGGCGGCGGCCCCGTGCGGCCGGTGCGACAACTGCGCGGGGGCGCGGTTCGACGCCTCCGTGTCGCCGCAGGCGCTGACCTCGGCCCGAGGCGAGCTCGGGCGCCCCGGCGTGGAGGTGGAGCCCCGGAAGATGTGGCCCACGGGACTCGCCTCGGTCGGGATCGACCTGAAGGGCCGCATCCCCGCGGGCGAGCAGGCGGCGTCGGGGCGGGCCCTCGGGCGGCTCTCGGACATCGGCTGGGGCAACAGGCTGCGCCCGATGCTCGCGCCCCAGGCGCCGGACGGCCCGGTGCCGGACGACGTGGCACGGGCCGTCGTGGAGGTCCTCGCCGACTGGGCCAAGGGACCGGGGGGCTGGGCGTCCGGTGACGCCTCCGCCCTCCCGCGCCCTGTGGGAGTGGTCACGATGGCCTCGCACACCCGGCCACAGCTCATCGACTCCCTGGGCCGGGGCATCGCACAGGTGGGCCGGATGCCGCTGCTCGGACAGATCACGTACGAACCGGGCAGCGACACCGCGCACATCCCGCGCAGCAACAGCGCGCAGCGGCTGCGCGCGCTGGACGGCACCCTGGTTCTGCCGCCGGAGCTGGCGGGCGCGCTCGCCGGAGCCTCGGGGCCGGTGCTGCTGGTGGACGACTACACGGAGACGGGCTGGACGCTGGCCATGGCCGCGCGGTTGCTGCGCCGGGCGGGTGCCGGGGCGGTGTTGCCGCTGGTCCTGGCCGTCCAGGGCTGAGGCCGAGGCCGGAGGAGCCGCGGCGGGCGCCCGGGGAGGAGCCTCGGGCGCGCGGCCGCACATGGGTGCCCCAAGCTATGGGCAGGGATATTGAAGACGCATCGTCAGATACCGGGCCTCGGCGCCAATTGCTCGTTGCCGAGCGACAGTACGACGGGAAGAATTGGGAGTGCTCCCCGCACGGCTCCCGTGGTCCGGTAGGGCTGTGCCGCGGTGCGCTCCCCCAGTCCGCCCCTGCCCTCCTCGTGGGCGTCCAGCCGAAGGGAGGACCGTGACCTTCGGATTCGCTCCGTCCTCGGCGGCATCGTTGTCCGCGTCCTCGATGCGCACCGAGAGGTCCGCCGATTCCGTCAACCGCCCGACCAGGCTGCTCGAACCCACGGAGTGGGCGGCGGCCGGGATCCCGCTGCTGCGCAATCCGCGTGAGGTCGTCAGCGGGCTGCACAGCCGCCACCGACCGATACCGCAGACCGCTGTCGTGGCGGTGCTCGATCCTGAGGAGCGACTGCGCGCGAGTGCCTCGTTCACCCGCCGCGAGAGCCACACCGACGGCTGGACGTTCCGGAACTCCCTGCTGTCGCAGCTGCGTCGGGTGATCCCGCACGACCTGCGCCGCCGCACCCCGGTCCGGACGGCCGTCCTGCTCTACTGCCGCGAGGGGGACGCCCGTTGGACGGAGGAGGACGGGGCCTGGATGTGGGGACTGCGCGACGCCTGCACTCTCCACGGGCTGCGCTGCGGTGCGTACATCACCATGACGCGGGACGGCTGGCAGGTGCTCGGCGAGGGGCGCGGCGGCCGGAGCCCCGGTCTGGGGTCCGCCGTCGAGAGCCTCGGGAGCAGTGAGCCTCCCGCGCCGCGCACGGGTGGCGCGGCGACGGAGATGCTCCGCCGGGCGGCCGCGCGCTGAACCGGTCGGCGGCGGCCGCAGACCGGCCTGCCGGACTGACCGGGCACCGTCGGGCGGTGCGGGCAGCCGGCAAGCCGGGCGTCAGACCCCGGCGCCCAGCAGCGAGTTGATGCGCTGCGGCTCGCCGCACACGATCAGCAGGGAACCGGCCCTGCCGAGAGCGAGCGGAAGAGCCGTTCCGGTCACCTCGTCGCCGCCGTTCACGGCGACGACGACGACCGGGCGGGTCCCGGCGCGGTCCAGGGCGGAGGCATCGGCGTAGAAGACGTCGTCGCCCGCGTCGTGCTGTGCCCAGTAGGCGTCGGCACCGAAGGACAGCTCGTGCGCGGCCCACGGGTGCGGGTCGCCGGTGGTGATCACGAGGACCTCACCGGGCGTCCGACCGGAGTCGAGCAGCAGGTCGACGGCTTCCTCGGCGGCGTCCAGCGCACCCTCGGCCGAGGCCGGGATCAGCTGGACCTGCGGCCCGGCGGGCGCCGGCGGGGCGGCCGGGGCCTTCGGGCCCGGCCTGGGGGCAACGGCTGCGTCACGCGGCGTGCGCTGCGCGGGCGGCATGGGCCTTGCGGGACCCGGGTGACCGGGACGCGGCGGCGCCGCGGGACGCGGGCCGGGTACAGGGCGAGGGGTCGGCGCGGTACGGCCACTGGCCGGAGTCGCGCGGGGACCCTGGGCACTCTCGTGAATCTGAGGCTCCTCGGGAATGAGAGGCATGAGCTGATATCTATCAAACGCCGGTGCGGATCGCGCCAGCGGGTGGCACGTCAGTGCGAGCGCAGCGGTCAGAAGTCGAAGCCGAGCTGGCCCTCGATCTCAGGAACGCTTGCGTCCGCCCAGCTGCGGGCCTTCTTGAGGTGCCGCCACTGGGGCAGCGCATCAAGATACGCCCACGACAGTCGGTGGTACGGGGTGGGCCCCCGCTCCTCCAACGCGGCGCGATGCACCGGCGACGGGTATCCGGCGTTGGCCGCAAACCCGAAGTCTGCATGGTCGATGCCCAGTTCGGCCATCATTTTGTCGCGGCGGACCTTCGCGATCACCGACGCGGCGGCGACGGCGATGCAGGAACGGTCCCCCTTGATCACCGTACGGACCTGCCACGGCGCGCCCAGGTAGTCGTGCTTCCCGTCCAGGATGACGGCGTCGGGTCGCACCGGCAGGGCCTCCAGGGCCCTCACGGCGGCGAGCCTGAGCGCGGCCGTCATCCCCAGGTCGTCGATCTCCTCGGGTGAGGCGTGACCGAGGGCGTGGGCGGTCACCCAGCCCTCCAGGACGTCCGCGAGCGTCTCGCGTCGCTTGGGGCTGATCAGCTTGGAGTCGGTCAGCCCGTCGGGCGGTCGGCGCAGGCCGGTGATCGCGGCACACACCGTGACGGGACCGGCCCAGGCACCCCGGCCGACCTCGTCGACACCGGCGATGATCTTGGCACCGGTAGTGGCGCGCAAGGAGCGCTCGACGGTGTGGGTGGGTGGTTCGTACGGCATGGCGTCAACCAGCCTACGCCGCCCGCGGGGCTCCGCGACACCCGCCTCCGCTCATTCCGCACGCCGCTCCACAAGGGGCACCATCACCCGGTCGATCATCTCCACCAGATCCCCCTCCTCCCATTCGCTCCCGCACACTTTGGAGCGGTACATCATCATCGCGGGGATGACGTCGCACACGTAGGGATCGACGGCGTCGGGGCGCACCTCACCCCGCTCGATCCCGCGACGCAGGACCTCCCTGATCAGCTCGACGCTCGGCTCGACGACCCCCTCGACGATCACGGAGTGGAAGCGCTCCGCGGTGAAGGTGTCGCACTCGTGAAGCACCGAGCGCAACGCGGAACCGGGGCGCGAGTACATCGCCGCGCGCATCTGCCGGCACAGCTCCAGCAGATCCTCACGGACGCCGCCGCGGTCGGGGGCGGAGTCCAGCCGGGGCAGTCCCGCCTGAAGCGCGTCGACGACGAGGTCCTCCTTGGAGGGCCAGCGCCGGTAGACGGCCGCCTTTCCGGTCTGGGCGCCCGCGGCGACGCCCTCCATCGTCAGCCCGTTCCAGCCGACCGTGCTGAGCTGGTCCAACGCGGCTTCCAGGATGGCGCGTTCCAGTACGGCGCCACGCCTGCGCAAGGAGACGGCGCCCTGGGGCGGAGCGGCCGTCCAGCGCGAACTAACCATCGTCATCTCTCCGTTGAGCGGTCCGAGAGGGGCCGGGAGTGGCCCGAGACACACGGCGGCGAGTTCAGTGAACGGTTGCGTTCACTGAAGGGGACTCACTACCGTTGGAGCGACAGTGAACGGGTTCGTTCACTAATGCTCTTGTGGGGGATCCATAGTGACAACCTCTCAGTTGACGCAAGATCAGAAGCCGCGGGCAGCCCGCCGGGAGGGGCATCCCGGTATCGCGCTCACCGTCATCGCCGCCTGCCAGCTCATGGTGGTCCTCGACGCGACGATTGTGAACATCGCGCTCCCGCACATCCAAGACGCCCTCAAGTTCTCCACCACCGACCTGACCTGGGTGGTCAGCGCGTACACCCTGACCTTCGGCGGCATGCTGCTGCTGGGCGGCCGCGCGGGCGACATCCTGGGACGCCGCCGGGTCTTCATGACCGGCATCCTCCTGTTCACCGCCGCCTCCTTGCTGGGTGGCCTGGCCCAGGAGCCCTGGCAGCTGCTCGCCGCCCGCGCTCTGCAGGGAGTCGGCGGCGCCATCGCGTCACCCACGTCCCTGGCCCTCATCACCACCACGTTCCCCGAAGGCCCGGAGCGGAACCGGGCGTTCGGCGTCTTCGCCGCCGTCTCCGCGGGAGGCGGCGCCGTCGGTCTGCTCGCGGGCGGCATGCTGACGGACTGGCTGGACTGGCGCTGGGTGCTGTTCGTGAACGTACCCATCGGCATCCTCATCGCCGTTCTCACGCCCCTGTACATCACGGAGTCGCGGCGACATCCAGGAAGCTTCGACATCGCCGGCGCGATGACCTCCACGTTCGGCATGGTGGCGCTCGTCTACGGCTTCATCCGCGCGTCCGAGGAAGGGTGGCGGGACAGTCTGACGCTGGGCTCGTTCGGCGCCGCGGTCGTGCTGCTGCTCGCCTTCGCGATCGTCGAGCGGCGCGCCAAGGACCCGATCACGCCGCTGCGGATGTTCGCGGACCGCAACCGTTCCGGGACCTACGTGATCATGCTCAGCCTCGCCGCGGCGATGTTCGGCATGTTCTTCTTCATCGTGCTGTTCGTGCAGAACGTGCTGGGCTACTCGCCGATCAAGGCCGGCGTGGCGTTCCTGCCCGTCACCGCCGCGATCGCGGTCGGCGCGGGGCTCTCCCAGCGCTTCCTGCCCACCCTGGGCCCGAAGCCGTTCATGGTCGCCGGCACCGCGCTCGCCGTGCTGGGGCTGACCTGGCAGACGTTCGTGACGCCGGAGAGCTCGTACGCGAGCGGGGTCCTCGGCCCGATGCTGGTGTTCGGCGTCGGCATGGGGCTGAACTTCGTGACCCTCACGGTCACGGCGGTCTCCGGCGTCGCGCAGCACGAGGCCGGGGCGGCGTCCGGCCTGCTCAACGCGACCCAGCAGGTGGGCGGCTCGCTCGGCCTCTCGATCCTGACCACCGTCTTCGGTTCGGCGAGCCGTGAGGAGGCCAAGCAGCAGGTGCCGGACTTCATGGCGCACGCCTCGCCCGAGCAGAAGGCGGCGTTCCTCAAGTCCCATGAGCTGCCCGCACCTTGGGGGCACGAGGTGCTGGCGCACGGCATCTCCACGGCGTTCATCCCGGCGGCAGCCATGGCGGTGCTCGCGCTGGCCGTCGCGCTGGTGGTCATCAAGGTGCGCAAGAGCGACCTGGAGGCACTCTCGGGTGTCGCCGGGCCGGCCGGGGGCTGATGCCCTGGCGGGGGACGTGGATGCCGGGCCGCCGGCCGCCGGCCAGGGGCCCGGCATCCACGGTGCCGCGCTCGAGCGGCGCCCGAGGGCAAGATCTTCCGGAGCGGTCTACGCCTTCTGGGCCGAGACCCAGTCCGGGAGGGCTTCGGTCCGCTCCAGCCAGGCGGCCGGTGGGGCTCCCCCGGGGCCGGAGGCGACGATCCCGCCGACGATCGCGCAGGTCGTGTCCACATCGCCGCCCACCTGGGCGGTGCTCCAGAAGGCACGCTCGTAGTCGCCGAGCCCGCGGGCGGCCGACCAGAGGGCGAACGGCACGGTGTCGTGCGCCGAGGTCCGCCGGCCGCAGCCGAGCACCGCGGCGACCGTCCCCGGGTCCCCGTAGTCGAGCATGTCCCGGGCCCGGCGCAGCCCGGCACCCACCGCACTGCGCGGCACCAGCGCGATGACTCCGTCGAGCAGGTCGCCTGGGGTGGGCGGACCGGCCGGGGCCGCGACCAGGGCCGCCGCAGCGGCCACCGCCATCGCGCCGACGACCGCCTCACGGTGCTGATGGGTCGGGTACGCCGAGATCTCGGCCTGGTGGGTGGCCTGCTCGGGGTCGTCCGCGTAGTAGGCGCCGAGCGGGGCGATCCGCATGGCTGCCCCGTTCCCCCACGAGCCCTGGCCCTTGAACAGCGCGGAGGCGAGTTCCCGCCAGTCGCCGCCCTCACGGACCAGCCTCAGCAGCCGGTTCACCGCAGGGCCGTACCCGCGGTCGAAGTCATGGTGCTCGGCGAACGACCGGGCGAGGTCGTCCTGGTCGATCCGGCAGTGTCTGGCCAGGACGGCCACCACGGAGCAGGCCATCTCGGTGTCGTCGGTCCACTGCCAGGGGCCGTCGGGCAGGTCACGGCGCTTGAGCAGCGGATAGTTCTCCGGAACGAAGAACTGGGATCCCAGCGCGTCCCCCACGGAGAGGCCGCGCAGGCTGGACAGGGCGCGGTCCGCGCGCCCTTCGGGAGAGGAATCAGCGATCATCGCAAAGCCACTCTAATCGGTGATCCCATAAGGCTCAGGTTCACGCCAGCGTTCGAACGACCGGTCCAGGGTGTACTTGCCGTTCTCCCCGAGAACGAGCGACCGTGTCTCCGCGTTCCCGGGATTCGACAGGGACTCGAAGTCCGCGACGCTCCAGTGGAACCAGCGCATGCAGAACAGCCGCATCGTGAGCCCGTGCGTCACCAGCAGCACGTTCGGCGGATGCCCGGGGTCCTCGAAGCTCCGGTACAGGCTCTCCAGGAAGGCACCGACCCGGTCGTACACGTCGGCCCCGGACTCCCCCTGCGCGAAGCGGTAGAAGAAGTGCCCGTACGCGTCCCGGTACGCCTTCTGGAGGCGTACGTCGTCGCGGTCCTGCCAGTTGCCCCAGTCCTGTTCGCGCAGGCGCGGCTCCTCCCGCACCCGTACGAGACCGGGGTCCAGGCGGAACGCGCGGAACGTCTCGTGCGTGCGCCGGTAGGGCGAGACATAGACGCTCACCCGCTCGTCACCGAACAGGTCACGCAGCTCGCGACCGGTGCCCTCGGCCTGGCGCCGTCCCTTCTCGGTGAGCGCCAGCGCGTGATCGGGCTCGCGTTCGTACACGGTGTCGTCCGCGTTGCCCTCGGACTCGCCGTGCCGGACCAGAACGATGCGCCGTGGTCGTGCCATGCCAAGACAGTAGATCGACCCGGCCGGTTCCGAGCACCCGTACGGGCTCCATCCGGCGTAGATCACGTAGATCACCTGGATCGCAGGGCACGCGCGCGTGAGGCCGCGTTCACACCGTCCAGCTCGGCTCCAGTCCGACGATGTCGCCGCTCACGTCCCGGACGTCGGTCTCCGTCTGGGCCCGCGCGGAGAGCCGCTCCACCCGGTTCACCTGGTACTTGCCGCGCTCGGCCTCGGAGCGCCACATGGAGAGGACCAGGAACTCGTCGCCGGGCGCCTCCCCGAAGAGTCCTCGGATCATGCCGGGCGAGCCGGCCATCGCCGGGTTCCAGACCTTCCGCTGCATCAGGGCGAAGTGCTCCGCCCGCTCGGCGTGCACCTTGAGGTGAGCCACCCGCACGACGTCAGCGTCCGTGAAGTCGGCCTCGAACCCGGTCTTCACGTCGAAGCTGTAGTCGAAGAGCTTCACCTGTATGTCCTTGAACGTGCCGGACTGCGCCGCGGCGAGCCGGTCGTGGGACCGCGCCATGAAGGAGTCGTAGAAGGCCCGGCTCTCCCAGAAGCCGAACACATGGGCCACGTCGGACCGACGCCTGCTCCAGCCTCCGCCCTGTCCCCTGAACCCCGGCTCCCCGAGAAGCCCCGCCCATTTCCGCTGCCCCCGCTCGAACCCCCGACGGTCCACCACGGTGCAGCGAATCCACTTGACCAGCACCGCATCATCGTACGGCGCTATGCATGACGTGGCGTCACTCTCCGCTGTAGTGCGGGGACTTCGGGGGGCGCGCGCGAGTGGCCGACGGCGAACGGTCGCTCCCCCTGTTGTCGGCGGGACGACGTAGCGTGTCGGTAGCACTCAAACATCGCGCCGAGAAGGGGGAGTTCGGTGAGCAGCCTGCGCAAGGGGATCGAGAAGATCGAGGTCGGACTGAAGTGGGACCCGAGCCCGATCGGCTCGCCTCCCCATGATCTGGACCTCGTGGCGGCGACGTACACGAGCGACGCGCCGCACGGGGATCCCGACTACGTCGTGCACTTCGACAGCCGTTCCCCGGACGGCACCATCACGCTGGACCGGGACAGCCGCACCGGTCAGGGCTTCGGCTACGACGAGGTCATGACGCTCGAACTGGATCGTCTGGCACCGCGGTACGCGCGCGTGATCGTCGGCGTGGCCATCCAGCAGGGCGAGGAGCGGACGGACCGGACGAAGGTGTTCGGGGACGTGACGAGCACGGCGGTGCGCATACGGGAGGGGTACACGGAGCTGGCGCTCCACGACTTCGCCTCGGTGAGCGGCTGCTCGGCGGCGACCGTCGCCGAGTTCGTGCGGGGCGCCGACGGCGAGTGGTCGTTCCACGACACGGTCCACGGCTTCGACGGCGACCTGACCTCGTTCGCCGCCGCGATGGGCGCGCTCTAGCGAGTGCGCCGCAGACGGCGAAGAGGGAGCCGACCGTGGGTCGACTCCCTCTTCGTGTGCCGCTCAGGGACCTGAGCGGCGGCGCGTTCTCACCGCCGCCGCGTCAGTCCCGGTGCCGCCGGTTCAGCTGCAGCCGCTGGTCGAGCCGCAGCCCTCGCAGATGTAGCAGGATCCGGCGCGCTGCATCTTCGTACCGCAGGAGAAGCAGAGCGGGGCGTCGGCCTGGATGCCCAGCTGCATCTCGACGAGCTCGGCGCTGGTGTGCGCCTGCTTCGGGGCGGGCACCTCCGCGGCGACCGGGGCCTTCGGCGTCTCGACGGCCTTCAGCTCCTGCGCGCGGGGCGCGGACTGGGCCAGACCCTCGACGTCGACCTCGTCCTCGGTGGGCTCGTAGGAGCCCGTCTCCAGGTGACGCTGACGCTCCTCGGCGGAGTGGATGCCGAGCGCGGAGCGCGTCTCGAAGGGCAGGAAGTCGAGCGCCAGGCGGCGGAAGATGTAGTCGACGATCGACTGCGCCATCCGCACGTCCGGGTCGTCCGTCATGCCGGCCGGCTCGAAGCGCATGTTGGTGAACTTCGAGACGTAGGTCTCCAGCGGCACGCCGTACTGGAGGCCGACCGAGACGGCGATGGAGAAGGCGTCCATCATGCCCGCGAGGGTGGAGCCCTGCTTCGACATCTTCAGGAAGACCTCGCCGAGACCGTCGTCCGGGTAGGAGTTGGCGGTCATGTAGCCCTCGGCGCCACCGACGGTGAAGGAGGTGGTGATCCCCGGGCGGCCCTTGGGCAGACGCTTGCGGACCGGGCGGTACTCGACGACCTTCTCGACGGCCTTGCGGATCTCCGCCTCGGCCTTCTCCGTGACCTCGGCCTTCTCCTTCTCCTTGGTCTTGGCGGAGAGGGGCTGGCCGACCTTGCAGTTGTCGCGGTAGATGGCGAGCGCCTTGACGCCCATCTTCCACGCCTCGAAGTAGACCTCTTCGACGTCCTCGACCGTGGCGGTCTCGGGCAGGTTGACCGTCTTGGAGAGCGCGCCGGAGATCCAGGGCTGGATGGCCGCCATCATGCGGACGTGGCCCATCGCGGAGATGGAACGCTCACCCATCGCGCAGTCGAAGACCTCGTAGTGCTCGGTCTTCAGGCCCGGGGCGTCGACGACGTTCCCGTTCTCGGCGATGTGGGCGACGATCGCCTCGATCTGCTCCTCCTGGTAACCCAGGCGGCGCAGAGCCTGCGGCACGGTGCCGTTGACGATCTGCATCGAGCCGCCGCCGACCAGCTTCTTGAACTTGACCAGGGCGAGGTCGGGCTCGAGGCCGGTGGTGTCGCAGGACATCGCGAGACCGATGGTGCCGGTCGGGGCGATGACGGACGCCTGCGCGTTGCGGAAGCCGTTCTTCTCGCCGAGGCGGACGACGTCCTGCCAGGCCTCCGTGGCGGCGGCCCAGATCGGGCTGTCCAGGTCGTCCACGCGGACGGCCACGGTGTTGGCGTCGGCGTGCTGCTTCATGACGCGCTGGTGCGGCTGGGCGTTCTTCGCGTAGCCGTCGTACGGGCCGACGACCGCGGCGAGCTCCGCGGAGCGCTTGTACGAGGTACCGGTCATCAGCGACGTGATGGCGCCGGCGAGGGCGCGGCCGCCGTCCGAGTCGTAGGCGTGGCCGGTCGCCATGAGCAGGGCGCCCAGGTTGGCATAGCCGATGCCGAGCTGGCGGTACGCGCGGGTGTTCTCGCCGATCTTCTCGGTCGGGAAGTCGGCGAAGCAGATGGAGATGTCCATCGCCGTGATGACGAGCTCGACGACCTTGGCGAAGCGCTCGACGTCGAAGGACTGGTTGCCCTTGCCGTCGTCCTTGAGGAACTTCATCAGGTTCAGCGAGGCGAGGTTGCAGGACGTGTTGTCCAGGTGCATGTACTCGCTGCACGGGTTCGAGCCGTTGATGCGGCCGGACTCCGGGCACGTGTGCCAGTGGTTGATGGTGTCGTCGTACTGGATGCCCGGGTCGGCGCAGGCCCAGGCGGCCTCGGCCATCTTGCGGAAGAGCGACTTGGCGTCGACCTCCTCGATGACGCCACCGGTCATGCGGGCACGCAGGCCGAACTTGCCACCGGACTCGACGGCCTTCATGAACTCGTCGTTCACGCGCACCGAGTTGTTGGCGTTCTGGTACTGGACGGACGTGATGTCGTCGCCGCCCAGGTCCATGTCGAAGCCCGCGTCACGCAGGGCGCGGATCTTCTCCTCTTCCTTCACCTTGGTCTCGATGAAGTCCTCGATGTCGGGGTGGTCGACATCCAGGATGACCATCTTGGCCGCGCGGCGGGTGGCGCCGCCCGACTTGATCGTTCCTGCAGAGGCGTCGGCACCGCGCATGAAGGAGACGGGACCCGAGGCGTTGCCGCCCGAGGAGAGCAGTTCCTTGGAGGAACGGATGCGGGAGAGGTTCAGGCCGGCGCCGGAGCCGCCCTTGAAGATCATGCCCTCTTCCTTGTACCAGTCGAGGATCGACTCCATGGAGTCGTCGACGGCCAGGATGAAGCAGGCGGAGACCTGCTGGGGCTGCGGCGTGCCCACGTTGAACCACACCGGCGAGTTGAAGCTGAAGATCTGGTGCAGGAGGGCGTACGCCAGCTCGTGCTCGAAGATCTCGGCGTCGGCGGGCGAGGCGAAGTACTTGTAGTCCTCGCCGGCCTTCCGGTAGGTCTTCACGATGCGGTCGATGAGCTGCTTGAGGCTCACCTCGCGCTGCGGCGTGCCGACGGCACCGCGGAAGTACTTGCTGGTGACGATGTTGACCGCGTTCACCGACCAGAAGTCGGGGAACTCGACGCCACGCTGCTCGAAGTTGACCGAGCCGTCGCGCCAGTTGGTCATGACGACGTCACGATGCGCCCACTCCACCTCGTCGTACGGGTGCACGCCGGGGGTGGTGTGGATGCGCTCGATGCGCAGACCCTTGGTGGCCTTGGGACCCTTCGCGCGGGAACCTCGTGCCGGGCCGCTCGCCGTCTCTGTCATGCCGCCTCCCATATCGGGCTAAAACGCCCTAAAGTGCCTCGATCTTCCCGTGGCACGGTGTGTGTCTTGTATTGCGGTGCCGCTTTCGCCGCCCGCAACAGGTCTCTGGATCGCCGCCGCCGGCCCGTGGGCCGGTCAGTCGGCGGCGTGGGCGGGCACGGGGACTTCGACAGTCCCTCCGGGCCCGCTCTCACTCTCTGCGCAATCCCTACCCGCGTCGTCCGCCGTCGCGCCGGGTGCTTGCTCCCTCAGCTCCGCGATCGCCGAATCGAAGTCCTCCAGCGAGTCGAACGCCCGGTACACGGACGCGAATCGCAGGAAGGCCACGAGGTCCAGCTCCTGCAGCGGGCCCAGTATGGCCAGGCCCACGTCGTGGGTGGTCAGCTCGGCACTTCCGGTGGCGCGCACCGCCTCCTCGACCCGCTGGCCGAGCAGGGCGAGGGCGTCCTCGGTCACCGGACGCCCCTGGCACGCCTTGCGGACGCCGTTGATGACCTTGGTACGACTGAAGGGCTCCGTCACGCCGCTCCGCTTGACCACCATCAGTGAGCAGGTCTCCACCGTCGTGAAACGACGGGAGCAGTCCGGGCACTGACGGCGCCGGCGGATGGACGTGCCGTCGTCGGTGGTGCGGCTGTCGACGACACGGCTGTCGGGATGCCTGCAGAAGGGGCAGTGCATGAACTCCAACCCTCCTTCACGGCACGACTCGATAGCCTCAAGAGGGCTGGTCGCACCTCTCGAAGCAGCCTCAAGCATAGGCGATGGCCACGGCCCCGACGGACGCGGGACCACAACTTCTGGGCTGCCGAGGCAATCCAACCACTACATCTGGGGTTTGGTCGCCTCATCGGCCCTACGCGTGTCGCGGCGTCGATTCCGGCGCGGCGAGGCCGTGCAACGCCGCTGAACACAGGCATCCACGCGTTCACGGGCACGGAAAACGGGGGCCACGGCCGAGCGGCCGAGGTGCGGATGGCAGACTGATACAGCCCGCGGAGAGGTCCTCGACCCCGGCGGTGAAGCGTACCGGATTGAGCTGAAATGCCTCACTCCGACAGCGGTAGCCATACACCCGAGCACATGATCACGACAAGTAATCTACGGTTTTTCACTCGAACGTGTGTTTGGCGCAACCTTTCGAAAGGAACTACCGTTGGCTAGCTAGGGAGACATTCTCGAGAGGGGCCCACCGACGTGACCACGACCGCAGACAGTGCCACCATCACTGCCCAGGGCCGCGCCCAGGGCCGACTCGAGCCGGTGCATGCCATGAATGACGCCGCCATGGCCCAGGAGGGCCCCAAGCCAGGGCGCTCATTGCCCGGTCGGCCCCCAGGAATCCGCGCGGACAGCACGGGCCTCACGGACCGGCAGCGCCGGGTGATCGAGGTCATCCGGGACTCGGTGCAGCGGCGCGGGTACCCGCCGTCGATGCGTGAGATCGGCCAGGCCGTCGGCCTGTCCAGCACCTCGTCCGTCGCGCACCAGCTGATGGCTCTCGAGCGCAAGGGCTTCCTGCGCCGCGACCCGCATCGCCCTCGCGCGTACGAGGTCCGTGGCTCCGACCAGCCGAGCGCGCAGCCCACGGACACGGCGGGCAAGCCCGCGGCCTCGTACGTGCCGCTGGTCGGCCGGATCGCCGCCGGTGGCCCGATCCTCGCCGAGGAGTCCGTCGAGGACGTCTTCCCGCTCCCCCGGCAGCTGGTCGGTGACGGTGAGCTCTTCGTCCTCAAGGTCGTCGGTGACTCGATGATCGAAGCGGCGATCTGTGACGGGGACTGGGTGACCGTCCGCCGCCAGCCCGTCGCGGAGAACGGCGACATCGTCGCCGCGATGCTCGACGGCGAGGCCACGGTCAAGCGCTTCAAGCGCGAGGACGGCCACGTCTGGCTGCTCCCGCACAACGCCGCGTACCAGCCGATCCCCGGTGACGAGGCGACCATCCTCGGCAAGGTCGTGGCCGTTCTGCGCCGCGTCTGACGCGCTCCCCGACCGGCCCCGGAACCAACTGCGCCGGTTCCGGGGCCCTGCACTGTCCGAATTCCCGATCGAACACCTCGGACTCGGGGTGCAGAGGTGCGCGCACCGGCTCCGGGATCCGCTCGCACGTACTTGCGTCCGTTCCGGGCTGCGCGTCTTACGCCGAGCCCGGATCCGGCCCCGCTGGCGTGGGCTGCGCGCCTACTTCTCGTCGGCCTGCGCCGCGGCGTCGATGGCCGCGAGCGAGCGGCGTACCTGGTTGCGGTCCACCGTGTACCAGAAGTCCGGCATCGAGGCCCGCAGATAGCTGCCGTAGCGAGCCGTCGCGATGCGCGGGTCGAGGACGGCGACGACACCCCGGTCGCCCGTGGCCCGGACGAGCCGGCCCGCTCCCTGTGCCATGAGCAGGGCGGCGTGGGTCGCGGCGACGGCCATGAAGCCGTTGCCCCCCGCGTCCTCCACCGCCTTCTGGCGGGCGCTCATCAGCGGGTCGTCGGGGCGCGGGAACGGGATCTTGTCCATGACGACGAGCTGGCAGCCGGCTCCCGGTACGTCCACGCCCTGCCAGAGGGACAGCGTCCCGAACAGACAGGTCTTGGGGTCCGCGGCGAAGCCCTTGATCAGCTCTCCGAGGGTGTCCTCGCCCTGCAGCAGGATCGGGTACTCGGGGATGCGGGTGCGCAGCTCCTCGGCCGCGGCCTGAGCGGCCCGCATCGAGGAGAACAGCCCGAGCGTCCGGCCACCGGCGGCCTGCATCAGCTCGGCCAGCTCGTCCATCATGTCGGTGCGCGTGCCCTCGCGCGCGGGGCGGGCCAGATGCTTGGCGACGTAGAGGATGCCCTGCTTCGGGTAGTCGAAGGGCGAGCCGACGTCGATGCCCTTCCACTCGGGCAGGTCGTCTCCGTGCGTGCCCTCCGGGGCCAGGCCCAGGGACGCCCCCACCCCGTTGAAATCACCGCCGAGCTTCAGGGTCGCCGAGGTCAGGACGACGGAGCGGTCGGTGAAGAGCTTCTCGCGAAGCAGCCCGGACACGGACATCGGAGCGACCCGGAGGGAGGCGCCGAAGCGCTCGTGGCGCTCGTACCAGACGACGTCCCACTCCGAACCGTTCGTGATCCGCTCCGAGACGTCGTGGATCGTCTCCACTGCGGCGAGCGCCTGCTTGCGTACGGCGTCCTCGTCCTGGACGGACTTGTCCCGGGTGGAACCGAGCGCGGTGATCACGGTGCGGGCGGCGTCGCGCAGCGCCATCAGGGCGTAGCCGAGGTCCTCGGGGACCTCCTCGAGGCGGCCCGGCAGTGCGAGCTCCATGAGCCGCTCGAAGCCCTCGGCGGCGGTCTGGAGCTGGTCGGCCGCCTTCTCGTTCACGAGCTTCGCGGCGCGGCGCACCGCTCGGTTGACCTGGCCCGGAGTGAGCTCTCCGGTCGCCACTCCGGTCACGCGGGAGACCAGCTCGTGGGCCTCGTCCACGATCAGCACCTCGTGCTGCGGCAGGACCGGCGCGCCCTCGATGGCGTCGATCGCGAGCAGCGCGTGGTTGGTGACGATGACGTCGGCCAGCTTGGCCCGCTCCCGGGCCATCTCGGCGAAGCACTCCTGCCCGTACGCGCACTTCGACGCGCCCAGGCACTCCCGCGAGGAGACGGAGACCTGGGACCAGGCCTTGTCGGAGACGCCGGGGGTCAGATCGTCCCGGTCGCCCGTCTCCGTCTCGTCCGCCCAGTCCCGCATCCGCAGCAGGTCCTGGCCGAGCTTGCTGGTCGGGGCGGCCGCCTCGAACTGGTCGAAGAGACCCTCCTCCTCTTCCTGCGGCACTCCCTCGTGGAGGCGGTGCAGGCACAGGTAGTTCGACCGGCCCTTGAGCATGGCGAAGTCGGGACGGCGCCGCAGGAGGGGGTGCAGTGACTCGACGGTGCGCGGAAGATCCCGCTCGACGAGCTGGCGCTGCAGCGCCAGCGTCGCCGTGGCGACCACCACGCGCTCCCCGTGGGCCAGCGCCGGCACGAGATAGCCGAGCGACTTTCCGGTGCCGGTGCCGGCCTGGACCAGCAGATGGGAGCCGTCGTCGATCGCCTCGGCGACGGTCTCGGCCATGGTCACCTGGCCAGGGCGCTCCGTGCCGCCGACGGCGGTGACGGCGGCGTGCAGGAGCTCGGGGAGTGAGGGCTTCGTCATAGCTCGACCACCCTAAACGGCACCACTGACAATCCCGCGATCACGGTTGGTGCAGGGGGTTGGCCACGGTGCCGTGCACAGCGGCGTGCGGCCGGTGGGCGCGGTCGCGGTAGCCGTCCAGGTGCAGACGGTTCCGGTTCAGGCACAGCCGCTCGATACGGGGAGTGAGCAGGTCGAACATCTCGTACCGGTCCTTGAGCTCGGGAAAGCGCGCCTGGTGGTGCAGGATCTCGGCCCGTACCAGCGACCAGAACGCGTGCTCGGGCACACCCAGCTGCTCCTCGCACAGCGGCGCCAGGTGGCGGAAGACGCCCACGAAGAGTCCCGAGTGGATGAACTGCGTCAGGAAGTCGGGACGTTCCGTGAGCAGGACGTCGCGTACGTCCTGGGGCATCGCCTCGTGCTCGGCCAGAGGCTCGGCACTGATGTTGACGTCGTCCACGAAGTCCTTGACCGCCAGACGGACCGGAACGTCCTGTTCGTCGAAGACGACGATGGCGTTCTCTCCATGAGGCGAGAAGACGGTGCCGTAGTGATAGAGGAAGCGCAGCAGGGGCGGCAGCAGCGCGGCGAAGAGCCGGGTCAGCCAGGTCTTGGGGTCGAGTCCTGAACGCTCGACCAGCTCGGCGACGAATGCGCGCCCCTGGGGATCGCTGTGCAGCAAGGAGGCGAGCGTGCGGGCGCGCTCGCCCGCGGCCAGGTGGCGCGTCACGGGCTCGCGCCAGATCGCGCCCAGGAGTTCCTTGTACTGGTAGGGGACTTCGTCCAGTCGGTCGTACAAGGGGTGTTCGACGGCCACCGAGGCCACTTCTCCCAGCAGGATGACGCCGCACTCGTCCCTCAGGAAGGGGTCGGCGTCGCGCAGTGTCCTCATCCATGTGGTGACGGCCGGCGCCGCGATCGTGCGTTCTGTGGGGAGCCCGCGCCATACAAGGGTGTTGAGGATCGACAACGGCAGTTTCACCGTGAGCCGCTCGGGGCGGCTGATGTTGAGGAAGGTGCGGATGGACTGCTGTGGCAGGCGCAGGTCGCCGTCGCACGGGAGCGGGACGATGGTGCCGTCGGCGACGGCGGGCGCGAAGAGCGGCAGGACGATGTCGTCCCACTGCCAGGGATGGACGGGCAGACAGAGGTAGTCGCCGGGATCCAGGCCCCGGCCGCGCAGGGTCTGGACGAAGAGTTCCCTTGTCTCGGGCTCCAGTTCGCGGGCGTAGAGGGACTCTGCCGATGCGAGTCCTGCCACTCCGCGATAGGTGGCGAGGCTGGTGTGGACGGCGATCCAGGGGAGGGTCGTACGGCGTCGGGCCTCGGGGGCCCAGCGGGCCGCGTCGGTGGCGGAGAAGCCGAGACGGCCCTTGTTCAGGACGAGCCAGGGGTGGCCGGTCTGGTGTCCCTCCAGCTCGGCGTATCCGAGGTCGGCGAGCTGCGCGGCGCTGAGCGCGGTGTGGTCAAGCCGGGCGTCGGCGGCGAGGGTGACGGTCAGTTCGCGGATGAGGTGCCCGAGCGTGGTGCCGTCGAGCCCGAGGAGTTCGCGCGCCCGGATGACGAAGTCCAGCGGGTCTGTGGCGGGACGCCCGAGCTCGCCGGTCGCCGGGTCCGCCGCCTCGGCGGCCCAGGTCAGGGAATCCGGGTCGATCTGCCAACTGCCGTACGCGCCTCGGCGAGCGCAGAAGCGGAGGGTCGCGTCGTCACCTGAGGCGGAACCGCCGGGGACCGCCAGGGCGTAGGCCTGTCGATCCGTCACCGCCGCCTCGGGCAGATCCGTGTCGGTGGAGGCGCCGCTCTGTGGAAGCGTCTGGGTGGGGCTGCCGACGGGCGCCGGGCTGAGGATCTCCTCGTAACTGAACTCGGCGATGAGCTTGGCGAGCAGCCGCGCACCTGCCCGGCCCCAGTTCTCACGCGTCAGCTCGGGCGGGTCGTACAGCGCGTGCGGCTCGGTGGAACTCGGTGCGTCGGACGGATGCGGCACGGGGCCTCCTCGCGAGGGAACCGGATCGGGGTGAGCGGTGTACTAAGAGTGATCGGCTCGCAGCACGGAGCGCAGAGCTCGGTCACGGACCATGAGCGCGGCCCGCTTGTCCGGCAGGTCGACCTCGGCGGAGAGACGGAAGCCGGCGCTCAGAAAGGCTGAGACGGAAGGGGTGTTGCGGATGTCGGGTTCTGCCACGACACGTGCGCAGGAGGGCCGGTGGTCGAGGATCAGGTCCGCGACCGCTGTGAGCAGGGCCGTGCCGAGACCTCGCCCTCGGTCGGCGACTCCGCCGATGAGCAGATGGATTCCTGTGTCGTGGGGGCGGGCCGGGTAGTAGCGGGCGAGCGGGTCCAGGTCGGCGCGGTAGATCTCCCAGTAGCTCATCGGCGTGCCGTCCAGGACGCCGAGGCAGGGGACGCTACGGCCGTCGCCATTGAGCTGCGGGCGCAGGTGTTCCGCGGTGACGGTGTCCGGGCCCGCGAGTTCCCAGAAGGCCGACACGGCCGGGTCGTTCATCCATCGGCTGATGAGGTCCAGGTCCCGGTCGAGCCGTACGGGCACGAGTTGGAAGACACCTGCGGGTGCAGCGGCGGGACCCCACTCCCCCACGTTGTCGAGCAGGTCGTGCTCGAGCGGGGGCAGCGGGTCCGGGCTCGGCCACTGCTCGCCGGCGGGCCGGGCCGCGGGCAGGGCGCCGTCCTGCTCGGCGATGAGGTCGAGCAACTCGTCGGGGAGCCTCAGGTCCACGGTGTCCCGGCCGTCCTCGTCCTCCGCGCGGGATGCGGTGACGGCCGGATCGGCGGTGGGGGCGGTACCGGCGTCGGTGCTCGCATCGGTCGGGGGCACGGCGGGTTCCTCTCGGACGGTGAGTGAGGTGGGGCGCTACGCACGCGGAAGGGCTGGCCAGGTACGCCGGGCTTCCCTGGGCGGAGAGCGGTGACAGAGGCAGTGCCAGAGCCGGAGACAAAGGGGGTGCCCGAGCCGGGGTCAGAGGGAGGTAGCGGGAAAGGTCGGGGGAGACAGAGGGGAAACGATCGAGACGGAGGAAACCCCTCAGGAAAGGAGCGGGTTGGCGATGGTGACGTAGACGGACTGGGTGTCGACCGGGCCGACGAGCTCGTCGAGGCCGTGGAGCCGGGTGAGCAGGTTCGCCTTGCAGCGCAGGGAGGTCGTCTCCAGCAGCCGGCTGGGGAGCGGGCTGCGCAGGCGGTCGGGACCGGTGGCGGCGCCTTCGAGGAAACGACGGAAGGCTGCGAGCAACAGGCGCTCGTCCGCGAGCCGTTGGGAGCCGAAGGCTCCGATGAGGCCGAGGACGTTGTTGATGCCGAGGTAGTAGGCGAAGCGCTCGTCGGTGACCTCGTCGGAGACGAAGGTGTCACTGCGTTGCCCGATGCCGGGAAGCCGGCCGTCGAGCTCGATCCGACGGGACTCTCGGAAGTAGTAGCCCTGGTTGTCGCGATAGCGCCCGCCGGCCGGCCAGCCGTCGGGGTCCAGCAGCAGCACCGTGTTCTGTTGGTGGGCCTCCAGGGCGATGCCTGCCTCGCTGTCGAGCCAGAGCACCGGGCGCACGACGTGCTCCAGGTAGCGCAGGAACCACTCGGTGGAGACGGCTCCGAGGGATCTGCCCGTGCGCGCGGCGAGACCGGTGACGAGGTCGGCGAGACGGGAGCTCAGTGGGTGGCTGTCGGCCCGGTGGTCCATGGGGCTGGTGGAGGGACGCGGTGAGACGAGGCCGGCGACGCAGCAGGCGTCGCCCTGATCGAAGGGGTTGTTGCGGATCATCACGTCGAGGCCGGGCACGGGGTCGCCGGACGGCGCGTCGACAGCGAGCCACGCCGGGTCTCTGACGATGTCGAAGCCGGGGTGCGCGGCACGCCATTGCGCGGCGAGACCGGTGCGGAGGAGACGGTGGACCTCCACGCCCCGGTGGAGTTCCTTACGGAGGTTCTCCCTGCGGGAGTTGGTGATGCGCAGGCCGAGGGAGAGCTTGAGCATCGCCGGGGAGTCGGGTCGGTACAGGGTGCGGACCGAGGAGGTGGGGTACCAGGCGTCGCCGTGGGCGCCGAGGTCGCGCAGCAGGCCGGAGTCGAAGAGGGCCGTGGTGTCGGCGCGGTGCTGAAGCTCTCGTGCCTGCCAGGGGTGCACGGGGAGCGCGGCCCAGCCAGGGGGCAGCGGCAGTGCGGTGCCGGCGAGTTGGGAGGTCAGGTCGGCGGCGGTGACGGGACGGCCGCGCTCGGTCCAGGCGGAGTCCTGGGCCAGTACGTCGGGTGAGACGGCGATCCAGTGGAGGGGGAAGGAGCCGCGCACTTCGGGTGAGTACAGACGCCCCTCGGATTCGGAGAGGCCTTCGCGGCTCTTCGGAGTGGGGTGCAGGGGGTGTCCGAGGAGCAGGGACTGCTCGCCGGCGAGGAAGCGGTCCAGTACGTCGACGGGCCGGAGGCGTCGGTCGGCGATGAATTCGGCGGTGCGCCGGACCGAGTCGGCGACCCGGCCGACCAGGTCGCTGCCGTCACCGGAAGGTACGGGGGCGGGGTCGGGGCCGGGGAGCAGGTCGGCAGGCAGGTCAGCAGGCAGGTCGGACACGGACGTGGCCACCTGGCAGCCGGCTGTTGCTCCGGGCTCATCCCCGTCGGCACCCGGCGCCGTCCGTCCTGCCTGCGTTGTCGCGCTCGCCGCCTTCTCGTCTCCGGAATCTTCGGGCGCGGGGGCGTCGGCGGAGCCTTCTGTGCCGGGCCCGGATTCGCGGCTCAGCAGGGCGGCGACGGTGACGGCGTCCGCGTAGGGCGCGGAGCGGGGGCCGTCCTCGAGGCGAGGCAGGCCGAAGCGGTGCCAGCCGGTGGGTGACCAGTAGTGGACAGGGACGAGAAGTGCGGTGCCGCTCGCGGGCAGGGGGATGCGGAGCGGGCCGCGGGAAGGAGGAGCGATGTTGTTCTCACGGACCCAGCAGCGCAGCAGGTTCTCGATCGCGGCCGACTGGGCGGCGGTTGCGGCGTCGGCGTGTTCCAGGAGGTCGATGCCTCCGGAGGGGGTGCCCGGCCGGTCTCCGTCCTGGCCGTCGGCGGTCTTCTGGCGGGGGACGGTGTCCCGGGCCACGGCGAGAGGGGACTGTGTGTCGCAGGTGCCGGCGGAGGGTCGGGGACGGCCGTCGGAGGCGGGAGTCGCGTTCAAGGGGGCTTCCTCGCGTGGGGTGGTGGGCTCCGTGATGCGGTGGTCCGGTCGGTCCGGTGTGCCGATTCCGCGGCGGGGCGGGGCGGGCCGCTGGGGGCTGGGCCGGCTCCGGCTAGGTGAGGTGCCGGGTTCGGGCGACGGCCGCGAACGCGTCCGCGAGCCGGTCGATGACGGCGGCGGCCTGCTCGTCGGTGATCGTGAGCGGCGGCAGGAGGCGTACGACGCTGGAGTGGCGTCCGCCGAGTTCGACGATGAGCCCGCGCTCCAGACAGGCGTCGCGTACGGCGCCGGCGATGCCCGGTGCCGCCGGACGCGGCGCAGGGTGGTTCGCGAAGAGCGGGTCCTCGGTCTGGTCGGGTCTGCCAGTGAAGAGGTCACCGTTGCGCGCGTCCTCGCGCCGCACATCGTGGCCCCGTGCGTCGAGGCTCTGCGCGGGAATCCCGGCGCCGCCCCGGTGGAGGACCCGGCCTTCGGTCCCGGTCGTGGGCAAGGAAGCGGACGTAGAGGCGGAGGAGGCGCCGGACATGGGTCCGCCCGAGGACGGATCGGGGTCGACCAGCTCGACGCCGATCATGAGACCCCGGCCGCGGACGTCACCGATGTACGGAAACTCCTTGGCCAGGGCGTTGAGTTGGTCGAGCATGCGGGCGCCGAGGGTGGCGGCGCGGGCGGCGAGGTCGTTCTCCCTGACGTAGGCCAGGGTGGCGGCGCCCGCGGCCATGGCAAGTTGGTTGCCGCGGAAGGTGCCTGCGTGGGCGCCCGGGGGCCAGACGTCGAGGTTGTCGCGGTAGACGATGACGGCGAGCGGGAGGCTGCCGCCGATCGCCTTGGACAGGACCATGACGTCGGGGACGACCCCGCTGTGGTCGACGGCCCAGAACGCTCCGGTGCGGCCGACGCCCGTCTGCACCTCGTCGGCGATGAGAGGGATCGAGCGTTGCTCCGTGATGTAGCGCATCCGGCGCAGCCAGGCGTCGGGGGCCGGGATCACCCCGCCCTCGCCCTGTACGGGTTCGAGGATCATCCCGGCCGGCTGGGGTACTCCCGCTTTGGTGTCGTCGAGGAGCGACTCGGTCCAGTGGGCGGCGAGTTCGGCGCCGCGGGGGCCGCCGACGCCGAAGGGGCAGCGGTAGTCCTGGGGGTAGGGCAGGCGCGTGACGCGGACGTCCGTGGCACCACCGGACGCGGCGAGCGCTCCCGCGGTCATCCCGTGGTAGGCGCCGGTGAAGGCGAGCAGGCCGGTGCGGCCGGTGGCGGCGCGGACGAGTTTGAGCGCGGCCTCGACGGCGTCCGTCCCTGCGGGGCCGCAGAACTGTACGCGGGCGCGCTCGGCGAGGCCGGGCGGCAGGGTGCGGAACAGCTCGGTGGTGAAGGCGTCCTTCACCGGCGTGGCGAGGTCGAGGACGTGCAGCGGGGCACCCGAGTCGAGGACACCGCGGATGGCTTCGAGCACCACGGGGTGGTTGTGGCCCAGGGCGAGCGTGCCGGCTCCGGAGAGGCAGTCCAGATAGCGGCGGCCGTCGGCGCCCTCGATGGTGAGCCCCCGTGCCCGTACGGGCACGATCGGCAGCGCTCGCGCGTAGGTCCGCGCGGCCGACTCCCGCGCGGACTGGCGGCGCAGGATTCCCTCGTGCTCGGTGGTGCCGCGTGCGGTTGCTCCGCGCGCCGCCGCGTCGTGCGGGGCGGCCGCCGGCACGGGCGAAGGATCGGTCACGGCCACGTCTGCTGGTCCTCCCGCTGGGCGTACGGCCGACAGGGGTCGTCGGCTCACCTGTGGGCGGCACGCAGCGGTGCGCGCTTCGTACGGCTGTCCGGGCGCCGGGCCGGGACGGACCGAGGGCTGCGCGCCGACTGCGAATCCCCCGTGCGTACCAACGACGAGGGGGCGTGAGGAACACGGGTCGTGCATCGACTCGTGACGAGACCTTTGTCACGCCGCCGTCACGCGGAGTAGGGGCGGCGCGGTCGGGTCGATCCGTTCGCAGTGGAGATGTGGAGTGCTCCGCGCCCTGTCGACGGTGGGCCGAGCCGGGCTCGCGCTCCGTCCCCTTTGGTGCCGCTCGGTCCTGGTTGGTCCTGCGCGAGCGTATGCCGACGGGCGCCGGCCGGACCGTTCCGAGGTCGGGACGGAGCAACGGAATCGCAGGCCATGGCGGGGGTGAGGGGAGGCGGAAGGGGGTGGTCGCCTTGTAGCCGAACCGTTGCGGATCCGTCGGTCGGCCCCGACGGCACCGGCATAGTGTGGGGTGCCGTTCGGGGAGGGGCTCAAGGCACCCGTCCCCCGCACGAGTACGGCAGTGCAACGATGACGAAGCCCAGGGGGATTCACGACATGCGACCCACACGCCCGCTGTTCGCCGCTCGCCGCGCAAAGAGCGCGCGCGGGAGAACGACCCCCGTGGTGGCGGCCGTTGCGCTCGGCGCCGTCCTCACGCTGACCGCCACCGCGTGCGGTCCGACCGAGGACGACGCGAACAGCAAGCCGTCGGCCGCCTCGCCCGCGGAGGGCGACGGCATCCAGGTTCCGGACGACATCAAGGACCGGCTCAAGGAGCACGGGATCGATCTGGACAAGTGGAAGGGCGGCGAGTGGAAGAACTGGGACAAGGACAAGTGGCTTCGTGAGGCGAAGGACTTCGTCAATCCCATCATCGACGGTCTGTGGGACTCGGACCGTATGCGGGACGCCGACAAGAACCCGGATCACGAGGTCGACGACAACGACATCTCGGGCGACCAGGGTGTGACCGACCCGACGCCGAAGCCGGTGAAGGCCGCCGCTGCCGCGACGCCGTACCACGACAGTGCTCCGTACGCGGGCAAGCTGTTCTTCGACGGGCCCGAGGGTTCGATGGTGTGCTCGGCCACGGTCGTCACCGACCCGGCGCACCCCGGCAAGTCGAACATGATCTGGACGGCCGGCCACTGTGTCCACGCGGGCAAGGACGGCGGCTGGTACCGGAACATCGCGTTCGTGCCGTCGTACAACAACGGTGGCAAGTCGGCGGACCAGCTCCAGGGTGCCGCCAAGAGCGAGGTCGCCCCGTACGGCGTGTGGTGGGGTTCCTGGGCGCAGACCTCCGACCAGTGGATCGAGCAGGGTGGTCCGACCGGTGGTCAGGGTGCTCCGTACGACTTCGCCGCGATCCACGTGACGCCGGAGAAGGGCAGCACGGGCAAGTCGCTGGAGGAGACGGTGGGTTCCGCGCTTCCGGTGAACTTCAACGCCCCGGCAGTGCCGGAGATCTCGCAGCTGACGGCGAAGGGCTACCCGGCGGCGCCGCCGTACGACGGCCAGAAGCTGTACCAGTGCGCCGACAAGCCGGGCCGGCTGTCGCTGAACGACACGGACCCGACGATGTACCGCATCGGCTGCACGATGACCGGTGGTTCGTCCGGCGGTGGCTGGGTCGGCCAGGGTTCCGACGGCAAGCCGGCGCTGGTGTCCAACACCTCGATCGGTCCGGTGACTTCGGGCTGGCTCGCCGGTCCGCGCCTTGGCAAGGAGGCCAAGGGGATCTACGACGCGGTGAGCAAGAAGTACGCCGGGCAGTAGCAGCCGTTCCGGTTCGTGGTGGGCTCCGGGCAGCGCGGAAGGCGCTGCCGGGCCCGCCCCGGCCGGTCCGCCCGGCGGTTCGTCCGGCGGTTCGTCCGGATCTCCGGCGGGAGTGCGGAAACCTTCACCACCCCGCCGCAGTTCGTCCTCGACCTCACAGGCATAGTGGGGTGCTGTGTCACAGCGGGTCCACAGGAACATGCACTCCGCTCATGACACGCTCATGACAGTTCCGCGTCGACGGCGGTGTCGCTCCGCCGGGTCCGACGCACGTTTTTCACTCGGGGGTACTCGCACCATGCGTTCCATACGTCCGTCCGCCACGCGCGTGCGGGGGCGTCGCGGCGCTCTCGCCGTGACCGGACTCGCCGTGGTCCTGGCGCTGACCGCCACGGCCTGCAACGACAGCAAGGACGACGCCGCGGGCGGCAAGCCCGCCGCCGGCGCGTCGCAGGGTTCTGACGGCGCCAAGCTGCCCGGGGACATCGCCGACCGGCTCAAGGAGCACGGCATCGACCCCGACAAGTGGAAGGACGGCGCCTGGAAGAACTGGAGCAAGGACGACTGGCTGCGCGAAGCCAAGGACTTCGTGAACCCGGTCATCGACGGGCTGTGGAAGCCGGAGCGGATGAAGTCCGCGAAGGATCCCGACAAGACGATCGCGGCGAAGGACTACGCGGACGACCAGGGTGTCTCCGACCCGGACCCCTCCCCCGTGCGGGCCCGTCCGGAGAAGACGCCGTACCACGAGAACGCCGCGCCGGTCGGCAAGGTCTTCTTCGACTCCCCCGAGGGTTCGATGGTCTGCTCGGGCACGGTCGTCAAGGACCCGCGCAACCCGGGCCGTTCGAACCTGGTGTGGACCGCGGGTCACTGCGTGCACGCCGGTTCGGCGGGCGGCTGGTACCGCAACATCATGTTCGTGCCGTCCTACAACGACATGGGCAAGTCCGCTGACGCCCTGCGCAACGCGACGCAGCAGGAGATCGCCCCGTACGGCTCGTACTGGGCGGACTGGGCGTCGACCTCGAACGAGTGGATCAACGGCGGCGGCCCGACCGGCGGCGAGGGCGCTCCGTACGACTTCGCGGTGCTGCACGTGAAGCCCGAGCAGGGCACCAAGTCCCTGGAGGAGACGGTCGGGAACGCGCTCGACGTCGACTTCACCAAGCCGTCCGTGCAGTCGGTCGGTTCGATGGGTGCCTGGGGCTACCCGGCCGCGCCGCCGTACGACGGTCTGCTGATGCACAAGTGCCTCGACCGTCCGGGCCGGCTGTCGCTCGAATCGACGCTGCCGACGATGTACCGCATCGGCTGCACGATGACGGGTGGCTCGTCCGGCGGTGGCTGGTTCCGCGTCCGCGGTGACAAGACGGTCCTGGTGTCGAACACGTCGATCGGCCCGGCGGACAACACCTGGCTGGCCGGACCGCAGCTCGGCGACGAGGCCAAGCAGGTCTTCGACACCATGAGCGAGAAGTACGGCAGCCAGTAGCGAGCGGTACGACAGCCGGTCGGCCGGTAGTCGCCGACCGACCGGCTGGCGTACGACGTCTGACACAGACAGGAGGGCCCGCCCCGAGCGAATCGGGGCGGGCCCTCCTGTCTGTCGTGCTGCCGTGCGGGACGGCGCCGCGTCAGCTCGCGATCGCCGCCGGAGCGTACGGCGCGAGCTCGGCCGCCAGCTCCTCGTGGACGCGCGCCTTCAGGAGCGTGCCCTCCGGGGTGTGCTCCTCGGAGATCACCTCACCGTCCGAGTGCGCCCGCGCCACCAGCTGGCCGTGGGTGTACGGCACGAGTGCCTCCACCTCGACCTCGGGGCGCGGCAGCTCGGCGTCGATGAGCGCGAGCAGCTCCTCCATACCGGCGCCCGTACGGGCGGAGACGGCGATCGAGTGCTTCTCGACGCGCATCAGACGCTGGAGCACCAGCGGGTCCGCGGCGTCCGCCTTGTTGATCACCACGATCTCGGGGACCTCGGTGGCCCCGACGTCGCGGATGACCTCACGCACGGCGGCGAGCTGCTCCTCCGGCGCCGGGTGCGAACCGTCGACCACGTGGAGGATCAGGTCGGAGTCGCCGACCTCCTCCATCGTGGAGCGGAACGCCTCGACGAGGTGGTGCGGCAGGTGCCGGACGAAACCGACCGTGTCGGCCAGCGTGTAGAGCCGGCCGCTGGGCGTCTCGGCCCTGCGGACGGTCGGGTCCAGGGTGGCGAACAGTGCGTTCTCCACCAGGACGCCCGCGCCCGTGAGGCGGTTGAGCAGGGACGACTTGCCCGCGTTCGTGTAACCGGCGATGGCGACCGAGGGCACCTTGTTGCGCTTGCGCTCCTGGCGCTTGATGTCGCGGCCCGTCTTCATCTCCGCGATCTCACGGCGCATCTTCGCCATCTTCTCGCGGATCCGTCGCCGGTCCGTCTCGATCTTGGTCTCACCGGGACCACGGGTGGCCATGCCGCCACCGCCGCCGCCACCCATCTGCCGGGACAGCGACTGACCCCAGCCGCGCAGGCGCGGCAGCATGTACTGCATCTGCGCGAGGGCGACCTGCGCCTTGCCCTCTCGGGACTTGGCGTGCTGGGCGAAGATGTCGAGGATCAGCGCGGTCCGGTCGACCACCTTGACCTTGACGACGTCCTCGAGGTGGATGAGCTGGCCGGGGCTGAGCTCACCGTCGCACACGACGGTGTCGGCTCCGGTCTCGAGCACGATGTCGCGCAGTTCGAGGGCCTTGCCCGAGCCGATGTACGTCGCCGCGTCGGGCTTGTCCCGGCGCTGCACGACGCCGTCGAGCACGAGCGCGCCCGCGGTCTCGGCGAGGGCGGCCAGCTCCGCGAGGGAATTCTCCGCGTCATGAACCGTTCCCGAGGTCCACACACCGACAAGCACCACACGCTCCAGACGGAGCTGTCGGTACTCGACCTCGGTGACGTCCTCGAGCTCGGTGGAGAGGCCCACGACGCGGCGCAGGGCCGCGCGCTCGGAGCGGTCGAACTGCTCGCCGTCCCGGTCTCCGTCGATCTCGTGGCTCCAGGCGACGTCCTCTTCCATCAGGGCATCGGCCCGAAGACCTTCGGGGTAGTTCTGCGCGAGGTTCTGCGCTTCCTGGGAAGGGGAAGAAGAGGAGGTCATTGGATCCTTACGTCTGTGGTGACAACTGTTGTGGTGACGACTGTGTCTACGTCTGGGGGTACTGCTGCGGGACTTCGGAACTCGTGACGGAGACCAGGCTCCGTCACCTGTGACAACGCTCGGCCCGACCCCAGGATTCCCGGTGGCCCCGCCGGCCGTTCCGCGCCGTCGACCTGAAGATGTTCGCACGGAACGGGGCGTCTCGTCATCAGGGTTTTTCCCCGGTACGCCGGGCCGAAGCCTACTTCGTCGCGGCTTTCACCTGCTCGATCTTCCAGTCCGGGTGTCCCGGCATCGGCGGCGTCTTCTTCCCGTACAGCCAGGCGTCGAAGAAGCCGGTCAGGTCGCGTCCGGCGATCTGTGAGGCGAGCGCGACGAAGTCGGCGGTCGTGGCCGTGCCGTCGCGGTGCGTGCCCACCCACTGCCGCTCCAGGCTCTCGAAGGCCGCCTTGCCGATCTCCTGGCGCAGCGCGTAGAGGACGAGTGCCGCACCGTCGTAGACGACCGGCCGGAAAATGCTGATCTTCTCGCCCGGCGCCGGGCTCTTCGGCGCGGCCGGCGGCCCTCCGGCGGCGCGCATGGCGTCCGACGCCCCGTAGGCGGCGCGCATCCGCTTCTCCATGGGGCGCTCGCCCTTCTCCTGCGCGTACAGCTCCTCGTACCAGGTGGCGTGTCCCTCGTTGAGCCACACGTCGGACCAGGTGCGCGGGCTGACGCTGTCGCCGAACCACTGGTGGGCGAGTTCGTGGACCATGACCGACTCGACGTACCACTTCGGGTACTCGGCGCGGGTGAAGAGGTCGCGCTCGAAGAGGGAGAGCGTCTGGGTCTCGAGTTCGAAGCCGGTGGTGGCGTCCGCGATGACGAGCCCGTAGTTCTCGAACGGGTAGCGGCCGACCTTGCTCTCCATCCAGGAGATCTGCGCGGGGGTCTTGGCGAGCCACGGGTCGAGCGTCTTGACGTCCTGGGTGCGCACCACGTCCCGTACCTCCAGTCCGTGCGGCCCTTCGCGGCGCAGGACGGACGAGTGGCCGATGGAGACCTGGGCCAGCTCCGTGGCCATGGGGTGTTCGGTGCGGTAGGTCCAGTCGGTGGTGCCCCCCGCGCGCGTGGTGCTCACGGACCGCCCGTTGGCGACGGCGGTCAGTCCCTTCGGCGTGCGGACGTGGAACGTGAAGTACGCCTTGTCCGACGGGTGGTCGTTGCACGGGAAGACCCGGTGCGCGGCGTCCGCCTGGTTGGCCATCGCGAGGCCGTCCTTGGTGCGCACCCAGCCGATCTCCTCCTTGCCGGGCACGGGGTCGCTGGTGTGCTCCACGGTGATGTGGAGCGGCTGCCCCGGCACGACCGACCGCGTCGGCTCGACAACCAGGTCCTCGCCCTTCGTCGTGAAGTCCGCCCGCAGGCCGTTGACCTTCACGGAGCGCACCGTGCCGTGCGAGAAGTCGAGGTTGATCCGGTCGAGCATGTCGGTCGCCTGCGCGTCGATCTTGGTGACGGCGTCGAGCGGCTTGCTGTTGTCGCCCCGGTAGGTGAAGGCGATGTCGTACGACTGCACGTCGTAGCCGGGGTTGCCGAGGTGCGGGAAGAGGCGGTCGCCCACGCCGAGCGGGGTCGCGGACTGCGGCGCGGCGGCGGCGATCACGGCGAGGGAGACACCGGCGGCGAGCAGTGCGGCGGTGCGGGGCGTTCGGGAGCTGAGCAGCATCCCCTACGGCTATCAGCGCGCGCCCCGAAGGCCCGGACGGCACGCGCCGGACCACCCGAACGAGACCCCGGGTTCGCTCAGTGCGCCCCGGCGGCGGCGTGCCGGGCGCGGTCCACGTCGTACACGCCCGGCACGTTGCGCATCGCCCGCATCAGGTTCTGGAGGCGGTCCGCGTCCGGGAGTTGGAGGGTGTACGTGTGGCGGACGCGGCCCTGGTCGGGCGGGTCGACGGTCGCCGAGATGATGGCGACGCCCTCGAGCGCTATGGCTTCGGTGAGGTCGGCGAGGAGGTGCGGGCGGCTGAAGGACTCGGCGATCAGCGTCACGCGGTACTCGGCGGTCTCGGCGTCGGCCCAGCGCACGCCGATCTCCGGGCGCCCGGCCGCTTTCATGCGCGCCACGCCGGAACACTCGACGCGGTGCACGGTGACGACGCCGCCGCGGACCGCGAAGGCGGTGATCTCGTCGGGCGGTACGGGCGTGCAGCAGCCCGCGAGGCGCACGGTGGCGCCCGGCTGGTCGACCACCGCGTTCGCCGCAGCAGGGCGGGCCGAGGGGCCGCTGTAGGCGGCGCGCGGCTCCGGTTCCGGCTCCGGGGCGCGGGGGCCCTCGGGGTGCGCGGTGAGCCAGCGTCGGATGGCGATGCGGGCGGCCGGGGTCTTGGCGTGGTCCAGCCAGTCGAGGGACGGCTCGGAGGCCGCGTCCTGGTCCATCAGGAGCTGCACGGTGTCGCCGTCGGCGAGGACGGTGCCGAGCGCGGCCAGGCGCCCGTTGACCCGCGCGCCGATGCACGCGTGGGCGTCCTCCCCGTACTGGGCGTAGGCGGCGTCGATGCAGCTGGCGCCCGCGGGCAGGCCGATGGTGCCGCCGTCGGGCCGGAACACGGTGATCTCGCGGTCCTGCGCCAGGTCCTCGCGCAGCGTCGACCAGAACGTGTCGGCGTCGGGCGCCGACTGCTGCCAGTCGAGGAGGCGGGAGAGCCAGCCGGGGCGGGTGGGGTCGGAGCGCTCGCCGACGGTGTCCAGGTGCTCCTCGCCGGAGGGCGTGTAGGGATTGCCGAGGGCGACGACGCCGGCCTCGGCGACCTTGTGCATCTGGTGCGTGCGGATGAGGACTTCGGCGACCTCGCCGTCGGCGCGGGCCACGGCGGTGTGCAGCGACTGGTACAGGTTGAACTTCGGGACGGCGATGAAGTCCTTGAACTCCGAGACGACGGGCGTGAAGCAGGTGTGCAGCTCGCCGAGGACGCCGTAACAGTCCGCGTCCTCGGAGACGAGGACGAGCAGGCGCCCGAAGTCGGCGCCGCGCAGCTCGCCGCGCTTGCGTCGCACGCGGTGCACGGAGACGAAGTGCCGGGGCCGGATGAGGACTTCGGCGGTGATGCCCGCCTCGCGCAGCACGCCGCGCACCTCTTCGGCGATCTCGTCGAGGGGATGCTCCGCGCGGGCCGCGTTCGCCGCGATGAGCTCCCTGGTCTGTTTGTACTCCTCGGGGTGCAGGATCGCGAAGACGAGGTCTTCCAGCTCGGTCTTGAGCGCCTGGACGCCGAGTCGCTCGGCGAGCGGGATCAGGACGTCCCGGGTGACCTTGGCGATCCGTTCCTGCTTCTCCTGGCGCATGACGCCGAGGGTGCGCATGTTGTGCAGGCGGTCGGCGAGCTTGATCGACATGACGCGCACGTCGTTGCCGGTGGCGACGAGCATCTTGCGGAAGGTCTCGGGCTCGGCCGCGGCCCCGTAGTCGACCTTCTCGAGTTTGGTGACGCCGTCGACCAGATAGGCGACCTCCTCGCCGAACTCGCTGCGCACCTGGTCGAGGGTGACGTCGGTGTCCTCGACCGTGTCGTGGAGCAGGGAGGCGGTCAGGGTGGTGGCCTCGGCGCCGAGCTCGGCCAGGATCAGCGTGACGGCGAGCGGGTGCGTGATGTACGGCTCGCCGCTCTTGCGCATCTGACCGCGGTGCGAGGACTCGGCGAGCACATAGGCGCGGCGCAGCGGCTCCAGGTCGGAGTCCGGATAGTGCGCGCGGTGGGCCTCGACGACGTGGCCGATCGCGTCCGGGAGCCGGTCGCGGGTCGCGGAGCCGAGCAGCGCGGCCCGGCCGAGTCGGCGCAGGTCGATCCGTGGGCGGGCACGCCTGCGAGGTGCTTCGGGCGTGATCGGCCCGGGCGTCGCGGGGTTGGTCGCCTCCGCACTCATGAGCACCTCCGGCTTGATCGACCGGCGGCGGGCTGGCGGGGGCACCCGTCCGGACCGGTGCTTGATGCTACCGAGCCCATCACGTGGCGCAGTCCCCCTCTCGCCCAGCGTGAAACGGATCACCCATTCGAGCGAAGGCTTACGGGTTTACGGTTTCGATCGCCGCGAACCAGTCCGCGTCGATCTCGCCTTCGGCCACGATGACCGCGGGCCCGGTCATCTCGATCTCCCCGTCCGCCCGCTCGGTGATGCTGAGCCGGCCGCCGGGCAGGTCGATCTCGTACGTCACCGGGGTGCCGTCGGCCACGGGGTCGTGACCGTCGCGGCGGGCCGTGGCGACGGCCACCGCGCAGGCTCCGGTGCCGCAGGACCGCGTCTCGCCGACGCCACGCTCGTGCACGCGCATGGCGACGTGGCGCGGGCCGCGGTCCACGACGAATTCCACGTTCACCCCCTGCGGGTAGGCGCTCGCCGGGGTGAACGGGGGCGCTTCGTAGAGGGTGCCCGCCTGGGCGAGGTCCTCGACGAAGGCGACCGCGTGCGGGTTGCCCATGTTCACGTTCCGGGCGGGCCAGGAGCTGTCGTCCACGGACACGGTGACGTCGCCCTCGGGGAGCGTCGCGCGGCCCATGCCGACCGTGACGAGGCCTTCCTTGTCGATGTGGACCGCCTTCACGCCGCCGCGGGTGGCCACCGCCACATCGCCCTCGGCGACGAGACCGGCGTGCTGGAGGTAGCGGGCGAAGACCCGTACGCCGTTGCCGCACATCTCGGCGACGGAGCCGTCCGCGTTGCGGTAGTCCATGAACCACTCGGCCTCTTCGGCCATGTCCCGCGCGTCGGGGTGCGCGGCGGAGCGCACGACGTGCAGGAGACCGTCGCCGCCGATGCCCGCCCTGCGGTCGCACAACGCGGCCACGGTGGACGGCGGGAGCGCCACCGCGTTCTCCGCGTCCGGGATGATCACGAAGTCGTTCTCGGTTCCGTGACCCTTGAGGAAAGTGGTCATCTCTCGATCGTACGGGGTCAGGGCGTCAGGGGTGAGCGGGGGCCGTGTGCGGCCGGTCACCGAAGGCGCGCGACGCGCCAGACGGCCAGCACGGCGACGGACGCCACGACGACCACGTAGGCACCCACGACGCGCCAGTCCGGTCTGCGGCCCGAGCCGCGCGGCGGGAGGCCCGGCATCGTGTAGCCGACGCGGCGGGCGGCCATCATGCCCCAGCCGGCGGCGCAGGAGCTGATCAGCAGCCCGAGCATCGCCACCACGGCGCCGCCGTCGCCGAACTCGAAGAAGAGGGGGAAGGCGAACATCAGGGAGCCGAGCGTCGCCAGCATGACGATGGGCGCGAGCTGCCAGATGCGGAGCCTGCGCTGCGGGCGAAGCTCGACCTCGACCTCCGCCGCCTCGTCCTGCGCGGCGATCTCCTCGGCGGTCGGCCCGTCGGCGATCACGCCGTCCGGGGTCGCCTCAGGACCGTCGGGGCTCAACTGATCCCCGCCTGGTGCGGTGTCACGAGGGCCGGCCTCCATCGCCACGCGCCCTCCCACTCCGGACTCCACTGGTCGATCGATGGTCGATGATGGCACGCCCGGAGAGGCCGGGATGACCGCCCGGGCGTCCCGATGCCATCACGTGATCAGGCTGTAACCGGTCGTTCGATCAACGTCATTGCCCGGGCCGGGAGTTCCCCGCGGTCCGCGACGGCTCCGCTGAGCCAGTGGACGCGGGGGTCACGGCGGAACCAGGAGTCCTGGCGGCGCGCGAAGCGCTTGGTGGCGCGCACGGTCTCGGCGCGCGCCTCGTCCTCGGTGCACTCTCCGGAGAGCGCCGTGAGTACTTGCTGGTAGCCGAGCGCCCGGGAGGCCGTGACGCCCTCGCGCAGGCCCTGGTCGGCGAGGGTGCGGACCTCGTCGACGAGTCCGGCCTCCCACATGCGGTCCACGCGCGTGGCGATGCGTTCGTCGAGCTCGGGGCGGGCGACGTCCACGCCGATCTGGACGGTGTCGTACACGGAGTCGTGGCCCGGCAGGTTGGCCGTGAAGGGCTTGCCGGTGATCTCGATGACCTCCAGGGCGCGCACGATGCGCCGTCCGTTGCTCGGCAGGATGGCGGCGCCGGCCTCCGGGTCGGCGGCGGCGAGCCGCGCGTGCAGGGCGCCGGGGCCGCGCAGCGCGAGCTCCTCCTCCAGGCGGGCGCGCACCTCGGGGTCGGTGCCGGGGAACTCCATCTTGTCGATCGCGCCGCGTACGTAGAGGCCCGAGCCGCCCACCAGGACGGGCCAGCGCCCTTCGGCGAGGAGGCGGTCGATCTCCGCGCGGGCGAGCTTCTGGTACTCGGCGACGCTGGCCGTCACGGTGACGTCCCAGATGTCGAGGAGGTGGTGCGGGACTCCTTCGCGCTCCTCGGGCGTCAGCTTGGCGGTACCGATGTCCATCCCCCGGTACAACTGCATGGAGTCGGCGTTGACGACCTCGCCGCCGAGTTCCTTGGCGAGGAAGACACCTAGATCTGACTTTCCGGCGGCGGTCGGCCCGACGACGGCGATGACCCGCGGGGCGGGAGCTGCGCTACTCACCGTCCCAGTCTCGCAAACCTCCTTGCCACTTCTCGAACGAGCTACGTGACGAGCCCGGTGCGGGGTCGTTGCCTGTTGCGAGGTTCCAGCCGCCGGTTTTGAGGACCGGCGACCCGGGCGGCGCAATGGGACGCACCGGGCAGGGCGGGATTTCGCCCACACGAGTACCGTATGGAGTTGAAATGGGCGTTTTTGCCATGTTCCGCCGGAAGGCCAAGGACAGCGAGGAGGCGTCGCCGGCCGAGACCGAGGCCGCCGTCGTGGCGGCCGACGCCGAGCCTGAGGCTGCCGAGGCCGCGGAGACCGGGGGCGACCCGGCACCGGCCTCGGCGGAGGCGGAGCAGGCCGCACAGGCCCCGGAGACGGACGAGCCGGCGGCTCCCGCCGCGACGGACGCGGTGGAGATCCCGAAGCAGCAGTCCGCGGAGCAGGCGGCCGACAGCGAGGCCGGCGAAGGCGCCCGTCAGTAGTACCTGCCGGCGCACGCCCGTCCGGGCGTGGGACATCCGCGAGGAAAGTGAGATCCATGGGCTTCCTGGACCAACTCAAAGCCAAGCTCGGCCCCGCCAAGGACAAGGCCTCCGGCCTCGCGCAGCAGCACGGGGACAAGATCGACCAGGGCCTCGACAATGCCGCCGACATGGTCGACAAGAGGACCAAGGGCAAGTACAGCGACAAGATCCAGCAGGGCACGGCGAAGGCCAAGGACGCCGTGGACCGGATGTCCGAGTCCCCCGACCGGGGGACCCAGGGCAAGGGGGGCGACGACACCCCGCCGACCCCGCCTCCGGCCTCCTGACGCCGCACGCGGCACACCCGGCGGACGGCCGCGAAGCCATCGGGCTTCGCGGCCGTCGCCGTGTGCGTGCCTTGTAGGCGTCGTTGTAGGCGCGTCGTTGTAGGCACGTCCTTGTAAGCGTCCTTGTAGACGTGTGCGCGCCCTATAGGGGCGTCACTGCGTCCAGAGAGCTACGACGTCCAGAGGCGTCACTACGTCCAGGACGCCACGAAGTAGCCGACCCCGTAGGGCGCGTCCTCGTAGAGGAGGCGGGCCGAGGCGGGCTCCTTGTCCCAGGCCCCGACGAGGATCTGCCACGGGCCCCGGCCGGAGATCTTCAGGGCACGGGCGAGATCCGCGTCCAGGTTCGGGAAGCGGCCCTCGTCGTCCAGGTCACGCAGCGCGGCGGCGATCTCCGCGTCGACGCCCTCGGCGCGCTCGTCCAGGTACCCGGGCGCCTTCACGGTGCGGCAGGCGCTGCCGTCGCCCATCACGAGGAGGCCGACGCGGTCCGCGTACCCGGCGATGTGGACGCCGTCCTCGCCGTTGACCGGCCAGGAGCGGTCGTCCGTGACCTCGTAGCCGCGCACCGGACCGTCCCAGCCCGCGCGGGCGAGCAGCCACGCGCCGACGGCCAGGGAGGGCGGCAGCTCGGCCTCCCTGCCCTCCGCGGGGGCCGCACCGAGGGTCACCTCGAGGTCGACGCCGAAGGGGCGGAACGAGCCGCGGGCACCGGCCTCGTGGTGCGCGTTCCGCGTCCCCTGGCCGACGACCACGATCAGCTCGGGGCGGGCCGCGATCACGGCCCCGACCGCCTCGTCGCACGCCGCGCGGGCGGCGTCCAGCTCGGGGGCGGCACCCGCGGCCACCTCGGGCACGAGCAGCGGGGGGCAGGGGCACACGGCGGCAGCGACAAGCATGATCGGCAGCCTACTGCGCGCGCTGCCGATCATGGCCGGGGGCCGCCGGTCGCACACGGAGTGACGGAGCGGGCCCCGGCGGGCGGCCGCGTCAGTCGACGGCGCAGCCTCCGGTGACCGCCGGCAGCGGCTCGGGGACGCCGACCTTCGGCAGGCCCAGCAGGACGCCCTGCGCCTTGTCCTGCACCTCCTGGGTGCGCTTCTCCCAGGCGTCGCCCGCGCGGGTGCGGCGCACGCTCAGGACGGCGCCCTCGGCGAGCAGGTGGTGCGGGGCGGCGTAGGTGATCTCCACGGTCACCACGTCACCGGGGCGGACCTCCTCGTCCGGCTTCGTGAAGTGCACCAGGCGGTTGTCGGGGGCGCGGCCGGACAGGCGGTGGGTCGCGCCGTCCTTGCGGCCCTCGCCCTCGGCGACCATGAGCTCCAGGGTGCGGCCGACCTGCTTCTTGTTCTCCTCCCAGGAGATCTCCTCCTGGAGGGCGACCAGACGCTCGTAGCGCGCCTGCACGACCTCCTTGGGGATCTGGTTCTCCATGGTGGCGGCCGGGGTCCCGGGGCGCTTGGAGTACTGGAAGGTGAAGGCCTGGGAGAAGCGGGCCTCGCGCACGGCGTGCATCGTCTGCTCGAAGTCCTCCTCGGTCTCGCCGGGGAAGCCCACGATGATGTCGGTGGTGATGGCCGCGTGCGGGATGGCGGCGCGGACCTTGTCGATGATGCCGAGGAAGCGCTCCTGGCGGTACGAGCGGCGCATCGCCTTGAGGACCGTGTCCGAGCCCGACTGCATGGGCATGTGGAGCTGCGGCATCACGTTGGGCGTCTCGGCCATGGCGGCGATGACGTCGTCGGTGAAGTCCCGCGGGTGCGGGGAGGTGAAGCGGACCCGCTCAAGGCCCTCGATCTGCCCACAGGCGCGCAGCAGCTTGCTGAAGGCCTCGCGGTCGCCGATGTCGCTCCCGTAGGCGTTCACGTTCTGGCCGAGCAGCGTGATCTCGGAGACGCCCTCGCCGACGAGGGCCTCGATCTCGGCGAGGATGTCGCCGGTCCTGCGGTCCTTCTCCTTGCCGCGCAGCGCCGGGACGATGCAGAAGGTGCAGGTGTTGTTGCAGCCCACGGAGATCGACACCCAGGCCGCGTACGCGCTCTCGCGGCGGGTCGGCAGCGTCGACGGGAAGGCCTCGAGCGACTCGGCGATCTCCACCTGCGCCTCTTCCTGGACGCGGGCGCGCTCCAGGAGGACGGGCAGCTTGCCGATGTTGTGCGTGCCGAAGACGACGTCCACCCAGGGCGCCTTCTTGACGATGGTGTCGCGGTCCTTCTGAGCGAGACAGCCGCCCACGGCGATCTGCATCCCGGGACGCGAGGCCTTGCGGGGGGCGAGCCGGCCGAGGTTGCCGTAGAGCCTGTTGTCCGCGTTCTCCCGCACCGCGCAGGTGTTGAACACCACGACGTCGGCGTCCCCGTCGGATCCCTCGGGGGCGCGGACGTATCCCGCGCCCTCGAGGAGGCCCGAGAGGCGCTCGGAGTCGTGGACGTTCATCTGGCACCCGTAGGTGCGTACTTCGTACGTCTTGGGGGGATTGGGAGAACGATCGTCCACGGCGGACGTGCGCGGGTCGCTGCTGCTCATACGGACAAGGGTATGGGGTTCGCGGGGGCGCCCCGCGCCGCCTCCTCGCCGCACGCCCGGCACCCGGCGGCGGGCGGGCCGTGACGTACGCCGTCAACCCTGGTCAGCCCCCGCCCCCACCTGGCAGGATCGCGCCCATGCCGCTCACCGCCCTCCGTCGCCTCCGCCCGGCCCGCCGCCACGTCCTGCGGGGATCCGTGGCCGGGCTCGTGGTGGTCGGGCTGCTGCTGTGGTGGCTGCTGCCGCTGGAGGACGAGACGCCGAGCGGGCAGGTGACGATCAGCACGGGCGCCAGGACGGGCGTCTACGAGAAGTACGGGAACCTGCTCAAGGCCGCCATGGCGCGCGATCTGCCCCGCGTCGACGTGCGGCTCGACGGCAGCGAGGGCTCGTGGGACAACGTGCGGCGGGTGGCGACCGGCAAGGCCGACTTCACGATCGCCGCCGCGGACGCGGTCGCCAAGTACCAGCTCGAGGGCCGGCCCGGCGCCGAGCGCTTGCGCGCCTGCGCCCGCCTCTACGACGACTACATGCAGCTCGTCGTGCCCCGCTCGTCCAAGATCAGGTCGGTGGCCGATCTGCGCGGCAAGAGGGTGGCCGTGGGCGGGAGCGCGTCCGGCGTGCGGCTGATCGCGAACCGCATCCTGCTGGCGGCGGACCTGGATCCGGAGAAGGACATCACCCCCGTCGGCCTCGGGATAGACACCATGCCGACGGCGCTCCAGGCCGGTCAGATCGACGCCTTCTTCTGGTCGGGCGGCCTGACGACGCAGCACGTGCGCACGCTGTCGGAGCGGTTCCCGATCCGTCTCGTCGAGCTGGGCAGCCTGATCGACGAACTGCACGCCCAGAGCGGCTCCTCGCGCTACTACCGGGCGGCGACGATGCCGGCCGACGCCTATCCGGACGCCCAGCACGGCAAGGCGGTCAGCACGCTGGCCGTGGCGAACCTGCTGGTCACGACGGAGCGGATCGATCCGGAGATGGCGGAGGCCGTGACCCGCACGGTCATCGACAGCCGGGACCACATCGGCGCGCAGGTCCACGCGGCGCAACTCGTCGACCTGCGCACGGCGATCTACACCGATCCGCTCACCCTGGACGAGGGAGCGCGGCGCTACTACCGCTCGGTCAAACCCTGAGCCCTGCCTTGCCCTGCCGCGCCGTGGCTACCGCCCGGCCAGATCCTGCTCGGTGTCTGTCCCTGCGCTCTGACGCGGCAGCGGGGCCGTTCTCGGCACCCTGAGCGTCACGCGCAGCCCGTGCGGTTCGTGATGCGCGTACGCGATCGAGCCGCCGCCCGCCGTGAGCAGGGCGCGGGAGATCGACAGGCCGAGGCCCGAGCCCTTCACGTTCTGGTGCCGGCCGCTGCGCCAGAAGCGGTCGCCGACGCGGGCGAGCTCCTCGTCGCGCAGGCCGGGGCCACCGTCGGTGACCTCGACCGCGGTGGTCTCACCACCCCCGACGACCGTGACCGTGACCCGCTCGCCCTCGGGCGTGAACTTGAGCGCGTTGTCGACCACGGCGTCCAGGGCGCTGGACAGGGCGATCGGGTCGGCCCAGCCGGTCACGGCGGGGCAGCGCGCGACCAGCCGTACGCCCTTCTCGTCGGCCGTCAGCCGCCAGGCCTCGACGCGCTCGGCGGCGAGCGCCCCGATGTCGGTCAGCATGAGGTCGGCGCCGGCGTGCTCGGCCAGGGCGAGGTCGAGCAGGTCGTCGAGGACGCGGGCCAGGCGCTTGCCCTCGGCCTGAACGGATGCGATCTCCTCGTTACCCTCCGGTAGTTCGTAGGACAGGACCTCGATGCGCAGCAGCAGGGCGGCGAGCGGGTTGCGCAGTTGGTGCGAGGCGTCGGCGACGAAGGCCCGCTGCTGCTCCAGCACGTCCTCGACGTTGTCGGCCATCTCGTTGAACGACCGGGCCAGGCGCCTGAGTTCCGGCGGACCGCCGGCGGCTGCGACCCGTGATTTGAGCCGGCCCGTGGCGATGTCGTGGGTGGTGGCGTCCAGGACGCGTACGGGTCGCAGCACCCAGCCGGTCAGGCGCAGCGCGGCGCCCACCGCGAGCAGCATCGCGGCGACCTCGCCCGCCGCGATGATCAGCCAGCCGCGCAGCGTCTTGGCGCGCATCGCGCCGGTGGGCGAGTCGGTGACGACGACGGCGACGACGTCACCGTCCCGGATGACCGGCGAGGCCACCACGAGCCGTCCGTGCCGCCAGGGCCACACCTGGGACGGGTCGTGGCTGCGGCGCGAGTACAGCGCCTCGTCGAAGGCCTCGCGCAGGGCGCCCCTGGCGGGCACCCCGAAGGCGCGCGGCGACCGGGCCATCGGCACGTGGTCGCGGAAGAAGACGCCCGCCCTGATCCCGTAGACGGTGTAGTACCGGTCGAGCTCCTTCTTGAGGGTCTGCCGGCGCTCGTCGGGGGCCTGTGCGCCGTTCTCGCCGGGACGTGTGGTGACGAACTGGGCGAGCGAGGCGAAGCGGGCGGTGTCGTCGATGCGGTCGACGACAACCTTCTGCTGCTCGGCGGAGGCCACGCTCACGGCGAGCGGGAAGCCGAGGGCGAGCAGGACGCCCGCCATGAGGACGATGAGCAGCGGAAGCAGACGGGCGCGCACCCGGGGGACTCTACGGCTTCCGCTAGGCGGCCGGGGCGACGAGCCGGTAGCCGACGCCGCGCACGGTCTCGATCAGGGCGGGCATGCGCAGCTTGGAGCGCAGGGAGGCGACGTGCACCTCCAGGGTGCGTCCCGTGCCCTCCCAACTGGTGCGCCACACCTCGCTGATGATCTGTTCCCGGCGGAAGACGACCCCGGGCCGCTGCGCGAGCAGGGCCAGCAGATCGAACTCCTTACGGGTGAGCTGCACGGCGGCGCCTTCCACGGTGACCTGCCGCGTGGGCAGGTCGATGACCACGTCGCCGAGCAGCACCTCGTGCTCGGACGCGGGGGCGGCCTCCTCCTGGACGGTGCGCCGGCTGACCGCGTGGATACGGGCGAGCAGCTCCCCCGTGTCGTACGGCTTCACCACGTAGTCGTCGGCGCCGAGATTCAGCCCGTGGATGCGGGAGCGGACGTCCGCCCGCGCGGTGACCATGATGACGGGCGTCGTGGTGCGCTTGCGGATCTTGCCGCAGACCTCGTAGCCGTCCTGGTCGGGCAGTCCCAGGTCGAGCAGGACGACACCGAAGCCGGCCGGGTCCGGGACGAGGGCCTGGAGGGCCTCCTCCCCGTTGCGCGCGTGCCGCACCTCGAAGCCGTGCCGGGAGAGCACGGCGGACAGGGCCGCGGCGACGTGATCGTCGTCCTCGACGAGCAGCAGTCTCATTCCGGCCCCCTCACCTGTGTCGATCCCTTGCGTTCACCAAGGCATCCACGCCGATCCATGAGGATGCCGTCAAGAGCCTTCGGGCCCCGTCCCGTTTCCGTTATGCAGCCGGTACGCGGGGGCCGCGGCCCTTCACACATCGTGTCCGGTTGCGACCGGATCGTTATGCTCAATTTCCCCTCAGATGTAATGACGCTGGTCGTACCGGGTTACTACTGTCCTCCCAACCGAGGAGGATGGAGCAAGACCCCGATGACCGAAGTTTCGGTGACCAAGGACGCCACTCCCCCCGCGGGCGACACACTGGTCGCGCTGAGCGCAGTCAACAAGCACTTCGGCGCTCTGCACGTGCTCCAGGACATCGACCTGACCATCGCGCGAGGCGAGGTCGTGGTCGTCATCGGCCCGTCGGGCTCCGGCAAGTCGACGCTGTGCCGCACGATCAACCGCCTGGAGACCGTGGACTCCGGGTCGATCACGATCGACGGCAAGCCGCTGCCCCAGGAGGGCAAGGAGCTGGCCAGGCTGCGTGCCGACGTGGGCATGGTCTTCCAGTCCTTCAACCTCTTCGCGCACAAGACGGTGCTCGAGAACGTGACGCTGGGCCAGGTCAAGGTCCGCAAGGCGGACAAGAAGAAGGCCGAGGAGAAGGCGCGCGCGCTGCTGGACCGGGTGGGCGTCGGCGCCCAGGCGGACAAGTACCCCGCGCAGCTGTCCGGCGGACAGCAGCAACGTGTCGCCATCGCACGGGCGTTGGCGATGGACCCGAAGGTGATGCTCTTCGACGAGCCCACGTCGGCGCTCGACCCGGAGATGATCAACGAGGTCCTCGAGGTGATGCAGCAGCTCGCCCGGGACGGCATGACGATGGTGGTGGTCACGCACGAGATGGGCTTCGCCCGCTCGGCCGCCAACCGTGTCGTCTTCATGGCGGACGGCCGCATCGTCGAAGAGGCCACCCCCGACCAGTTCTTCAGCAATCCGCGCAGCGACCGGGCCAAGGACTTCCTGTCGAAGATCCTGCACCACTAGACGCGCGCCGTACGTGCGCCCTCGGGCCGAGGCCCGAGGCTCCGCGCGCGTCGAATTTTCAGACTGCCGAATCTGCCGACACGAAGGATGTTCACCATGAATCTCCGCAAGTCCGCCGCCGTCGCGGCCACCGTCGCCGCTCTCGCCCTGACCGCCACCGCGTGTGGCGGCGAGTCCGGCAACGCCGGTGACAAGCCCGCCGGCGGTTCGGGTGGCAAGAACCAGCCGAAGCTGCCGACGTACACGGTCGCCAAGGACGTCAAGGTCGACTCCGCGACCCTGAAGAAGGCCCAGAAGGCCGGCAAGATCGTCTTCGGCGCCAAGGACGACCAGCCGTTCCTGGGCTTCCAGGACACCGACGGCAAGCGCTCCGGCTTCGACATCGAGATCGCCAAGATGGTCGCCGCCGACCTGGGCTTCAAGCCCGACCAGATCGAGTTCAAGACGGTCGACTCGAACGTCCGTGAGACGACCATCTCCAAGGGCGAGGTCGACCTCTACGTAGGCACCTACACGATCAACGACGAGCGCAAGAAGCAGGTCGGTTTCGCCGGCCCGTACTTCCTCGCCGGTGCCGACCTCCTGGTGCGCGCGGACGAGAAGGGCATCACCGGCCCCGACTCGCTCAAGGGCAAGACGGTCTGCTCCATCAAGGGCTCGACCCCGCTGCAGGAGATCAAGAAGCCCAAGTACGGCGCGAAGACGGTCGAGCTGTCCAAGTACTCCGAGTGCGTTCAGCAGCTGCTGAACAACGAGGTGGACGCGGTCACCACGGACGACGCGATCCTCAAGGGCTACGCCGCCCAGCGCCCGACGAAGCTCAAGGTGGTCGGCAAGCCGTTCACCAAGGAGCCGTACGGCATCGGCATGAACAAGGACGACAAGGCGCTGCGCGACGCGGTGAGCAACGCCATCGAGGCGCATGAGAAGAACGGCGACTACAAGAAGGCGTACGACGCGACGCTGGGTCTGTCGAAGTCGGCCTACACCGAGCCGCCGGCTCTCGAGCGCTACTGATCGAGCGCCTTTGACCGGCGCGCTCCGCGCCTGAGGAGTACGCCCCGCTCCGGGCGCACCGTTCGCGGTGCGCCCGTGGCGCGGCCTTTCCTGCCCGCCCGCCGCCCACGAGGACATCCCCGTGAACGTATTGCTCGACTATCTCCCGGAGTTCCGCGAGGGGTTCATAGGCACCGTCCTGCTGACCCTGGCCAGCGGGCTGCTGGCGATGGTCCTCGGCGTGATCATCGCCGGGTTCCGTGTCTCCCCCGTCCCGCCCCTGCGCCTGTTCGGCACCGCATGGGTGACGCTCTTTCGCAACACGCCCCTGACGCTGCTCTTCCTCGTCGTCTGGTTCGTCCTTCCGGTGATCTTCTTCCCGGGGCTGAACCCGTGGATGAAGGCCCTGCTGACGCTGGGCTGTTACACCTCGGCGTTCGTCTGCGAGGCCGTCCGCTCCGGCATCAACACGGTGCCGCTGGGCCAGGCCGAGGCCGCGCGGTCGATCGGCATGACCTTCGGGCAGACGCTGCGGCTGATCATCCTGCCGCAGGCCACCCGTACGGTGCTGCCGCCGCTCAGCTCGATCTTCATCGCGCTGACCAAGAACTCCGCCATCGCCGGCGCGTTCAGCGTCGCCGAGCTCTTCAGCGTCCAGAAGCTGCTGAGCGACAAGGGCTTCGCGATCGGCTGGATCTTCCTGTGGGTGGCCCTGGGCTACCTCGTCATCACCTTCTCCATCAGCGGTCTCTTCCGGCTGCTCGAGCGGCGCATGGGGGTCGCACGATGAGTTCGAGCGTCCTGTACGACGCGCCGGGCCCCAAGGCCCGTATGCGCAACCGGCTCTACACGGTCGTCGGTTCTCTCGCCGTCCTGGGTCTGGTCGCCTTCGCGATCTTCCGGATGAACGAGAAGGGCCAGCTGGAGCCCGAGGTCTGGAACATCTTCAACAACGCGGGTGTGCGCGCCAACATCCGCGACGGCGTGGTCACCACCCTGCAGGTGTTCGCGGTCGCCGGTGCTCTCTCCCTGGTGCTCGGCCTGCTCCTCGCGGTCGCACGGCTGTCCGACCACAAGGCCGTCAGCTGGTTCGCCACCGGCTTCATCGAGCTGTTCCGCGCCGTCCCGCTGCTGATCACGATCTACGCCTTGTGGGTGCTTTTCCTCACCTACAAGGAGAACCTCGGGGTCGTCGGCGAGAACTCCGGCTTCTGGGCGCTCGTCATCGGTCTGACCGTCTACAACGGCTGCGTCCAGGCCGAGGTGCTGCGGGCCGGCGTCAACTCCGTGCCGCGCGGCCAGGTCGAGGCCGCGTACGCTCTGGGTCTGCGCAAGTCGCAGGTCATGACGATGCTCCAACTGCCGCAGGCCGTACGGGCGATGCTGCCGACGATGATCAGCCAGCTCGTGGTGACCCTCAAGGACACCTCGCTCGGCTACGTCATCACCTACACGGAGCTGCTGTTCGCGGCCCGTCAGATGGCGAACAACATCATCGTCAACGGCGAGAACCCGATCACCGCGGTCGTCCTCGTGGTCGGCGTCATCTACATCGCGATGTGTCTGGCCCTGTCCTGGCTGGCCAGCTGGATCGAGCGGCGCGGCCGCCGGGCCAAGAAGGGCATCGCCGTCGCGGCGGCCACCGAGCCCGTCGTGGAGCTGTCCGAGATCGACCAGACGCTGTCCGGGCCGAAGAGCGGCGGCGCCTGACGGAGCATCACCAGGGCCGGTCCGATCGGCCGTCGTGACGGAGGCAGTGGCATGATCGCCACTGCCTCCGTCACTTGACGCAAGCACCGGCAATGGGTTGCATACGCTCTGTGAACGCGCACCCCGCTCCAACTGCCTCTCTCTGTACGTCCAGTACACCGCCCGCGCCCTCGGTCGCGGCGCCTTCCGGGGCAGGAGGGGCCGCGCCGTGGATCCGGTGATCGTCGTCGGCGCCGGGCCCGTCGGCCTCGCGCTGTCCCTCGCGCTCGCCCGCCAGGACGTGCCGTCCGTGGTGCTCGACGAGGGCTCCGGCAAGGACGAGCAGCGGCCGGCCCGCACCGTGGTGCTCCGCGAGGACACCGCCGCGTTCGTCGAGCGGCTGGCGGGACGGTCGTTCGACCGGGTCGGCGCGCGCTGGACCGGATGGCGTTCCCTGCGCCGCAAGCAGGAGATGCGCGCGCTCACCTTCGGTGAGCAACTCCCCGCGCCGCTGCACCTCGCCCAGCACGAACTGACCGGCGCGCTGCGCGCGGCCGTCGCCGAGGAACGCCTGGTCGAGCTGGCCGTCGACAGTCGCCTCGACTCGATCGAGAACGACGCGTCGGGCGTGACGGCGCGCACGCGCGGCCCCGAGGGCACCTCATGGCGCGGCAGCCATCTGGTGGGCTGCGACGGCCCCCGCTCCACGGTGCGCAAACTCCTCGACATCCGCTTCCCCGGGCGGACCGCCGTCGAACGGCACGCGGTCGCCGCACTGCGGACGGAACTTCCGTGGCCCGGTGAAGCGTTGCTCCATCGGAACCCTCCGTGGCGGACCTCGGGTCCCTCGGGCTCGGAGATCGTCGGACGCCCCCTCGCCGACGGTGTCTGGCGCCTGGACTGGCTGCTGCCGCCCCGCAGCGATCTGGTGACCCCGGACGTGCTGGTCGCCCGCGTCCGGGAGACCCTCGCGGGCTGGTGCGGAGGTTCCACGCCGCCGTACGAACTGCTCGACACGGGCGTGCACACCGTCCACCACCGGCTGGCCCGCCGCTGGCGGGTGGGGCGTGCCTTCCTCGCCGGGGACGCCGCGCACCTGCTGGGCGCTCTCGGTACGCAGGGCCTCGACGAGGGCCTGCGCGACGCCGACAATCTGGCCTGGAAGCTGGCCCTGGCCTGGCACGACGGTCCGCGTGGCGGGTCGTCCGCGCTGCTCGACAGCTATCAGGCGGAGCGCCGCGCCGTCGTCGCCGGCCGGCTGCGGGCCGCGGACCAGTCGCTGCCGATACTGCGCGGGGGCGGCGGCCTGCGCTCGTACGTGCCCGGCGCCGCCCGGGGGCACGACGCGCTGCTCACGGACGGTCACCTCGGGCTCGGCCCGCTCGGTGCCCCCGGCGGCTATCCGGACTCCCCGCTCGCCGCTCCGGTCACGGGGGCGGCGGCCGCGATCGGTACGGAGCCCGGCGCCGCGGTGTCCGACGTCCGTGTCACCGCGCCGGACGGCTCGACCGTGCGGCTGCGGGACCGGCTCGGTCTCGGGCGGCTCCTGGTGGTCCTGGTCGCACCCGGTACCGGCGTGTGGGACCGCAAGCACTGGATGTCCGCGGGGCTGATGCCGCGGCTCGCGGAGGCGGTCTCGGCTCTGCCGCACGAGACGGAGCTGCTCGTGACGGAGTCGTATCCGCAGGCGGCGGCGCACACGGTGCTGCTGGTGCGTCCCGACGGGCATCTGGTGACGGCGCTGAACGGCGTGCGCCCCGCCGAACTGCTGGACGCCGCGCGGACCGCACTCGGCAAGTCGGCCGAGGACGAGCCGACCGAGGACGAGCCCGTACGCAGCGGGGCACGCGGTGGCGGCGGCAAGGGCAGCGGCGGCCGTGGCCGTGCGTCGGGAGGCCCTGATCGAACGTGAGTTGACCGGCCTCCGCCACCGTGGTGTACTCCGGAGCGTGACGATCGACACCGATGTGCGCCTGTGGCGGAGGGTCCATATGGACCTGGTCCGCTACGCGGGCTGCACGTGTCGCCCGTCCTGCTGAATTCGCATCTTCTCCCCTTTCCGCGTGCCCGCGGTCCATCGCCGCTGCTCGGCGCCCGCGTCGTCCCGACGCCCTCGGCACGCGCCCTTCGCGAACTCCAGGACGGTAGTTGTGTCACTGCCCACGCCCTCCCGCACGCCTTCGGCCCCGGCCGCGCCCGACGCGGCGCCCACCCAGGCCGACCTGCTCGACTTCGTCCGCCGCACCGCCGCGGACCGTGACCTCGTGGCCTCGCTGCCGCTCGATCCGGAGGGCCGTACCTGGGTGCGGCTGGACGGGCCGGGCGGCAGCGAGGCCTGGCTCATCGGCTGGCCGCCGGGCACCGGCACCGGCTGGCACGACCACGCGGACTCGGTCGGCGCGTTCCTCACCGCGTCCGGCGAACTCACCGAGAACTCCCTGGCCGCGCGTCTGCCCACGGACGGCTGGAAGACCCTGGAACTGTCCGAGGACGTCGACAGGGAACGCGCGTTGGGCCCCGGCTCGGGGCGCGCCTTCGGCGTCCACCACGTGCACGAGGTCCTCAACCAGTCCCCCACCGAGCACGCCGTCTCGGTCCACGCCTACTATCCGCCGCTGCCGCGGATCCGCCGGTACAGCCGTACGGGCCAGGTCCTGCGCCTCGAAGCGGTCGAACGCCCGGAGGACTGGCAGTGACCACACCCCCGAACCCCGACCCGCCAAATGCCGACCCGACTCCCGACCTGGTTCCCGACCTGATTCCCGCCCCGGACTCCGTACCGGCCCCCGTCGGCATCGACGACCTGCTCGAGCGCGTACGGTCCGGGCTCGACCGGGTCGAAGCGCGCGAGGCCTTCGCACTCGCGGCCGGCGGCGAAGCGCTGCTGGTCGACATCCGCTACGCGGCGCTGCGCGAGCGCGACGGTCTGATCCCCGGCGCCCTCGTCGTGGAGCGCAACGAGCTGGAGTGGCGACTCGACCCCTGGGGCAGCCACCGCTCCCCCGAGGCGACCGGCCACGACCTCCGCGTCGTGGTCGTCTGCAACGAGGGCTACGCCTCCAGCCTCGCGGCCGCGTCCCTGCGCCAACTGGGCCTGCACCGGGCCACGGACCTCGTGGGCGGCTTCCAGGCGTGGCGGTCGGAGGGGCTGCCGGTGACGGGGCCGGAGGTCTGAGGGCTGGAGACTGAAGCGGCAGGAGTCGGAGGCCTGACGGTGCTGCCGGGGAGGGCCCGGGAGGGCAGGGCGCAGGAGGAGACGGCTCGGGCTCAGTCCGGGAAACCCAGGTCCTCCGTGTCCTCCCCCTCTTCCTCCAAGGCCTGTCTGACCACGCGGAGCGCCATGCCCTCCGGGTAGCCCTTGCGCGCGAGCATGCCGGCGAGACGGCGCAGCCGCTTGTCCCGGTCGAGGCCCCGGGTGGAGCGGAGCTTGCGGGCGACGAGCTCGCGGGCGGTGTCCTCCTCCTGCTCCGAGTCCAGCTGCCCCACGGCCTCGTCGATCACGGCGGAGTCCACGCCCTTGGTGCGCAGTTCCCTCGCGAGGGCTCGGCGCGCCAGGCCGCGGCCATGATGTCTGGACTCCACCCAGGCGTCCGCGAAGGCAGTGTCGTTGATCAGTCCGACCTCCTCGAACCGGGACAGCACCTCCTCCGCCACCTCGTCCGGGATCTCCCGCTTGCGCAGCGCGTCCGCGAGCTGCTTGCGCGTGCGCGGGGTCCCGGTGAGCAGGCGCAGACAGATGTTCCGCGCCCGCTCCGCCGGGTCCCCTGACGGCTCCCCTCGCCCGGCCCTCGACGGGTCAGGGGGGCCGTCGTCCTGCGCGGCACCGGGCGGATCCCCGAATCCGCCCCGGCGCCGCCGCCCGCGCGACCCGCTTGCGGCGCGCGCACGTCCACCACGGCGCGGTCCGTCCACCGCGCCGTCCCCCGGTGCGACGTCGAACCCCGTGTCCCCGGGCGCGGCGTCGCCCTGCCCGGCGCCGCCGTGCCCCCGGTCCTCGGGGACGGCGGGGCGGGCGTCGTACTCGGCCCAGTCGGTGCGTCGTGTCACGGACTAGCTCTTGGCCGCCGCGGCCTTGGGCTTGCCCGCCTTGGGCGCGGGGACCGACTTGGCCGCGTCGTCGGCGGGTGCGGCGGCTGCCGCGTCCGTGCCCGGCTCGCTGCCCGGCTCCTGCGGACGGACACCGACGCCGAGCTTCTCCTTGATCTTCTTCTCGATCTCGTTGGCCAGGTCGGGGTTGTCCTTCAGGAAGTTGCGCGCGTTCTCCTTGCCCTGGCCGAGCTGGTCGCCCTCGTACGTGTACCAGGCGCCGGCCTTGCGGACGAAGCCGTGCTCCACGCCCATGTCGATCAGGCCGCCCTCGCGGGAGATGCCCTGGCCGTAGAGGATGTCGAACTCGGCCTGCTTGAAGGGGGGCGCGACCTTGTTCTTGACGACCTTGACGCGGGTGCGGTTGCCGACCGCGTCCGTGCCGTCCTTGAGGGTCTCGATGCGACGGATGTCGAGGCGCACGGAGGCGTAGAACTTCAGGGCGCGGCCACCGGTCGTGGTCTCCGGCGAGCCGAACATCACGCCGATCTTCTCGCGCAGCTGGTTGATGAAGATCGCGGTGGTCTTGGACTGGTTGAGCGCGCTGGTGATCTTTCGCAGGGCCTGGGACATCAGACGGGCCTGCAGACCCACGTGCGAGTCGCCCATCTCGCCCTCGATCTCCGCGCGCGGCACGAGCGCGGCGACGGAGTCGATGACGATGAGGTCGAGGGCGCCGGAGCGGACCAGCATGTCGACGATCTCGAGAGCCTGCTCACCGTTGTCCGGCTGGGACAGGATCAGGTTGTCGATGTCGACGCCGAGCTTCTTCGCGTACTCGGGGTCGAGAGCGTGCTCGGCGTCCACGAAGGCCACCGCGCCGCCGGCCCGCTGGGCGTTGGCGACGGCGTGCAGGGTCAGGGTCGTCTTACCGGAGGACTCCGGGCCGTAGACCTCCACCACACGGCCGCGCGGCAGGCCGCCGACGCCGAGGGCCACGTCGAGCGCGGTCGACCCGGTGGGGATGACCTCGATGGGCTCGTTCGGCCGCTCGCCCATGCGCATCACTGCGCCCTTGCCGAATTGCCGTTCAATCTGTGCGAGCGCGGCGTCGAGCGCCTTCTCGCGGTCGGTTCCTGCCATGGGTTCCACCCGGTTTGCTTGTGTCGATCGCTTCACGTCAAAGACGCTAACGCCTGCCACTGACAATCGGCCTCGACGCCCGTCCGCCTGTGGATAACTCGAGGCTCCTCGCCGGGCCAGCACTGCCCGGATCCCTTGGGAATCCTGGGCAGTGTGCCCTTGGACACTCAATAAGAATGGATGTTCGATTTTGGTGTCAAGCGCACCACGCGGGGCACCGGCGACCGATCCGCTCCCGATACTGGGGCCATGGAACTCGTCTTCTTCATGACCCTGCCCGGGCTCGTGATCCTCCTGACGGTGATCGCCTTCACCGACCAGCTGCTGCTGCGCGCGGGCCGGGCGGGCATGCTGCCGTGGCGGAACGGCGCACGCCAGGGGCAGATATCGGCGACGGGGTTCGAGCAGCTGCACGCGAGCCTGTCGCCGGGCAAGCAGAACGAGCTGAAGGAGCGGCAGTCCGCTCTGGTCCTGCCCGACGGCGAGGACGACGGAGCGCCGCCGAACAGGACGACGGTGGATCTGGCCGGGGGCACCGCGGTCGTCCGCGTGCCACGCCCGGACCGGGACTAGTCGGCCCGCTCCTGCCCCTGCACCGCACGCCGGACACGGGCCACGAGCGACTCCCCGGTCCGTCTGCGGTGGCCGTGCACCCGGGGGTCGTCGGTGACGTCGTACCGCTTCACGTACGCGCCGAGGAACGCCTGCAGCGTCGCCACCGCCGGGATCGCGATCAGCGCGCCGACGGCGCCGAGCAGCGCCGTGCCCGCGATGACCGATCCGAAGGCGACGGCGGGGTGGATGTCGACCGTCTTCGCGGTCAGCTTCGGCTGCAGCACATAGTTCTCGAACTGCTGGTAGACCACGACGAAGCCCAGCACCCACAGCGCGTACCAGGGGTCGACGGTGAAGGCGATCAGCATCGGCAGCGCGCCCGCCAGGTACGTGCCGATCGTCGGGATGAACTGCGAGACGAGTCCGACCCACATGCCGAGCACGGGCGCGTACGGCACGTCGAGCAGCGCGAGCAGGATGTAGTGCGCGACCCCGGAGATCAGCGCCATCAGCCCGCGCGAGTACAGGTAGCCGCCCGTCTTGTCGACGGCGATCTCCCAGGCGCGCAGCACCTCGGCCTGCTTGGCCGGCGGCAGCACCGAGCACAGCGCACGCCGCAGCCGAGGCCCGTCGGCGGCGAAGTAGAACGAGAACAGCAGGATCGTCAGCAGCTGGAACAGCCCGCCGAGCACCTGTGTGGAGACGTCCAGGACGCCGGTCGCGCTGTTCTGGACGTACTTCTGCAGCCAGTCGGAGTGGAGCAGGCTGTCCTGGACCTCGACCCTGTTGAGGTCCGTGTGGAACGTCTGGTTGATCCAGTTGATGACCTGGTCGAGGTACTTCGGGAAGTCCTCGACCATGTCCACGATCTGGCCCGCGAGCATCGAGCCGAGCAGCACGATGAAGCCGGCTCCCGCGATCATCACGCCGAGGAAGACGGTGGCCGTGGCGAGGCCGCGACGCATTCCGCGCCCCGCCATCCAGCTCACGGCGGGCTCCACGGCGAGCGCGAGGAAGAACGCGATCAGTACGTTGATCAGCAGCCCGGTGACCTGGTGGAAGGCCCAACTGCCCAGCTGGAAACAGGCGACGAGGGTGAGGGCGAGCACCATGGCACGCGGCAGCCAGCGCGGCATGCCCGCGCGCGGCGCCGCCGGGCCGGGAGGCGCCGCGGGGGGCGTCGTGCCGTGCTGTGCGGCGTCGGCCGTCTGGAGGGTCTCGTCTGTCGCTGCCACCGTGCCAGTCTCGCCCACGCCGGCGACTGCCGGTGACCGCCCCCGATCCGTCACCCCGGTCAGCGCTTCTCCGCCGGCACGTTCATCGTGGAGCACACCACGCGCCAGACGTCCTTCGCCTCCCACCCGGAGTCGAGCGCCTGGTGGACCGTGCGCCCGCCGAGCCCCGCCATCACGTGGTCGCGCGCGAACGTGTCGGCGTACCCGGATCCGAAGTGATCCGCCATTAGCTGCCAGAAGACCGTCAACCGCATGACCCCAGTATCCCGCCCTTGAGAGTGCAGCCGGGCCCGGGGCACTTGTCGTACGGGCTGTGCGCCCTACGGTCGGAACATGGCCGGAACCGGAGCATCCCCACGCCCCTCATCGCCCTCCTCACCTTCCTCGCCCCCGGCGTCGCGGCTCGCGCGTGCCGAGGCGTTCATCTGGTCGACCGCGCGCGTCCTGGAGCAGCGCCGCTTCGCCTATCACTTCCTCGCGGGCGAGTCCGACGCCGCCGCCGACGCCGTCGAGACCGCCCTGAACGCCTACGGCACCGAGGACGACGGCTACGGACACGCGCTCGAACCCGATCTGCGCGGTCCGGTGAGCCAGCCCCTGCACACCGGGCACGCGCTCCGCGTCCTGGACACGATCGGGCGCTGCTCGGGTCGGCGGGCGGATCACGTGTGCCGCTATCTCACCGCCGTCTCCACGCCGGAAGGAGCCCTTCCGGCGGTGCTTCCCAGCCAGCGCGGCTACCCCCATGCCCCGTTCGTGCCCGTGGTCGACGACCCGCCGAGCGAGCTGCTCGCCACCGGCCCCGTCGTCGGCCTGCTGCACCGCAACGAGGTGTGGCACGCCTGGCTCTTCCGGGCCACGGAGTTCTGCTGGGCCGCCGTCGACGCCCTGAAGACGTCACATCCGTACGAGATCGAGGCAGCGGTTGCCTTCCTCGACGGTGTGCCGGACCGCCCACGTGCGCGCGCCGCCGCCGACCGGCTCGGACGCCTGGTGCGAGAGCAGCATCTCGCGGTGCTGGACCCCGCGCGCCGCGACACCTACGAGGTGGCGCCGGGCTACGCCCCGGGTGAGCACCATTTCCCGCACGACTACGCGAAGGCGCCGGAGTCGCTGGCGTGCGCCTGGTTCACCGACGAGGAGATGGCGCGTTCGCTGGACCATCTGGAGAGCGAGCAGCAGGAGGACGGCGGCTGGCCGGTCAACTGGCGCCATTGGTCCCCCGCGGTCGTCCTGGAGGCGCGCCCCTTGGTGACCGTCGAGGCGCTGCGCACCCTGCGCGCCTACGGTCGCCCCTTGTAGGAGGCGTCCGAACCGACCGGCCTGCCCTGTCCTCACCTCCGGGTCAGCTGCGCCGTCCGCCTCGTGCGCGCCTTCCGATGCACTCCGTGGGGCGCTGGGACGCGTCACCAGACCGAGGCGCCCCGTGCGGGGCCGTCATCCGGTCAGCGCGCGCACTCCCGCCGTGACCACCACGGCGGCCCCGACCACCACGAGGAACGGGGCTCGCAGCACCAGGGCGACGGCTGCCGCCGCGACTCCGGCGGCCTTGGCGTCGAGCACCAGGACGCGGCCGTCAGCGAAGGTCTGCTGGGCCGTGAGCGCCGCCAGGAGGGCGACCGGCAGCAGCGCGGAGAGTCGCTGCACCACGGGGCGTTCCAGCGCGCCGGCGGGCACGAGCAGGCCGATGAGCTTGACCGCGTAGCAGCCGACCGCGGTGACTCCGATGGCCATCCAGAAGTTCATCGGTCGTCTCCTCCTTGCGACGCGCGCCCTTCTTGTGCCGCGTGTCCTTCTCTTGTCGCGCCGTCTTGCGCCGCGCCTTCTTGTGCGGAGCCTTCTTGTGCGGCGCCTGCTTCTTCCGGCGGTCGCTCTTCTTGTGCCGCGCGAGGGGCACCGCGCCTGCGTCCCTCGGCCCAGAGCACGGCCGGTGCGGCCAGTGCGGCGACGAGCACGGGCACGCCCGCGGGCAGCACGGGCAGCAGGCCCAGGCCCAGGACGACGGCGATGCCCGCGACGGCACGCTCCGTGGTGCTCTTCAGCATGGGCGCGAGCAGGGCGAGGAACACCGCCGGTCCCGCGGCGTCGATCCCCCAGGCGTCGGTGTCGCCCAGAGCCTCCGCGCCGAGGGCGCCCAGCAGGGTGGTCAGGTTCCACAGCACGTACAGGGTCAGGCCGGTCACGGTGAAGCCGATACGGGCGCTGCGCCGGGTCGGCTGCGCGAGGGAGACGGCGGCCGTCTCGTCGATCACCCAGTGCGCGGCGAACGGGCGCACCGCGCGCGGCAGAGCGAGCAGTTGCGAGAGCCGCAGCCCGTAGAACGCGTTGCGCACGCCGAGGAAGAAGGCGCCGGCCGCCGCTGTGAACGGGTTGCCGCCGCCCGCCAGCGCCCCGACGAGCGCGAACTGCGAGGCCCCGGTGAAGACCAGGAGGCTGAGCACGCACGTCTGGAGCACGGTGAGGCCGCTGCCCGCCGAGGTCACCCCGAAGGCGAAGCCAGAGAGTCCGACGGCCACGCCGACGCCGAGCGCGTCCCGGACGACGGCTGCATCGGGCTTGCCGGCCCCGCCACCTCCCTCCGCAGGTATGTCTGTCGATGTCGACTGCTGCTCGATCGACTGTTGTTCAGCCAGGTCCTGTTCTGCCACGTCGTGGACGCTACGAGAGGAGGAGGTCACCGGTCTTGTACGTTCTTGCGCTCCCTGGTGCGCTCTTTCTGGTAGGCGCCCGGCGGCACCCCGACGATGCGGGTGAAGTGCCGGTTCAGATGGGGCTGATCGGTGAAGCCCACGGTCGCGGCGACGTCGGCCGGCGGTGTGCCCGCCTCCAGGAGGCCGCGTGCGCGGCGCACGCGCGCGTCGGTGAGCCAGGCGTGCGGCGGCATCCCGTAGGCGTCGCGGAACGCCCGCAGGAGGGCGAAGGAGCTGGTGCCCAGCTCGGCCGCGAGGGCGTCGAGGGAGGGCGGGTCGGCCATCCGGTCCTCCAGGAGCTCTCGCGCGCGGGCCGCGGCGACGGTCCCGGCGGAGCGGCGCGGCCGGACCGCGCGCGTGGTGCCGTGGTCGCGGAGCATCCGGGCGAGCACGACCCGGAGCAGGCCGTCGGCGGCCAGCGCGTTCCCCTGTTCCGCCGCGCGGTGCACCTCACGGATCAGCCGTGCCGCGTACGGGTCGGTGACGATGGGCTCCGCGAAAGCGGCGCTGCCTCGGACGGTGGTGGTCTCGGCGGCGACCTCCGCGACGAGCTCGGCCGACGGGTACAGCGTGAAGTACGCCCACCCGTCGGGCCCGCCCGCCTTCGCGGTGTGCGCCACCTCGGGGTTGATCATGACGACGCTGCCGGGGCCCGCGTGGAGCGTCTCGCCGGGTATGCCGACCGCTTCGACGCCCTGCGTGACCGCGCCGAAGACGAAGCCGTCGTGGCTGTGGCGCGGGAAGGTGTGCCGGACGTAGCGGGCGCGCAGCAGGTCGAGCCCGGGCAGTCGTTCGTACTGCCAGTGCCGTGCCCATTCGCCCTGTCCCGCCATGGCCTCCATTCTGCGTCATGTCACGCGCCGTGAGTTCACCGTTTCCGCAGGTCACGGCTGATGTCAGTGGCGGGGTGCAGGATGGGGGGCATGGTCAGGTCCAGCGACGGAGCCCGGGACACGGGCGACGCTCACAGCGCCCTCGACGCCCGTGGGACCCACGCGGCGCTCGACGGCTTCTCCCCCGCGACCCGCGGCTGGTTCACGGGGGCCTTCTCCGCGCCCACGTCCGCGCAGGCCGGGGCATGGCGGGCGATCGGCGCGGGTTCGGACGTGCTGGTCGTCGCGCCGACCGGTTCCGGCAAGACGCTGGCCGCGTTCCTCGCCGCGCTGGACCAGCTGGCGTCCACGCCCGCGCCGGCCGACCCGAAGAAGCGCTGCCGGGTCCTGTACGTGTCGCCGCTGAAGGCTCTCGCGGTCGACGTCGAGCGCAATCTGCGCAGTCCGCTGACCGGCATCCGGCAGGAGGCCGTGCGCCTGGGCCTGCCCAAGCCGGAGGTGAAGGTCGGCATCCGCTCCGGCGACACCCCGCAGGCGGAGCGCAGGGCGCTGGCCACGCGCCCGCCGGACATCCTGATCACCACCCCCGAGTCGCTGTTCCTGATGCTGACCTCGGCGACGCGGGACGCGCTGACGGGCATCGAGACGGTGATCCTGGACGAGGTGCACGCGGTGGCGGGCACCAAGCGCGGCGCCCACCTGGCGCTCTCCCTGGAGCGCCTCGACGAGCTGCTTCCGCGTCCGGCCCGCCGCATCGGCCTGTCGGCGACGGTCCGCCCGGTCGACGAGGTGGCCCGCTATCTGTCGCCGCAGCGCAAGGTGGAGATCGTCCAGCCGCCGTCCGGCAAGGAGTTCGACCTGTCGGTGGTCGTGCCGGTGGAGGACCTCGCCGAGCTGGGCGGCTCGCCGGTCGCCGACGGGGAGCAGAGCGCGGAGCGCCCCTCGATCTGGCCGCATGTGGAGGAGCGCATCGCGGATCTCATCGAGGCCCATCGTTCGACGATCGTCTTCGCCAACTCCCGCCGCCTGGCGGAGCGCTTGTGCAACAGGCTGAACGAGATCGCGTACGAGCGCACCACAGGGGAGGCACTCCCCGAGGACCACGCCCCGGCCGAACTCATGGGCGGCTCGGGCGCCGCGGCGGGCGCCCCCACCGTCATCGCCCGCGCGCATCACGGCTCGGTGTCCAAGGAGCAGCGCGCGCTGGTCGAGGAGGACCTGAAGGCGGGGCGGCTGCCCGCGGTCGTCGCCACGTCGAGCCTGGAGCTGGGCATCGACATGGGCGCGGTCGACCTGGTCGTGCAGGTGGAGTCGCCGCCCTCGGTGGCGTCCGGGCTTCAGCGGGTGGGCCGCGCGGGACACCAGGTGGGCGCGGTCTCCACCGGTGTCGTGTTCCCGAAGTACCGGGGGGACCTGGTGCAGTCGGCGGTGGTGACGGAGCGCATGCGCACGGGCGCCATCGAGTCCCTGCGCGTCCCGGCGAACCCGCTGGACGTGCTGGCCCAGCAGCTGGTGGCGATCACCGCCCTGGACACCTGGCAGGTCGACGATCTGCTCGCCCTGGTGCGCCGCGCCGCCCCGTTCGCCTCGCTCCCGGAGTCGGCGTTCACGGGCGTGCTCGACATGCTGGCGGGGCGCTATCCCTCCGACGCGTTCGCCGAGCTGCGCCCGCGCGTGGTGTGGGACCGCGTGGCCGGTACGGTCACGGGCCGCCCCGGCGCCCAGCGGCTCGCCGTCACCTCGGGCGGCACGATCCCGGACCGCGGCCTGTTCGGCGTCTTCCTCGCGGGAGCCGACCCGAAGAAGGGCGGCGGCCGCGTCGGCGAGCTCGACGAGGAGATGGTCTACGAGTCCCGGATCGGGGACGTGTTCACGCTGGGCACCAGCTCCTGGCGCATCGAGGACATCACGCGCGACCGTGTCCTGGTCTCCCCCGCGCCCGGTGTCCCCGGCCGCCTGCCGTTCTGGAAGGGCGACCAGCTGGGCCGCCCGCTCGAACTGGGACGCGCGGTGGGCGCGTTCCTGCGCGAGGTCGGCTCGCTGGCGCCCGAGGACGCGCGCGGCCGGCTCACCGCGGCCGGCCTGGACACCTGGGCCGCGGACAACGTGCTCTCCTACCTGGCGGAGCAGCGCGAGGCGTGCGGGCACGTCCCGGACGACCGCACCATCGTGGTGGAGCGCTTCCGCGACGAGCTGGGCGACTGGCGGGTCGTCGTCCACTCCCCTTTCGGCGCCCAGGTGCACGCTCCCTGGGCGCTCGCCCTCGGCGCCCGGCTCGGCGAGAAGTACGGCATGGACGCGCAGGTCATGCACGCGGACGACGGGATCGTGCTGCGGCTGCCCGACGCCGACCTGATGGGCCTGGACCTGCTCGACCAGGAGCCCTCCAAGCCGGGCCTGGAGTACGACGCCGACCAGGCCCCCATCGGTGCGGCGGACGTCGCCTTCGACAAGGGGGACGTGGACCAGATCGTCACCGATCAGGTCGGCGGCTCCGCCCTGTTCGCCTCCCGCTTCCGCGAGTGCGCCGCCCGCGCGCTGCTGCTCCCGAAGCGCAATCCCGGCAAGCGCACGCCACTGTGGCAGCAGCGCCAGCGCGCCGCGCAACTGCTCGAGGTGGCGAGCGAGTTCGGCTCCTTCCCGATCGTCCTGGAAGCCGTTCGGGAGTGCCTCCAGGACGTCTTCGACGTACCGGGCCTCGCGGAGCTGATGGGCGACATCGAGTCGCGCAAGGTGCGGCTCGTGGAGGTCACCACTCCCGAGCCGTCCCCCTTCGCCCGCTCCCTGCTGTTCGGCTACGTGGCGCAGTTCCTCTACGAAGGCGACTCACCGCTCGCCGAGCGCCGCGCGGCCGCCCTGTCCCTGGACTCCCGGCTGCTGGCCGAGCTGCTCGGACAGGCGGAGCTGCGCGAGCTGCTCGACGCGGACGTCCTCGCGGAGTTGGAGCAGGAGCTCCAGTGGCGCACCGAGGACCGCCGGATCAAGGACGCCGAGGGTGTCGCCGACCGGCTGCGCATGCTCGGGCCGCTCACGGACGCCGAGCTGGCGGAGCGCGGCGCGGAGCCCGGCTGGGCCGAGGAGCTCGCGGGCGCCCGCCGCGCGATCCGCGTCCGCGTCGCGGGAACGGACCACTGGGCGGCCATCGAGGACGCGGGACGTCTGCGGGACGCGCTCGGCACCGCGCTCCCGGTCGGTGTCCCCGAGGCCTTCACCGAGCCTGTCAAGGACCCGCTGGGCGACCTCCTGGCGCGCTACGCCCGTACGCACGGCCCGTTCACCTCGACGCAGGCCGCCGCGCGCTTCGGACTGGGCACCGCGGTCACCGAGGGCGCGCTGCAGCGGCTGGCCGCGGCCGGCCGGGTCGTGCAGGGCGAGTTCCATCCGGCGGGGATCGGCCAGGAGTGGTGCGACGCGGCGGTCCTGCGCAGGCTGCGACGCCGGTCGCTGGCCGCGCTGCGGCACGAGCTGGAGCCGGTGCCGCCCGCCGCGCTGGCCCAGTTCCTGCCCCAGTGGCAGCACGTCGGCGGGCACGGCCTGCGCGGCATCGACGGCCTGGTGCGGGCGATCGAGCAGCTGCAAGGCGCCTCCGTGCCGGCCTCGGCCCTGGAGAAGCTCGTCCTGCCGTCCCGCGTGAGCGGCTACGCCCCGGCGATGCTGGACGAGCTGACCGCGACCGGCGAGGTGGTGTGGGCCGGGGCCGGTTCCCTGCCCGGCAAGGACGGCTGGGTGAGTCTCTACCTGGCCGACACCGCGCCCCTGCTCCTGCCGCCCCCGCACCCCTTGGAGCAGTCACCGCTCCACCGCGCGGTCCTGGACACCCTGTCCGGCGGCTACGGCCTGTTCTTCCGTCAGATCGCCGACCAGGTCCGGGCCACGACCCACCCCGAGGCGACCGATCCCCAACTGGCGGACACCATCTGGGAGCTGGCCTGGTCCGGGCGGCTGACGAACGACACGCTGGCCCCGATGCGCGCCCTGCTCGGCTCGGGCCGCACCGCCGGGTCCACGGCGCACCGCGCGCGCCGGGCCGTCCCGCGCGGCCGCTACGGAAGCCTCACCGGCGCGGCCCGGCCCGCCTCGCGCACCGGCCCGCCCACGGTCGCCGGCCGCTGGTCGGTGCTGCCGGACCAGGAGCCCGACCCGACCGTGCGCGCGCACGCGCTGGCCCGGACCCTGCTCGACCGGCACGGCGTGGTCACCCGTGGCGCGGTCGCCGCCGAGGGGGTCGAGGGCGGCTTCTCGGCGACGTACCGCATCCTGTCCGTCTTCGAGGAGAGCGGGCAGGCGCGGCGGGGCTACGTGGTGGAAGGACTCGGCGCCGCCCAGTTCGCGATGGACGGCGCGGTGGACCGTCTGCGCGCGGCGGCGAACGCGCGCGAACGCGGTGCGGCCCCGCCCGACCCGTACGCGCCCGTCGACGCTCCGGCCCCGAAGAGCGCGGCGCCCCGCGCCCTCGTCCTGGCCGCGTCGGATCCGGCGAACGCGTACGGGGCGGCCCTGCCCTGGCCCGAGCCCCCGAGCGGCGCGGGCCACAAGCCGGGCCGCAAGGCGGGCTCCCTGGTCGTGCTCGTCGACGGCGAGCTGACGGTCTATATGGAGCGCGGCGGCAAGACCTTGCTGGCCTGGCCGACCGCCGACGGGCCGGACGATCCGACCCCGGCCGGGGTCGCCGCGGACCCGAGACTGCCCGCCGCCGCCCAGGCCCTGGCCGACGCGGCCCTCTCCGGCGCGCTCGGCACGATCACGGTCGAGCGGATCAACGGCACGGCGGCGCTGACCTCCCCGTACGCCCCTCTCCTGGAAGGAGCCGGTTTCCATGCGACGCCCCGCGGACTGCGCCTGCGCGCCTAGGCGCAGCCCGCGTCGGCCATCACCGCTCGGGACCTAGGCTGACCCCATGCCCGAAGGAGACACCGTCCTACAGGCCGCGCGGCGCCTGCACAGCGCGCTCGCGGGCCAGGTGCTGACCCGCTCCGACCTGCGCGTCCCCCGGTTCGCCACGGCGGACCTCACCGGGCGCACAGTGCTGGACGTCACCCCGCGCGGCAAGCATCTGCTGACCCGGATCGAGGGCGGCCTGACCCTCCACTCGCATCTGCGGATGGACGGCTCCTGGAAGGTGTACGCGCCGGGCGAGCGCTGGCGCGGCGGCCCGGCACACCAGATCCGCGCGATCCTGGGTACGGCGGAGCGCACGGCCGTCGGCTACCGGCTGCCCGTGCTCGAACTCCTGCGCACCTCCGAGGAGTCCAAGGCCGTCGGCCATCTCGGCCCCGATCTGCTCGGCCCCGACTGGGATCCGGACACGGCGCTGACCCGGCTGCTCGCCGACCCGGCCCGCCCGCTCGGCGAAGCCCTCCTGGACCAGCGCAACCTCGCGGGCATCGGCAACATCTACAAGTCCGAGCTCTGCTTCCTGCTCCGGGTCACCCCCTGGCTCCCCCTCGGCGAGCTGCCGCCCGGCACCGCCGAGCACATCGCGCCACTCGCGAAGAAGCTCCTCGAGGCCAACCGGGACCGTCCGATCCGCGTCACCACGGGTCGCGGCCGCCCCGACGAGCGCCTCTTCGTGTACGGACGCGCCCCGCGCCCGTGCCTGCGCTGCCGCACCCCGATCCGGGTCGCGGACCAGGGCGACGGCACCCGCGCCCGCCCCACCTACTGGTGCCCGGCCTGCCAGAAGGGCCCGTCACCCTCCCCCTGACCGGGCAATCAGCCGACCGGGCAGTCCTCTTGCCCTGGCAATCCGCCGACCAGGCAACCTCCTGACCGGACCATGTACTGACCAAGCAATCCACGCACACCAATTGACGACCCGTCAGATTCGCTCGTACGGTCCCCCCATGTCGGTCAAGGCGTACGACCTCACCGGACGCACCGCATTCGTCACCGGCGCCGCCGGCGGCATCGGGCGCGCCACCGCGGCGCTCCTGGCCGAAGCCGGTGCCACCGTGCACGGCGCGGACCGCGACACCCAGGGGCTGCACGAGACGGCGGCCCTCATCAAGGAACAGGGCGGCACGGCCCACGTCCACACGGTGGACGTGACCGATCGGGCCCAGGTCGCCGAGGCGGTGGCCACGGCCGTAGCCACGTCCGGCGGCCTCGACATCATGGCCGCGGTCGCCGGCATCATGCACCGCAGCACCGTGCTGGAGACCCAGGACGAGGACCTGGACCGCGTCCTCGCGGTCAACTTCAAGGGCGTCCTGTACGCCTGCCAGGAAGCGGCCAGGGCGATGATCGCCGCGGGCACCCGGGGCAGCATCGTCACGATGGCCTCCGGCGCGGTCGACACCGGCGGACCCGAACTGCTCTGTTACGGAGCGGCCAAGGCGGCCGTCGTCCAGCTCACGAAGACCCTGGCCACCGAGATCGGGCCGCACGGAATCCGCGTCAACGCCGTGGCCCCCGGCTGGATCCGCACTCCCATGACGAATCGGCAGGACGAGAGCGAGCAGGCCCGCGTCGAGTCCGTGATGGCGCGCATGTCGCCGCTGGGCCGTGTCGGCGAGGCCGAGGACATCGCCCACGCGGTGCTGCATCTCGCCTCGGACGCCGCCTCGTTCACGACGGGCCAGATCCTCCGCCCGAACGGAGGCGTCGCCATGCCCTGGTGACGCCCGCCCACAGTCCCCCGCCGAGCTCCCGTCCGACATCGAGCGCCCGGGCCCGCACGCGCCGCGCGCCGTGATGGCCCGGCGCCCCGACGACCCCCACCGCCCGCGACTTCGGCAGGGCGTGCACCGGCAGCAGACTCAGCCCCCAGCCCCCGGCGGCGACCGCCCCCTCGAACGCCCCCGCGTCCGGCGCGAACGCCAGCCGCAGCACCCCCCACCACCACAGCGCGCCCAGCGCCAGGGCCGGTATCAGGCGCAGCAACCGCCGCCGGCCCACCGTCACCGACCGCACCACCGCACCACCACCTCGCCCGCCGGCCGTCCGGCGACTTCAGCCGCCGTTCTCGGCCTGGAACATCCAGTGATGCTTCTCGAGGTCGGCGGTGATCCCGATGAAGATGTCCTGGCTGACGGGGTCCGCTTCCCCGGTCGCCACGACCCGATCCCGCATCTGGGTGATCACGGCGGCCAGCGCGTCCACCAGGATGGCCACCGCGTCCACGTCCTTGATCCAGCCCGCGGGCACCGCGCCGATCCCGCTCGTCCCGGCCACCGTCGCGGCCCGCCCGTCCGGCGGGACGCCCAGCGTCGAGGCGCGTTCGGCGACCGTGTCGGAGTGCAGCCGCGCGGTGTCGACGACCTCGTCGAGCTGCAGGTGCACGGAGCGGAAGCGCGGACCGACCACGGTCCAGTGGACCTGCTTCGCCACCAGCGAGAGGTCCACGAGGTCGACCAGAGCGCCCTGCAGGGCCTCGGACACGGTCTCGAGTTCGGCGTCGGACAGCGGGCTCTTCACGACGTACACGGACGATCCACCTCCACAGCGGGACGATCGGAGCGATCAACTCCACCCCACGATGGCACATTCAGACCAATCCGGACACAGCAGAGCGGGCGCCGGGCACCGCCACGGGACAACCCCGAGCGCCCCACAGCGGACAACCCCCGAACGCCCATCACCGGACACCCCGCACCGGACAACACAAAACCCCGGCGGGATTCACCCGGCCGGGGTTTCGCGCACATCTGATGCCGGTCGCAGGCGCTATGCCGCGACGACGTCCACTGCCTCCGCAGGCGCCTTGATCGTCACCCGCTCCGGCGGGACACCGGCCACGGAGACGGAATTGAGCCTCGGACGAACCGGTGCGGACACCGGCTCCGACGGGACCGCTGCCGCCGACTCGGCCAGCTCGGCGAGGGCGAGCTCGTCGCTCACCTCGCGCATCAGCTCGGACATCCGTACGTCAAGCGCGTCGCAGATAGCGGAGAGCAGCTCGGAGGATGCCTCCTTCTGCCCCCGCTCCACCTCGGAGAGATAGCCGAGCGAGACTCGGGCGGACGAGGAGACTTCGCGCAGAGTACGGCCCTGGCGCTGGCGCTGCCGACGCAGCACGTCACCCAGCAGGCGACGGAGCAGAATCATCGGTGGCTCCCTCCTCGGACCGCGTAGCCGCATCCTTCACGCCCCACCGTACCGCCTCGTGCCGCGGCCGTGCGGGGAGCGATGTCGTGTTCACTCAGGGCTGCAAACATCAAAACCCCCCGTTCTGTTCCGTATCCTGTGCCCGCGCATTCCCACTGGCGTCGCCCGAATGTGCTCCGACCAGCTCTTCCACGAGCAACCTCAGCACGCTCCGTACACTCTCCCTACGGATTTCCGTACGGTCGCCGTTCAACCGCAGCTCGAGCACTTTGCGGCTACCAGCGAAATTCTGTTCACCCTCGGAAGCACTCCGTCCGGGCCCGACGGCGGCCACATAGACGGTTCCCACGGGCTGACCGTCCTGCGGCTCGGGGCCCGCGACACCGGTCGTGGCGACGCCCCAGTCGGCGCCGAGAGCGGTCCGTACGCCGACCGCCATCTGCAGCGCGACATCGGGGTGGACCGGACCGTGCGCCGCGAGGAGCCCGGCGTCGACGCCGAGCAGCTGGTGCTTGAGTTCGGTCGCGTACGCCGTGACGGAACCGCGCAGCGCCTTCGAGGCGCCGGGCACCGCCACCACCTCGGCGGCGACGAGGCCACCGGTCAGCGACTCGGCCACGGCGAGGGTCTCCCCCCGCTCCCGCAGCAGTCGCAGCGCCTCGGCGGCCTCGTGCGTCACTTCTCGGCCGCCCCCGAGGCCGTCTCTGAAGTCGTCTCTGCGGTCGTCTCCGCAGCAGGCTCCGAGGCGGACGCCTCCGACGCGGCCTGGGCCTGCGACGCGGCCGAGGCCTCCGCGGCCTCCGCCAGTCCGGCCCGGCGCAGCACGACCGCCTGACGCACATAGTCGAGCCCGGTCACGACGGTGAGGACGACGGCCACCGCCATCACCCAGAACCGGAACGTGGCCAGCGGCCCGGTCAGCGCGAGCACGTACATGCCCACGGCCGTGCCCTGCGCGAGGGTCTTCATCTTGCCGCCGCGACTGGCCGGGATGACCCCGTACCGGATCACGACGAAGCGCAGCAGCGTGATCCCGAGCTCACGGCCGAGGATGACGCCGGTCACCCACCAGGGCAGGTCCCCCAGGTAGGACAGGCAGATCAGCGCCGCGCCCATGATCGCCTTGTCGGCGATGGGGTCGGCGATCTTCCCGAAGTCGGTGACCAGGTTGTACGTGCGCGCCAGATGCCCGTCGAAGACATCGGTGATCATGGCGACGGCGAAGGCCGCCCACGCCCAGGCCCGCCAGACGGGGTCGTACCCGCCGTCGGCCAGCAGCAGCGCCACGAAGCCGGGCACGAGCAGCAGCCGGATCATGGTGAGGATGTTCGCGATGTTCCACAGGCTGGCCTGATTGACGGCCGCAGCCCCCAGCTTGCCGCCGGGCGCCGGCCTGCCGGTCCCGCCCGCGGCGGATGCCGGGACTCCCGTCATCTGCCCGCCTCCTCAGTACAGTCGAGCGGCTCGGCGACGAGGTCCACTCCCTCGGTGCCGACCACCTTTGCCTCGACGATACGGCCGACGGTCAGACCCGCGCCGCCCGTGAGCCGCACCTGCCCGTCCGTCTCGGGCGCCTGGTGGGCTCCGCGGCCGAGGACGCCGTCCTCGTCGTCCACGGATTCGACCAGGACGTGCACGGTCTCGCCGACGCGCTCCTCGGCGCGCTGCGACACCAGCTGCTCGGCGAGGCGCGACACGCGCGCGAGGCGCTCCGCGACGACGTCCTCGTCCAGCTTGTTGTCGTACGTGGCGGCCTCGGTGCCGTCCTCGTCGGAGTATCCGAAGACGCCGATGGCATCCAGCCGCGCGCTGTTCAGGAAGCGCTCCAGCTCGGCGAGGTCGGCCTCGGTCTCGCCGGGGAAGCCCACGATGAAGTTCGAGCGGGCACCGGCCTGCGGGGCCTTGCTCCGGATGGTGTCCAGGAGCTCGAGGAAGCGGTCCGTGTCGCCGAAGCGGCGCATCGCGCGCAGCACGCCGGGCGCGGAGTGCTGGAAGGAGAGGTCGAAGTACGGGACAACCTTGTCGGTGCCCGTGAGCACGTCGATGAGGCCGGGCCGCATCTCGGCGGGCTGCAGGTAGCTGACCCGGACGCGCTCGATCCCGTCGACACCGGCGAGCTCGGGCAGCAGCGACTCCAGGAGCCGGATGTCACCGAGGTCCTTGCCGTACGAGGTGTTGTTCTCGGAGACCAGCATGACCTCCTTCACACCCTGCTCGGCGAGCCAGCGCGTCTCGTTGAGCACGTCGCTGGGGCGGCGCGAGATGAAGGAGCCGCGGAACGAGGGGATGGCGCAGAAGGAGCAGCGCCGGTCGCAGCCGGAGGCCAGCTTCACCGAGGCGACGGGCGCTCCGTCCAGGCGGCGGCGCAGGGGCGCGCGCGGCCCGGAGGCGGGCGCGAGGCCGTCGGGCAGGTCCACGGGCGCGTGCCCGGGCAGCGCGACGCCGGAGCCGGCCTCCTGGCGCTCGGCGGGGCTGATCGGCAGCAGCTTGCGGCGGTCGCGCGGGGCGTGGGCCTCGACGCTGCCGCCGGCCAGGATGGTCTGCAGGCGACCCGAGATGTCCTCGTAGTCGTCGAAGCCGAGCACGCCGTCGGCCTCGGGCAGGGCGTCGGCGAGCTCCTTGCCGTACCGCTCGGCCATGCAGCCGACGGCGACGACGGCCTGCGTTCTGCCGTGACCCTTGAGGTCATTGGCTTCCAGCAGGGCGTCGACGGAGTCCTTCTTTGCGGCGTCGACGAAGCCACAGGTGTTGACGACGGCGACATCGGCCGACTCGGCGTCCTCGACGAGCTCCCAGCCGTCCGCCTCCAAGCGGCCTGCGAGCTCCTCCGAGTCCACCTCGTTACGGGCGCAGCCAAGGGTGACAAGTGCGACGGTACGGCGTTCGGGCATGGGCTCAAGACTACTTCGTTCCACCGACAGCCCTCGCCGGGAGGTTGCCGGAAGATCGTCGAGGCCTCGGTCAGCCCTGTTCGGGGTCGCCCTTGGTGTACGTGAGGCGCTCCACCTGGCCGGGCTGGAACTCGTCCTCGATCTGCTTTCCGTTCACGAAGAGCTGGATGGCTCCGGCGTCGCCGAGGACCAGGTCGACCTTCTGGCTGTCCTGGAAGGTCTTGGACTGGCCCTGCTCGAGGAGGCCGTCGAACATGATCCGCCCGTTGTGGTCCTTGGCCGAGATCCAGCTGCGGCCGTCGGCCGCGCTGATCTTGACGGTGACCTTGTCCGCCGGGGCGGCCGCGATCGCGCTGTCGGAGGGGTCGGGCTTGGGGTCGACGGGCTTCTTCGTCGTCGGGCTCGGCTTCGGGGCCTTGCTGGTCGCGGGCGTGGAGCCCTCGGCCGCCTGCTGGCTGTCGCCGCTGTCGTCGCCACCGTTGACCACCGTGTAGCCGACGAAGGCGATCACCGCGACGATCGCGGCGACCATGGCGGCCGTCCAGTTCGGCCGGCGCGGCTCGGAGCGGATGCGCTCGGTCTCGAAGAGGGGCGTGGCCGGGGTGGGCGCGACGTGCCCGCCGTGCTCGGCCCCGTACTGGGCGAGCAGCGGCTCGGGATCGACGCCGACGGCGCGGGCGAGCGTGCGGATGTGTCCGCGCGCGTACACGTCGCCGCCGCAGCGGGAGAAGTCGTCCTGCTCGATGGCGTGGACGATCGGGATGCGCACCCGGGTCGACTGGCTGACCTCGTCGACGGTCAGGCCGGCGTCGACGCGCGCCTGCTGGAGGACGCGTCCGATCGAGGGACGGGCGTCGTCCACGGGCGGGGTGCGGTCTTCCGAAGGACGGTCGTCTTCAGGGGAGTTGCCGATGGACACGGGGGCGCCTTTCGAGCGTGTAGCCACCTGCTGGAGGTTCAGTCTAGGGGGGTTACGAAAGGGTGGGGCAACCGGGCGGTCGTACTTTGTACGCCATCGGTATGGCCCGGTGACCCGACGGCGGGACGGCGGGACGGCGGGCCGCCCTCTCGCTCAACTTGACGCACCCGAAAGGGAAACGGTTGTCCCCGCCGCCCTTACGGGTGATATCGAAATCGCAACATCGTCAGGACTGAGCCTCCCCACGGATCACGGCGAGCACTCCGTCCAGCTCATCAGGCTTCACAAGAACGTCACGAGCCTTCGAACCCTCGCTCGGCCCGACGATGTTCCGCGACTCCATGAGGTCCATGAGGCGGCCGGCCTTCGCGAAGCCCACGCGGAGCTTGCGCTGCAGCATGGAGGTCGAGCCGAACTGGGTCGAGACGACCAGCTCGGCCGCCGCGCACAGCAGCTCCAGGTCGTCGCCGATGTCCTCGTCGATCTCCTTCTTCTGCTTGGTGCCGACGGTGACGTCGTCCCGGAAGACGGGCGCCATCTGGTCCTTGCAGTGCTGCACGACGGCGTGGATCTCGTCCTCGGTGACGAAGGCGCCCTGCATACGGGTCGGCTTGTTCGCCCCCATGGGGAGGAAGAGGCCGTCGCCCTTGCCGATGAGCTTCTCGGCGCCCGGCTGGTCGAGGATGACGCGGCTGTCGGCGAGCGAGGACGTGGCGAAGGCGAGCCGGGACGGCACGTTCGCCTTGATCAGACCGGTGACGACGTCCACGGAGGGCCGCTGGGTGGCGAGCACCAGGTGGATGCCGGCCGCGCGCGCGAGCTGCGTGATGCGCACGATCGAGTCCTCGACGTCGCGCGGGGCGACCATCATGAGGTCGGCGAGCTCGTCGACGATCACCAGCAGGTACGGGTACGGCTTGAGCTCCCGCTCGCTGCCCTCGGGCGTCTTGAGCTTGCCGGTGCGGACGGCCTCGTTGAAGTCGTCGATGTGCCGGTAGCCGAACGCCGCCAGGTCGTCGTAGCGCAGGTCCATCTCGCGCACGACCCACTGGAGCGCCTCGGCGGCCCGCTTGGGGTTGGTGATGATCGGCGTGATCAGGTGCGGGATGCCCTCGTACGCGGTCAGCTCGACGCGCTTGGGGTCGACGAGGACCATCCGGACGTCCTCGGGGGTCGCCCGCATCATGATCGAGGTGATCAGACAGTTGATGCAGGACGACTTTCCGGAGCCGGTGGCTCCGGCGACGAGGATGTGCGGCATCTTCGCCATGTTCGCCATGACGTAGCCGCCCTCGACGTCCTTGCCGAGCGCGACCAGCATCGGGTGGTCGTCCTCGGCGGCGTCGGCGAGGCGCAGCACGTCCCCCACGTTGACCATCTCGCGGTCCGTGTTCGGGATCTCGATGCCGACCGCGGACTTGCCGGGGATGGGACTGATGATCCGCACGTCCGGGGAGGCGACGGCGTACGCGATGTTCTTGGCGAGCGCGGTGATCTTCTCGACCTTCACGGCGGGGCCGAGCTCGACCTCGTAGCGCGTGACCGTCGGGCCGCGGGTGAAGCCGGTGACCGCGGCGTCGACCTTGAACTCGGTGAAGACGTTCGAGAGCGAGTCGACGACCAGGTCGTTGGCGGCGCTGCGCGACTTGCCGGGCCCCCCGCGCGTGAGCAGGTCGAGGGACGGCAGCCCGTACGTGATGTCGCCGGCGAGCTGGAGCTGCTCGGCGCGCGGCGGCAGGTCGCGGTGCCCGTCGGGCGCCGACTTGGTGAGGTCCGGCACGGCGAGCCGCGACGGCGTGTCCTCGGCCTTGGCGGGCGGCTGCTTGGCCCGCGCGCCCGGCACCGGCGCCGAGCGCTCGGTCGCGGACGTGTCCTCCTCGGCGCGCTCGGCGCCGACGCCCTGGGTGAGGTCGGCGACGAGCGGCGACGGCGGCATCCCGTGCAGGACGGCGCCGTCGAGCGCGGCGGCCGCGGCGGCGGCCACGTCCACGGCGTCCATGGGGCGGTCCATGGCGGGCTGCACAGAGCCGCGCCGGGGGCGGCGCCGCTTGGAGAGGGCGTCTTCCTCTATGCGGTCCGGGTCGAACGCGTCGGGAGTCAGGGCGGCGGCGCGGCGGCGGGGGCGCGCGGGCGTGGCCTCGCGCCACTCGTCGTCGTACGCGTCCTCGTCCTGCTCGTCGAAGGGCGTGTCGTCGTGCACGATGCCGAGCTTCACGCCGAGCAGGCGCAGGCGCTGCGGGATCGCGTTGACCGGGGTCGCGGTGACGACGAGGAGGCCGAAGACGGTGAGGAGGACGAGCAGCGGGACGGCGAGCACCTCGGTGACGGTGAAGCTCAGCGGCGTCGCGACGGCCCAGCCGATCAGCCCGCCCGCGTCCCTTATGGCGCGCATGCCGTCGCCGCGCGCGGGTGCGCCGCAGGCGATGTGGACCTGGCCGAGGACGCCGATGACGAGCGCGGACAGGCCGATGACGATGCGCCCGTTGGCCTCGGGCTTCTCGGGGTGCCGGATCAGGCGGACGGCGATGATGCCGAGCAGGATCGGCACGAGCAGGTCGAGCCGGCCGAAGGCACCGGTCACCAGCATCTCGACGAGGTCGCCGACGGGGCCGCGCAGATTGGACCAGGTACCGGCGGCGCAGATCAGCGCGACGCCGAGCAGCAGCAGGGCGAGGCCGTCCTTGCGGTGCGCCGGGTCGAGCCCCTTGGCGCCACGCCCTATGCCGCGGAACATCGCGCCCACACTGTGCGCGAGGCCGAGCCACAGGGCCCTTACGACCTTGTAGAGGCCGCCCGTCGGATTGGGTGCCGGCTTGGGCGCGGCCTTCTTCGCCGCGGCCCTCTTGGCGGGTGCCTTCTTGGCCGGTGCCTTCTTGGCGGGGGCTCTTTTCGCAGGGGCCTTCTTCGCCGGAGCCTTGGTCGGCGCGGCCGCCTTCTTCGCGGGCGTCTTCTTGGCTGCGGGACGTGAGGCCATAGGTGTGAGGTTACCGGGGAGGGCGACCCGGGACACGTGTGCCCACCGCTTCACCCGTTCGTGTCGCGGACTGACGTGCCGTGAGCTGACGCGGCCTCAAGGGCCGGTCAGCACCTCGGATCTGCACCTCGGTTCCGCGCCTAGGACCGGACCGGGCCTCTTGAGTCTTCCGCTCAGTTCTGCGACGGGAGCGTGGGCGCGCCGCTGCCGGTGCCGGGCTCCAGCGCGTCGAGCGCTCTGCGCAGTCCGGTCAGCTTGCGCTCCAGATGCGCCGCGGTGGCCACCGCGGCCGCGTCCGCCGAGTCGTCGTCGAGCTGCTTGGAGAGCGCCTCGGCCTGCTCCTCGACGGCGGCGAGCCGCGCCGACAGCTCGGCGAGCAGCCCCGCGGGCTCCTTCGTGTCGCCCACGGCCTTGCCGCCGCCCTCCAGCTGGAGGCGCAGCAGGGCGGCCTGCTCCCGCAGTTGGCAGTTCTTCATGTACAGCTCGACGAAGACCGAGACCTTGGCGCGCAGCACCCACGGGTCGAACGGCTTCGAGATGTAGTCCACCGCGCCGGCCGCGTAGCCCCGGAAGGTGTGGTGCGGGCCGTGGTTGATCGCGGTGAGGAAGATGATCGGGATGTCGCGTGTCCGCTCGCGGCGCTTGATGTGCGCGGCGGTTTCGAATCCGTCCATTCCCGGCATCTGAACGTCCAGCAGAATGACCGCGAAGTCGTCCGTGAGCAGCGCTTTGAGCGCTTCCTCCCCGGACGATGCCCGCACCAGCGTCTGATCGAGCGCGGAGAGAATGGCCTCCAGCGCCAACAGATTCTCCGGCCGGTCATCGACCAGGAGGATCTTGGCCTTCTGCACCATGGCCCGCCCTCCTCGCCCCGGCATGGGGCCGCCCCTGTCCGCAGGACTCGGGGTGGCTCCTGCCGCCGCCCCGGGGAACGACTCCCTTGCGCCGCCCGTCCTTGTGCCGGTCATGGTAGCCGCACCCCGCCTGTCGCCACACCCTGTCACCGCGATGTCACTGTGCACGTAGCAGAAACGTAGCGGGAGACCTGAAGGTTCCCCGATTCCCGTACTTCTACACGAGTTCGACCACACTCAGTCAGCAAGTACACGTGAAGGTTCCGAATTCCGGTCACTCACCGCGCATCCACTGCTCCATCACAGCGAGCAGGTGATCAGGATCGACCGGCTTCGTCACATAGTCGGAAGCCCCGGACTCGATCGCCTTCTCCCGGTCGCCCTTCATCGCCTTCGCGGTGAGGGCGATGATCGGCAGCCCCGCGAACTGCGGCATCCGCCGGATCGCCGTCGTCGTCGCGTACCCGTCCATCTCCGGCATCATGATGTCCATCAGCACGACCGTCACGTCGTCGTGCTGCTCCAGGACCTCGATGCCCTCACGGCCGTTCTCCGCGTACAGGACCGACAGGCCGTGCTGCTCCAGGACGCTGGTCAGGGCGAACACGTTGCGGATGTCGTCGTCGACGATGAGGACCTTCTCGCCGCCGAACTGGAAGGCGCGCCGCGGCTTCGGTGCGCTCTCCTCCGCCGCCGCGTCCCAGCGCTCGCGGCCCTGCGGCCCCGAGCCGTTCGCCCGCGCCCCGAGGTCCGTGCCCTGCTCGGGCGCCGGCGCGTGCCTGCGCCGCCGCCTGAAGAGCGCGGCCGCACCGCTCTGCGTCTCCTGGTACGACTTCACCTCGGCCGGGGGCTCCGACTCGGTGGACTCGGGCGCGGGCTCGAGGGCCAGCGGGCGCCCCGGCTCCACGGACGGCGCCAGCTGCGCGTACCCCTGGGGCGGCAGCTCGGCGGGGTGCAGCGGCAGGTACAGCGTGAACGTGGAACCGCGTCCGGGCTCGCTCGCCGCGTGGATCTCACCGCCCAGCAGGCGGGCGATCTCGCGGCTGATGGACAGGCCGAGCCCGGTGCCGCCGTACTTGCGGCTCGTCGTGCCGTCGGCCTGCTTGAACGCCTCGAAGATGACGCGCATCTTGCTGCCCGCGATGCCGATGCCGGTGTCGGTCACCGAGAACGCGATCAGGTCGGCGTCCGCGTCCTGCAACGAGCCCGCTTCCAGGAGCTGTTCGCGGATGGCGTGGGGCACGTCGCTGCCGGCGGGCCGGATGACGAGCTCCACCGCTCCGGAGTCGGTGAACTTCACCGCGTTGGACAGCAGGTTGCGCAGCACCTGGAGGAGGCGCTGTTCGTCGGTGTGCAAGGTGGTGGGCAGTTCCGGCGAGACCCTTACGGAGAAGTCGAGTTGCTTCTCCGCGGTCAGCGGCCGGAACGTCGCCTCCACGTAGTCGACGAGCTGCACCAGGGCGATGCGGGTCGGCGACACGTCCATCTTGCCCGCCTCGACCTTCGACAGGTCCAGGATGTCGTTGATCAGCTGCAGGAGGTCCGAGCCCGCCCCGTGGATCGTCTCGGCGAACTCGACCTGCTTGGGCGTCAGGTTCGCGTCCGCGTTGTCGGCGAGCAGCTTCGCCAGGATGAGCAGCGAGTTGAGCGGCGTCCGCAGTTCGTGCGACATGTTGGCGAGGAACTCGCTCTTGTAGCGCATCGACACGGCGAGCTGCTCGGCACGCTCCTCCAGGACCTGCCGCGCCTCTTCGATCTCGGTGTTCTTCACCTCGATGTCGCGGTTCTGCCGGGCGAGCAGCTCGGCCTTCTCCTCCAGCTCGGCGTTGGATGCCTGGAGGGCCTTCTGCCGGTTCTCCAGCTCGGCCGAGCGCTCGCGCAGCTGCTCGGTCAGCTCCTGCGACTGCTTCAGCAGGACCTCGGTCTTGGAGTTCACCGAGATCGTGTTGACGCTCGTCGCGATCATCTCGGCGATCTGGTTCAGGAAGTCCTTCTGGATCTGCGTGAACGGCGTGAACGACGCCAGCTCGATCACACCGAGCACCGTGCCCTCGAAGAGCACGGGGATCACGACGACCTGGGCCGGCGGCGCCTCCCCGAGCCCGGAGGCGATCTTCAGGTAGCCACTGGGCGCGTTGTCCACGAGGATCGTGCGCCGCTCCTGGGCGGCCGTCCCGATGAGCGTCTCGCCGGGCCGGAACGAGGTCGGCATGGACCCCATCGAGTAGCCGTAGCTGCCCAGCATGCGCAGCTCGTACGCGTCCTCGTCGGTGGTCGCCGGGTCCGCGGCCTCGTCGAGGGGCAGCGCCATGAAGAACGCGCCGTGCTGCGCCGACACCACGGGCGTCAGCTCGCTCATGATCAGCGAGGCCACGTCGTCGAGGTCGCGGCGGCCCTGGAGCAGGCCCGAGATGCGCGCCAGGTTGCCCTTGAGCCAGTCCTGCTCCTCGTTGGCGATCGTGGTGTCGCGCAGGTTCGAGATCATCTTGTTGATGTTGTCCTGGAGGACCTGGATCTCGCCCGCCGCGTCGACGTCGATCTTGAGGTTGAGGTCGCCGCGGGTCACCGCGGTGGCGACGGCCGCGATGGCGCGCACCTGACGGGTCAGGTTCCCGGCCATCTCGTTCACGGACTCGGTGAGGTCGCGCCAGGTGCCGTCCACGTCACGCACGCGTGCCTGGCCGCCCAGCTGCCCCTCGGTGCCCACCTCGCGGGCCACGCGCGTGACCTCCTCGGCGAACGACGACAGCTGGTCGACCATCGTGTTGATCGTCGTCTTCAGCTCGAGGATCTCGCCGCGCGCGTCGATGTCGATCTTCTTGGTCAGGTCACCCTTGGCGATGGCCGTCGTGACCATCGCGATGTTGCGCACCTGGCCGGTGAGGTTCGACGCCATGCCGTTCACGGACTCGGTGAGGTCCTTCCACGTCCCGGACACGCCAGGTACGCGGGCCTGGCCGCCGAGGATGCCGTCCGTGCCCACCTCGCGGGCCACCTTGGTGACCTGGTCGGCGAACGAACTCAGCGTCTTCACCATGGTGTTGAACGTGTCGGCGAGCTGTGCGACCTCGCCGCGCGCCTCGATGGTCACCGTGCGGGTCAGGTCGCCGTTGGCGACGGCCGCGGCCACCTGCGAGATGTTGCGCACCTGCATGGTCAGGTTGTTGGCCATCAGGTTGACGTTGTCGCTCAGGTCCTTCCAGATGCCCGTGACGCCGGGGACGCGCGCCTGGCCGCCCAGCTGGCCCTCGGTGCCCACCTCGCGGGCCACGCGGGTCACCTGCTCGGCGAACGACGACAGCTGGTCGACCATCGTGTTCACCGTGGTGACGAGTTCGAGGATCTCGCCCTTGGCGTCGACGGTGATCTTCTTGGAGAGGTCACCACGCGCCACCGCTGTAGTGACCTCGGCGATGTTGCGCACCTGAAGGGTCAGGTTGTTCGCCATGCCGTTCACGGACTGCGTCAGGTCCTTCCACGTACCCGACACACCCTGCACCTCGGCCTGTCCGCCGAGGATGCCGTCCGTACCCACCTCACGGGACACCCGCGTCACCTGCTCGGCGAACGCGGAGAGCTGGTCCACCATCGTGTTGAGGGTGTTCTTCAGCTCCAGGATCTCGCCGCGCGCGTCCACGTCGATCTTCTGCGAGAGGTCACCGCGGGCGACCGCGGTGGCGACCTGCGCGATGTTGCGCACCTGGGCCGTGAGGTTGCCGGCCATGCCGTTCACGGAGTCGGTCAGGTCGCGCCACACACCGGCCACACCGGGCACCTGCGCCTGCCCGCCCAGGCGGCCTTCCGTACCCACCTCACGGGCCACGCGGGTCACCTGGTCCGCGAAGGCGGACAGCTGGTCGACCATCGTGTTGATGGTGTTCTTCAGCTCCAGGATCTCGCCGCGCGCGTCCACGTCGATCTTCTGGCTGAGGTCACCACGCGCTACAGCGGTAGTGACCTGAGCGATCTGCCGCACCTGTGAAGTCAGGTTCCCGGCCATGAAGTTGACGGAGTCGGTGAGCTCCTTCCACGTGCCGCTCACGCCGTCCACGCGGGCCTGGCCGCCGAGGCGGCCCTCCGTGCCCACGTCGCGCGCCATACGGGTCACCTGGTCGGCGAAGCTCGACAGCTGGTCCACCATCGTGTTCACGGTGTTCTTCAGCTGGAGCATCTCGCCGGACACGTCGACGGTGACCTTCTGGGAGAGGTCGCCGTTCGCCACCGCCGTCGTCACCTGGGCGATGTTCCGCACCTGTCCGGTGAGGTTGCGGAAAGCCGTGTTCACAGAGTCTGTGAGGTCTTTCCAGGTGCCGGCGGCGCCCACGACGAGCGCCTGGCCGCCGAGCTCACCCTCGACACCGATCTCCCGTGCCACGCGCGTGACTTCGGCACCGAAGGCCGACAGCTGGTCCACCATCGTGTTCACGGTGTTCTTCAGCTCGAGCATCTCGCCCGCGACGTCGACGGTCACCTTCTGGGAGAGGTCACCGTTCGCCACCGCCGTCGTGACAGTGGCGATGTCACGCACCTGGGTCGTCAGATTCCTGAAAACCGTGTTGACCGAGTCCGTGAGGTCCTTCCACGTGCCGGCCGCGCCCGGCACGTTGGCCTGACCGCCGAGCTGGCCCTCGGCGCCCACCTCGTTGGCGACGCGCGTGACCTCGTCCGCGAACGTGCGCAGCGTCTCGGTCATCTGGTTGATCGTCTCGGCGAGCTGGGCCACCTCGCCGCGCGCCGACACCGTCACCTTCCGGGACAGGTCACCGTTGGCGACCGCCGTGGTGACCTCGGCGATACCGCGCACCTGGGCCGTCAGGTTGCCGGCCATCAGGTTCACCGAATCGGTGAGGTCCTTCCACACGCCGGCCACACCGGGCACCTGCGCCTGCCCGCCGAGCTCACCCTCGGTGCCCACCTCACGGGCGACGCGGGTCACCTCGGAGGAGAACGAGGACAGCTGGTCCACCATCGTGTTGACGGTGTTCTTCAGCTCGAGCATCTCGCCCGCGACGTCGACGGTGACCTTCCGGGACAGATCACCCTTGGCCACGGCCGTCGTCACGAGAGCAATGTCACGCACCTGAGCGGTGAGCCGGTACGCCATGTTGTTGACGGAATCCGTGAGGTCCTTCCATGAACCGGACATTCCGCGCACCCGGGCCTGACCTCCGAGCTTGCCCTCGGTCCCCACCTCGCTGGCCACGCGGGTGACCTCGTCGGTGAAGGTGGAGAGCTGGTCGACCAGGTTGTTGACCGTCCGGCCGACCTTGAGGAACTCGCCGCGCAGCGGATGCCCGGTCCCGTCCCCCGGCCCCTGCGCCCGCAGCTCCATCCGGGGCGACAGATCACCCTCCGCGACCGCGGAGAGCACCCTGCTGACCTCTGAGACGGGCCGTACGAGGTCGTCGACCAGGGCGTTCGACGCGCTCACCGCGGCGGCCCAGGATCCCTCGCAGGCGCCCTCCTCCAGCCGCTCGGTCAGCTTGCCCTCGCGCCCGACCATGCGCCGCACGCGCGACAGCTCACCTGTCAGATGCAGGTTCCGGTCGGCCACCTCGTTGAAGACGGCCGCGATCTCGGACATCACGCCGTCGCCGCTGACCGTCAGCCGCTTGCGGAAGTTGCCGTCCCGCATCGCGACCAGACCGGCCAGCAGCCGGTTCAGCGAGGCCGTGTCGACCGTCGTCGTGCCACTGCCGCCGCGCGATTTGCGCTGTTTCGTCAGGGACTGTCCGCCTTCCGCGCGCGCTTTCTTGCCCCGCGTCGCTGCGCCAGACTCCACTGTGTCCCTCCCGCAGGGGTCGACCTGTACTGCTCGGGTTGCTCGGTTTCGCTTCTACCGCCGCATCCGCGTTTCGATGCGTACCGACAGGAAGCTTGCCCAGTGTTTCACCATGGCTGAACCAGGCCATAACAGTTCGGCAGCTTCGCACACCCTCCGCACACCCGCCCGGCGGAAACACTGGCGACCGGCATCCGCACGAACGGCGAAGGTAAGTAACCTGGGCAGCGGCTGTCCACCCACCCCGGTCCGCCCGGCCTGGTCGGTGGCGGAAAACGAGCGGGCATCGGAGGGGCGGCCGAGACATGGGTACGGGAGACCTGGGCCTCGACATTCGTACAGCGAGTACTACTCGTACAGGGAGTTCTGTGATCACCGCGCGCGCGGCCGCCACTTTCGAACCCGTCGGGCGCTCCGTCGCGACCGCCCGCTCCTTCGTGCGCGACACCCTCCAAGGGTGGGGCTACAGCGACATCATCGACGACGCCGTGGTGCTGACCAGCGAGCTCGTGACCAATGCCGTCGTCCACGCGGGCACGTCCGCGGAGGTTCTGTGTCTGCGCAGTGAGGACCACGTCCGCATCCAGGTCTCCGACCGCTATCCGGAACGGGAGATCCCGCTCCAGTCCGCGGCCATCAACATGGGCAGCCCCGACCGCGAGGGCGGCCGCGGCCTCCAGCTCTGCGCCGCACTCGCCGGCCGCTGGGGCGTCGACTACTCGGCCACCCACAAGCTGGTCTGGTTCCAACTCGACCTGCCCGAGCGGTCGGTGGGCACCCGCACCGCCGGCCCCGCGCTCCCCTCGGCCCTGCTCCCGCTCGCCGACGAGCGCGTCCGCGTCGCCGTGGTCCAGATCGACAAGACGGGCGCCATCACCGCCTGGAACGAGGACGCCGAGCACCTGTTCGGCTACCCGGCCGAGCAGGTCGTCGGCAAACCCCTCACCGACCTCGCGGCCTGGCCGCACACCCCCGGTACAAGTACCGGCATCGCCGAAGCGCTCCAACTGTCGCGCTGGGAGGGCAGTTACGGCATCCGCGGCGCCGACGGCCGCGTCACCCCCGTCTACGCATCGCACCTGCGCGTACGCGACACCGACGGCGATCCCTCCACGGTCTGCCTCCTGGTGCGCGACCACGAGCGGGCCGTCCTGCAGACCCCGCTGCGCGTGCCCGCCCCCGACTCCTCCTCGCACGGCGACGGCCAGGGCTCGGATCCCTTCGAGGTCTTCATCGGCTCACCGGCCCCCGACGACCTCGACGGCCTGCTCCAGCGCACCGTGGAGCGCGCCCGCGACATGCTCGACGGCGACTCCGCCTTCCTGCTCCTCGCGACGGACGACGAGACCGAGCTGGAGGTCCGCGCCTCCACCGGACTGCCCTCGGCCCGTCAGCGCTTCGCGCGCGTGCCCGTCGAGGTCGGCCCCGGCCGCTACGGATCGGCCCGCATGCCCGCCGTCCACGAGGACCTCACCCAGGTCCCGGGCGCGGTCCCGCTCCTGAACGGCACGGGGATGCGCTCGGTCGTCACGGTCCCCCTCAAGGTCGAGGGCCGCCTCACCGGCTCGCTGGGCGTCGCGGCGGAGGCCCCGGACCGCTACTCCAACGAAGAGGCCCTGCGGCTCCAGTTCGCCGCGGACCGCATCGCGCTGGCCGTCGAGTCCGCCCGCCTGGGCGAGCTCGAGAAGCTGCGCCGCGGCTCGCTGAGCTTCCTCGTGGAGGCGTCCGACCTCCTGGCCGGCACGCTCGACCGCGACCAGACCCTCGCCCTCATGGCACAGATGACGGTCCCGACGCTGGCCACCTGGTGCGCCGTCTACACGATCGCCGACCAGTCCTCCGAGCCGTACCTCTCCTATGTGCTGCACGAGGACGAGGAACGCATCGATGGCCTGAAAGCCCTGCTTTCCAAGATCGCGCCGCCGGAGCCGGTCCCGACCCCGGGCGCCCGCGTCTGGTCCGCACCGGCCGAGGCCGCCCACCAGGCGGCACTGCGCACGTCCATGCGCAGCCTCGGCCTCGGCGCACCGGCGAGCGTCAGCTCGGGCATCGGCACCACCTTGCAGACGGCCTCGGCCGTCGGCGGCGAGACGGTGGTCCTCCCCCTGGTCGCGCGCAACCGCGTCATCGGCATGCTCACCCTCGGCAAGCCGACGGACGAGCACTTCCGCCAGGAGATCCTGGAGCTCGCCGAGGACCTGAGCCGCCGCGCCGCCCTGGCCCTCGACAACGCCCGCCTCTATTCGGAGCGCATGGCGATCAGCCAGTCCCTGCAGCGCAGCCTCCTCCCGCCGGAGCTCCCGGAGGTCCCGGGCGTCGAGGTCGAGGTCATCTACCGCGCGGCCGGCGAGGGCAACGAGGTCGGCGGTGACTTCTACGACCTCTTCCCGATCCGTGACGGCGCGTACGGCTTCGCCATCGGCGACGTCTGCGGCACCGGCCCGGAGGCCGCCGCGGTCACCGGCCTGGCCCGTCACGCCCTGCGCCTCCTGGCCCGCGAGGGCTTCGGCGGCCCCGCCGTCCTGGAGCGTCTGAACGCGGCGATCCTGGACGAGGGCGCCCGCAGCCGCTTCCTCACGCTCCTCTACGGGGAGTTGTGGCCGCAGGAGGACGGCTCGGCCGTCCTGAAGATGGTCTGCGCCGGACACCCCCTGCCGCTGCGCCTGCGCCAGGACGGCACGGTCGTGCCGTTCGCCGAGCCCCAGCCGCTTCTGGGTGTCATGGACGACCTCGAGCTGTACGAGCAGACGATGACGCTCGACCCGGGCGACGTCCTCCTGTGTGTCACGGACGGCATCACGGAGCGCCGCGAGGGCACGCGCATGCTGGGCGACGACGGTCTGGCCGAAGTCCTGTCCACGTGCACGGGTCTGACGGCGGGTGCGGTGGCCGCGCGCATCATGCGTGCGGTGGAGCGGTTCGCCGCGGACGCCCCGTCGGACGACATGGCCATCCTGACGATGCGCGTCGCCGGCCTGCATCACGACTGAGGCCCGGGTCGCACCCGCTCCGGCGGGTGCGACCGTCCTGTCCGGCCCAACGAAAAAGGCCCCCGCCCGATCAGGGCGGAGGCCTCAATTCCCGAGCCCCCAAGCGGAATCGAACCGCTGACCTTCTCCTTACCATGGAGACGCTCTACCGACTGAGCTATAGGGGCCTGTCGCTTTCGCGGTTTCCCGCGCGCCAACAAGAAAAAGCATACCTGAAGTTCAGGGCTCTTCGAACCACCCTCCGGTGGCCGTTCTTCCGTTTCAGAATGCCGGCTGGAGGAGTCCGCCGAGCGCATTGCAGTTCGCCACCAGCCGCTGCAACTGGCGCCGGGACATACGCCCGTCGACCGGCAGCGCCAGTGTCTCGTCAGCGGCCCGCTCCGTCTCCGGCAGCGCGACATCCCGCCGGAAGGCCGGCATGCGGTGCACTGGCGTCTTCACGGGCACGCTGCACTCGATCCCCTTGCCCCGCAGCACCCGCGCGAAGGCGTCCCGGTCGGGCCGCCCGTTCCCGGGCACCCGCACGACGTACTGCTGATAGGTGTGCCCGTCATGCCCCTGAGGCGTCCGTACGCCGCTGAGCCGCCCGCTCAAGTACGCAGCGTGGGCCCGACGTTGCACGACCTGGTCGTACGGCTTCTCGGCCTCACCGTGCTCGAGAACCAGCAGCCCGTGCTTGGCCCCGAGCTCCCGGAGCCGGGCGACATCGGCCCGGCGCCCGAAACGGTGCACGGGGACGACGGCCGCCGTCCGCTCGTTCACGCAGGCGGCGACGTGCGCGGGGTCGATGCAGTACGTGTCCGGATCGATGTCGGCGAAGACGGGGGCGGCCCCGGTGCGCGCGACGGCCTCGGCGATCTCAGAGTTGCCGTAGGCAGGGACGATGACCTCGTCGCCGGTACCGATGCCGGCGGCCTGCAGCATTGCGACTGTGCCCATGACCCGGATGGTCGTCGTCCAACGTGAACGAACGGTGACACACAACAAAAAAGCCTCTGGCCCCGAGCAGAATGCTCAGGACCAGAGGCTTTATCAAAAGGAGTTCGGCGGCGTCCTACTCTCCCACAGGGTCCCCCCTG
>NZ_JBITJS010000016.1:0-215157 GCF_044460245.1 Streptomyces sp. NPDC050145 | reverse complement strand
TTGTACTCACCCTCTCGGGCTTTCCTCCGGGCGCTTCCCTTCGGTCTTGCGTTTCCGACTCTATCAGACCGTTTCACCGGCCGATTTCCTCGGAAGTTTTCCTGCTTTTGCCTTCCGGGATTCGCTTTCGCGCTTTCCCTTTCGGCTCGACCGACTTTATCAGAGATTCTGAGGCGGTCTTTCCACCCGCTCGGAGAACCGGATCGGGCACCGAAGTGCGCCCGGTTCCCCTCAGGCGGAGCCGTAAACGTACTGGAGCGGGGCGCCCCGATGCAAATCGAGGGGCCCCGCTCCAGACGGTCCGTCAGACCTCGACGACGACCGGGAGGATCATCGGGCGACGGCGGTAGGTGTCGGAGACCCACTTGCCCAGCGTGCGGCGGATGAGCTGCTGCAGCTGGTGGGGTTCGACGACGCCGTCCTGGGCCGACTTGTCCAGGACTTCCTGGATCCGGGGGATGACGGCGGTGAACGCCGAGTCCTCGATGCCGGAACCGCGTGCCTGCACCGTGGGACCACTGGTGATCTTGCCGGTGCTGGAGTCGACGACCACGAAGACCGAGATGATGCCCTCGTCGCCGAGGATCTTGCGGTCCTTCAGCGCCGGCTCGCCGACATCACCGACGGAGAGGCCGTCCACGTAGACGTATCCGGCCTGGACCTTGCCGACGATCTTGGCCTTGCCGCCGACGAGGTCGACGACGACACCGTCCTCGGCGATGACGATGCGGTCGTGCGGGACGCCGGTGAGGGCGCCGAGCTCGGCGTTGGCGCGCAGGTGGCGCCATTCGCCGTGGACCGGCATCAGGTTCTTCGGCTTGCAGATGTTGTAGAAGTACAGCAGCTCGCCGGCCGAGGCGTGGCCCGAGACGTGGACCTTGGCGTTGCCCTTGTGGACGACGTTCGCGCCCCAGCGGGTCAGGCCGTTGATCACGCGGTAGACCGCGTTCTCGTTACCGGGGATGAGCGAGGACGCCAGGATCACCGTGTCGCCGGAGACGATGCGGATCTGGTGGTCGCGGTTGGCCATGCGCGAGAGCGCGGCCATCGGCTCGCCCTGGGAACCCGTGCAGACGAGGACGACCTCGTCGTCCGGGAGGTCGTCGAGCGTCTTCACGTCGACGACGAGCCCGGCGGGGACCTTCAGGTAGCCGAGGTCGCGGGCGATGCCCATGTTGCGGACCATCGAGCGGCCGACGAACGCGACGCGGCGGCCGTACTCGTGCGCCGCGTCCAGGACCTGCTGGATGCGGTGCACATGGCTGGCGAACGAGGCGACGATGATGCGCTTGCGGGCCGAGGCGAAGACGCCGCGGATCACGTTCGAGATGTCGCGCTCGGGCGGGACGAAGCCCGGGACCTCGGCGTTCGTCGAGTCGGTGAGGAGCAGGTCGATGCCCTCCTCGCCGAGCCGCGCGAACGTCGGCAGGTCGGTCAGGCGACGGTCCAGCGGGAGCTGGTCCATCTTGAAGTCACCCGTGTGCACCACCATGCCGGCGGGCGTGCGGATGGCGACGGCCAGCGCGTCCGGGATCGAGTGGTTGACCGCGATGAACTCGCAGTCGAACGGGCCGAGACGCTCGCGGTCTCCCTCGGAGACCTCCAGCGTGTACGGGCGGATCCGGTGCTCCTGGAGCTTCGCCTCGATCAGGGCGAGGGTCAGCTTGGAGCCGATCAGCGGGATGTCCGGCTTCTCGCGCAGCAGGTACGGGACAGCACCGATGTGGTCCTCGTGCCCGTGCGTGAGGACGATGCCCTCGATGTCGTCGAGGCGGTCCCTGATGGACGTGAAGTCCGGCAGGATCAGGTCGATTCCGGGCTGCTCCTCCTCGGGGAAGAGCACTCCGCAGTCGACGATCAGCAGACGGCCGTCGAACTCGAAGACGGTCATGTTGCGGCCGATCTCGCCGAGGCCGCCGAGCGGGGTGACGCGCAGGCCGCCCTTCGGGAGCTTCGGCGGGGCGCCGAGTTCAGGATGCGGATGACTCAAAAGACTCTCCTCACCACGCACGCCACGTACCTATTGGGCACGTGGCGCGCGTGACGTTCGTGCAGTTAGCAGTTGTCTTGGTAATTCTTCGGTCTTGCTCTTCTTGTGTTGTTCAGTTGTGAAGCTTTGCCAAGTCTGTTGTCAGAGCTGTACCCCGCCGGCGGCAAGATCGATCTTGAGCTGGGCGGTCTCCTCGGCGGTCAGCTCGACGAGGGGAAGCCGCAGCGGTCCGGCGGGCAGGCCCTGAAGGTCGAGGGCGGCCTTCGTGGTGATGACGCCCTGGGTGCGGAACATGCCGGTGAAGACGGGGAGCAGCTTCTGGTGGATCTCCGTCGCCTTGTGTACGTCACCCGACAGGTACGCGTCGAGCATGGCGCGCAGGTCGGGGGCGACGAGGTGGCCGACGACGGAGACGAAGCCACAGGCGCCGACGGACAGCAGCGGCAGGTTGAGCATGTCGTCGCCGGAGTACCAGGCGAGGCCGGAGCGGGCGATGGCCCAGCTGGCGCGGCCGAGGTCGCCCTTGGCGTCCTTGTTGGCGACGATGCGCGGGTGCTCGGCGAGCCGGACGATCGTGTCCGTGTTGATCGGCACGCCGCTGCGGCCCGGGATGTCGTACAGCATCACGGGCAGGTCGGTCGCGTCGGCGATCGCCGTGAAGTGGCGGTACAGGCCCTCCTGCGGGGGCTTGTTGTAGTACGGCGTGACCGTGAGGAGACCGTGGGCGCCGACCTTCTGGGCGGCGCGGGCGAGCTCGATGCTGTGGTGCGTGTCGTTCGTGCCGACGCCGGCGACGACGTGGGCCCGGTCACCGACCGCCTCGACCACGGCTCGTACGAGATCCGATTTCTCCGCGTCGCTGGTGGTCGGGGACTCGCCGGTGGTGCCGTTGACGATCAGGCCGTCGTTGCCTGCGTCCACCAGGTGGGCGGCGAGCCGCTGCGCGCCGTCGAGGTCGAGTGCGCCGTCCGCCGCGAAGGGCGTGACCATGGCGGTGAGGACCCTCCCGAAGGGGGTCTGCGGAGTCGAGGTCGGAGCCATGGGTAACACGCTACTCGCTGCTCAGCACCGGGTCCCCCCTCGGGGGCGGCGACAACTCACGACAAAGTGGGATCCCGGCACTGCCTGCTCGGGGGTTCAGGCAGTACCGGGTCCGTTTGATCAGGCTAGATGAACTTTACGAAATGCCGCAATACGGACACTTCGCGCGGATGATCCGCACATCTGTACCGCTCGGGACTCACGGCGCGGAGTGGGAGCCTCCACCGGCCCATCTGCGGCGATCCCTGGCGATCCCTGCTGATCCCCGGCGAAGAAGAGCGAACTTCAGAGAAATCGGGGAAACAGGGCACCTTTCGGGGCGTTCGAGCGTCTGTGTAGGTGCACACCGTTCGTTCGACTCCGTTCGTTCGACCTTCTGAGGAGAAGCACCGCCCATGTTTCGTCGGCGCGAGCCCGTACCGTTCGCCTTCGTCGCTGAGGCCGACAGGTTCCGCAGCAATGTCACGCCGCCCGCGCGTGAGCGCCTCACCTTCGGTCAGTTCGCAGGGCGCGCCCTGGTGGGGCTGACCGTCGTCGGCGGGCTCGTCGCCTCGCTGATGTTCGGCATGCCGGCCCTGTCGCAGGACCAGGCCCCCGGGCACACGCAGACCTCGGAGGCGTCGGACGGGCGCTGACGCCGACGCTCGTACGGCCCCCTGAGGTGGAAGGCCGGAGCACGCGTAGGTAGCCTCACCGGGCACAGAGCCCATCCAGCGTGGAGCGAGTGAGGACCAGTCGTGCCCCTGCCCTTTCTGACGGCCGACCGTGCTTTCGAGGAGGCCGCGGCGGACACCGCGCTGCCCTTCGACGACCGGGACCAGTGGCGTCGCCCCTACCGACCGGGGCCCTACCGGGTGGCCGCCTCCGCCCTGTTGCTGCTGCTCGCCTCGTACGTGCTGGTCGCCGCGGTGATCATCGCCGCGGCCGGGGACGTCATGGCGGCCTCGCTCTGCGGCGCGCTCGCCGTGCTGATCATCGCGGCTGCGCTGCGGCTGCTGCGCATGGGCACCTGGGTGAGTGCGCGCGGCGTGCGCCACGTCGCGTTCCTGCAGACCCGGACGGCCCCGTGGAACGCGGTGGTGGCCGTCCGTACGGTGCAGCAGCCCGTGCGCTGGCTCGGACTGCCCCGCACCGTCCAGGGGCAGGCGCTGACCCTCGTACGGCGGGATCGGCAGGGGGAGCAGGCCACGCTGCTGACGAGTCACAACGGTGACTTCCTGGGGCGCTCCACCGCGTTCGAGCGCGCCGCCGACAGTGTCGAGGTGTGGGCCGCGGAGTACGGGCCGCAGCGCTGACCGCACGCGCAGACATGAGAGAGGGGCCGCACCGGATCGGTGCGGCCCCTCTCGCATGTGTCTGCCCGGTCAGGCCTCGACCGTGCGTCCTTCCTGGAGGGCGATCGCGCGCTGCATCGCCTTACGGGCGCGCGGGGTGTCCCGCGCGTCCTTGTAGGCGACGGCCAGGCGGAACCAGCAGCGCCAGTCGCCGGGCGTGTCCTCCGTCTCGGCCTTGCGGCGGGCGAAGACCTCGTCGGCGGAGTCGCGGTCGATGCGGCCGTACTGGTCGCGCCGCAGCTCGTCGACGGGCAGTCCGCCCTCGGCCTCGAGGAGTTCGGCCAGATGGTTGGCCTTCTGGACGAACCGGGTGTTCGCCCACAGGAACCACAGGCCGATCACCGGGAGGATCAGCACCGCGACGCCGAAGGTGATCGTCAGCGCGGTGCCCTGGCGGATGAGCATGACGCCGCGGTCGCCGGCCAGGACGAAGTAGACGACCAGAACGGCGGCCGTGACGGCATAGGTGATCTTCGCGCGCATCGCCGTGGGTCAGCCGTTCAGGTCGAGGAAGTGTTCCAGGCCGAAGGTGAGGCCCGGGGTCGTCACGACCTTGCGCGCACCCAGCAGGATGCCCGGCATGAAGCTGCTGTGGTGCAGCGAGTCGTGGCGGATGGTCAGCGTCTCCCCCTCGGCGCCCAGGAGGACCTCCTGGTGGGCCAGGAGGCCGCGCAGACGGACCGAGTGGACCGGGATGCCGTCCACGTCCGCGCCGCGCGCTCCGTCGAGCGCCGTGGCCGTCGCGTCGGGCTGCGGCGCGCTGCCGGCCTTCTCGCGGGCGGCGGCGATGAGCTGCGCCGTACGGGCGGCCGTGCCCGAGGGGGCGTCGACCTTCTTCGGGTGGTGCAGCTCGATGACCTCGACGGACTCGAAGTACGGAGCGGCGGCCTCGGCGAACTTCATGGTGAGCACGGCGCCGATGGAGAAGTTCGGCGCGATGAGCACACCGGTGGACGGGGAGTCCGCGAGCCACCCGTTCAGCTGCGCGAGGCGGTCCTCGGTCCAGCCCGTCGTGCCGACGACACCGTGGATCCCGTGGCGCACGCAGAACTCCAGGTTCCGCATGACCGAGTCGGGCGTCGTCAGTTCGACCGCGACCTGGGCGCCGGACTCCGTGAGGGTCTCCAGCTTGTCGCCGCGGCCGAGGGCGGCCACGAGCTCCATGTCCTCGGCGGCCTCGACGGCACGGACCGCCTCGGAGCCGATGCGGCCGTTGGCCCCGAGGACCGCCACGCGCAGCTTGCTCATGTTCTCCCAGTTCCTTCTGTCAGTGCGGGTGTTACGCGACCGCTTCGTGCAGACGGGCGGTCTGCTTGTCCTTGAGCGGGCCGATGACCGACAGGGACGGACGCTGTCCCAGGATCTCCCGGGCCACCTCACGCACCTCGTCGGGGGTCACGGCGGCGATCCGCTCCAGCATGTCGGAGACGGACATCTGCTCGCCCCAGCACAGCTCGCTCTTGCCGATGCGGTTCATGAGCGCGCCCGTGTCCTCCAGGCCGAGGACCGTGGAGCCGGAGAGCTGGCCGACGGCGCGGCTGATCTCGTCGTCGCTCAGGCCTTCCCGCGCGACCAGGTCGAGCTCGTCGCGGCAGATCTTCAGGACGTCGTCCACCTGGTTCGGGCGGCAGCCCGCGTACACGCCGAACAGGCCGCAGTCGGCGAAGGCCGAGGTGTACGAGTACACGCTGTAGGCCAGGCCGCGCTTCTCGCGGACCTCCTGGAAGAGGCGGGAGGACATGCCGCCGCCCAGCGCCGTGTTGAGCACGCCCATGGCCCAGCGGCGGTCGTCGGTGCGGGCGAGGCCCGGCATGCCGAGGATGACGTGGGCCTGCTCGGTCTTGCGGCCGATGACGTCGACGCGGCCGGCGGCGCGCAGGTTCTTGGTGCCGGTGCGGGGGCCGACGGGGAGCGCGGTCGCGGCGCCGAGGGCGCCCGCCTTGTCGAAGGCGGCGCGGACCTGTCGGACCACCTTGTTGTGGTCGACGTTGCCCGCCGCCGCGACGACGAGGTGCGTCGGGTCGTAGTGCTTCTTGTAGAAGCGGCTGATCTGGCCGCGCCCGAGCGCGTTGATCGTGTCGACCGTGCCGAGGACCGGGCGGCCCAGCGGGGTGTCGCCGAGCATCGTGTGCGCGAACAGGTCGTGCACGCAGTCGCCCGGGTCGTCCTCGGTCATCGCGATCTCTTCGAGGATGACGCCGCGCTCGGCGTCGACGTCGGCCTCCTCGATGAGGGAGCCGGTCAGCATGTCGCAGACGACGTCTATGGCGAGCGGCAGGTCGGTGTCGAGCACGCGCGCGTAGTAGCACGTGTACTCCTTCGCCGTGAAGGCGTTCATCTCGCCGCCGACCGCGTCGATCGCGGCGGAGATGTCGAGGGCGCTGCGCTTGCGCGTGCCCTTGAAGAGGAGGTGCTCCAGGTAGTGCGTCGCGCCGTTCAGAGTTGGCGTCTCGTCACGGGAGCCCACGTGGGCCCAGATGCCGAAGGTCGCCGAGCGGACGGAGGGCAGGGTCTCGGTGACGATGCGCAGGCCGTTGGGGAGCGTGGTCCTGCGGACCGTACCGATGCCGTTCTCGCCCTTGATCAGGGTTTGGGTACGGGCGACGGCCCGCGCCTCCGAGGAGGTGCGGGCCGTCGCCTTGGTGCTACGGGACGTCACTTGTCGGTGTCGTCCTTCGCGTCGTCGCCCTCTTCGCCCTCGATGACGGGGATGAGGGAGAGCTTGCCGCGGGAGTCGATCTCGGCGATCTCGACCTGGACCTTCTGGCCCACGCCGACGACGTCCTCGACGTTCTCCACGCGCTTGCCGCCGGCGAGCTTGCGGATCTGCGAGATGTGCAGCAGACCGTCCTTGCCCGGCATGAGCGAGACGAACGCACCGAAGGTCGTCGTCTTCACGACGGTGCCCAGGTAGCGCTCGCCGACCTCCGGCATGGTCGGGTTGGCGATGCCGTTGATCGTGGCGCGGGCGGCCTCGGCCTGCGAGCCCTGGGCGGCACCGATGTAGATGGTGCCGTCGTCCTCGATCGTGATGTCGGCGCCGGTGTCCTCCTGGATCTGGTTGATCATCTTGCCCTTGGGGCCGATGACCTCACCGATCTTGTCGACCGGGATCTTGACCGTGATGATCCGCGGCGCGTTCGGGGACATCTCGTCCGGGACGTCGATCGCTTCCATCATCACGTCGAGGATGTGGAGGCGGGCGTCCTTGGCCTGCTTGAGGGCGGCGGCCAGGACGGAGGCCGGGATGCCGTCGAGCTTCGTGTCCAGCTGGAGCGCGGTCACGAACTCCTTGGTGCCGGCGACCTTGAAGTCCATGTCGCCGAAGGCGTCCTCCGCACCGAGGATGTCGGTGAGGGTGACGTAGTGCGTCTTGCCGTCGATCTCCTGGGAGATCAGACCCATGGCGATACCGGCGACGGGGGCCTTCAGCGGCACACCGGCGTTCAGCATCGACATGGTGGAGGCGCAGACGGAGCCCATGGACGTCGAGCCGTTGGAGCCGAGGGCCTCGGACACCTGACGGATCGCGTAGGGGAACTCCTCGCGCGTCGGGAGCACCGGCACCAGGGCGCGCTCGGCGAGGGCGCCGTGGCCGATCTCGCGGCGCTTCGGGGAGCCGACGCGGCCCGTCTCACCGACGGAGTACGGCGGGAAGTTGTAGTTGTGCATGTAGCGCTTGCGGGTCACCGGGGAGAGGGTGTCCAGCTGCTGCTCCATGCGCAGCATGTTCAGCGTGGTGACACCCAGGATCTGGGTCTCGCCGCGCTCGAACAGGGCGGAGCCGTGCACGCGCGGGATGGCCTCGACCTCGGCGGCCAGGGTGCGGATGTCGGTGACACCGCGGCCGTCGATGCGCTTCTTCTCCTTGATGACGCGCTCGCGCACCAGGGACTTGGTCAGCGCGCGGTACGCGGCGGAGATCTCCTTCTCGCGGCCCTCGAACTCCGGGAGGAGCTTCTCGGCGGCGAGGACCTTGACGCGGTCCAGCTCGGCCTCGCGGTCCTGCTTGCCGGCGATGGTGAGCGCGGCGGAGAGCTCGGGCTTCACGGCGGCGGTGAGGGCCTCGAGCACGTCGTCCTGGAAGTCCAGGAAGATCGGGAAGTCGGCGGTCGGCTTCGCGGCCTTGGCGGCGAGGTCGGCCTGGGCCTTGCACAGCACCTTGATGAAGGGCTTGGCGGCCTCGAGACCGGCGGCGACGACCTCCTCGGTCGGCGCCTCGGCGCCGCCCTTGACCAGCTGGATGGTCTTGTCGGTGGCCTCGGCCTCGACCATCATGATCGCGACGTCGCCGTCCTCGAGGACGCGACCGGCGACCACCATGTCGAAGACGGCGTCCTCGAGCTCGGTGTGCGTCGGGAACGCGACCCACTGGCCGTTGATCAGCGCGACGCGGACGCCGCCGACCGGGCCGGAGAAGGGCAGACCGGCCAGCTGGGTGGACGCGGACGCGGCGTTGATCGCGACGACGTCGTACAGGTGGTCGGGGTTGAGCGCCATGATCGTCGCGACGACCTGGATCTCGTTGCGCAGGCCCTTCTTGAAGGACGGGCGCAGGGGGCGGTCGATGAGGCGGCAGGTGAGGACGGCGTCCTCGGAGGGCCGGCCCTCACGACGGAAGAAGCTGCCGGGGATCTTGCCGGCGGCGTACATCCGCTCCTCGACGTCCACCGTCAGGGGGAAGAAGTCGAGCTGGTCCTTGGGGTTCTTCGAGGCCGAGGTGGCCGAGAGGACCATCGTGTCGTCGTCGAGGTAGGCGACGGCGGAGCCGGCGGCCTGGCGGGCCAGACGGCCCGTCTCGAAGCGGATGGTGCGGGTGCCGAAGGAGCCGTTGTCAATGACGGCCTCGGCGTAGTGGGTCTCGTTCTCCACTAGCGTTTTCTCCGTTGCTTTCGTCTGTATTCGTCTTTTGTCCCGTACTGCCCGTGTGGCAGGGGGACGAACGGAGCAGCGCGCCTTGGAGCGGGCCGGTCTTCGATCGAAGCACCCGGGGATCCTCTTGCGTCTCCGGGGGCCACTACCGAGGACCGGCGGCGGCGAGGGCTGCGCTGTTCCTCGTCTCGAGCACGCGTCACGCGTACTCGTACGTCACCAGACTACAAAGCCTGTGTGACAGTGCGCACGTACAGCAAAAGGGAGCGGCCCCCTCAACCGGGAACCGCTCCCCTTTCAGCGCCTTATCGGGCGCCGGCCGCACCGCGGCGGATGCCGAGGCGCTCGACCAGGACACGGAAGCGCGCGATGTCCTTCTTGGCCAGGTACTGCAGGAGGCGGCGACGCTGGCCGACCAGGATCAGCAGACCACGACGCGAGTGGTGGTCGTGCTTGTGCGTCTTGAGGTGCTCGGTCAGGTCCGAGATGCGGCGGGAGAGCATGGCCACCTGAACCTCGGGAGAGCCCGTGTCGCCCTCCTTCTGGCCGAACTCGGCGATGATCTGCTTCTTCGTAGCGGTGTCGAGAGCCACGCGTACTCCTCGTAGAGTCTTTTTTGCCGCCGAGTGCCCCTGGTCTGCATCTCAGGGGAGCTTCCGTAACTCGGAAGGCGGGGATCCGCTGGGCGCTGCTCCCAGCTGATGCCGGGGGCGCGTACACAAGCGGCCGTCACACAGCGTACCAGCCACCGGGAGCGCCCCCGACCGGGGTCCTCACTAGCTGGTCATGGCCCGCGCCGAGGCGTATACGTCGAAGACGGCCAGGGCCAGCGGGATCAGCGTGAGCAGGACGAACGTCTCGGCGATCTCCAGGAAGCGGCCCCAGAAGGGGGTGACTCCGCGACGCGGGGTGATGAGGCCGATCGAGGTCACCAGGGCGGTGGCCGCGCCGATCGCCGCGATGATCCACACGGTGCGGATGTCGAGGGCCGTGGTGTCGTTCTTGAAGATCGCGTCGCGCAGGTAGTCGACCGGCGGGTGCAGCGCGAGGCCGAGTCCCAGGAAGACGAGCGCGGCGAGACCGGCTGCGAGCGTGGCGCCCACCTGTGCGGTGTAGCGGAAGAGGTGCGCGCGCATCAGCATGGCGACACCCGTGGCGAGGGCGAGCAGCTGCCCCCATACGTTGCTGGAGAAGCCGAGGACGATCGACGCGCCCACGGAGACGAGCGCGCACCCGCCGACGAGGCCGACGAGGAGCTCGTGGCCGCGACGGGCCTGGGCGGCGACGCGCTCGGCGTCGACGGCCTCGTGGACACCCGACGGGTCGGCGGTCGTGTCGTAGCCGGCGCGGCCCGGGTTCGGCGGCTCGAAGCCGATGGGCAGCCGGGCGAAGCGCATGGAGAGGCCGGGCAGGAACGCGAGGGCGCTCACGGAGAGCGGCGCGCCGATGGCGGCCGTCTCGATCGGCTTCAGGTGCGTGAGGATCGCGATGAAGGTGGTGATCAGGCCGATCAGCGAGGCGAAGACGAACGCTACGAAGGGTCCGTCGCCGCCGGGCGAGACCAGAGTGAGCACCACGGAGGCGACCAGGACCGCCGCGCAGGCGAGCAGGAACTGGAGCCGGCCGATGCCCTGGCCCTCGGAGAGCGGGAGCAGTCCCGAGCCCGCGACCGCGATGTTCGGCAGGGCGCCGAGACCGAGGGCGACGGCCGAGCCGCGGTCGTCGTAGACCCGGCCCCGCACGCAGGCCAGGGTGATCAGCAGGACGCCGACGACGGCGGCCAGGATGCCCTGGAGGCTGTTCATGTCGTGGCGGATCTCGGAGTTCCACGCGACGAAGGCCATGAGGGCGGGCAGGATGCCGCCGGCCACGAGGCCCGCCGCGCGGGTGAGGTCGCCGCTCCACAGGGTGCGGTCCTTGGTGACGGCGGAGGCGACGGCCTCGGACACGTCGTCGTAGACCGCGGGCGGCAGCGACTCGGAGAACGGGCGCAGCGTGAGGAGCTCGCCGTCCAGGATGCGCTGCGACGCGAAGGAGCGGGCGCTGTCGAGGACCGTGCCGTCGCGGCGTACGAGGTGGTAGCCGACGGGCGCCCCCTCGGCCGGGCTCTGCTGGGAGAGCCGCAGGATCTCGGGGTACAGGTCGGCGACCGGCACGTCGTCGGGCAGTGCCACGTCGATGCGGCTGTCGGGCGCCACGATCGTGACGCGGCAGAAACCGAGGCCCGTACCCGCAGACGCGGGAGCTCCGGGACCCGCTGCGCCGGTCCGGCCGGTCGGCGCGGAGGCCGTCATGCTCACCTGCTGTTCCCCCTTGTTCGCGAAGACCTCTGTAAAGATCCTGTGTACGTTGGCCTGTGCTGCGGCGCAGGGCCGGTCAGACGGGCCGTTCCGCCCGGGCCGAGTGGGAACCACACGTTCCGAACCGCGTGCAATGCCCGATTTTCCTGGGCTCATTCGCAACTGCTCACACGTACCTCCGGCACCCTACCGCCCGCCGTTGTCAGTGGTTGTCAGTAGGATCGCGAACCGCGATCGACGTCCGCCTGACACGGGGCGGCGGACGGAAACGCTCGGTCCGGCAAGGGAATTGGTGCTAAGTGAGCCACATCGTCGTCAAGCGCCCACCTCGGGCACTGCCGTCCGAGGTGCCCACGGAAGAGGTGGTGCTGCAGCCTCCGCCGGAGCTTCCGCGGGGGCAGCAGGAGGGCGCCCTGATGCAGATCCTGCCCATGCTGGGCATGGGCGGCTCGGTGGTGTTCTTCTTCAACCCCAACTCACCGCCGTTCATGCGCATCATGGGCATGGTGATGGTGGCGTCGACCATCGCGATGGGCGTCGCGATGCTGGCCCGCTACCGCAAGGGCAACCAGGGACAGATGGCGGACATGCGCCGCGACTACCTGCGCTACCTGTCGCAGACGCGCCGTGACGCCCTCGGCACCGCCCGGAAGCAGCGCGACGCGCAGTACTACCTGCACCCTTCGCCGGAGCAACTGTGGGCACTGGTCGCCGAGGGCAGCCGGGTCTGGGAGCGCCGCACCGGTGACGAGGACTTCGGGCAGGTGCGCGTCGGGCTCGGCGCACAGGGCCTGGCCACTCCCCTGGTGCCGCCGCAGACCGCCCCGGTCGACGAGCTGGAGCCGCTGACCGCCGGCGCCATGCAGCGCTTCCTGGCGACGCACAGCACGCTCGAGGACCTGCCGATGGCGGTCTCGCTGCGCGCCTTCTACCACGTGTCCGTGAGCGGCGAGCCGGCCACCGTGCGCGGCACCGCGCGCGCCATGGCCGCCTCCCTGGCCTCGCTGCACTCCCCCGAGGACCTCGTCGTCGCGGTCGCCGCGGGGCGCGAGACGGTCGGCGAGTGGGAGTGGGCCAAGTGGCTGCCGCACTCCCAGGTGCCGGGCCAGGCGGACGGTGCGGGCAGCCGCCGGCTGATCACCACCGACCCGGTGGAGCTGGAGGAGCTGCTCACCGCGCGTCTGGAGGGCCGCCCGCGCTTCCACCCCGGTGGCGCCCCGGTCCCCGAGCAGCCGCACCTGGTGGTCGTCCTGGACGGCGTCTCCCTGCCGCCCACCTCGATCCTGGCCTCCCCCGAGGGCCTGCAGGGCGTCACGGTCCTCGAGGTCGTCCCCGGTGACCTCAGCGCCGGGCGCGGCGACCTGTCGATCGTCGTGCACCCGAAGATGCTGCGCCTGGAGTCGGCGCACGGCATGGTCTACGAGGGCACGCCCGACGTGCTGTCGTACGCGGGCGCCGAGGCGCTCGCCCGCCAGCTCGCGCCGCTGCGCATGGCGACCGGCGGCGACAGCGACGACGAGCCGCTGCTGGCCAACCTGGACTTCACCGATCTGATGAACCTGGGCGACGCCGCGACCGTCGACACCAAGCGCACCTGGCGCCCGCGCTCGCAGGCCGAGCGCCTGCGCGTGCCGATCGGTGTCGGCGACGACGGCCGGCCCGTGATGCTCGACCTCAAGGAGGCGGCGCAGGAGGGCATGGGCCCGCACGGTCTGTGCGTCGGCGCCACCGGTTCCGGCAAGTCGGAGCTGCTGCGCACCCTGGTGCTCGGTCTCGCCGTCACCCACTCCTCCGAGACGCTGAACTTCGTCCTCGCGGACTTCAAGGGTGGTGCCACGTTCGCCGGCATGGCCCAGATGCCGCACGTCGCGGCCGTCATCACGAACCTGGCGGACGACCTGACCCTCGTCGACCGTATGGGCGACTCGATCCGCGGTGAGCTCAACCGCCGCCAGGAGATGCTCCGCGACGCGGGCAACTACGCGAACATCCACGACTACGAGAAGGCGCGCGCGGCCGGTGCCCCGCTGCAGCCGATCCCCTCGCTCGTCCTGGTGATCGACGAGTTCTCCGAGCTGCTGACGGCGAAGCCGGACTTCATCGAGATGTTCGTCCAGATCGGCCGCATCGGCCGTTCGCTGGGCGTGCACCTGCTGCTCGCCTCGCAGCGCCTGGAGGAGGGCCGGCTGCGCGGCCTGGAGACGTACCTGTCGTACCGCATCGGTCTGCGGACGTTCTCGGCGGCCGAGTCCCGTGCCGCGCTGGGTGTCCCGGACGCGTACGAGCTGCCGAACGTGCCGGGTTCCGGCTTCCTGAAGTTCGGCACGGACGAGATGGTGCGCTTCAAGGCGGCGTACGTCTCCGGGGTGTACCGCACGGGTGCCGCGCGGGTCGCCACGCCCGGCGGGCCGCTTCCCGTGGATCGGCGCCCGGTGCTGTTCACCGCCGCGCAGGTGCCGGTGCAGTACATGCCGGTGCCGCAGCAGCGCGAGGAGGAGGTCCAGGCCCCGCGGGACGAGAAGGACGACGCGCTCGCCGACACCGTGCTCGACGTGATCGTGCGCCGGCTCGAGGCGCAGGGTCCGGCCGCGCACCAGGTGTGGCTGCCGCCGCTGGACAGCCCGCCGTCGCTCGACTCGCTGCTGCCCGGCCTCGCGCCCGTGCAGGGCCGCGGTCTCACCCAGCCCGGGTACGAGGGCGCCGGCCGCCTGATCATCCCCGTCGGTCTCGTCGACAAGCCGTACGAGCAGCGGCGCGACCCGCTGTGGGTGGACTTCGGCGGCGCGGCCGGTCACATGCAGATCCTGGGTGGTCCGCAGTCCGGCAAGTCGACGCTGCTGCGCTCGATCGTGGCGTCGTTCGCGCTGACGCACACACCGCAGGAAGTCCAGTTCTACGGGCTCGACTTCGGTGGTGGCGGTCTCGCGGCCGTCGAGGGGCTGCCGCACGTGGGTGGCGTGGCCTCGCGTCTGGACCCCGAGAAGGTGCGCCGTACGGCGGCCGAGGTGTACGGCGTGCTGACGCGCCGGGAGGAGTACTTCCGCACGGCGGGCATCGCGTCGATCGCCGACTTCCGCGCGCGCCGCGCGCGGGGCGACATCTCGATGACCGACCAGCCGTGGGGCGACGTGTTCCTGCTGATCGACGGCTGGGGCAACTTCCGCTCGGACTACGAGGCGTTGGAGCCGCTGGTCCTGGACATGGCGGCGCGCGGTCTCGGTTACGGCATCCATGTGGTCGTGACGGCGTCGCGGTCCATGGAGGTCCGGGCGAACATGAAGGACCACCTCATGAACCGCCTGGAGCTGCGGCTCGGCGACACGATGGACTCCGAGTTCGACCGCAAGGTCGCGGCCAACGTGCCGACGGGTGTTCCCGGTCGTGGCCAGACGCCGCAGAAGCAGCACTTCATGGCGGCGGTGCCGCGTATCGACGGCCTGTCGTCGGACACGGACCTGGCGGAGGCGACGACCGCTCTCTCCGCCGAGGTGACCCGGCACTGGACGGCACCGGGCGCGCCCGCGGTGCGGCTGCTGCCGCGCGAGTTCCCGGCGCGTCAGCTGCCGCCGGGCGACCGGTTCCCGGAGCGCGGCATCGCGTTCGCGCTGGACGAGGACAACCTCGAGCCGGTGTTCGTGGACTTCGAGCAGGACCCGTTCTTCCTGGTCTTCGGTGAGAGCGAGTCCGGCAAGTCGAACCTGCTGAAGCTGCTCATCCGGCAGCTGACGCAGCGCTACAGCGGCGACGCCTGCAAGCTGTTCGTCGTCGACAACCGGCGCTCGCTGCTCGATGTCACGCCGAAGTCGCACCTGGCCGAGTACATCCCGATGTCGAACCAGATGGCGCACCACATGGACGCCCTGGCCGACCTCATGCAGCGGCGCACGCCGACCGCGGACGTGACGGCGCAGCAGCTGCGCGACCGCAGCTGGTGGAGCGGTCCGACGGTCTACGTGGTCATCGACGACTACGACCTGGTGTCGACGTCGAGCGGCAACCCGCTGGCGGGCCTTACCGAGCTGCTGCCGTTCGCGCGTGACGTGGGCGTCCGCTTCATCATCGCCCGCTCGACGGCGGGCGCGGGGCGGGCCGGCTACGAGGCGTTCATGCAGCGCATCAAGGAGCTGGGCGCGCAGGGCGTGCTCCTGGCCGGTGACCCGGCCGAGGGCGATCTGCTCGGCGGTCTGCGGCCGCGGCCGATGCCGGCGGGCCGGGGCACGTTCGTGTCGCGCAAGCGGGGCAAGCCGCTGGTCCAGATCGGCCTGGACGACTGAGGCCGGCTCTGAGCCCTCTGTAGCACGTCACGTGGAGGGGCCGCAGGGAGATCTTCGTAGATCTCTCTGCGGCCCCTTCGCCGTACCCGCCGCAAGTAGGCTGGCCACAGCTGCGGTTCACGGCGAGCCGCGGTGGTTCGGACGTCCGGAAGGGGCCGCTCACCATGGCGGAGGCACAGGACCAGCAGGCGGCGCGGGACTCTCGGCAGCCCGAGACGCCGGAGCAGATCAAGGCCCGCAAGGAGCGCGAGAAGGACGAGCTGTACGCCCTCGACATCTCCGGCGCCGAGTGGCACAGCGCGCCCGGCACGGAGCAGCACGAGGAGCGCGTGGAGATCGCGTACCTGCCGGGCGGGGCGGTGGCGATGCGGTCTTCTCTGGAGCCGGGGACGGTGCTGCGGTACACGGAGGCGGAGTGGACGGCGTTCGTGCTGGGGGCGCGGGACGGGGAGTTTGATCTGGAGGCGGCGCCGGGGGCAGGTGCGGACGGTGCCGCTGCCGCTGAGTGAGCGGACGGCGGACCGTGCTGGGGTCCGAGGGCCCGGGGTCGGTCAGAACGCCTGCAGCTAGCCCGGGCCCAGCGGTGAGGCCACTTACTCCGGCGCCGATACGCTCGCGTCGAGCCCCGTCAGGCCGCGCCGCTCGGGCCCGCCCGGAGCGGCAGCCCGTACGGTGCCGAATCCAGTGAGGCGGGGGCCGTCGTGGGTGAGTAGTACGGCGGCCGGCGATACCCGGCGTGAGTCAGGCTCTGCCCGTGGACCACGGAGAGCGTCTCAGCGACGGCGAGCGCGCGGACGGTGCGTTCAGGGAGACGCCCAGGGCGGTGGGCAGCGGCAGCACGGGCACGTACGCGCAGGCAGGCCCCTTGCCCCGACCCGGCCAACTCGCCAGCCACCAGCACCCAACTCCCCAACGGGTATCGGGAGGGGAACCCCATCGTCACTGAGCCTCAGCTGCCGCCCTTACCCATACGCCATTAGAGCGCTCAGCGGAGTACATCAGCAGCGGACCTGCCACGACCGATCGCCTGTATGACGAGACATCATCGCCTCATCGAGCCGCACTGATGGCAAAAGCCAGCCACTGCACATCGGGGAGCTCCTTCTTGCCGCTCCCACGAAATTCCTGGTGCCCGAAGAAGATGCGTCCACGCTCAACAACAATCTCGGAGCCGTCGCCCCTGACGTCTGATGGAATGCCGAAATAGAAATATGTGCTCTGCTTACCTGTTCCCGGGTCGAGGCTGACCAGCGAGTTCGGAGCAAACGTGTCCGTTCCGCTCTTCAAGGCGAGCAAGCGATCACCGCTCATCCGAAGAGGGAGCAGCTGTTGGTCGGAGCCCGCGTCGAACTTCGCCCCAGTGCGTCCGCTCTTCAGGTCGAACGCGACCACCCAGTTAGTCGTGTTCCCGAGCTCTTCGCTCGCTTCTCCGCTTCTCACGAATACTTGGCTTTTCGAGACCACGGCTCCATCACACCGGTCTACACGGTCGGGGTTGCACTCCACGTTGTAGTGATCTCCCTCCATGCGAATATTCGCCCGCAGGGACCCTCGATCGTCCAAGGAGAGGAGGTTTGTCACAGCGAAGTCCCCGGCCTCCACCGCAACGACAGCTGGGTCGCTGGACAAGAAATAAGCGAACTTCACACCCGGAGCGACTTTGTAGGTCCACTCGAACTTGCCGGTCCGGGGGTCAACCTTGTGCACCAGGAAGTGGTCCTGCCGCTCCTTCTTTTCATAGCAGTCCTGCCGCAGGAGGAGCGCCCGACCGCCGGAGAAACCTCCGTCGCGGCATTTCTCAGTCTGTTGGCGCTTCCATAGAGTTTTGCCGTTCTCCATGTCTAGTGCCACCGAGCCTCGAGACCAGGAGGTGACGACGACACCGCGGGTCATCGTCATCGTCGTAGGCTCTTTGAAAACACCCTGAGTGACCGGAATCTCGGCTTGCCAGACCTTTTCGCCGGTGGCAACCCTGAACATCAGCACTTGATTACAGGGGTGATCGCCTTCCGGGTCTTTGAACGCCACGACCGTGCGGCCGTCATTGGTCACGTCCGGGGAGATCGCGCAGATATCACCGTCGAGCTGCTTCTTCCACGCATCCGATCCGTCGGCGATCTCTACCGCGACCAGGGTCGAAGCATTGCCCTTCACCAGAATCTTGTCCGTCGCCCACATCCCAGGCGCGGTCAGGATCTTCCCCGGGGCAAGCCCCTTCTCCATAACGGCACCTTCGACGTGCCCTGCGCTCGTGGAATTGGGCAGCTTCTCCACTGTCTCCCGGATGTCGTCCGGCGCAGTGGATTTGGCTCCCTGGCTTGCGACAGGGGGCTCGCTCCGCCCCTGACTCGGCCACAGGCTCCATGCGATCAAGCCCAGCACGACGACAGCCACCAAGATCGAAGCACTGGCGTAGAACGTCTTCCGTCGCGCACGCGCGTCAGCGACCTGCCGTGATTGCGTGAACGGCGAGGGCGGCGGCCCGAACGTCATCTTCTTCACCTTTCAGGCTCCACCTTCGTGGAGTCGCCGGACGCTTCGCGACCACGTCTCGGGACGTGTCACAAACGCAGTGCAGGGTGGACGCTTCCCGCGCGCGTCCACCCTGCAAAATCAACTGCTGAGGCACTCCCGCTACTTACTCGAAGTAGCTGGCGGCCTTCTTGTCGCCGTCCATGTAGGTACCGCCGGAGGTGCCGACGACGTGACCGATCTGGGTCAGCGCCGTGTGGATGTCACCGGCTTCCTTGTCCCACTTCTGCAGCTTGGTACCGAAGGTGCCCTGAGCGTCGCCGGCCCAGTACTCGTGGCTCTTCACCACGAGCTGCCGCAGCTCCGCCAGGTCAGCCTCGAGGGCCTTCGCCTCGTTACCGAGCTGCGTCGCAGCCTGGTCGAGTCCGTCGTAAGTTACGAGCAGCCCGTCACCGTTACCGGCCATGTCCTTCTACCTCGTCTCGCTCGTGATGCTGTTTCGACGTTGTGCGATGCCGCGTGCTCTGCAGCTCAGTAGCTGCTGAGCGAGGATGCGCCGTCCGTGACGGAGATCTTGTCCACCGAAGAGCGGACGTCGTCTTCCGTCGTGTCCTTGAGGTTGCGCGTCTTGGTCATCGCGTCGATGACATCGGCAAGGATCTTTCCGATGTTCTGCAGCGACTCGTTGATCTCGAACTGCTTCTTGTCGAAGGCGCTCTTACCGATGCCCTTCCACTGCCCCTCAAGGCTGTCGATGACGCCCTGCAGGTTGTGGACGCGCTTGCGGATGCCTTCGTACTTCTCCGACATCTGCTTCTGCAGCGAGATTACTTGCTGGTCTTCGAGCTTCTGCTGGTTGGCCATGCCCGCTCCTGCCCTTCTTGGTTTGCCGCTACTTGCTATTGCTGTGACTCAGCCTTCTTCAGGCCGAGCCGCTCCCCCGTGGTCCACCCAAGAAACGCAGGGACCCCACGGTTGAAAGTCCTATTGACCGCGTCGCGCCCGGAGGGCGGCGAAACCTCCGCCGCCGATCACGATGACTGCCGCGACCGCACCGAGCACAATCCACAACGTGTTGTTGCCGCTTGAGGATTCCGCTTCCGATCCTGCCGCCTCCGCCGGGACTTCTGAAGCCTTCTGCGTGGGCTGTGACGAGCCTGATGCAGAAGCGGAGGGCTTGGCGCCGTTCGACTTCTCGGTGGTCTTCGCGGGGCCGCCGTTCTCCTTGGACAACGGGTCCGCGTCGGCCGGGCCGGGGTTGTAGTCGGGGTTCTCCAGAACCACCCGCGGGCGGATGATGCCGTAGCCCAGGTACCTGCTCGGGTCGCTCTTCTTCCACTTGCGGCCGGCGGTGTCGATCAGCGAACGCAGGACCTGGTTCGCCGTCCAGTCGGGGTGGGCGGACCAGATCAGGGCCGCTGCGCCGGAGGCGACGGCCGTCGCCGAACTGGTGCCGCCGTCACGCATGCAGTACGCCTTGAACGACTGGTCACACCAGCCCGGGACGCTGATACCCGGAGCGGCCAGGTCCACGTAATTGCCGTACGAGGAAGTCTTCGAGACCGTGCCGCTCTGGTCGACGGAGCCCACACCGACCGCGTACGGGTACGCGGCCGGGTAGTCGATGTGCCCCGACCGCACACCCTCGTTACCGACGGCCACCATCATCAACTTGCCCTTGGAGGCCGCGTACTTGAGCGCCTCCTTAATGTCAGGGTCGATAAATTCCGAGCCGATGGACATGTTGAGGATCTTGGCGTCGGAGTCCGCAGCGGCACGGATCGCCACGGCCGGCTCCGCCGTCTTGGCCAGTTCGGCCTTGTCCTTGAGGTCCTTCATCTGGATCCGGTACGGGAGGATCTTCGCGTCGGGCGCGAGACCCTTCACGCCGCCGCCGGCACCCGTGCCGGCGATGAGCTCAGCCATCGAGGTGCCGTGGCCGCTGAAGTCCTGAGTCGTGTGGTACGAGACCGACTTGGCGACCTCGCCGGCCAGTACCTGTCCCTTGAGGGACGAGGTCTGCGAGTTCACACCCGAGTCGATGACCGCGACCTTGACGCCCTTGCCGGTGCTGACCTTCCACATCTGGTCGGCCTGCATCGCGTCCAGGTACCACTGCTCGGCCTGGGCGTCGAATGCCGATGCGTTGGGAGCGAACCCCACGCCCATGACAGCCAGCGCTCCGACGACCGCCCCGACCGAGCGCACACGTCTTGCCCCGCGCGCCCGGCCCATCGGGGAACGGTCGGCTCGTCGGCTGATCCCTGACTTCATGCTGCTGGCTGTCCTCGTCGCTCGGCGTCAGTTGACGACCGGCGGCACATCGCGCCGGTCCGCGGGCAGGTGGGTGTTCGGGTCCTCGACCACGTAGTCGGGACGCTCGGACGTCTCGGTCTCTTCTTCCTTCGGCTTGCGGTTCTTGCCGGCACCGCCGACCAGGCCCGCGCCGCCACGAGTCCCCGCCGCGTTACGACCGGCACCGCCGCGCGCGGGGCCGCCGGTCGTCGAACCCTGAGCGCCGAAGACGCCCCGCTGCCCGACACGGCTGGCCGTCGAGCGGCCGTTGGCACCGGCGCCCTCCGTGCCCATCACCGAACCACGCGGAATACGCGAACCGCCCTGGCTCGTCGTGCCCGCACGTCCCGTCGGAGTCTGGCGACCGCCGACGACACCGGTGGAGCGACCCACTTCCTTGGCACCGCCGGCACGCGGCGCGCTCGGCTTGGTGGTGGGACGCTGGGTCCCGCCGGTGATGGCGCGGCCGTTCTGCGACCCCTTGCCCGGGTTACCCGCGGCACGACCCGTCGAGGTCGAGCGACCCATCTCGGTACTACCGCCGCCACGCCCCGTGGAGCGCGGCTGCTGGGACGTGCCCGAGGGGCCGGTGGTACGGCCCTGGCCCGTCCGGTTCTGGCCCGGGCCCTGGCTCGTGAGGGGGTTACGCATACCGCCCGGACCGGTGTTGCGGCCGGTCGCGGTGGGCGGGAACTGCGGGACGTAGCCGGGACCCGAAGGGCCGGTCGGCCCGGGCATGTTGGGAACGTTCGTGGGACCGGTCGTCGTCGGAGGAGGCGTGTTGGTGGTCGGCCTCGGCAGCGTGTCGACGCTGTCGATCTCCGTGCCCACCGGACGGTCCGGAACGGTGATGCCGCCGTCCACGTCACCCGGAGGCACGGTCGGCTTGGTGGTCCCGTCGCTCCGAGGAGGCGTCGCCGTCAGGTCGTCCGGCACCCGACGCGTCCCACCGGTCTGGTCGCCGACGGAACCGGAGTCGCCGGTCCTGCCGCCGCCGTCGTCGCTCCAGCGACGACCGATGGTCGGCTGCGGCTTCGGCACCCCCACGTTCGGCATGGCCTCGAGCTTCGGCGGCGACTCCTGCAGCGTCTGGAGCTGCTCCGTCGACACCGCGTAGTACGAGGACAGGCGATTCATCTGGTTGATCGCCTCTTGGCGGTGCTTCTCGACCTTGACCGCCGCCGCGTACTTGTCGTTGCTGTCCACCTGCTTGGCCGCCGGGTAGTCGGACGGCTTCATCTTCTGCTCGTCCGCCGGGCGTTCGTCGCGGGGCGGCATGGCGCCGCGGACGGAGGACAGGCCCATCGAGGCGGCCGAGAGCTGGTCGCCCGCGGTGCCCGCGTACTTGCCGAGGTCCTCGGCGTACGTGACGAGCTTCGCGCCCCACTTGCGGAAGCTGTCGCCGGACTCACCGACCCAGTGGACCTTGGTGATGTGGCCGTCGAGCTCGGATGCGGCCTTCTTGATCGCGTCGCGTGCGTCCCACAGTGCCGATCCGGAGGTCTCGAGGTCCTCCGGGTTGGTCGCGTCGACCATGTCGAGCATCTGGTTCAGCGTGATGTCGGAGCGCTCGAAGTTGGACTTCCGGCCGTCGAGCGCCTGCCCGACGGGCGTCACGTCGATGACGGAGCGGAAGATCCCGTTGATCCAGTGGCCGCCCTTGTTGTTGTCCTCGACGTCGTGGGCGAAGTCGGTGAAGGTGTTCTGCTGAGAGACCCGCTCGCGGTCTGCGTCGTGCTTGTGGTCCGTCATGGTCAGAACCCACCGCCCTTCGTCGCGTCGTTGGTGCGCTTCGTGCCCTCTCGCTGCTCTTCCTGGGTCCGCTGGAGCTGGTCGACCTCGGTCTGGATCGCCCAGAAGCGCCGCCGCTGGTCCTCTTCCAGGTTGTCGAAGCCCCGGTGAGCGCCCTGCACGGCGATACCGATCGCCTCGATCTGCAGGTTGAGCGTCTTGGAGAGCGTGACAAGTTCGCTGTGCACCGCGTGGTACTGCGTGAACAGGTTCTCGGCCTCGGGGAATGCGAGCGCGCCCTCGTTGTGCAGCGACGACTTGTTGATCGTCTGCGCGCCCACCTTGTTCGGGTTTCCGGCGGACTCATCCAGGTCACTGAGCACCGTGTTGACGCGCTTCTGGAACGTCGTCAGCGCTTCGCTCGTGACCTCAAGGTTCGCCGCCCTCGTCGCCGAGGGCCCTCCCACCATGTCTGCTGGAAGCACGACGTCTTCCTCCCCGTTTCCCCGTAGGTCCGTCTCCAGTCGAGACGGGCCGTCCACCCGGACTGCCTCACCGCGCGATGGCAAAGTTGGTCACGCCATACAACGCCTTGACCACTGTAGTCACCCGGCACATCCACTCCAACCGAGCTTCTGCGATAACTCCGTCACGAGACGGCATCAAGACCGCCTACTTTCCGGGCCAATTCGGACAACTCCGCTCGCGTGCATCACCGCCGGGTCCGGGCAGGTGCGCAGATCCGGGGCCTTTCACGTGTGGGCGGCTTGAACCCTGGCGGCGTACCGGTGTGAATGTGGCCGGTCTCGTACGTATGAATTCAGACACGCGACAGAACTCGCCCCGGACTCTTCACGAAGCGTCCACAAATGCAATCGAGGCGGTCCGTTCACACGCGGCAGGTGCAAACACCGGCCTAATTCGCTCGGGCGGGGTGGGGGTCTGTGCGTACGCTGCGGGCCGGCGCTGACGGGCGCCGTTCCTATGCCCTGGAGGCACCGTGACGCCTGACCTGCCGCCGATCAGTGAAGCGCTGCGGGCAAAACTGGGGGCGCCCGTGGGGAGTGTGGTGCTGGAGAGCAGTCCGCGGTCACGGGTGTGGCGGGTCGAGCTCGGGTCGGGGGTGCCGGTCGTGGTCAAGCAGCTCGTCGCCGGGGCGGAGGCGGCGGACCGGTACGCGCGCGAGGTGGCCGCGCTGCGGATTGCCGGGCGGGCTCAAGTCCCGGTTGTGCCGAGGGTGTTGGGTGTGGAGGCCGAGCAGTTGCTTGTCGTGCTGGAGCATCTTGAGCATCGGCCGCCCGCCGAGGACTGGATCGTCGGGTACGCGGAGTCCCTGGCCGAGCTTCATGCCACCGCCCGCCCCTCGGACGCGGACGGTCCCCTCCCGCGCTGGTCGGCCCCCAGGGAGTCCGACATCGCCGCCTTTCTGCGCCTGGCCGAGGCGCTCGAGGTCCCGGCCGGGGACGAGGTCGCCGGTGAGCTCCGCGCTCTCGTCGAGCGGCTCGACCGTGCGCCGGGGACCGCCCTCCTTCACGGCGACCCCTGCCCCGGCAACGACCTGCACACGACCGAGGGCGTCCGGTTCATCGACTTCGAACAGGCCTCGCTGGGAAGCGGGTTGATGGAACTTGCCTATCTGCGGATCGGGTTTCCGACGTGCTGGTGCGTGACGCGGGCGTCGGATGCGCTGCTGGCGCGGGCGGAGGCGGCGTATCTGGCGGCCTGGCGCGACGCCACCGGGAGCGAACCGGCCGAGGACGTCGAGGGGGCGTTGGTCGACGCGTGTGCGGGGTGGGTGTTGCGGGGGGACGCGCTCGTGCAGCGGGCGGAGCGGGGGGTGAGCGACCAGTTGGCTCGGGTGTTGGACGAGGACTGGGACTGGGGGACCGTGACGGCGCGCCAGCGGCTGACCCACCGCCTCGGGGTGGTGGCCGAATACGCCTCGACGCAGGATGAGTTGAAGCAAGTGGCCGAACTCTGCGGCCGCATGCGCACCGCCGCACGCACCCGCTGGCCTCGCCTCCTCGCGGTCCCGACCCGGCGCCCCTAACACCCGCACCCCTCCCGCTCGCGGTCGATCTCGTCCTGCTGATCGTCCAGAAATCTCCGGGCCGCGGCCTCCTGGGCGGAGCGTTCACCGGACGCGCGGCGCTCGTACTCACGGAAGCCACACGCCACGCGCTCCCCGAGCGCCTCCGCGTAGGCAGGGATGCGTGCGGCTTCCCGCAGGCCGACTCTTCCGCCGAGAACCTCCCGGGCCATCTCACGCAGCGGATCGTCGGCCTCTCGTTCATCGGCCAGGCGCTGAAGGGATTTCCGCAGGGCGCGGGCTCTGGCGCGGTCGCCCGCGGTGACGGTCATGAGATCCGGGTCGCCGATGTGCACGTCCTCCGGCATGGGGTCCTCCTCGTGATCGGCTGGCGGTCAGACGCCGGGGGCCGGGTGGTCGTATGCGTTGACCTGAACGAACTCGGTCGTGATCTTGGCGATGGCCGCAGCGGATGTATCCAGGACGGCTGCCGCGGCCAGCACGATCCCCTGGGCCTTGCCCAGGACCTCCGTCGCCCTCGCCCACTGCTTGAGCAGGGACGCGATCTGGAGGCCTGCCAGGCCGTACCCGATCACGGCGCCCACGCCGGTCACAGAGAGTGCGGCTCCTGCGGCCATCTCCAGGGAGAGGATCAGCAGCTCGTCGGAGAGCGCCGAGAGACAGTCCTTCACCGCCTTGGCCGCGAAGTACGCGGCTTCGGCGGCCTTCTCGTAGGCACCCCGGAGCGTGTCGAACTCCGTCTCGATCGCGTCCAGCCTGGTCGACAGGTCATGGAAGTAGGTGAAGGCGGCATCGGCGGCATGGCCGTCCCAGGTGCGGTCCAGCGTCGTGTTGCCCGCGGTGATGTTCTCGGAAATCGCCCCTGTGGCCTTGCCGACCTGCCCCCAGACCTGGCCGCACCGCGAGTAGGCCTCCCAGTCCCCGGCGAGCCATTTCATCGCCTCGTCGAGCGGGTTGAAGCCGAACACCAGGTTGCAGGCCTCGGTCACCCAGTAACTCGGACTGGCGAGGTCGAGGCATTCGTTCGCCAGGTCCAGGGCGGGGCCCAGGGAGTACTCGGCCTTGCCGCTCGGCGGGTGCAGGAAGGACGTCGCGGCCACGACGTCGGGAAACTCGGCCATGTGTTGATTCCTCTGTTCTCTCCCGCCGTGCTCAACTGCACGTCGCCGCTGGACGCTCGACCACCGGATACGCGGCATCCAGGCGCGACGCGACCCGTCGGTCTGTCGCCTCGTAGTAGCGGGCGCTGCGGGTCAGTTCGACGCTCGCCGCGTCCAGTACCTGCCGGATCCGGGTGAGGGCGGCTTCGACCTGGGGGACGGTGGTGTGGTGCGAGGCCGCGACCAGACCGATCAGGCCCGTCTCCTCCAGGTCGACACCGGTGTAGCGGTCGCAGTGCCTGCGGAACTCGTGGGCGTCGTCCGCCGCACGCCCCACCTGCTTCGCGTAGCCCTTCAGGTCCCCCGGGACCACTTTCAAGGTCATCGTCAGATCTCCCTCCATGGCGGGCAAGGAGGTCATCATGAGGGCGTCGGTGCCGTGCCACGGATACGGACTGATGACTGAAGTGAGCTTTCTCTTCAGGCCAGTTGGGGTGAGTCCGGGCAAGATCATCCCCCGAACGAGGGAATGGGGAGCCGCGCCGACGCGACGCCGTGGTTAAGGTCGCCAACATGATCAGCAGAAGGGCTCTGCGGGAGTTCAACAAGGGCGCGATGGCCCAGCCGCGCGACGTCGAGGAGTCCTTCGAGGACACCTCCGCCTACGTCTGGCCCCGGCTCTTCCACCTCACGGCCGCGCTCGGCGTCGTGATCGGGCTTCTCGGGGCCGTCGAGCTCGTTCTCCTGGTCGCCGTCCGTCCCGGCGGGGGCGTCACGTGGATGCTGGGCTCGTCCGCGCTCGCCTTCGCGTTCGCGGGGGCCGTCGCGCGGCTCCTCGTGCTCGCCCGCCGCACCCGGCGCTGGCGCCACCTGGTGTGCGCCTTCGCGCTGTGCTTCGCCTGTACGGGCACGCTCATCGGGCTGAGCCGGCTGCTCGGCGCCGCCTGAGGGGCGCCGCGACGGGGCTCAGCGCCCGCGATTCCGCCGCTCCTCCGCGATCTCTGCCTTCTGCTCCGCCAGATACGCCCGCGCCGCCGCCTCCTGTTCGCGGCGTTCCTGGGGGGAGAGGCGTTCGTAGTCGCGGAAGCCCTGGGCCGTGCGTTCGCCGAGGGCTTCGGAGTAGGCGGGGACGCGCGCGGCTTCGCGCAGGCCGATGCGGCCGCTGAGGACCTCGCGGGCCATTTCGCGCAGGGGGTCGCCGGGGGCCAGGCCCTCGGAGAGCTTCTGCAGGGACTTGCGCAGCGAGCGGGCTCGGGCCTGGTCGCCGCGGGTGATGTCCATGAGGTCCGCGTCGCCGATCCGGCGCTCCTCGCGGTCGTCTGTGGCCACGGTGTTACTCCTGGGGAACGTGCGTCAGATCGAGGGGTCCGGGTGGTCGTACGTGCCGACCTCCGGGAAGGTGGAGAGGGAGCCGTAGAGGGTGGCGGCGATCGTCTCGATGATGCCGACGGCTCCGTTGACGATGGCCTGCGCGTTGCCGAAGGCCTCCGTGGCCTTGGCCCACAGGCGCAGCATGTTGGCGACCTCGAGGGCGGCGAGGCCGTAGCCGACCGCCGCGCCGATGCCCGTCCACGACAGCAGCGTGCCCGCCGAGATCTCGATCGCCGTGATGAGCAGGCCGTCGATGATGCCGCCGAGAAAGCCCTTGATGGCCTCCGCGGTGGAGTACGCGGCGTGCGACAGGTGGTCGTACTCGGTCTTGAGCTTGTCGAACTGGTCCTTGACCTCGTCGAGTTTGCCCGCGAGTTCGAAGAAGTACTTGTAGGCGGCGTCGCCGGCCCGGCCGTCCCAGGTGATGTCGAGCGTCTTGTTGCCCGCCTCGACGTTGTCGGAGACCGCGGCGACGGCCTTGCCGAACTGGTCCCAGACGTCACCGCACTTGGCGAACGACTCCCAGTCGCCCGCGAACCACTGCACGACCTCGTCCAGCGGGTTGTAGCCGAACACCGCGTTGTACGCCTCGGTCACCCAGTACGTGGGGCTCATGAGGTCGGCGCAGTCGTTGAAGGTGTCGAGGATCGGGCCCTGGGAGAACTCCTCCGGCGCCTTCGGTGCGTGCAGCAGCGACGTCGGTTCCTTGACGTCCGTGAAATCAGACATGGAGAGCTTCCCCCCTCGGTTTTCTCTACGGCTTTCGCTACGGCTTGCCCGTGGGCCCGGACTACTTGGGGCGCTTCACCAGCGGGTACGTGGCGTCGGCCTTCGCGGCGACCGCCCGGTCCGTCTTGATGTAGTACTTCGCGGACCTGCCCAGCTCGCCGTCGGCCGCCTTGAGGATGCTCTGCAGCTTGTTGAAGGCCGAGTTCACCTGCTGGACGGTGGCCGTGTGCGTCGTCAGGACGAGGTTGATGAGGCCCTCGTTCGAGACACCGACGGTGGTGTGCTGGTTGCAGTGGTTCTTGAACGCCACCGCGTCCTCCGCCGCGCGGCCGAGCTGGCGCGCGTAGCCCTCGAGATCCGAAGGTGTGACCTTCAGGTTCATGTGCACCTCATCCTCGTCCCCCACCGGGGTGCCGCCATGTGGGGAGGCACGCTACCCCAGCCCCTGGGGAATCCCCAGTTTGCGGAAGTGAGCGAGCACATAAGCTTCACAGACTTGCGCGCAGAGCTTTTCGAGCCGGGCGCTGTGGGGTGTTTTCGGCCGGGTTGGGGCACGGCCGGTGTGGCCGTTCCGTTATGTGATCTTGCGGGGCCCTACACGGCCCCGCGGGGACTGGGTAGGGTGCCGGTCGTGATGAACGACAAGCACGGGAACAAGGGTTTCAGCCGGGCCGGCACGCGACTGCCGGGCGATCCGGCCGCGCCCGGGTCGACGGAATCGCTGGCTCAGGTTGACGATCGCAATTGGCGCATCACGTTTCTGCTGACCGCCACGATCGCCGTGCTGGTCGCCGTCCGCGCGCTGCTGGTCGTCGGTCTGACCGTGGCGGGTGTCGGGTCCGGGTACCCCACGCCGGTCGTCGTGGCGTCCGTCGCGGTGCTCGTCGTCGTCGCGGTCACCGCGTGGCTGCTCGTCCGCGCGCGCCGGGACCGTCGCTGGCCGCCGCTCGCGACCGCGCTCGGCGTCTGCCTCGCCGGTCTGGTGGCCGTCGCCGTGGCCGGCCGGCTCTGAGGACGGTGGAGTTCCGCCGAAGCGACGGCAGGCCCTCCCCTGACGGCTCCGATGACGGCTCCGAGCAGGAGCGGCGCCGCCAGGGCTACCTGTTCATGGGGGCCCTCATGGCCGTAGGGATGCTCGCCGCCGCCGTGCAGCAGGCGCGAAAGGGCGACGGGCTGGAGGCGGCGCTCGCGGGCGCCGCCTGCCTCGTGTGTCTCGCCGCTGTGGAACTGAGCCGGCGCGGGCGGCTGAGGCTAGCCGCCGCCGTGTTCCTCACCGGCGTTCTCGCGTGCGGCCTGCCGGGGTACCTCGCCCAGATGTGAGCGGCCGGGCTCAGCCCGTGCTGGTACCCGTTCCCGTACCGGTACCCGTACCCGTCCCGCTCGTCCGTGCCCTGCGGCGCCGCGCGTCCCGTACCGCCACCGCCGTGCCGCCCAGGCCCGCCACCGCGATCAGACCGCCGACCAGGACGTACGTGGCCAGGCGCGCGTTGCGCTCGTCCGCGGTCTCCGTGAGGGGGACCGGGAGCATCTCCGGCGGCTTCGCCTCGATGGCGTCCGGGTCCGCGTGCGGGGCCTGGATCGGGTTCTTCGGGTCCGCGATCTCGGTGACCGCGCGGACCGGGTCGACGACTCCCCAACCGACCAGCCGGTCACGGCCGTTGATGGAACGCTCCGCGGTCTGCTCGATCTGCGCGACGACCTCCTGGGCCGTCCAGTCCTTGTGGTGCTGCTTGATCAGGGCCGCGACCCCGGCGACGTACGGCGCCGAGAAACTCGTTCCGTTGTCGGAGCAGTGGCCGCCCAGCGGGACCGTGGAGATCATGTCGACGCCCGGCGCGGCCACGCCGACGTCGTCGTTCGACTGCGAGAAGGCCGCGCGCTCGTTGTTGCGGTCCGAGGCGGCGACGGCGAGGACGCCCTTGTACGAGGCCGGGTAGGTCTTCTTGACGTTGCCGCCGAGGCCGTCGTTGCCCGCGGAGGCGACGACCACGATGTTCTTCTGCAGGGCGGCGTTGACCGCGGTCTCCAGCTTGGAGCCGGGGGCCAGGGCCTTCTCCGTGTCCTGGGAGATGTTGATGACGTCGGCGCGCTGACGGATCGCGTGGTTGATCGCCAGCGCCAGGTCGTCGGAGTTGCCGTGGCCCTCCGCGTCGTTCTGCTTGATCGGGATGATCGTCGCTTCCGGGGCGAGGCCCACGAAGCCCGTGCCGCTCGCCTTGCGCGCCGCGATGATGCCGGCGACGCGCGTGCCGTGACCGACGGTGTCGGTCGTGCCCTTCGCGTTGCCGCGGCCCTCGATCTTCTTGCCCTTGTCGTCCTTCGGCGGCAGGTAGTTTCCTCCCGCGGACTCCTCGACAGCGCTCTTCAGCTGCGGGTTCTTGACGTCCACACCCGTGTCGATGACCGCGACGCGCACCCCCTTGCCGGTGGCGCTCTGCCACAGGTCGTCGAGGTTGACGCGCTGCAGCGCCCACGGCCGGCCCGCGTACTTCTTGCCGCCGAACGTGCACTGCCCGCTGTCCGCCGCGGCCGGGGCCGCCGGCAGGGCGAGCACGGCCATCGACGCGGTCAGCGCGGTGGCCGCGGACACGGCGGCCGGCCGCGCGGTGCGACGGGCCCAGTTGCTGGTGATCGCCATGATTCGGGCTTCCCCTCCTGCTCTCGTCCGCCGGTCCGCTACGAGCCCTGCGGCTGCCGCGCGGCCGCCTGCGACAGGCGCGGTCCGGTGGGCAGGAAGGACGACCAGGTGGAGGGGATCGGGGCCGGGTCCACGTTGTCGTACCCGAGGAGCTTGCGCGCGATCTCCGCCTCCTGCTGCTCCGCCTTGCGCTGCTTCTCTGTCGTGCCGATGCCCTTGTCGTCGGTCGCGCTGTCCGCGTTCGACTGGAGGGCGTAGCGCAGCCCGGTGTCGGTGACCAGGAAGACGCCGCCCGCCTTGGTCTCGGTGCCCTGGAACTGGCGGAAGATCTGGCCGGAGCCGGGCGTGACGTACGCGCTGGAGGAGCCGGTGGGCAGGTCGGCGGGGAAGTCCGTGCCGGCCCAGGTCGACAGGCTGGTGTTGCCGCCCTTGACCGAACGCAGCGTGTTGCACACCGTGTTGCGGCCGCTCGTGGCGCTCGCGCCGTCGTTGACCGTCTTGGCGCCCTGCGTGGGCCACTTGGCGCCCTCACCCTCGAAGGGCACGCTGCCGGCGACAGCGGCCGGGTTCACCTGCACGGCCTTGCCCGTCGTGTTGGCGTCGATCAAGTCATCGCTGTTGAGCAGGAGTTGGGCGGTGAACTCGGAGATGCTGGCCACCTTGCCCTGCAGCACCACGTAGTACTGCATCCGCGTGCCGTCCAGGGCCTTGAGGACCGTGCCGATCTTGTCGTACTGGGCGTTGCCACTGCCGGCGACGGCGTTCGCGGTCTGGCCGACGGCGCCCGGGACGGTCGGGATGGCGATCGGCGAGCCCTGGTGCGTCGTGCGCAGCCACTCGGCGGAGACGCGCTGCGGGGCGCGCTGCTGGGTGTCGAGCGCCTTGAGCAGGCCCTCCTGCGCCGGGTCGGCGATCTTGTACGAGGTGCCGCGGGCGTCGACGACGTACTGCGACTTGGTGACCGCGTCGGTCACGTACATCAGCTGGCCGCCGGAGAGCTTGTCGCGGCCCTCCGACTTGCCCCACTCCTTCTTCGCGAGGACGAACGCCGCCTTCTGGATGGCGCGGCCGCCGTCGCTGGGGCGCTCGCACACCATCCATCGCTTGCCGGCCTCGGCCTCGGAGCTGGAGGGCAGACGGTCGGGGGCGTACGGGATGCCGAGCGTGGCGCCGTGCGGGGGCTTGCCGCTGTCGAGGACCTTCTCGTCGACGGTCACGACGTCGTCCGTGTAGTCCTTGAGCAGCAGCTTCGCCGACGCCGTGTTCAGGACGGGGTGCAGCTGCTTCTGGCCGTCGGTCTTGAGGACCACGTAGCGCGTCGTCGAGTCGCTCGCCACGATCACGTTCTTCTGGGTGGCGTCCCACCCCTTGGGGGCCGCGGGGCTGAACATCCCGATGCCGCCGAAGACCGCGAGGACCACGACACCGACGATGGTGCCGGGCAGCACCGCGCGCAGCGGGCGCGGGGCGCCTTCCTCGGAGCCCGTCGGAGAGGGCTGCAGGAAGGACGCGAGCGTGCGCCGCTTCGCGAAGGTGTAGGCGTTGAGTTCGTCCCGCCGTGATGCCATCTGTGTCCGCTCTCTCCCCGTGCGGAGCCGTGGGGGCGAGTTCCCCCGGCCTTCCCCGTCTTCGGTCGACGTGAACGCCTGCGGTACGTGCCGCGGCGGTCAGACCCGGCCCCTACTATGCCTGTTGCGCCGGTGCGCGTGTGGCACGGGTAGGGTGCTGAGGCCTTCTGGCACGGACTGTGGAACCTTCGGGGGGCCTTTGCGCATGGGATTTCGGGAGAGTTCGGGGGGTTTGGAGTGATGGCTTCCGCAACGCGGGCTCGATCGCGGTCGCAATCGAGGTCACGATCGGGTGACCGTTCTCGGCAGGGTTCCCCACAGGGGTCCCCCACTCCTTCACAGGCACCACACATTCCGGCACGGGGTGGGCGGTCCGGCGGAGCTCCGTACCGAGGCGCCGTCTCCCCTCATCTGAAGTCGCGTTCCGGCCGCGGCGGCTCGTTCGGCATGCAGCGGCTCGTGATGATCGAGCTGGCCGCCGCGCTGGTCGTGTGCGGCTGGGTGATCGGCACGGTCGCGCTGATCGCGACGGGCGCGGTCGCCGCCCTGCTCCTGCTGCTGGCGCTCGTACGCCGCCGGGGGCGCTCCCTGCCGGACTGGCTGGGCACGATCCTCGCCCTGCGCGCCCGTAAGCGGCGCGCGGCGGGCGAGCCGGTGCCGCCGGGCACCGAGCCGGGCCTCGCACCCGCCGTGGAGTGCGACCCGAGCCTGCGCACGTACAGCTACAACCGGGGCGACGACCGGGACCAGCGCCCCGTCGGCATGGTCGGCGACGGCGGCTTCCTGACCGCGGTGCTCCAGGTCGAGTCGGACGCCACCGCGCTGCGCGCCGAGCGCAGCCGGCGCCCGCTGCCGGTCGCCCTGGTGCGGGACGCGCTGGAGGTCGACGGCATCCGTCTGGAGTCGGCGCAGATCGTGCTGCACACCCAGCCGGCGCCCGCGCTGCACCTGCCGCAGCAGTCGGTCGCGGTGAGCAACTACGCGCCGCTGCAGGCCCAGACGGGTTCGCCGGCGGTGCGCATCACCTGGATCGCGCTGAAGCTCGACCCCGAGCTGTGCCCGGAGGCCGTCGCGGCCCGCGGGGGCGGCGTGGTCGGCGCGCAGAAGGCTCTCGCGCGCGTGGCGGAGCACCTGTCGAGCCGGCTCACGGGTGCCGGGTTCCGGGCCGGGGTGCTCACCGAGGAGGAGCTGGTCGCCGCGGTCGCCACGTCCGCGTGCGCCAACCCGATGGTGACCGCGCAGGCCGGCCGGAGCGAGGCCCCGCAGCGCCGCACCGAGGAGTCCGGCCGCAGCTGGCGGTGCGACAACCGCCGGCACACGACGTACTGGGTCCGCCGCTGGCCCCAACTGGGCGGCGGGGGCACGACGTTGCCCCAGCTCGTGGCCCAGCTGACCACGGTGCCCGCGCTGGCGACGACGTTCAGCCTGACGCTCGCCCCCGGCGACCAGCAGGACGTGACCCTCACCGGGCATCTGCGGATCACCGGCCGCAGCGACAGCGAACTGACCACCGCGCGCCGGGACTTGGAGGTGGCCGCGCGCAGCGTGCGCGCCAGCCTGGTCCGTCTGGACCGCGAGCAACTGCCCGGCGTTCTCGCCACTCTGCCGCTCGGAGGTGCCCGCTGATGGCCCTGACCAGCCACACCTCCGACCTCGGCGAGCGACTGCGCACCGGCTTCGGTCTGCTCGGTCCGCGCCACCAGCGGCACTCGCTGCCGCCGGAGCACCTCGACACCCTGTCGCTGCCCATCGGCGACGACGGCGTGGTCGTCGGCGTGGACGCCGAGGGCCAGCCGGCCGTCATGGGCATCAACCGCCCGACGCCGTACGACATCGTGCTCATCGGCGGTCTGTGGACGGCGCAGGTGCTCGCGCTGCGGGCCGCCGCGACCGGCGCGCGGGTGGCCGTGGAGACGGGCCGCGCCGCGCACTGGGCGCAGCTCGTCCAGGCGGTCGGCGGCGGCCAGTCCGGCATGACCGTGCACGAGGTGGGCCGGGTCCCTCCGCAGGGCGCGTCGGCCGGCGGGCCCGTGCTGGTGATCCGCGACTGCGGCATGCGTCCGCCGCGCGGCCGGGTCGCCTCGGCGCCCTGGCAGTCCGTCCTGACGCTGCTGCCGTACCTGAGCCCGGTCGCGCCGCGTCTCATGCGGCAGGCGCGGCTCGTGGGCGTGCAGCGGGTGTCGCCGGACGAGGCGTCGGAGATCGGCCGGGTGATGGGGCTGCCGCGCGGCGAGTACGAGTCGCTGCCGACGCTCGCCGACGGGGTGACGCTGTGGTGCACGGACCGGGACCGGCAGTACGTGATGACGCAGGCGACCGACGCCGAGACCGGATTGTTGGGAACCGCACGCCGGATGGACTGAGTCCGTCCCGTTCGTGGCGATTTGCCGCGCCTGCGCGGGCGTTCCCGCGGGGCGCGGCCGTCACGTGACCGGGCGCACGGCCCCGACGGGTGGGGCGGGCCTGCCGTGCACCCGCCATTCGTGATTAGGCTGGGACCGGACGTCCGCGTACGCCCTTGTGCGGGGTGCGGGTACGTCAGGGGGCTGGGACCCAGGGGTGAACCCGGCGGATCGGCGAGAAACATCGGTCTCCCCTATGCACGAACACGAGGGTGCTCGACCACACCAGGAGGCATTGTGAACAGCGATCGGGACGATTACCGCGGGGGCTGGGATTCGCCCGTCGATGATCAGTCCGACGCGGAGTCCAGTGTCGAGATGACGGGCGAGTTCACCATCGACTACGCCCCTCCGGCCTGGTACACGCAGAACGCGTCGGGTGCGGGCACGCCCGAGCCCGTCGCGCCCGCGGCGCCGGTGCCGCCCCCGGCACCCGCTCCGACCCCGCCCCCGGCCCCCGCGCCCCTGGCCCCGGAGGCCGCCGAGTCCGGCACGGGGAACGGGGATCTGGAGAGCGGCGCCACGATGCGCTTCTCCGCCGCCGCGCTGAAGAGGGAGTTCGAGGAGCTGGCCGCGCTCGGCGAGGACAGGTCCGGCGCCGGTGCGGCCGCCGCGCCTGCCGCCGGTGCGTCCGAGGGCGCGTCCGAGGGGGCGGCCGCCGCCGAGTCGCCGCGCTCGTGGGCCGATGTGCACCGGGTCGACGGCATGGGCGGTGCGGCTGATCCGGCCGGTTCGCCGGGTACCGGTGCATCCGACTTCGGCGCCGGCTCCGGCTCCGGCTCCTTCGGGGGTGCGGAGGGGGCCGTCGGTTCGGTGGCGCCCGAGGCTGAGCCCGTGTCCGAGTCCGAGTCCGTGTCCGTGTCCGTGTCCGAGTCCGATGGGCCCGACGCGTCCCTCTCCGACTCCCCTGACTCCTCCAGCTCCTCCGACTCCTCCGGCTCCTCCGACGACGGGGACTTCCCGCTCGCCGCCGCTGCCGGCAGCTCCGTCGTCGGCGAGGCCACCGCGGGCGACGACACGGAGCCCGGCGACTCCGCGTCCGGCGACGTGACGGCGGCCGCTCCCGAGCAGCCCGAGGCACCCGAGACGCCCGAGGTCGCCCCCGCGCCCGCCGCCCCGGAAGCGGCCCCCGCCCAGGCGGACGGCGACGCCGCCGAGCAGCCCGCTCCCGCCGCCTGGACTCCGCCGCCCGCTCCGGAAGGTGGCGTGCCTCCGCTGCCGCCCACGTTCCAGCCGGCCGAGCCGAGCGCCCCGGCCCCGGCCCCGGCCCAGCAGTGGGCCGACCCGGCACAGGCCCCGCAGGCACCTCAGGCACCTCAGCCCCCGCAGACTCCGCAGCCGCCGGCCGCGCCCCAGGGCTGGCCGGCCCAGCAGCCCCCGGCCCCCACGGCTCCGGCCCAGCCCCAGCCGCCGGCCCAGCCGCAGGGTGGCTACGGCTTCCCGCAGCCGCCGGCGCCCGCTCAGGGGCAGCCCCCGGCGTCCGCCCCGCTGCCGGACGCCAACTACCCCGCCCCGCAGGGTGGTTACGGCTTCCCCCAGCCCCCGGCCCCGCCGCAGCCCCAGGCGCAGGCGCAGCCCCAGTCGCCCGCGCAGCCCCAGCCCGGCATGCCCAACCCCCCTGCCCCGCAGGGCGGTTACGGCTTCCCCCAGCAGCAGCCTCACCCGCAGCCCGGCCAGCCCCTGCCCCCGCAGCAGCAGGGCGCACCGGTCCCGCCGCAGCAGCAGGGCGCGGGCTACGGCTTCCCCCAGCCGCAGGGCCCCGTGCCGCCGCAGGCGCCCGTACCCCCGCAGGCCGCCCAGCCGCAGCCGCCGGCCCAGCCCTACCCGGGCCAGCCGCAGCCGGGCCAGCAGGGTCAGCCCGGCCAGCCCGGCCAGCCGCAGCCCCCCGCCGGCACGGACCCCCGCACGGGTGCCGCCTGGCCGCAGCCCGTGCAGCACGACCAGCGTCAGCCCACGAACGTCGGCGGCGCCCCGCTCGGTTACACGGCGGCGGTCGAGCTGTCCGCCGACCGGCTGCTCAACAACAAGCGGCAGAAGGCGAAGAGCACCCGCCCCGGCGGCGGCAACTCGCGCTTCAAGCTGGGCGGCAAGAAGGAGGAGGCCGAGCGGCAGCGGAAGCTGGACCTGATCCGCACTCCGGTGCTCTCCTGCTACCGGATCGCGGTCATCAGCCTCAAGGGCGGCGTCGGCAAGACGACGACGACCACCGCGCTCGGCTCGACGCTCGCCACGGAGCGCCAGGACAAGATCCTCGCGATCGACGCCAACCCGGACGCGGGCACCCTCGGCCGCCGCGTGCGGCGCGAGACCGGCGCGACGATCCGTGACCTGGTCCAGGCGATTCCGCACCTGCAGTCGTACATGGACATCCGGCGGTTCACCTCGCAGGCCCCGTCGGGCCTGGAGATCATCGCCAACGACGTGGACCCGGCGGTCTCGACGACGTTCAACGACGAGGACTACCGGCGCGCGATCGACGTGCTGGGCAAGCAGTACCCGATCATCCTGACCGACTCGGGCACCGGCCTGCTGTACTCCGCGATGCGCGGCGTGCTCGACCTCGCCGACCAGCTCATCATCATCTCGACCCCGTCGGTGGACGGTGCGAGCAGCGCCAGTACGACGCTCGACTGGCTGTCGGCGCACGGGTACGCGGACCTGGTGTCCCGCTCGATCACGGTCGTCTCGGGGGTCCGCGAGACCGCCAAGATGATCAAGGTGGAGGACATCGTCAGCCACTTCGAGACGCGCTGCCGCGGTGTGGTCGTCGTCCCGTTCGACGAGCATCTGGCGGCCGGCGCCGAGGTCGACCTCGACATGATGCGGCCCAAGGTCCGCGAGGCGTACTTCAACCTGTCGGCGATGGTCGCCGAGGACTTCGTACGGGCCCAGCAGAACCAGGGCCTGTGGACGCAGGCCGACGGCCAGCAGCCGCCCACGATGGCGCCGCCGATGCCGGGTCAGCAGCAGCCCTACCCGGGTCAGCAGCCGTACCCCGGTCAGCAGCCGCCGCAGGCCCCGTACCCGCAGCAGGGCGGTGTGCCTCCGCAGGCTCCGCCGCCGGGCCAGCCGGGATATCCGGCCCAGCCGGGTCAGCCCGGCCCGATGGCCCATCCGGGGCAACCCGGGCAGCCGGGACAGCCGGGACAGCCCGGTCCGCAGCCCGGTTGGGGTGCCCCGCCGCCCCCGCAGCAGGCTCAGTCCGGACAGCCCGGCCCGCCCCCGGGATGGCAGCAGCCGCAGCCGCCTCAGCAGTGACAACGCGTCAGAAGGCCCGCACCGCCCGCCGGTGCGGGCCTTTCGCGTGCCCGGACGGAGCCGAGGCCGAAAGTGACCGCCACGCCCTGGCCTGCATCGCATCAGAGGTCTCGACCAATGTGCCAAAAATGCTGGTCAACTCGTTATTTCCGCAGGCCACATGGGGTTCACCTGCCGTTGACGTTTCTCGACAGCCGCTGGTACACACACTTCATTCGATCTGGAAAGTCCCTGCTGTGCGAGCGATGCGCGAGGTCACCGACCGATGAACAAACAGGCTCAGCAAGTCCGGCACGACCACCACGACAGAACGATCGCCCGCCCCTCCCGGCGCGGTGTGCGGGTGCTCCTGGCAGCCGGTGCCGCGGCGTTCACCCTGACGGCCGGCCTCGCCACGCCGCTCAACCCCGCGCCGCAGGAGGCGCAGGCGAAGGCGGACGGCGGCAAGAAGACCCTCACGGTGGCGCTCGCGCAGAGCGTCGACTCGCTCAGCCCGTTCCTGGCGACGCGTCTGGTGAGCACCAGCGTCCACCGGCTGATGTACGAGTACCTCACCAACTACGACCCGAAGGACAACCACGTCGTCCCGGGCTTCGCCACCAAGTGGGAGTCCTCGCCGGACAAGCTGACGTGGACGTACACGATCCGCGACGACTCGAAGTGGTCGGACGGCGAGCAGGCCACCGCCAAGGACGCGGCGTTCACCTTCAACAAGATGATGACGGACGACGCGGCGGCCACCGCCAACGGCTCGTTCGTCACCAACTTCAAGAAGGTCACGGCCCCCAGTGACACGCAGCTGGTCATCGAGCTGAAGAAGCCGCAGGCGACGATGACCTCGCTCGACGTCCCGATCGTGCCGGAGCACGTGTGGAAGGACGTCAAGGACTACTCGAAGTTCAACAACGACCAGAAGTTCCCGATCGTCGGCAACGGCCCGTTCGTCCTCACGGACTACAAGACGGACCAGTACGTGAAGCTGAAGGTCAACAAGGACTTCTGGCGGAAGTCGAAGACGCCCCAGTTCGACGAGATCGTCTTCAAGACGTACAAGGACCAGGACGCCGCGGTTGCCGCGCTGCGCAAGGGCGAGGTCTCCTTCGTCGCCGGCTCCCCCGCTCTGACGCCCGCTCAGGCGGCCTCGCTCAAGGGCGAGAAGAACATCAAGGTGAACGAGGGGCCCGGCCGCCGCTTCTACGCGATCGCCGTGAACCCGGGCGCGCGCACCAAGGACGGCAAGAAGTTCGGCGACGGCAACAAGGCGCTGCTCGACCAGAAGGTCCGCCAGGCGCTGTTCCGCTCCGTCGACACCAAGACGATCGTCGACAAGGTCTTCCAGGGCCACGCCGTGCAGGGCGCGGGCTACATCCCGCCGCGCTTCGACGACTACTTCTGGCAGCCCTCGGACAGTCAGAAGCTGTCCTACGACCCCGAGGCCGCGGGCAAGCTGCTCGACGACGCGGGCTATCCGCTCAAGGACGGCAAGCGGGTCGGCAAGGACGGCAAGCCGCTGGACTTCCGCATCCTGTGCCACGCCACCGACCCGAACGACAAGGCGGTCGGCAAGTACCTGAAGGAGTGGTGGGGCAAGCTCGGCGTCGGTCTGAAGGTCGACTGCCTCGACGACGTGTCCGTGCCCTGGTACGCGGGTGAGTACGACCTCGCCTTCGACGGCTGGTCGGTGAACCCGGACCCGGACTTCGTGCTCGGCATCCACACGTGTGCGGCGCTCCCCGAGAAGGCCAAGGAGAGCGCGGCCACCGACAACTTCATCTGCGACAAGAAGTTCGACGGCCTGTACGGGCAGCAGCTCGCCGAGTACGACACGGCGAAGCGCGCGGACGTCGTCAAGAACATGCAGTCCTGGCTGTACGACTCCGGGTACATGAACGTCATGGCGTACCCGAACGCGGTGGAGGCGTACCGCACGGACCAGATCAAGTCGATCACGACGATGCCGACGGCCGCGGGCAACATCTACGGCCAGGACGGGTACTGGAGCTGGTGGTCGGCGGAGCCGGCGACCGCCTCCGACAGCTCGGACTCGGGTTCGTCGAGCTCGACCGGGGTCGTGATCGGGATCGTGATCGCCGCGCTCCTCGTCATCGGCGGCGGCGTGTTCTTCGCGATGCGGCGCCGGTCCACGGCGGACGATCGGGAGTAGTACCGCCCGGGGCCCCGCAACCCGCAACCCCGCGCGGCCGACGCCCGCACGACCAACGAGAGTTCGCATGAACCATGACAGCTGACAGCACTCCGGCGCTCGTGCAGGGCGCGGGCGGCCCCGGCGACGACCCCACCGCACCGGTGGGGGCGTCGTCGGCCGCCCGCGGCCCGCGGGCCCGCGACACCAAGGCGTATCTGCGGTACGCGGCGACGAAGGTCCTCGGCGCCGCCGTCTCCCTCTTCGCCGTCCTCGTCACCAGCTTCTTCCTCTTCCGCCTCATCCCGAGCGACCCGGTCAAGCAGATGACCGGCGGCCGCAAGGTCTCGGCGGAGCAACTGGAGAACCTGCGCCACCAGTTCGGCCTCGACCAGCCGATGTGGAAGCAGTTCACCTCGTACATCGGAGACGCGCTCACCGGCGACTTCGGCACCTCGTTCCAGTACCACGTCCCGGTCATCGACAAGATCACCGCTGCGCTGCCGGCGACGCTGCTGCTGACAGGCACGGCGTACGTCCTGTACTCGGCGCTCGGCATCTGGCTGGGCACGCGCACGGCGTGGCGCAACGGCTCGCGCAGCGACCGCTTCAACACGGCGTTCGCGCTGACCCTCTACTCGGTCCCGGCGTTCTGGCTGGGCCTGCTCCTCATCATCGTCTTCTCCGTCGGCATCGGGCCGATCCCCGGCCTGTTCCCGACGGGCGGCCTCGAATCGGGCGGCGAGAGCGGCTTCGCGTACGTCGTCGACGTCGCGCACCATCTGGTCCTCCCGGTGATCACGCTGGTCGCGGTCGGCTACGCGCAGACGCTGCTCGTGATGCGCTCCTCGCTGCTGGACGAGATGGGCAGCGACTATCTGACGACGGCACGCGCCAAGGGGCTGCGCGACGACATGGTGCGCCGCAGGCACGCCGTGCCGAACGCGCTGCTGCCGACGTTCACGCTGATGTTCGTGAACCTGGGGCACGTGGTCGCCGGGCAGATCCTGGTCGAGACGGTGTTCTCCTGGCCGGGCCTGGGCGGGCTGTTCTACTCGGCCCTGTCGGTGCCCGATCTCCCGCTGGTCCAGGGCCTGTTCTTCGTCTTCGCCACCGCGGTGATCCTCGCGAACACGCTGGCCGACATCCTCTATCCGCTGCTCGACCCGAGGGTGGGCCGATGACGACCGAGACCGCGCCCGCCGAAGGCGTGCAGAAGACCACGAGCGCGCGCTCGCTCGCGCGCGCCCGCAAGCGTCAGTCGCTGGCCCGCTTCTGGCGCTCGTACCGCTCCCACAAGGGCGGCCTGTGGGGCCTGGGGCTGCTGGTGCTGATCGCGCTGATCGCCGTGTTCGCGCCCGCACTGGTCGGCGCGGACGCGCAGAGCGTGACGAACGCGCCGGGCGGCCCGCTGGAGGGCCCGAGCGGTGAGTTCCCGCTCGGCACCGACCAGTTCGGCCGCAGTGTGCTCGCGCTCCTGGTGTACGGGGCGCGGGTCTCGCTGACCGTGGGCCTGCTCGCGGCGTTCCTGTGCGTGGCGATCGGCACCCTCATCGGGATCGTCGCCGGGCACTTCCGCGGCTGGTACGCGACGGTCCTGATGCGGATCACCGACTGGTTCCTGGTGATGCCGACGCTGGTCCTCGCGATCGCGCTGGCGACGGTGATGGACCGCTCGATGTGGACGGTGATCATCGCGATCGGCGTGACGACCTGGCCGACCACGGCCCGGCTCGTGCGCGCGCAGACGCTGGCGGTGGAGTCCCGTCCGTACATCGAGCGGGCCCGGGCGCTGGGCGGCGGTCACGGGCACGTCATGACCCGGCACGTGCTGCCGAACGTGATGCCGCTCGTCCTCGCCCAGACCACGATGATCATCTCCTCGGCGATCCTCACCGAGGCGACCCTCGCGTTCCTCGGCCTGTCCGACCCGACGGTCACGTCCTGGGGCGGCATGCTGCAGGACGCCCGCGAGGCCGGTGCGGTCAGTGCGGGCGACTGGTGGTACCTGGCCCCGCCCGGTATCGCCATCGCCGTCGTCGCGCTGTCCTTCACGCTGTGCGGCCGCGCGGTCGAGTCCGTCCTCAACCCGAAGCTGGGGGTGCGGTCATGACACTGCTTCAGGTGAAGGACCTCGCGGTGACGTACGCGGGCGGCGCCCAGGCCGTGCGCGGGGTGAGCCTGTCCGTGGAGGCCGGCCAGAAGCTCGGCATCGCGGGCGAGTCCGGCTGCGGGAAGTCGACGCTCGCGCTCGCGCTGCTGCGGCTGCTGCCGGCGGGCACGAAGGTGTCGGGCGAGATCCTGCTCGACGGCGAGGACGTCCTCGCCATGAAGTGGGGCCAGGTCCGCGCCGTGCGCTGGGCGGGCGCCTCGATCGTGTTCCAGGGCGCGATGCACTCGCTGAACGCCGTGCACCGCATCGGCGACCAGATCGCCGAGCCGATCCTGCTGCACAAGAAGGCGACGCAGGCGGGCGCCCGGAAGAAGGTCGCCGAGCTGCTCGAACACGTGGGGCTCCCGGCGACGCGCGCCGACGCCTACCCGCACGAGCTGTCCGGCGGTCAGCGCCAGCGCGTGATGATCGCCATGGCGCTCGCCTGCGACCCGGCACTGATCATCGCCGACGAGCCGACGACCGCTCTGGACGTGATGATCCAGGCCCAGATCCTGCGCCTGATCGAGCAGTTGGTCGCCGAGCAGGACCTGGGCCTCGTCATGATCAGCCACGACCTCGCGGTCCTCTCCGACACCTGCGACCGGCTCGCCGTGATGTACGCGGGCCGCGTCGTCGAGGAGGGCCCGGCGGACCAGGTGTACGAGAACGCGGTGCACCCCTACGGCAAGGCCCTGTCGGCGGCGTTCCCGACGATCGGCGACCCGGCGTCCCGGTTCGCGCCGCGGGGGCTGCCCGGCGACCCGCCGGACCCGTCGGCGCTGCCGCCCGGCTGCACGTTCCACCCGCGCTGCCCGGTGGCGCTGGAGGTGTGCGCGACGCGGGACCAGGAGTTGCGGGAGGCGGGGTCCGGCCGGCGGGCGGCGTGTGTACATGTCGGCACCCCGACGGAAGCCGGTGCCGGTTCGGGTTCCGGTTCGGGCGAGTCGGTCGAGGCAAGGAGCACCACGGCATGAAGGACCAGGTCATGGCGGGCACGCGGCCCCTGCTGAGCGCGGAGCAGCTGCGGCTGACGTTCCCGGGGCGCCGTGGGGCGCCGCCGGCGCGGGCCGTGGACGGGGTCGACCTGGACATCGCCCCCGGCGAGATCGTCGCCCTGGTCGGCGAGTCCGGCTGCGGCAAGACGAGCCTCGCGCGCACGCTGCTGGGCCTGGAGAAGCCGACGGCCGGGGCAGTCACCTTCGCCGGGAAGCCGCTCGACTACGCGTCCCGCGCGCTGAAGGCGTACCGCAAGCGGGTGCAGCTGGTCCTCCAGGACCCGAGCGGCTCGCTCAATCCTCGGCACACGGTGTACGACGCGGTCGCCGAGGGCCTGCGGATCCGCGGGTACGCGGGGGACGAGCGGGCGGCGGTGTCGGACGCGCTGTCCCGGGCGGGGCTGCGGCCTCCGGAGCGGTTCTTCCTGCGCTACCCGCACGAGCTGTCCGGCGGCCAGCGCCAGCGCGTCGTCATCGCGGGCGCGCTCGTCCTCGAACCCGAACTCATCGTGGCGGACGAGCCGGTGGCTTCGCTGGACGCGTCCGTACGGGGCGAGATCCTGGCCCTGCTGCTCCGGCTCCGCGACGAACTCGGGCTCTCGGCGCTGGTCGTCACGCACGATCTGGGGCTGGCCTGGAACATCGCGGACCGGGTCGCCGTGATGTATCTGGGCCGGATCGTGGAGACGGGGCCGGTGGAGGACGTCCTGACGGCTCCTCAGCATCCGTACACACAGGCCCTGTTGTCGGTGCTCCCGGAGGCGCCCGGTGATCCGGTGGTCCTCACCGGGGAGCCGCCGGATCCGTCGCGGGTGCCCGGGGGGTGCCGGTTCCATGTGCGGTGCCAGGTCCTGGCGCGTGGCTCCGCCGAGGAGGCGGGGGTCGCCGAGGCGTGCCGGTCCGAGGATCTGCCGGTGCTCTCCGGCGGCGCCGCGACCCAGGTTGCCTGCCATTGGGCGGCGGCGCGGGCCTCGCAGTAGCATCTGCGGGGTTCTGCGATCGGGCGGCTGCGGCTCCGTCGTGGCTGGTCGCGCAGTTCCCCGCGCCCCTGAGATGCACACCCTTCGGGTGGCATCTCCCCGATGAGGCGGAGCCTCATCAGGGGCGCGGGGAACTGCGCGAGAAGCCCCACCGGGCCGCAGTCGCGACACGACCGGACCCGGCAGACGCGGATGCGGAACCCGCGCCCTACTCCAGCGGGGACTTCATGCCCGGCTGGTAGTCGCCGGCCGGCTGTCGCGTCATCACGTTCAGGCGGTTGAAGGCGTTGATGCCGGCGATGAGGCAGACGAGCGCGCCGAGCTGCTCCTCGTCGTAGTGCTTGGCGGCGCGGTCCCACACCTCGTCCGGCACCCCCGTGGCGGCATCCGCCAGACGCGTTCCCTCCTCGGCGAGTTCGAGGGCCGCCCGCTCCGCCTCCGTGAAGACCTTCGCCTCGCGCCATGCCGCGACGAGGCTGAGCCGGACCGGGGTCTCCCCTGCCGCCACGGCCTCCTTGACGTGCATGTCGAGACAGCCCGAGCAGCCGTTGATCTGGCTGGCGCGGATCTTCACGAGTTCCTGCGTCGCGGCGGGCAGGCCGGAGCCGGTGAGCGGCTGGTGCGCGGCGACGAGACGCTTGAGGAATCCGACGGCGGACTGGCTGGCGAACATGTTCAGACGGGGTTCCATGACGAGCTCCCTGCTTGGATTCCGTGGTCCTGGACGGTGCTTCACCAACAGGACGGATCGCAGGGGCCCGGCTGTGACATCCCCGGGCCGGAACGGGGTGTGACCTACGCCTCGTTCGCCTCGTAGGCGGCGATGAGGTCACGCGAGCGCTTCACGTCGTCGGCGATCGCCTCGACGAGCTGCTCCAGGGAGTCGAACTTCGACATCCCGCGCACGAACGCGAGGAAGTCGACGGCGACGTGCAGCCCGTACAGGTCGAGCCCCTCGCGGTCGATGGCGTAGGCCTCCACGGTCCGCTCGACCGCGTCGAACTGCGGGTTCGTACCGACCGAGATGGCGGCGGGCATGGCCTCGCCCTCGACGTGCAGCCAGCCCGCGTAGACGCCGTCGGCGGGGATCGCGGTGTGCGGGAGGGTCTCCACGTTGGCCGTGGGGAAGCCCAGTTCGCGGCCGCGCTGCGCGCCGCGCACGACGACGCCCTCGACGCGGTGCGGGCGGCCCAGGATCTCGCGGGCGCCCTCGACATCGCCCTCGGCGACGAGCCGGCGGGTCAGCGTCGAGGAGAACGGCTGACCGCCGCCCGCCGTGCCGCTGACGAACAGGTCGATGAGCTCGACGTCGAAGTCGTACGTGCGGCCCTGCTCGGCGAGGAACCCGACGTCGCCCGCGGCCTTGTGGCCGAAGCGGAAGTTGGGGCCCTCGACGACGATCCGGGCGTGCAGCCGGTCGACGAGCACCTTCGCGACGAAGTCGGCGGGCGACAGCTTCGAGAACTCGGTGGTGAACGGCAGGATCAGCACCGCGTCCACGCCCAGCTCGGCCATCAGCTCGGCCCTGCGGTGGTGCGGGGCGAGCAGCGGCGGGTGCGAGCCGGGGCGCACGACCTCGCTGGGGTGCGGGTCGAAGGTGACGACGACGGCCGGAACGCCCAGCTCACGGGCGCGCTCCACGGCACGGCCGATGATCAACTGGTGTCCGCGGTGCACCCCGTCGTAGGAGCCGATGGTGACGACGCTGCGCCCCCAGTCCTGGGGGATGTCCTCCAAGCCACGCCAGCGCTGCACGGTGATTGCTCCTCGCAAACCTGTGTACGACGGTTCCGTCTGTCTGTGCTTCGTGCGTCTCTTACCGAACACGCAGGTCTAAGAGTGCCATGTCGCCCGGCCGCGCCACTCATCGGGCGGGGCGTCGGGCTTCAGGCGGGCACCTTCGCCCCGGCCACGCTCTCGATGGTGCGGCGGGCGCTGGGCCCGACCAGGGCGGCCCAGTCGGCAGGCTCCGCGGTGAGCCAGCGGGCGGTGAGGGCGGCGAAGCCAGGGACGGCCCCGGCCAGCTCCACCAGGCCCCGGTCGAAACGGGCGGCGCCCTCGGGGGTGCGGACGAGCAGGGTGCCGGTGCGGTGCACGAGGTCCCGGGTCCGGGCCTGGCCGCGCCGTACGGCTCCCCGTGCGGCCGCGTCGAGCACGGCGGCGAGCACGTCCGCGTCGCTCTCCCGCCCGAGCAGGACGTCGAGCAGCTCCCCGCGCAGGCCGCGCGAGGCCGCGGTGCCGGGCGCGGCGAGGACGGGGGCGAGCGCGGCCCGTACGGCGGGCGATGGGGCGCGCAGCAGCTCCAGGGCGAGCGGCAGCAGGACGGAGCGCCCGGTGGGGCCGCGCTCCAGGCACCGGTCCACGAAGGCGGCCGCGTGCCGGGCGGCGCCTTCGGGGTGCGCGGCGGCCAGCTCCCCGACGAGCGCGGCGGCGCGGCGGGCCAGGGCGGGGGTCGTGACGTCGGCGAGGGTGCGCACGAGGTCCCCGGCGCCGGGGCCGAGCCCGTCGAGCCGGGACCGGAACGCGTCGAGGACCGGCTCGGGGTGGGTCTCCAGGGCCGGGGCGAGCGCGGACGCGGGCAGCTGGGGGTCCCCCGCGGTGAACCGTCGCAGCGCCCGGGCGAGGTACTGGGGCCGGGAGTGCGGGTCGCGGACGAGCAGGGCGAGGGCGGCGCCGTGCAGCGTGTCCTCTCCGGGGCGGGCCAGCAGGGCGAGCGCCGCGTAGCGCAGCAGTCCGCGGTCGGCGTCGCTGGTGGCCCGGGACTGGACGCGCAGCCCGTAGGCGAGGGCGGCGACGTGCCGGTCGAGCCGCTCGTCGTGCGCCCAGCGGTCGACGGCCCGGCACAGCGCGGAGGGTTCCTCGTCGGCGAGCACGGTGAGCAGTTCGTCGGCGCGCGGGTGCGGGCAGTCGACGAGCGCCTCGGTGAGGTCGTCGACGGCGCGGTGGCGGTGGGTGTGGAGCAGGGCCTGGGCGGCGGTCGCGACGGTGGCGTCGGGCAGCGCGGGCAGGGCCCGCTCGTCGTCGAACCAGGTGGTGAGCTGCCGTTGCGCGGCGGCGGGCGCGGCGGCCAGGAGCTCGGCAACGGTGTCCAGGTAGCGGTGCCCCTCACCGGGTGAGGGGTCGTGTACGACGAGCCGCCGCAGCAGCGCGAACCGGGCGCCGTCCGACACCGGGACCCGCGTCCAGAACCAGGGCCCGAAGGCCCCGCCGTCGGCGAGCTCGCGCAGCACGGGCAGATACGGCTCGGCGTCCGGAACGCGCGACAGCACCTCCGCGACCAGATGCCCGGCCCACCACTCGGCCTCCTCGTCGGCGGCCTCGCCCTCGCCTCGCCCACCTCCCGGCAGCCAGGCCGTCAACTCCGCGAGCCGCTCCCCCAGTTCGGCAGGCCCCCGCTGCCGCCCGAGCAGCAGAAGGGCCCGCACCACGGGCCCCGCCCGATGCCGGGGCACCGGCACGGCGGACCCGCCCCGCCGCCGGAACACCAGCGCCTCCAGCGCCCCGTCCAGATCCAGGTGCATGCCCTGGATCCAGTCGGCCACCTCCTCGTGCGCGAACCGGTACCCGCTCCCCGCCGGCACCAGCACCCCCTCGGTGAGCACGGCGGACGCCCACCCGCTCACCCCGTGCCGCGCCCCCCAGGGGAACAGCTCCTCGAACGCGGCCCGGTCCAGCTCCCCCTGCCCGGGCCCGAGACAGCTGCGGGCCGCCTCGTGCAGCTGCCCGCAGACCCGCGCCGCGAGCCGCCGCACCGCCGCGCCCCGCAGCCCGGCGGGAGCGGCGAGCCGTACGGCCACCCGCAGGCACATCAGGTCCAGGTACGCCCCGAAGACCTCGTCCCGGTCCGGGCGCCCGGGCACCTCCCCGGGCAGCGCCGCCCGCACGTCCCGCAGCAGCCGCAGCGCCAGCGGATGCCGGGCGTCCGCCGGGTGGAGGGCGCCCTCGGGGATCCCGAACCGCTCCCGGGCCCGCTCGTCGTCGAGGTCCCCGATCCGGACGCAGGCGGGCAGCCGCCCGGCCCGCCCGTGCAGCGCCCCGGGGCCGAAGAGCCGGCCTGCCTGCTCCCAGTACTCCCCGCGGCAGGCCACGACGAGCCGGACTCCGGACTCGGCGAGCCAGCGCTCGGTGCCCCGCGACCAGGCGGCGAGCCGGTGGGCGAGCACGGGCGGCATCTCCTCGGGCCCGTCGAGCACCAGCGTCAGGGGGCGCCCGGCGTCGGCGGCGATCCGGGCGACGCGCGCGGGCGACAGGTCTCCGAGCTCGCCGGGCTCCACCTCACGGGTGGCGGCGACGATCCGGCCCGCCCGCTCCAGGGCGCGTCCGACGGCCTGCGCGACGGAGGCGTCGCCGCCGCCCAGGTCGGCGCCGCGCAGCCAGAGCGTGGGCGCGGCGCCCGCCCCGGCGCCCCGGCGCGCGGCGAGGGCCGCGAGCTCCGTGGTGCGTCCGCTGCCGGGGTCCCCGACGAGCGCGAGCAGCCGTGCCGGTCCGGCGGCGAACGCGGCCAGTTCCCGTACGACGTCGGGTCGTTCGACCGGGTCCGGGGCGCCGTCGGCGGCGGGCCCCTCGCTGCCGACCGAGACGGCGGCGAGCTGCAGGACACCCGCGACGTTCAGTTCGTCCCCGTAGGCGGCGACGGTGACCGCGTTGCGGGCCAGGAGTGCGGCGAGGGGGCCCTGCGGGTCGGCGGCGGCCGTGCGCAGCGGGACGGCGAGTCCCGCGGCACGGTGGCCGGTGTGCAGGGCGGTGCCGAGGACGGCGACGACGGCGCCCGTGACGGCGTCCAGGACCGGTCCGCCCGCGGCGCCGCCACCCGGTGCCAGGGCGTCCGCGCCGGCGGTGCCGACGGCGAGCTCCATGACCTCGTCGAGCGGATGGGGGCCGTCGCCCGCGGTGTAGTGCGCGGGGCCGTGGCCGAGCACCCGGGCCTCGCGCCAGCCGCCGGCCGGGATCCGCACGTAGGCCCCGGTGGGCAGGGGTCCGCCGGCGGCGACGGGCAGCGGGGGGACGCCGAGTCCTTCGGTGCGCACGAGGGCGAGGCCGAGGTGGGGCAGGGCGTGGACGGCTTCGGGGCCCACGACGCAGGTGGCGCCGCCGGGTGCGTGCAGCACGAGGCGGCCGAGCCCGTCCACCGCTTCGTGACCGGTGACCACGGTCCCCTGGTCGTCCACGGCGAAGCCCGCTCCGCGCGGGCGCCCGGCCAGATCACAGATCCGAACCAGCGGCGGATCGACCATGCCGCTGAACCTCCCGCCGCTCTCCGCCACCCCCCGTCCCCTCGACGGTAGGCGCGCAATGATCAGCAGGACAGCGCGCGCGGCGAACGCGCCCCCCTGCGCTCCCCTGATTCACTCCGAGCGCCCGCTCGATGGGGTGAACTCGACCGGCCTGGCGGACAGACCTCATGGAGGGGGAACGTGGAGCGGCGGGCACCCGGGGTCCGGATGCCCGCCGCTTCATCGGCGTCCGCCGTTCGGCGGGGAAGCCGTCGGCCGAGGAGACCGTCGGCCGAGGAGACCGTCAGGCGAAGACGGCCAGGCTCTTCGCCTTGCCCTTGGACTCCTCGACGAGGGCCAGGAAGGTGCCGTCGGCGCCGAAGACGGCGACGGGACCGGCGTCCGCGTACTCGGCGGGCATCTCCAGGCGCACCCCGTTCAGGAGCAGCTTGGCGCGGCGCGCGTCGACGTCCCAGCGCGGGAACGCGGCGCTCGCGGCGTCGGCCACCGGCATCACGGCGAACGACTCCTGGAGCTGGTCCAGGGTCTTGGCCCCGTCGAGCTTGTAGGGCCCGACCCGGGTCCGGCGCAGGGCGGTCAGATGGCCGCCGACGCCGAGGTCCGCGCCGAGGTCGCGGGCGAGGGCCCGGATGTAGGTGCCGGACGAGCAGACGACGGACACCACGAGGTCGACCACGGGGGTCCCGTCCTCGGCGACGGCGTCCCTCATGTCGTAGACCTGGAAGGAGGAGACGGTGACCGGCCGGGCCGGGATCTCGAACTCCTCGCCCTCACGGGCGCGCTTGTACGAGCGCACGCCGTTGATCTTGATGGCGCTGACCTTGGACGGCACCTGCATGATGGCGCCGGTCAGCTTGGCGACGCCCGCGTCGACGGCGTCGCGCCGCACTCCGGAGGCGTCCGTGGACGAGGTGAGGTCGCCCTCGGCGTCGTCGGTGAGCGTGTTCTGCCCGAGCCGGATCGTGCCGAGGTACTCCTTCTCGGTCAGCGCGAGGTGACCGAGAAGCTTGGTGGCACGCTCGACGCCGAGCACGAGGACGCCCGTCGCCATCGGGTCGAGGGTGCCCGCGTGGCCGACGCGGCGGGTCCTGGCGATCCCGCGCATCTTGGCCACGACGTCGTGCGAGGTGAAGCCCGACGGCTTGTCGACAATGACCAGGCCGTCGGGCGGAGGGGTGCGGTCGGACATGCTCAGGCGTCGCCGTCCGTCTCGTCCTCGGCGGCGTCGTCTTCCGGCTTCTTGTACGGGTCGGCGTCGCCCGCGAAGGCGGCACCGGCGGACGCCTGGCGCACCTCGGCGTCCGAGGCCCGTGCCTTGTCGAGGAGGTCCTCGATGGTGCGGGCGTTGTCCGGCAGGGCGTCCGCCACGAAGGTGAGGGTCGGCGTGAACTTCACGCCGGCCGCGGCACCCACCGCGGAACGCAGGACGCCCTTGGCGCTCTCCAGACCGGCGGCAGCCTCGGCCCGCTCCTCGTCGTCCCCGTACACCGTGTAGAAGACGGTGGCCTCTCGCAGGTCACCCGTGACGCGGGTGTCCGTGATGGTGACATGGGTGCCGAGCCGCGGGTCCTTGATCCCACGCTGCAGCTTCTGGGCCACCACCTCTCGGATGAGGTCCGCCAGCCTCTTGGCGCGCGCGTTGTCGGCCACTGGTCCGTCTCCTTAGTAACTGTCTTGCTTCTTGCTTCAGTCTTCGTCGCTGTGGAGCCTGCGTCGAACCGAGAGCAGTTCCACCTCGGGCCGGGCGGCGACCAGCCGCTCGCAGCGGTCCAGTACGTCGCTGAGGTGTCCCGTGTCCCCGGAGACCAGCGCGAGCCCGATCTCGGCCCTGCGATGGAGGTCCTGGTCGCCCGTCTCCGCCGCGCTCACCGCGTACTTGCGCTGGAGCTCGGCCACGATGGGGCGAACGATGGAGCGTTTCTCCTTCAGCGAGTGGACGTCGCCGAGGAGCAGATCGAAGGACAGAGTCCCCACATACATGTGTGTCCGGATGTCCCGCCGGTTCGGGTTCGTAAAGGCGCCACAAGCTGACGCCGATACGGGAACCGTACACGCAACGGCCGGGGCCGATCGACGGAAATAAGTTCCGTCGACCGGCCCCGATCGCTTACCACATCGGTCAGACGCGCGGCTTCTCGCGCATCTCGTACGTCGCGATGACGTCGTCGACCTTGATGTCGTTGAAGTTGCCGAGGTTGATACCGCCCTCGAACCCTTCGCGGATCTCGGTGACGTCGTCCTTGAAGCGACGCAGACCGGAGATGTTGAGGCTCTCCGCGATGACCTTGCCATCGCGCAGCAGGCGCGCCTTGGTGTTGCGCTTGACCTCTCCGGACCGGACGAGCACACCGGCGATGTTGCCCAGCTTGGACGACTTGAAGACCTCGCGGATCTCCGCCGTGCCGAGCTCGACCTCTTCGTACTCCGGCTTGAGCATGCCCTTGAGGGCCGCCTCGATCTCCTCGATGGCCTGGTAGATCACCGAGTAGTACCGGACGTCGACGCCCTCGCGCTCCGCCATCTGCTGCGCACGGCCGGCTGCCCGGACGTTGAAGCCGATGACGATGGCGTCGGAGCCGGTCGCCAGGTTGATGTCGGACTCGGTGACCGCACCCACACCGCGGTGCAGGACACGGATGTCGACCTCTTCACCGACGTCGAGCTGGAGCAGCGAGGACTCGAGAGCCTCCACCGAACCGGACGCGTCGCCCTTGATGATGAGGTTGAGCTCCTGCACCAGACCGGCCTTGAGGGCCTCGTCCAGGTTCTCCAGGGAGAACCGGACGCCGCGGCGCGCGAAGTTGGCGTTGCGCTCGCGAGCGGCACGCTTCTCGGCGATCTGACGGGCCGTACGGTCCTCGTCGACCACCAGGAAGTTGTCGCCGGCACCCGGGACGTTGGTGAGACCGAGCACGAGGACGGGGGTCGAGGGACCCGCTTCCTCGACGTTGTTGCCGTTGTCGTCGAGCATCGCCCGGACACGGCCGTACGCGTCGCCGACCACCATGGTGTCGCCGATGCGCAGCGTGCCGCGCTGGACCAGGACCGTCGAGACGGCACCGCGGCCACGGTCGAGGTGCGACTCGATCGCAATACCCTGCGCGTCCTGCTCCGGGTTGGCCCGCAGGTCGAGCGAGGCGTCCGCGGTCAGGACCACGGCCTCGAGCAGCTGCTCGATGTTGAGGCCCTGCTTGGCGGAGATGTCGACGAACATGGTGTCGCCGCCGTACTCCTCGGCCACCAGGCCGTATTCGGTCAGCTGACCGCGCACCTTGGTCGGGTCGGCACCCTCGACGTCGATCTTGTTGACCGCGACGACGATCGGGACCTCGGCGGCCTTGGCGTGGTTGAGCGCCTCGACCGTCTGGGGCATGACGCCGTCGTTGGCCGCGACCACGAGGATCGCGATGTCGGTCGACTTCGCACCACGGGCACGCATGGCGGTGAAGGCCTCGTGACCGGGGGTGTCGATGAAGGTGATCTTGCGCTCCTCCTCGTTCACCTCCGTCGTGACCTGGTACGCACCGATGTGCTGCGTGATGCCGCCGGCCTCGCCCGCGACGACGTTCGTCTTGCGGATGGTGTCGAGCAGGCGGGTCTTACCGTGGTCGACGTGACCCATGACGGTGACGACCGGCGGACGGGACATGAGCATGTCCTCGCCGCCCTCGTCCTCGCCGAACTCGATGTCGAAGGACTCGAGCAGCTCGCGGTCCTCCTCCTCCGGGCTGACGACCTCGAGGACGTAGTTCATCTCGCCCGCGAGCAGCTGGAGGGTCTCGTCGGAGACGGACTGCGTGGCAGTGACCATCTCGCCGAGGTTCATCATCACGGCGACGAGCGAGGCCGGGTTGGCGCCGATCTTCTCCGCGAAGTCGGTCAGCGAGGCACCGCGCGACAGGCGGACGGTCTGTCCGTTGCCGCGAGGCAGCATGACGCCGCCCACCGACGGGGCCTGCATGGCCTCGTACTCCTGGCGCCTCTGACGCTTCGACTTGCGACCACGACGGGCGGGCCCGCCGGGACGGCCGAACGCACCCTGCGTGCCACCACGGGCACCGGGACCACCGGGACGACCGCCACCGGGACGACCGGCGAAACCGCCACCGCCACCGGGACGACCGGCGAAGCCGCCGCCACCGCCGCCGCCACCGGGACGACCGGCGAAGCCGCCGCCACCGCCACCGGGACCGCCCGGACGACCGGCGAAGCCGGGACGACCGCCGCCGCCACCACCGGGACGACCGCCGCCACCACCGGGACCACGGCCACCGCCGGGGCCACCACCGGGACGCGGGCCGGCAGCGGGACGCTGCGGCATCATGCCCGGGTTCGGACGGTTACCACCGGGGGCACCGCCGGGACGCGGACCGCCCGCGCCGCCCTGCGGACGAGGCATGCCGCCCGGGGTCGGACGGGCGCCGCCCTGACCCTGCGGACGGGGGCCGCCCTGGCCGCCGCCCTGCGGACGCGGACCGCCCGGGGCGCCACCGGGGCCACCGGGACGCGGGGCGCCGCCGGGACGGGGCGCCTGCGGGCGCGCCATGCCGGTGGAACCGCCGGACGTGAAGGGGTTGTTGCCCGGACGCGGGCCCGCGGGACGGGCGCCACCGGGACGGGGAGCACCCTGGCCGCCGGGACGCTGGGCGCCCTGACGGTCACCGCGCTGACCCTGACCACCCTGGCCGCCCTGAGCGGGGGCCGGACGGCCACCGGGCTTCGGGGCGCCGGGACGGGCCGCCGGACGCGCAGCACCGGCAGCCGGAGCGGCCGGGGCGGCGGGAGCCGCGGGGGGCGCCGTGAACTCGGGCGCGGCCGGAGCCGGCGTGACCGGCTTCGGGGCCGGCTTCGGACCCGGACGCGGACCCGGCGCGGGGGCCGAGGCGGCGGGCTTCTCCGCGGCGGCCGGCTTGGGGGCCGGCGGGCGCGGCGCGGCAGGCTTCGCGGCCTGCGCGGGGGAAGGGGTGGGACGCGGCGCCGCGGGCTTCGCGGGCGCGGCCTTGCGTGCGGCGGGCTTGCCGCCGCCATTGCCCTGCTGGAGGGCATCAGTCAACTTGCGCACGACCGGCGCCTCGATCGTCGAGGACGCCGAACGGACGAATTCACCGAGTTCCTGGAGCTTGGCCATGACGACCTTGCTCTCTACACCGAACTCCTTGGCGAGCTCGTATACCCGGACCTTAGCCACTTCGCTCCTTTTAGGTCCGGGTTACGCCGGACCGTCGCTACTTCATGGGCGTACTCATCGCGTGCTCATCGAGTGCTCATCGCAATCTCGACCTACTTCCAACTCGCGGAATACCAGGGCCGCACGGAGGATCCGCGCGGCGCTTCTTACGGTGTTGCCCGTCCGACCCGGTGGCTCAGCGCCTCCGTGTCGAACGGCCCAGGGGCCTTGAACGCCCGCTGGAAGGCCCGACGGCGGACCGCCTGGTCGAAACAGACCTGGGCGGGGTGCACGTACGCACCCCGGCCGGGCAGCGTACCGCGATCATCGGGGACGCACGCGCCCTCGATCACCACGATCCGCAGCAGATCGCTCTTGGCCGCTCGCTCCCGGCAACCCACGCAGGTTCGCTCAGGGCATGCGCCGACGTGCGTCCGGCCAGACACGATGAAGTCTACCTCCCCGTACCGACCTCACCCCTTTGGGGGAAAAATCGAACGGCTGTCTCGTTACATTCTGTCGTGATCCAAGCGCACAGCGCCCGGATTTATTCCCCCGAGCCCGGTGCGGGCTGCTCGGTGTCCGGCCGGATGTCGATGCGCCAGCCGGTGAGCCGGGCCGCGAGCCGGGCGTTCTGGCCCTCCTTGCCGATGGCGAGGGAGAGCTGGTAGTCGGGCACGGTCACCCGGGCCGAGCGGGCACCCAGGTCCACGATCTCGACCTTCGAGACGCGGGCCGGGGACAGCGCGTTGGCCACCATGTCGGCCGGGTCGTCGGACCAGTCGACGATGTCGATCTTCTCGCCGTTGAGCTCGCCCATGACATTGCGCACACGGCCGCCCATGGGGCCGATGCAGGCGCCCTTGGCGTTGAGCCCGCTCCGGGTGGAGCGGACGGCGATCTTCGTACGGTGGCCGGCCTCGCGGGCGATGGCGGCGATCTCGACGGACCCGTCGGCGATCTCCGGCACCTCGAGCGCGAAGAGCTTCTTGACCAGGTTCGGGTGCGTGCGCGACAGCGTCACGGACGGACCGCGCACACCCTTGGCGACCCGGACGACGTACGAACGCAGGCGCATGCCGTGCGGGTACTCCTCGCCCGGCACCTGCTCCTGCACCGGCAGGATGGCTTCCAGCTTGCCGATGTCGACCAGCACGTTCTTCGGGTCGCGGCCCTGCTGGACGACGCCCATCACGATGTCGCCCTCGCGGCCCGCGTACTCGCCGAGCGTCGCGTCGTCCTCGGCGTCGCGCAGCCGCTGCAGGATGACCTGCTTGGCGGTCGTCGCGGCGATACGGCCGAAGTCCGAGGGCGTGTCGTCGAACTCGCGCGGCTCCTGACCCTCTTCCAGGTCGTCCGCGTCCTCCTTCGCCCAGACCGTCACGTGTCCGCTCTCGCGGTCGAGCTTCACGCGCGCGTGGCGGCGGCTTCCCTCGGTGCGGTGGTAGGCGATGAGGAGGGCCGATTCGATCGCCTCGACCAGCAGGTCGAAGGAGATCTCCTTCTCACGGACCAGACCCCGCAGGGCACTCATGTCGATGTCCACGGCTACGCCTCCTCTTCGTTCTTGTCTTCGTTCGCGTTCTTGCGGTTGAACTCGACCTGGACCCGCGCCTTGGCGATGTCCGTGAAGCCGAGCCTGCGGGCGGTGGCCTTGCGGCCCTTCACGCCCGGGACCTCCAGGTCCAGACCCTCGTCGTCCACCTGGAGGATGCGCGCGGTGACTTCGCCGCCGTCGGTCAGCTGGAACTTCACGAGGCGGTCCGTCGCGCGGAGGTAGTGACGGTGCTCGGTCAGCGCGCGCTCGGCGCCGGGCGTGCCGACCTCGAGCTCGTACTCGCCGTCGCCCATCACGTCGGACTCGTCGAGCTTCGCCGAGAGCGCGCGGCTCACATCGGCGACGGCGTCCAGATCGGCGCCCTCCTCGGAGTCCACGACGACGCGCAGCACCCGCTTGCGTCCGACCGAGGCCACTTCGATCTCTTCGAGATCGAGCCCCTGTGAGCTGACGAGCGGTTCCAGTAGTTCCCGCAGCCTCTCGTTCTGGGTGGTGCTCATCCGGGTGACTCCTCGGCCGCGTGTGCTGTTGTGGTCGCTGACAATCCTTGCGCGTCAGGTCAAAGGGTATCCGGTCCAGGGGGGTGTTGCCGTCCACCGGGCGGGGGCCGAAGGTACGGTGATCTTCGGGTCACCCATCGCTCATACTGCCGAATCGTTTCCGGAGCTCTTTCCGGTCTTCCCGCCGAGGACGTCCGCCGTGCCGCTCATCCCCCTGGTCCCGCCCGGGCCACGCCGTAGGACCCTGCTCGCCTCGCTGGCCGGGGCGGGCGCCCTGCTGACCGCGTGCTCGGGCGGCGGTGACGGTGCCGAGGGCGGCAGCGGCGCCCCGTCCGTCTCGCAGGAGCGGCGGATGCGTACGCAGGCGGCGCGGGACAGCGCGGACCTGCTCGGGCGCTACGACGACGCCCTCACCGCCCGTCCGGGGCTCGCGGGGCGGCTCGGGCCGCTGCGGGGCGAGATCGAGCGGCACGCGCAGGCCTTCGGCGGGGCGGCGGTGCCGAGCCGGATGGCGGGCGCGCCCGCTCCGACGACGAGCCCGGTCGCCGAGGAGGACGTCCTCAAGGCGCTCGCGGCGGCCGAGCGCGAGCTGTCGGACCGGCGTCTCGCCGCGCTGGTGGACGCCCCGGCCGAGCTCGCGCGGCTGCTCGCCTCGGTGGCCGCGGCCGGCGCCGCGCACGCGTACCTGCTGACGGAAGGCTGACCGGCATGGCGGAGAACGACGAGCTGCTCGCGGCGGTGCAGGCCGCGCTGCGCGCCGAGCACGCGGCGGTGTACGGGTACGGGGTGGTCGGCGGCCGGATCCGCGAGGGCCGGCGCTCCGAGGCCCGCGCCGCGTACGACGTGCACCGGGCGCGCAGGGACGAACTGCGGCGCACGGTACGGGACTTGGGAGCGAAGCCGGAGGAGTCCGCCGGGGCGTACGCGCTGCCGTTCCCGGTGCCGGACTCGGCGGCCGCGGCCCGGCTGGCCGCGGACATCGAGGACAAGGTCGCGGGCGTGTACTCGGATCTCGTCCGGGCCGCGAGCGGGGACCGGCGCCGGGGTGCGGCCGATGCGCTGCGGGAGGCGGCGGTCCGTGCGGTGCGCTGGCGCGGCGGCAGCGTAGCCTTCCCTGGGCTCACCGAACGGGCCGCGGTGCCGTCCGCCTCGGCCTCCGGATCGTCGGTGGCACCCGGTACCTGAGCAGTCTTCGGAAGGGAATCCTCGCGCATGGCATTCGAACCGCCTTCGCGCCTTGTGAACGCGCTCGGCGAGGTGGCCGACGAGGGGGCGTCCGCGTGGCTCGCCCGGCTCGGCACCCTGCTGGAGGAGGCGGCGGCCCGGCGCGGGGTCGACGTCGAGCGGATCCATCTGCCCGGCGGCCGCAGCGGCCTGGTCGCCCATGTGCGCACCGCCGACGGCACCCCGGCCGTGCTGAAGCTGGCGCCCGAGCGGTTCCGGCCGGAGGCGGAGCGGGCCGCGCTGACGCACTGGGACGGCTTCGGCGCGGTGCGGCTCCTCGACCCGGGCCCGAGCGACGGCGCGCTGCTCCTGGAGCGGCTGCACCCCGAGGTCTCGGTCCGTACGCTGCCCGAGGCCAAGGCGCTCCTGGAGGCGGCGGGCACGCTGCGCCGGCTCTGGGTCGACCCGCCGGCGGGCCGCAACTGCGAGACGGTGCCCGAGCGCACGGGCCGGCAGGCCACTCTGATGCGGGCGACGGCCGACGGCTTCCCCGAGGTGGCGCCGCTGGTGGACGCGGCGCTGACGGCCCGGGACGAGCTGGTGGCGGCGCCGCCGGAGCTGCGGCTGCTGCACGGCACGTTCCGGCAGAGCAAGGTGCTCGCGGGTGAGCGGGTGCCGTGGCTGGCGATCGGTCCGGACCCGGTGGTCGGCGAGTGCGCCTTCGATCTGGCCCGTCTGGTGCGCGACCGGGTCGAGGACCTGATCGGCTCCCCGTCCGGCCCGGCGATCACCCGGCGCCGCGTGCGCAAGCTCGCCGAGTCCCTCGACGTGGACCAGGAGCGGCTGCGCGGCTGGACGCTGTTCCGTGCGGTGGAGTCCGGGGTGCGGGCGCTGCGCGTGGGCCGTCCCGGCGACGCGGAGAACCTGCTGGAGTTCGCGGGTTGGCTCTGACCGCTACAGCGTGCGGGCGTACTCGACGCAGGGGCGGCCCGAGCGGGTCGTGGTGCCGGTGGGGTGGAAGCCCGTGCGCAGGAGGACGGCGCGGGACGCCCGGTTCTCGGGTTCGGCCGCCGCGGTGACGCGGGTGAGGGCGTACTCCTCGCGGGCCAGGGTGAACAGGCGGCGGACGGCCGCGGTGGCGAGGCCCCTGCCCGTGGCGTGCTCGGCCATGCGGAAGCCCAGTTCGGCGCTGCCGTCGGCCGGGTCGTAGAGGTTGAAGCGGCCGATGATCTCGCCTTCGGCGGTGACCAGGACGTGCATGAGGGCCGTGCCCTCGGTCTGCTCCGCGAGGTTCGCGGCGTGGCGGGCCGCGAACTCCTCGAAGTAGGTGTCGCCGCGGTCGGGGACGCTCTGTGCGAAGAACGCGCGGTTGTCGCGCTCGAAGCTGAGCACGGCGTCCGCGTGGTCGGCTCGGAGGGGCTGCAGTTCGGGCATGGCGTGACCCTAGGCTCCGCCGAGCGGGTCCGTACACCGAATTGCCGCTTGCCGCGCGTCGACGACTGCTGCGCCGTTGTGGCTGGTCGCGCCCCGCGGCGGAGCCGCTGATGTCACCGCCCCGCGCCCCTGAGATGCACACCCTTCGGGTGGCATCTCCCCGATGAGGCGAAGCCTCATCAGGGGCGCGGGGAACTGCGCGACAAGCCCCCACCGGGCCGCGGTCCGGTACAAGACCGCTGTGGCCCGGGGGTCCGGGATCAGGCGGAGGTCAGGCGGGCTACCGCTTCCTCGACCGAGAGTTCCTCGCGCTCGCCGGTACGGCGGTCCTTGAGCTCGACGATGCCGTCGGCGCTGCGGCGGCCCGCGACCAGGATCTGCGGGATGCCGATGAGCTCGGAGTCGGTGAACTTGACGCCGGGCGAGATGCCGGGGCGGTCGTCGACCAGGACACGGACACCGGCGGCGGCCAGCTTGTCGGAGACCTCGAGGGCCAGCTCGGTCTGGAGCGCCTTGCCGGCGGCGACGACGTGGACGTCGGCCGGGGCGATCTCGGCGGGCCAGACCAGGCCCTTGTCGTCGGCGTGCTGCTCGGCGAGCGCGGCGACGGCGCGGGAGACGCCGATGCCGTAGGAGCCCATCGTGACGCGGACCGGCTTGCCGTTCTGGCCGAGGACGTCGAGCTGGAAGGCGTCGGCGTACTTGCGGCCGAGCTGGAAGATGTGGCCGATCTCGATGGCGCGGTCCAGCTTCAGGCCGGTGCCGCAGTTGGGGCAGGGGTCGCCTTCCTGGACGACCACGACGTCGACGTAGGCGTCGACCTCGAAGTCACGGCCCGCGACGACGTTCTTCGCGTGCACGCCGTCCTTGTTGGCACCGGTGATCCAGGAGGTGCCGGGGGCGACGCGGGGGTCGGCGAGGTACTGGACCTTCTCCAGGCCCTGCGGGCCGACGTAGCCGCGCACGAGGTCGGGGCGGTCGGTGAAGTCCTCGGCGGTGACGAGCTCGACGGTGGCCGGGGCGAAGTGGGCCTCGACCTTGTCCATGTCGACCTCGCGGTCGCCGGGGACGCCGACGGCGACGATCTCGCCGTCGACCTTCACGAGGAGGTTCTTGAGGGTGGCGGAGGCCTCGACGCCGAGGTGCGCGGCGAGCGTCTCGATCGTGGGGGTGTCCGGGGTGGGGATCTCCTCGAGGGCGGGCACGCCGGCCGCGTCCACGGCCTTCAGCTCGAAGGAGACGGCCTCGGTGTTCGCCGCGTACTCACAGTTCGGGCAGTCGGCGAAGGTGTCCTCGCCGGCCGCGGCCGGGGCGAGGAACTCCTCGGACTTGGAGCCGCCCATGGCGCCGGCGGTGGCGGCGCAGATGCGGTAGTCGAGGCCGAGTCGCTCGAAGATGCGCTGGTAGGCGGCGCGGTGCAGCGCGTAGGACTGGGCCAGGCCCTCGTCCTCCAGGTCGAAGGAGTAGGAGTCCTTCATCTGGAACTCGCGGCCGCGCAGGATGCCGGCGCGGGGGCGGGCCTCGTCGCGGTACTTGGTCTGGATCTGGTAGAGGATCACCGGCAGGTCCTTGTAGGACGTGCACTGGTCCTTGACCAGCTGGGTGAAGATCTCCTCGTGGGTCGGGCCGAGGAGGTAGTCGCCGCCCTTGCGGTCGTTGAGGCGGAACAGCTCGGCGCCGTACTCCTCCCAGCGGCCGGTCGCCTCGTAGGGCTCCTTGGGCAGCAGGGCGGGGAGCAGGACCTCCTGGGCGCCGATGGCGTCCATCTCCTCGCGGACGACGCGCTCGACGTTGGCGTAGACCTTGCGGCCGAGCGGCAGCCAGGACCAGACGCCGGCGGCGGTGCGGCGCACGTAACCGGCGCGGACGAGGAGCTTGTGGCTCAGCACCTCGGCGTCCGCCGGGTCGTCGCGCAGGGTCTTCACCATCAACCGGGACATGCGCTGGACCTGGACCTTGGCCATGATTTGTGACTCCTGCTGCGAAAGGGTGGTCCCTGGAGGTTAGCCGGGCCGCCGCCGCCGCCGGAAATCGGTTATGCGTTCCGCCGCAGCGGGAGGGGGGCGCCCATCACCGCGTACGGCTTCGGAGCGCTCGGGAAGACGACCTGCCGGGCGAGGTCCTCGTAGCCGAGCGAGCGGTACAGGCCCCGGGCCGGGCTCTCGTGGTCGATCGCGGAGAGGATCGAGCGGGGCTGGAGGGCGGTGTCGGTGATCGTGGTGATGAGGGTGCGGCCGATGCCGCGGTTCTGGTAGCCGGGGTGGACGTGCAGCTCGGTGATGACGAAGGAGTCGTCGAGCCAGTCCTCGGTGCCGCGGGCGCGCAGGTACGGCTCGACGACGGTGGACCACCAGTGCAGGCGGTCGTTGGGCATGCCGTAGACGAAGCCGACGAGGCGGCCGCTCTCGGTGGTCGCGCCGAGCGCGCGGGCGCCCGGGTACGTCATGTGTCGCAGCACGATCTGGCGGCGTACGGCGATCTCGTCGTCGCTGAGTCCGAAGGCATGGGCCTGGACGGCGAGGGCCTCGTCGACGCGGCTGCTCAGGTCGAGGTGGCCGATGGTGACGGTGTCGTCCGTGCGGTTCCGGTGCGGCATGCCCGGAGCGTACCCGGGGGGCCGTGCTCCTAGAACAGGACGCTCATGAACGCTCCGACCTCCTGGAATCCCACGCGGCGGTAGGCGGCGCGGGCCGGAGTGTTGAAGTCGTTCACGTAGAGGCTGACGACGGGGGCGACGTCGGCGAGCGCGTAGCGCAGGACGGCCGCCATGCCGGGGGCGGCGAGGCCGCGGCCGCGGTACTCGGGGGCGACCCAGACGCCCTGGATCTGGCAGGCGTCGGCGGTCGCGGCGCCGATCTCGGCCTTGAAGGCGACCTTGCCGTGCTCGTCGAGGCGGGCGAAGGAGCGGCCGGAGCCGACCAGTTCGGCGACCCGGGCCTGGTAGAGCAGTCCGCCGTCGCCGGCCAGCGGGGAGACGCCGACCTCCTCGGTGAACATGGCCACGCACGCGGGCATGATCGTGTCCATCTCGTCCTTGCGGACGCGGCGGACGTACGGGTCGGGGGCGATGTCGGCGGGCATCCGGTCGGTGACCATGAGCGGCTGGCGGGCGCGGACCTCGCGGGCCGGGCCCCAGCTGGGTTCGAGCAGCTGCCACAGGCGGGCGGTGGGCTCCGCCGGGCCCACGATGGAGGAGCAGCGGCGGCCGGCCCGGCGGGCGCGGTCGGCGAAGCCTCGTACGGCGCGGTCGGTGGCGCAGATCGGGACGAGGTTGGCGCCCGCGTAGCACAGGGACTGGAGCATGCCGTCCTCGTACCAGCCCCACATCTCGCCGCCGAGCCGCCAGGGGTCGAGGCCCGCGATGCGGACGCGGGCCGTCACGAAGGCGTTCGCGACGGGGTCGCGGTCGAGCACGGCGAGGGCGGCGTCCAGGTCACTCGGTTCGAGGACCCGGGTGGTGGTCTGGGTCAGCACGGGGCCTCATCTTGCTGGGGGTGCGGAGCGTCTCCGACTGTACCTCTGCGTTCGGCTCGGCGGGATCCGCCTTCTCGTCTGCCAGGTGCGCTCTCGTCGGCGGGTGCGGGCCGGTGGGGGCTGGTCGCGCCCCGCGGCGGAGCCGCTGATGGACACAGCCCCGCGCCCCTGAAATGCATGCCCTTCGGGCGCATTTCCCCGACGGGAAGCGCCCCTGAGTTGGCGCACGAAGTGCGCATCTCAGGGGCGCGGGGAACTGCGCGAGAAGCCCCACCGGGCCGCACCCGCCCGCGAGGTGGAACCCCGCAGACGCTCAGGCGGCCAGGTCGGCCCCAGCCGGGTCAGCCCGCGATGGCTACCGTCGGCTCGCCGGAGGCCACGCCGTCCTTCTCCATCTGCTCCGCGATCTTGAGGGCTTCCTCGATGAGGGTCTCCACGATCTTGGACTCGGGGACGGTCTTGATGACCTCGCCCTTGACGAAGATCTGGCCCTTGCCGTTGCCGGACGCGACGCCGAGGTCGGCCTCGCGGGCCTCGCCCGGCCCGTTCACGACGCAGCCCATGACGGCGACGCGGAGCGGGACCTCCATGCCGTCGAGGCCGGCCGTGACCTCCTCGGCGAGCTTGTAGACGTCGACCTGGGCGCGGCCGCAGGACGGGCAGGAGACGATCTCCAGGCGGCGGGGCTTCAGGTTCAGCGACTCCAGGATCTGGTTGCCCACCTTGATCTCCTCGACCGGCGGGGCCGACAGGGAGACGCGGATCGTGTCGCCGATGCCCTCGGAGAGCAGCGCGCCGAACGCGACGGCGGACTTGATCGTGCCCTGGAACGCGGGACCGGCCTCGGTGACGCCCAGGTGGAGGGGGTAGTCGCACTTCTCGGCGAGCAGCCGGTACGCGTTGACCATGACCACCGGGTCGTTGTGCTTGACCGAGATCTTGATGTCGCGGAAGCCGTGCTCCTCGAAGAGGGACGCCTCCCAGAGGGCGGACTCGACGAGCGCCTCGGGGGTGGCCTTGCCGTACTTCTGGAGCAGTCGGCGGTCCAGGGAGCCCGCGTTCACACCGATGCGGATCGGGGTGCGGTGGTCGTTAGCCGCCTGGGCGATCTCCTTGACCTTGTCGTCGAACTGCTTGATGTTGCCCGGGTTGACCCGGACCGCGGCGCAGCCGGCCTCGATGGCCGCGAAGACGTACTTCGGCTGGAAGTGGATGTCGGCGATCACGGGGATCTGCGACTTCTGGGCGATGATCGGCAGCGCGTCGGCGTCGTCCTGCGTGGGGCAGGCCACACGCACGATCTGGCAGCCGGACGCGGTGAGCTCGGCGATCTGCTGGAGGGTCGCGCCGATGTCGGACGTACGTGTCGTCGTCATCGACTGGACCGAGACCGGGGCGTCGCCGCCGACGGCCACGGTGCCGACCTGGATCTGCCGGCTCTTGCGCCGCTCGGCGAGCTTGGTCGGTACGTCCGGCATGCCGAGTGAAATCGCAGTCATCTGCTGTGCAACCCCAAGGTGTGGATCGAGTCCCAGGATTCCGAGATTACGTCACCGGCCGGGCCCCCAGCACATCGCGCCCCTTCACACCACCCAAAGGGGGACGCCCGGGCCCACAAGGGACCCGGGCGTCATGAACCATGCGTGATCAGGAGATCTTCACCGGATTGACGACGTCGGCGATCAGCACCAGGAGGGTGAAGCAGACGAAGATTCCGGCCACCACGTAGGCCACGGGCATGAGCTTCGCTACATCGAACGGGCCCGGGTCGGGCCGCCGGAAGACCTTCGCCACGTTCCTCCGCAGCGCCTCCCACAGGGCTCCGGCGATGTGCCCGCCGTCGAGCGGGAGCAGCGGCAGCATGTTGAAGAGGAACAGCGACAGGTTGAAGCCCGCGACCAGCATCAGCGACATGGCCAGCTTCTGCGTGGCGGGGATGTCGAGGGCGGCGATGTCACCGCCGACGCGGGCCGCGCCGACGACGCCCATCGGGGAGTCCTGCTCGCGCGGGCCGTCGCCGAACGCGGCGTCCCACAGGGCCGGGATCTTCGCGGGGAGGGCGACGATGGAGTCGGCGGCGTCGCCGACCCGGTCGCCCATCCAGCTCACGGAGTCGCCGAAGTCCTGGTGGACGACGCCGGTGGCGGCGGTGAAGCCGAGGAAGCCGGCCTTGACGTAGCCGTCGACGACCTGGCCGCTGGAGTCCTTCTTCGCGACCTGGTTGGTGGCGATCTTCGCGGTGAGCGTCTTCTGCTGTCCGTCGCGCTCGACGACGATCGGGACGGTCTTGCCGGCGCTCTTGCGGATCTCGTCGGACAGGGTGTTCCACTTGTCCGTCGTGACGCCGTTGAAGGACACGATCTTGTCCTTCGCCTGGAGGCCCGCGGCCTTGGCCGGGGAGGCGTCGTCGGTCTTCTTGCAGGTGTCGCGCTCGGCGCTGGCCTTGATGACGCAGGGCGAGACGGACTCGACCACGTTGGTCTGCTGGGTGATGCCGAAGCCCATGAGCACGACGAAGAACAGGGCGACCGCGAGGATCAGGTTCATGAACGGTCCGGCGAACATGACGATCACGCGCTTCCACGGCTTGCGCGTGTAGAAGAGCCGGGTCTCGTCGCCGGGCTGGACCTCCTCGAAGGCCGCCGCGCGGGCGTCCTCGACCATCGAGCGGAACGGGGAGGTCGAGCGGGCCTCGATCCTGCCGTCCTCGCCGGGCGGGAACATGCCGATCATGCGGATGTAGCCGCCGAGCGGGATGGCCTTGACGCCGTACTCGGTCTCGCCCTTCTTGCGCGACCAGAGGGTGGGGCCGAAGCCGACCATGTACTGGGGCACACGGATGCCGAAGAGCTTCGCCGTCGACAGGTGGCCCAGCTCGTGCCAGGCGATGGAGATGAGCAGGCCCACCACGAAGACGACAATGCCGAGGATCATCATCAAGGTCGTCATGCACGAGCCTCCGCGGCTGCCTGGTCCTGCGTCGTCAGTTCACGGGCCCGGGCGCGTGCCCAGGTCTCCGCATCGAGGACGTCCGCGACGGTCAGGGAAGTTCCCGTTCCGGGTGTTCCGTGTTCGTGGACGACCCGGGTGACGGTCTCCATGATCCCGTTGAACGGCAGGGCGCCCTTCAGGAAGGCGTCCACGCACTCCTCGTTGGCGGCATTGAACACCGCCGGGGCCGTGCCCGCGAGCTCCCCCACGTGCCGGGCGAGCCCGACGGACGGGAACGCGTCGGTGTCGAGCGGGTAGAACTCCCAGCTCGACGCCTTCGTCCAGTCGAACGCGGGGGCGGCGTCGGGGATCCGCTCGGGCCAGCCGAGGCCGATCGCGATGGGGCCGCGCATGTCGGGCGGGGTCGCCTGGAGGAGCGAGGAGCCGTCGACGAACTCGACCATGGAGTGGACGTAGGACTGGGGGTGGACGACGACCTCGATGCGGTCGAAGGGGATGTCGTAGAGGAGGTGCGCCTCGATGACCTCCAGGCCCTTGTTGACCAGCGTCGCCGAGTTGATCGTGATGACCGGGCCCATCGCCCAGGTGGGGTGCGCGAGGGCGTCCTCCACGGTGACGTGCGCGAGGTCGGCCTTGGTACGGCCGCGGAACGGGCCGCCGGAGGCGGTGACGACGAGCTTGCGGACGTCGGCGCGGGTGCCGGCGGCGAGGGCCTGGAAGAGGGCGGCGTGCTCGGAGTCGACCGGGATGATCTGGCCGGGCTTCGCGATCCGCTTGACGATCGGGCCGCCGACGATCAGCGACTCCTTGTTGGCGAGGGCGAGGGTGCGGCCCGCCTCCAGTGCGGCGAGGGTCGGCGCGAGGCCGATGGAGCCGGTGATGCCGTTGAGGACGGTGTGGCAGTCGCCGCGGCCCGCGATCTCGGTGGCGGCGTCCGGTCCGGCCAGGATCTCGGGCAGCGGCTCCCCGGGCCCGTACTGCGCGGCGAGTGCCTCGCGCAGCGCGGGCACGACGTCCTCGCGGGCCACGGCGACCGTGCGGACGCGCAGCCGGTGGGCCTGCTCGGCGAGCAGGGCGACGCGGCCGCCCGCGGCGCTGAGCGCGGTGACCCGGAACCGGTCCGGGTTGCGCAGCACGAGGTCGATCGCCTGCGTGCCGATCGACCCCGTCGAACCGAGGACGACGATGTCGCGGGGTCCGTCGGCGGGTGCGGGGTCGAAGACGAGGTGAGGGTCCGCGAGGGGCGAGGGGCTGTCGGTCATTCCCCCATTCTTGCGCGCGCCGCCTGTGACTCCGACAGGGCGCCCCGTCTTGTCGGACTGTCGGTCAGGGGATGCGCCGGTGGAGGTTCTCCCGCTTGCTCGGTCCTGGTGTGGCGTCGGCGATCCAGGGGCCGTCGCCGCTCGGGTCGACGACGCCCTCCTCCAGCCAGGTGTAGGCGCCGTCCAGGGTGGCCCTGACGACCTTGCGGTCGTGGTCGTCGGTGTTGGTCCACAGGCGGGCGAAGAGTTCGTCGACGCGGATACGGGCCTGGCGGCAGAAGGCGTCGGCGAGCTGGTGGGCCTCGCGGCCGTGCGGGCCCGTGGTGCGCAGGTGTTCGGCGCGGACGCAGGCCGCGCTCATGGCGAAGAGTTCGGCGCCGATGTCGACGATCCGGCCGAGGAAGCCCTGTTTGGTCTCCATGCGGCCCTGCCAGCGGGACATGGCGTAGAAGGTGGAGCGGGCGAGCTTGCGCGCGGACCGTTCCACGTACCGCAGGTGGGTCGCGAGGTCGCCGAACTCGGCGTAGGCGTTGGGGAGTTGGCCCGGTCCGGCGACGAGTTTGGGCAGCCAGCGGGCGTAGAAGCCGCCGGCCTTGGCGCCCGCCTTGGCCTTGTCGGTGAGGGAGGTGTCGGGGTCGATGAGGTCGCCGGCGACGGAGAGGTGGGCGTCGACGGCCTCGCGGGCGATGAGCAGGTGCATGATCTCGGTGGAGCCCTCGAAGATGCGGTTGATGCGCAGGTCGCGCAGGAGCTGCTCGGCGGGGACGGCCCGTTCGCCGCGGGCGGCGAGGGACTCGGCGGTCTCGAAGCCGCGGCCGCCGCGGATCTGGACGAGTTCGTCGGCCATCCGCCAGGCGGCCTCGGAGCCGTAGAGCTTGGCGAGGGCGGCCTCGATGCGGATGTCGTTGCGGTTCTCGTCGGCCATCTGGGAGGAGAGGTCGAGGACGGCCTCGAGGGCGAAGGTCGTGGCGGCGATGTAGCTGATCTTCGCGCCGACGGCCTCGTGGAGGGCGACGGGCCGGCCCCACTGTTCGCGGACCGCGGACCATTCGCGGGCGATCTTCAGGCACCACTTTCCGGCGCCCACGCACATGGCGGGCAGCGAGAGCCGGCCCGTGTTGAGCGTGGTCAGGGCGATCTTGAGGCCCGCGCCCTCGGGGCCGATGCGCTGGCCGGCGGGGACGCGGACCCGGTGGAAGCGGGTGACGCCGTTCTCGATGCCGCGCAGGCCCATGAAGGCGTTGCGGTTCTCGACGGTGATGCCCTCGGAGCCGGCCTCGACGACGAACGCGGTGATGCCGCCCTTGTGGCCCTCGGAGGCCGGGACGCGGGCCATGACGACGAGGAGGTCGGCGACGACGCCGTTCGTGGTCCACAGCTTCACGCCGTCGAGGACGTAGTCGTCGCCGTCGGGGACGGCGCTGGTGGCGAGCCGGGCCGGGTCCGAGCCGACGTCGGGCTCGGTGAGCAGGAAGGCGCTGATGTCGGTGCGGGCGCAGCGCGGCAGGTAGCGCTCCTTCTGCTCCTGGGTGCCGAAGGTCTTCACCGGCTGCGGGACGCCGATGGACTGGTGCGCGGAGAGGAGGGCGCCGATCGCGGGGGACACGGAGCCGACGAGGGCGAGCGCCTTGTTGTAGTGGACCTGGGTGAGGCCGAGGCCGCCGTACTCGGGGTCGATCTTCATGCCGAGCGCGCCGAGCCGTTTGAGCCCGTCGACGGTCTCGTCGGGGATGCGGGCGTCGCGTTCGATGCGGGCCGGGTCGACCTCGGTCTCGCAGAAGGCGCGCAGTTCGGCGAGGAACGCCTCGCCGCGCCGCACGTCCTCGTCGGCGGGCACCGGGTGCGGGTGGATGAGGTCGAGGCGGAACCGGCCGAGGAACAGCTCCTTGGCGAAGCTGGGTTTGCGCCAGCCCTGCTCGCGGGCGGCCTCGGCGACCTGCCGGGCCTCGCGCTCGGAGACCTTGGGCCGGTCGGTGGATGCGGTCATGCGGAGCTCACCTCGCCGCTCGTCGGGGGCTTGTGGCTACTCGACCGTAGTACCCGATTTCCGGTGCTTCGGAAAGACGGCGGGTCGGGTGCGGGCCCCGTCGGCGGGGCGGGCGCGGCTCCTCAGGACGCCTCGGTACGCCCTACTTCCACTCGTAGAGCTTGGCGGTGGCCTTGCCGTCGGCCTCCACGCGGAACTCGAAGACGCCGGCGACGGTGTTGAGCCGTTCGAACTTCGCGGCGGCGGTCTCGAAGAAGATCGCGCCGCGCCATTCGACCGCGCCACCGTCGACGAAGCGGCCCACCCCGGAGCCGTGCCAGGTGACGGTCTCGCCGTCCTTGGTCATGTTGAAGCCCTGTCCTTCGCCCCAGAGGGTGCCGTCGGGGCGCAGGACCGACTCGTACGTGCCGGTGTCCTGGATCTCGACCCCGAGAAGGGTGCCGCTCGCCTGGAAGGACGCCTCGGTGACGGGGTGGCCGCCGTCCGTGGACAGCACCCGCATCCCTGTCGTCTGCCCCTGTTCCTCACCTATCGTCTCGCCGAGCATGACGGGACTCCTCTCCGACTCCGCGGATGGTTCCCCCTGCTCCCGGCCTACGCCGGATGGGTGACGCCGTCAACCGGAGCGCCCAGGTGGGGAACCTTCGGGCGCGGGCCCGCGTTCACCCCGGCGTCCGCGCTCCGTACCGCACGTCAGGGGAACACCGTGCCCGAAACCGATGCCACCGACAGGGCCACGACCGTGACCGCTCTCCCGCCGCTCGCCGTGCAGGCCGAGCGACTGATCGAACTCGGCGTGCACGAGCTCGCGGGGATCCCCGCGGACGAACTGCGCGCCTTCGCCGGGAGTGCCGCGGCCGCCCCCGGGGGCGGCGTCCTGCTCGCCGTCCACCCGGACCGCGTTCCCGCCTCGGCCCTCGCCCCGCTGCTGCGCCGCGAGGACAAGCCGGGCTTCGTCGTCGTCGACATGACGGACGTGGACGACTTCGCGCCGGGCGAGGCCGTCGGTCTGCCCGACACCCCGCTGTACCTGGTCACCGGGGTGGACCGGGGTGACCGCATGTCCAACTGGAGTCCGGAGGAGGCGCTGCCCGCGCTCACGGAGGAGGACCGTACGCCGCTGGTGCTCAGCGAGGGCATCCACTGGGTGCTCCAGCAGCCGGAGGTCCTGGAGCGCAACCAGTGCTTCATGACCATCGGCTCCCGGCTGCGCAAGCCGAACGGCGCCCTGGACGCCCGTACGCCGGCGATCTGGATCAGCAACGGCACGGGCCGGGACGGGCGCGAGCGGCGCGGCGCCCCGAAGGTCGGCTGGTGCTGGTGGGGCAACCGGCACACCTGGCTCGGCTTCGGCTCGGCCACGGGCCGGCGGTAGCCGCCCGCGGCGAGGGCGGCCCCGGAACGCGAGGACGGCCGAAGCCCCCGCACAGTGGGCTCCGGCCGTCGGTCTCGGTCCGTCCGGGCGCACGCGTCGGCGTGGGCCCTGACGGGCTGTTCTAGAGCGCGAGGCCCGTCAGGACCAGGACGCGCTCGTAGGTGTAGTCGTCCATCGCGTACTTGACGCCCTCGCGGCCGACGCCGGACTTCTTGGCGCCGCCGTACGGCATCTGGTCGGCCCGGTAGGACGGGACGTCGCCGATGATCACGCCGCCGACCTCGAGGGCGCGGTGGGCGCGGAACGCGGTCTGCAGGTCGTGGGTGAAGACACCGGCCTGGAGGCCGAAGTCCGAGTCGTTGACCGCGGCGAACGCCTCGGCCTCGCCGTCGACCTTGGTGACCGTGAGGACCGGGCCGAAGACCTCGGCGCGGGCCAGGGTGACGTCGGCGGGCAGCTCGGTGAGGACGGTCGGGGCGTACGAGGCGCCCTCGCGCTTGCCGCCGGCGAGCAGCTGGGCGCCGGCCGCGACGGCCTCGTCGACCCAGGACTCGACGCGCTTGGCGGCGTTCTCGTCGACGAGCGGGCCGACGTCCGTGGCATCGTCGGCCGGGTCACCGGTGACCTGGGCCTCGACGGCCGCGACGATCTTCGGCAGCAGCCGGTCGTACACGGTGGCGTCGGCGATGACGCGCTGCACGGAGATGCAGGACTGGCCGCCCTGGTAGTTGGAGAAGGTGGCGATACGGGTCGCCGCCCAGTCCAGGTCCTCCTCGGAGGCCCAGTCGCCGAGGACGACGGCCGCGGCGTTGCCGCCGAGCTCCAGGGTGCAGTGCTTGTGCGGCACGGACTCCTGGATGGCGAAGCCGACCTTGTCGGAGCCGGTGAAGGAGATGACCGGGAGGCGCTCGTCCTGGACGAGGGCGGGCATCCGGTCGTTCGGCACGGTCAGCACGGACCAGGAGCCGGCCGGCAGCTCGGTCTCGGCCAGGATCTCGCCCAGGACGAGGGAGGAGATCGGGGTGGACGGGGCCGGCTTGAGGATGATGGGGGCGCCGACGGCGATGGCCGGGGCGACCTTGTGGGCGCTCAGGTTCAGCGGGAAGTTGAACGGCGCGATGCCCAGAACGACGCCCTTGGGGATGCGGCGGGTGAGCGCGAGGCGGCCGACGCCGCCACCGTCGGTGTCCAGGCGCTGGGCCTCGCCGCTGTTGAAGCGGCGGGCCTCCTCGGCGGCCCAGCGGAACACGGAGACGGCGCGGCCGACCTCGCCGCGGGCCCACTTGATCGGCTTGCCGTTCTCGGCGGAGATCAGCTGGGCGAGCTCCTCCGTGCGCTCGGCGAGGCGCTTCGCGACGTGGTCCAGGGCGGTGGCACGGACGTGGGCCGGGGTGGCGGCGAACTCGTCCACGACGGCGTGGGCGGCGGCGACGGCCTCTTCGACCTGGGCCTCGGTGGCGATGGAGACGGTGCCCACGACGCGGTTGTCGTAGGAGTTGGTGACGTCGAACGTCTCGGTGCCGGTGGCCTGGCGGCCGGCGAGCCAGAAGGCGTGGGTGGCGGTCATGGGTCGTGTACCGGCCTTTCCGTGAACGGGGGTGTTGTGCCCACGGTAGGGCTCCGCCGGGCGGGATCTTGTTGGCCGGGGTGGAGTGTGCGGGTTTTCCCGTTCGACGGAATGGCGAACGCGCCGTGGGTTGTTCCCGTGCGTCGGCCGCTGCGGGTGCGTCGTGGCTGGTCGCGCAGTTCCCCGCGCCCCTGAAATGCAGACCCTTCGGGTCGCATTTCCCCGATGAGGCGCAGCCTCCCCCGCCTACGAACCCGTTGCCTTCAGGGCCAGCCACAGCTCCATGCGGACGTCCGGGTCGTCGAGGGAGCGGCCGAGGATCTCCTCGACGCGGCGCATGCGGTAGCGCAGGGTGTGGCGGTGGACGCCCAGATCGGCGGCCGCCGCGTCCCACTGCCCGTGCCGGGACAGCCAGGCCCGCAGCGAGGCCACGAGGTCACCGCGGCCCGTCGCGTCGTGGTCGCGCAGGGCACGCAGGAGCCCGTCCGCGAACGCGAGCACCGCGTCGTCCGCGAGCAGCGGCAGCACGGACCCGGCGACGACGTCCTCGTGCTCGACGAGGATGCGGCCGCGCCGGCGCGCGACGGACAGCGCCTGTTCGGCCTGCTTGAAGGCGCCGGCGGCGGCGATCGGCCCGGACGGCGCGGAGAAGCCGATCACGGGCTCGTCCCCCGTCGCGCCCTCGGCGCGGGCCGCCTCGGCCCGCATCGCCTCCAGCGCCTCCGCGTACCGCACACAGGCCTCGACGGCCGCGCCCCCGTCGGCGGCGAGCAGCACGAGCCGGCCGCCGTCCGGCACGACGAGCACCGCCTCGCCGGCCCGCGCGGCGGCGGACTCCACGATGTCGGAGAGCGCGGAGAGGGGGTCCTCGCCCGCGCCGGTGACAGCTTCCGCGAGGAGTACGGCCGTGCCCGCCGGGGTGTCGCCGCTCGCCGCGACCCCGGTGGGCGGCGGCGCGACGGCCTCGGCGAGCACCATGCGGAACGGCGCGTCGAGCAGCGCCCCGTACAGGCCGCCGGCGACGGCCCGCGCGTGGTCGGGTTCGCCCGCGAGCAGCATCCGGAGCACGGCGGAGCCGATGCGCTGTTCGGCGGCGTGCAGGGCGCGGGAGCGTTCGGTGGTGAGGGTGAGGAGGGCGATCGCGGAGTGCAGGGCGTAGCGCTCGGCGGTGCCGAGGGTGGCGGCGGTGCCGACGGCGAGCGCGGCGCGCGGGCCGCGTCCGGTGCCGATGGAGTGCAGCTCGATGCGGTCGTCGGTGCCGGACGCGACGACGGCGCTGGCGGGCGCGGGCCGCTCCCGCAGCCGTTCCACGTCGGGGGTGAGCCGGGCGGCGCGGCGGCCGGCCCACTCGGGAGCGGCGGCGACGACGGCGCCGGACGCGTCGTAGAGGGCGGCCCAGCCGTCGACTTGGGCGGCGAGCACGGTGAGGAGGCCTTCGGGGCCTTCGCTCAGGGCCTGCTTGGTCAGTTCGCGCTGGGCGGCGAAGCCGGAGGTGACGGCGCGGTACTGGTCGGCGGCGATGGCCGCGGAGACGGCCTTGCTGATGGCGATGAACGGGGTGCGGGGCGGGACCGCGAGGAGGGGCAGGCCCTCGCTCCGGGCGGCGTCGACGAGGGCCTGCGGCACGTCGTCGTAGTTGACGCCGACCGCGAAGCCGAGGCCGACGACGCCGGCGCCGACGAGCCGCTTCACGTACCGCCGCATCGCCTCGGGGTCCTCGGCGTCCAGCTTGAGGGCGGTGATCAGCAGCAGCTCGCCGCCCTCCATGTAGGGGACGGGGTCGGCGAGCTCGCTGACGTGGGCCCAGCGGACGGGCGTGTCCAGGCGTTCCTCGCCCGCGCGCACGGTGAGCTTGAGCGCCGAGTGGTGGACGAGCGAGGCGAGCGTGGGCGGCATGAGGCCTTCAGGTGTGCGGTACGTACGGGTGGCTCTGCGGCGGGCGTTCTGTGAAGCTTTTGGCCGCTCCGTATGAACGTCCTGAGCCGATTCTGCCTCACCGTACGTACTCCCGGCGCCGAAGCGGTGCCTCCTCAGGCGCGCAGGTCCACCAGGAGCGGCGGCGCGTGGTCGCCGCGCACGGTGGTGAGGGAGAGGACGGCGTGGCCGGGCGGCACGGCGTGCGCGAGGTCGGAGGCGGACCAGCGTTCGCGTTCGACCTGGCGGACGGTGACGGCGCGGGCCGTCGGCGCCCGCCCGGTGATCACGCGGCGCACGGCGTGCAGCGCCTTGCCGGCCGGGGTCTCGGCGATGATCTGCCGGTCGGTGACGTCGCGGGCCTCGGTCCACTCCTTGCCCCAGACCTCGGCGAAGTCCTGGCCGTCCCAGGGGGTGAGCCCGGACAGGGCCATGCGGCAGCCGACCGCGCCGAGCAGCGGGGAGCGCAGCGGCCGGGGCACGTCGTCGAGGGTGCGCAGGGTGAGGACGGCGCCCGCGTTGGCCGAGCGCAGGCGCTGGACGCCGCGGACGGACTGCGGGGTGATGGTGCCGGTCGCGTCGTCGAGCACGAGGCAGGCGAACAGGGAGCGGTCCTCGCGGACGGCGACGCTGGCGGTGAACTGGGCGAGGACGAGCCGGGCGAGGATCCGGGAGGCGTCGGCGTGGCCACGTTCGGGCAGGTCGATGCGGACCCGGACGGGGTGGTCGAGGGCGCGCAGGGAGAAGGGCCGGGTGGCGCCGGAGGTGTCGAAGAAGGAGGCGAAGGCGGGCCGGTCGAGCAGGGCGACGCGGTCGGCGAGCACGGCGCCGACGTCGCCGGGGTGGCCCAGTTGCCGTTCGCGCGCGTCGAGTTCGCGGAGCATCGCGTGGTGGCCGGCGTCGGTGAGGGCGGTGCGCAGGGCGCCGAGCGCGGCGGGCGCCCCGTCGAGCAGCTGCCGCAGCTCGGGCACGGACGGGAAGCGGCCGTGGACGGCGTGGTAGGGACCGAGGAGCTGGGCGAGGACGGTGGTGGAGCGCCGGCTGTCGCCGCCGGGGTGCGGGTCGGCGAGGTCGCCGACGAGGGCTTCGGCGAGCACGGCCGCGGCCTCGTCGGGGTCGGTGCTGCCGCCGTACAGGTCGAGGTCGTGGACGGAGTCGGGGGCGCCGACGCGGACGACGACGTCGTACGTGTCCTGCGCGCCGAGCCCCGCGCCGGCTGCGCCGACGACGACCACGGCGGCCCGTCCGGCGAGGGCGCCGAGGCAGAGGGACTCGGCGAGCGGCCACACGACGCTGCCGGTCTTGCCGGAGCCGGGCGGGCCGACGGCGAGCAGCGAGGTGCCGATCAGGTCGGGGCCGAGGGCGAGGCCGACGCCCCGGTAGGAGTAGGGGTTGCGCTCGTCGTCGGCGGCCGCGCCGATCCTGACCTGGGCGGTGGCGAGGTCGTGGCGGGCGGCGCGGGCGGGCAAGTCGCGGGTGCCGGAGGGGTGCGGGCAGGCGGCGGCGCCCTCCTTGGCGACGGCGGCGGTGAAGGCGGCGAGGCTGTGCCGGCCGCGCTTGACGCCCTGCCAGGCGCGGGCGATGCGGGCGTGGTCGACATCGCGCATGAGTCCGGCGCGGGCGTCGGCGCCGAGCCGCTCGGCGGCGGCCTCGGCCCCGGCCTCGCGCAGCTGCGGCCAGGTGGCGGGGTCCTCGTCGGGGGCGGGCGGGCGCACGGTCGGCGCGGGTGCGGCCCGGCGCCAGGCGGGGTAGCCGAAGCGGCGCCACAGTTCGCCCCAGCGGCCGAGCCGGCCGACGCCGACCATGATCCCGACGGCGAAGACGGCGTAGTAGAGGTACACGACGACGACCGAGGCGAAGGAGTGCGGGGAGGCCCAGGAGTCCGGGATCATCGCGTACAGCGGGAGCAGCCACCAGCCGCCCAGGTAGCCGTTCCACAGCAGGGACCAGACGAGCCAGCCGACGAGGAAGGCGATCAGGGCGCCGCTGAGCAACTGGCGGGTCGGGGTGCGCTCGGGTTCCTGCTCGGGGCGCGGCCGGTGGCCGAAGCGCCAGACGCCCGGTGCAGCGGCGGGCCGCGGGGTGCGCAGCCAGGTCAGGAAGGTGCCGCCCGCCGAGCTGCCCCGCTCCCCCGGCGCGTGCGCGGGCCGGGGCGGGGGCGTGACGGGTCGTGCCGGATGCGGCACCGCCGCCCCGCGCGCTCCCGTGCCGTCCCGGACGCCCCGCTCCCTGGCGGCGCCGCTCGTGCCCTCGGTGTCCATGGCCCTTGCCCCCTGACCTGCCGGTCCATCGGTCGGACCGTCCGTCGATCCGGCCTCAATTTAGTGCCCGATCCAAGGGAGTTCACCGCTTACGCGGCCCACCGGCACGGACTGGCCGGGAATCCCATGTGTCCATGGCGGACAACAGTCCTGCCGAATCCCACCCCGATGGAGCATGACCACCCCACCGGGGCGGCCCTAACCTGCGAAGGAACCCCCGAAGAAACCGGCGAAACCGGACCCACGCGGATCCCGGCACAGCCGCCCCACCTGAACCAGGAGCCCCGCATGAGCGACATCCCGCAGGAGCGCCGCGTCGTCACCGCCATCCCCGGCCCGAAGTCGCAGGAGCTGCAGCAGCGCCGCCTCGCCGCCGTCGCCGCGGGCGTGGGCTCCACGCTGCCGGTCTTCACCGCCCGCGTGGACCGCGGCATCATCGAGGACGTCGACGGCAACCGTCTGATCGACTTCGGTTCCGGCATCGCCGTGACGTCGGTCGGCGCCTCCGCCGAGGCCGTGGTCCGCCGCGCCTCCGCCCAGCTCCAGGACTTCACCCACACCTGTTTCATGGTCACGCCGTACGAGGGCTACGTGGCCGTCGCCGAGGCGCTGGCCGAGCTCACGCCGGGTGACCACGCCAAGAAGTCGGCCCTGTTCAACTCGGGCGCCGAGGCCGTCGAGAACGCGGTCAAGATCGCCCGCGCGTACACCAAGCGCACCGCGGTCGTCGTCTTCGACCACGGCTACCACGGCCGTACCAACCTCACCATGGGCATGACGGCGAAGAACATGCCGTACAAGCACGGCTTCGGCCCGTTCGCCCCCGAGGTCTACCGCGTCCCGGTCGCCTACGGCTACCGCTGGCCGACCGGCGCCGAGAACGCCGGCCCCGAGGCCGCCGCCCAGGCGATCGACAACATCACCAAGCAGATCGGCGCGGAGAACGTCGCCGCGATCGTCATCGAGCCGGTGCTCGGCGAGGGCGGCTTCATCGAGCCGGCCAAGGGCTTCCTGCCGGAGATCGTGAAGTTCGCCAACGACAACGGCATCGTGTTCGTCGCGGACGAGATCCAGTCCGGCTTCTGCCGCACCGGCCAGTGGTTCGCGTGCGAGGACGAGGGCATCGTCCCCGACCTGATCACGACCGCCAAGGGCATCGCGGGCGGTCTGCCGCTCGCCGCCGTGACGGGCCGCGCCGAGATCATGGACGCCGCGCACGCGGGCGGCCTCGGCGGCACCTACGGCGGCAACCCGGTGGCCTGCGCCGGTGCGCTCGGCGCCATCGAGACGATGAAGGAGCTCGACCTCAACGCCAAGGCGAAGGAGATCGAGACCACGATGAAGGCCCGCCTCACGGCGATGCAGGAGAAGTTCGCCGTCATCGGCGACATCCGCGGCCGCGGCGCGATGATCGCCATCGAGCTGGTGAAGGACCCGGCCACCAAGGAGCCGCACCCGGAGGCCGCCGCCGCGCTCGCCAAGGCCTGCCACGCGGAGGGCGTCCTCGTCCTCACCTGTGGCACCTACGGCAACGTGCTGCGCTTCCTGCCGCCGCTCGTCATCGGCCAGGACCTCCTCAACGAGGGTCTCGACGTCATCGAGAGCGCCTTCGCGGCGCTCTGATCACCGCTTTCGCACGGCCCGGCCGACGCCGCCGTCACGGATGACCGTTCCGTGACCTGCGGTAACGGTCGGGCCGTGTGAAGAAGGTGTGGGGGGCCGAAGGGGGGTTGGCCAACCGTCTGTCGCCCCCTCACCCCCTGACGTACGGTTTCTGCAGATGAGAGAAACACCTCGCCCACGGGGGACTGTGGGCGACGCCGGGTCGGAGCCTCCCCAGCCCCGCCCTGGTCGTGCCCTCGCGCACACACCCGGAGCTTCCGGCTCCGGAACTCCTCACCGATCGGACGGTCGCCCGCCCCAAACCCCCCGGGGCGCGCGGCACGCCGATCAGTTCGGCCGGCCCGGAACCACCCCCCCTGTTCCGGGCCGGCCGACCATTTTTCTCCCCCCGCTGCGACCCCTTCTGCGGCCCCTCGTGTGGGCCCTTCTCTTCGCCGCGCTCACGTGGCAGGTCGCGGCCTCCGGCCCGCTCCTCGGTCCCGACGAGCGCCTCGGCGACGCGCTGCGCACCATGTCCGCGATCCCCTCCGGCCCCGCCGAGTTCTTCGCCGACCTGGGCAATCCGCCGGTCGCCCTGCCGATCCTGGCGGCGGCCCTCGCGTACGCCACCTGGCGCACCCGCAGTTGGCATCCCGCGGCGATCGCCGCCCTGACCATGACCCTGGTCCCGGCCCTCGTGGCCCCGCTCCAGTCCCTGATCGCCCGCCCCGGCCCGCCGCCGATGTCCCCCGAGACCGGCTTCTACCCCTCGGGGCACGCGGCGACGGCGGCGGTCGCCTACGGCCTGTGCGCGCTCCTCCTGCGCCCGCGCCTCCCCGCCCGTTTCCGCCGCGCACCTCTCGTCGGCTGCGCCGCACTGAACCTCGCGGTGGGCCTCGGCCTGGTCCACCAGGGCTACCACTGGCCCCTCGACGTCCTCGGCGGCTGGCTGCTCTCGCTCACGCTGCTCGACGTCTGCGCGTGGGTGTGGACGCGGGTCCGGGGTCGGGGTCGGGGTCGGACAGAAGCGCCTCACCTCTGATTTTCCGATAGCTCAGCGCGGAAACATCTGTTCGACAGAAGTCGAGGGGCGGCCCACGATGGCTGTGCGGCAGCCCGGGGCGTCAGTGCGACACCGGGAGGCGCTGCCGCCGGAGGGAGGCTGACATGTCGAGTGAAGTGACCGAAGTGGTCGTCGTCGGGGCCGGACAGGCCGGGGTGGCCATGAGTGAGCACCTGGGGGCCCACGGCGTCCCGCACCTCGTGCTCGAGCGGGACCGGATCGCCGAGCGGTGGCGCACCGGGCGCTGGGACTCCCTCGTCGCCAACGGGCCCGCGTGGCACGACCGGTTCCCCGGGATGGAGTTCGCGGACGTCGAGCCCACCGCGTTCGCCGGGAAGGACCAGGTCGCCGACTACTTCGCCGCGTACGCCGAGAAGATCGACGCGCCGGTGCGCTGCGGCGTCGAGGTGACCTCGGTGCGCCGGCACACCGGGCGGCCCGGGTTCCGGGTCGAGACGTCCGCGGGAAGCATCGACGCGCGCTACGTCGTGGCCGCCACCGGGCCGTTCCAACGGCCGGTGTTCCCGCCGATCGTGCCGGACGGCGCCGTGCCCGTGCAGATCCACTCCCACGCGTACCGCAATCCGGGGCAGCTGCCCGAGGGCGCGGTCCTCGTCGTCGGCGCCGGGTCGTCCGGTGTGCAGATCGCCGACGAACTGCGCCGGTCGGGGCGCCGGGTGTTCCTGTCCGTCGGGCCGCACGACCGTCCGCCGCGCTCGTACCGCGGCCGCGACTTCTGCTGGTGGCTCGGGGTGCTCGGGCTGTGGGACGCGGAGACGCCGCCGCAGGGCGCCGAGCACGTGACCATCGCGGTCAGCGGCGCGCGCGGCGGTCACACCGTGGACTTCCGCACGCTCGCCGCCGACGGGATCGAGCTCCTCGGCATGACCGAGTCCTACGAGGACGGCGTGCTGCGCATCGCCCCGGACCTCGCCGGGAACATCGCCGCCGGCGACGAGAAGCACCTCGCGCTGCTGCGCGCCGCCGACGCGTACGTGGAGCGCAACGGGCTCGACCTGCCCGAAGAGCCCGAGGCGCACGTCCTCGGCCCGGAGCCGGACTGCGTGACCGAGCCCCGCGACCGGCTCGACCTGGCCGAAGCCGGGGTCACCTCGATCGTCTGGGCCACCGGGTACACCGCCGACTACGGCTGGCTCCAGGTCGACGCGTTCGACGAGAACGGACGGCCCGCGCAGCGGCGCGGCGTGTCCACCGAGCCCGGCGTGTACTTCCTCGGCCTGCCCTGGCTCTCGCGGCGCGGCTCCAGCTTCATCTGGGGCGTCTGGCACGACGCCCGGCACGTCGCCGACCACATCGCGATCCAGCGCGGCTACCTCGCCCACGACGCCGCCGCGTCCGACCCCGCCACCTCCGCAACCCACCAGGACTGAGGAGCAGTTGATGACCTCCAGCAGCCACGCCGCGCCGATCGTCGCCGGCGGACACACCCGCGTCCGCCCGTTCAACACCCGTGACACCTACCCCGAGCAGAGCCTCGACAACGACCTGTGCCAGGCGGTCGTCGCCGGGAACACCGTGTACGTGCGCGGGCAGATCGGCCAGGACCTGGACACCAGCGAGTCCGTGGGTATCGGGGACGCCGAGGCCCAGGCCGAGCAGGCCATGGCCAACATCAAGATGCTGCTCGAAGAGTCCGGTGCCCGTATGGAGCACCTGGTCAAGCTGACGATCTACCTCGTCGACCCGCGCTACCGCGAGGCCGTGTACCGCACGGTGGGCCGCTGGACCAAGGGCGTCCACCCCATCTCCACCGGCCTGGTCGTCTCCGCCCTCGCCCGGCCGGAGTGGCTGTGCGAGATCGACGCGATCGCCGTGATCCCCGGGGGTGAGGGCGCGTGACCTTCTCCCTCGTGGTGCGCGACGGCGGACGGTTCGGCATCGCGGTCAGCTCGTCGAGCCCCGCGGTCGCCGCCCGCGTCGCCCATCTGCGGCCGGGCGTCGGCGCGGCCGCGTCGCAGAACGTCACCGACCCCACCCTGGGCCCGGACCTCCTCGACGAACTCGCGGAGCACGGTGATCCGGAGCGCGCCCTGGAAGCGGTCACCGGGCACCCGCGCAACGAAAAGAGCATCCAGTACCGGCAGTTGACGGTCCTGGGCCGCTCCGGCCCGGGTTTCGCCTTCAGTGGTGCGCAGACCCTCGGCACCTACGCGACGGCGACCATGGACGGCGCGGTGGCCGCGGGCAACATGCTCTCCGGGACCCATGTCCCGGGCGTCATGCTGGACGCCTTCGCGGCCGCCACGGGCGAGCTGGAGGAGCGCCTGATCGTCGCCATGCGGGCCGCCCTGGAGGCCGGCGGCGAGGAGGGTCCGGTGCACTCCGCCGGGCTCGCGGTCGTCGCCGACGCCGGCTGGCGGGTCACCGACCTGCGCGCGGACTGGGCCGAGGACCCGATCGGCCGGCTCGCCGAGCTGGTCGGGGTCTGGCTGCCGCAGCGCGACGACTACGTGCGGCGCGGTCTCGACCCGGCGTCGGCTCCGTCGTACGGCGTGCCGGGAGACCTGTGATGCGGCGGCTCAAGGAAGCCTCCCGGGCGGCCGTCGCGCGGCACGCGGAAGCGCTGATCGCCCTGTCGGAGCGGCTGCACGCCGACCCGGAGACGGCGTGGGAGGAGCACCGGGCGGCCGCCGCCGTGCCCGCACTCCTGGAGCGCGCCGGGTTCGACGTGACCGCGTCCTACCTGGGGCTCGACACCGCGTTCCACGCCCGGTTCGGCAGCGGCCCGGTGCGGATCGCGCTGTGTGCGGAGTACGACGCGCTGCCCGGTCTGGGCCACGCGTGCGGGCACAACCTCATCGCCGCGAGCGCGGTGGGTGCCGCTCTCGGGCTTGCCGCCGTCGCCGACGAGGCGGGGCTCACCGTCGAGGTGTACGGGACCCCGGCCGAGGAGGGCGGCGGCGGCAAGATCGAGCTGCTCGACCGGGGCGCCTTCCAGGGCGTGGACCTCGCGATGATGGTGCACCCGGCGCCCGTCGACGTGGCCGAGGCCCGGCCCTTCGCGGTCAGCCACTCGAAGATCGGCTACACGGGGAAGTCGGCGCACGCCGCGGCCTACCCGGAGGCGGGGGTCAACGCCGCGGACGCGTTCACCGTGGCCCAGGTCGCGATCGGGCTGCTGCGTCAGCAACTGCCGCCCTCGGCGCGGGTGCACGGTGTCGTCACGCACGCGGGTGACGCGCCGAACGCCATCCCGGAGCGGGCGACGGGCCGTTGGTACGTGCGGGCCGAGACGCTCGCCGAACTCGCCGCACTCGAACCGCGCGTGATGCGGGCGTTCGAGGCCGGCGCCCTCGCGACCGGCTGCGAGCTGAGCGTCGAGGCGGAGAGCAAGCCGTACGCGGAGTTCCGCGCGGACGAGGGCGCGCTCGCGCACTACCGGGCGAACGCGGTGGCGCTGGGCCGCGAGTTCGCCCCGCCCGGTCAGGCGGCGCGCATGAACCGCGCGTCGACCGACATGGGCAACGTGTCGCAGGTGGTGCCCGCGATCCACCCGTACATCGGCATCGGTTCGCTGCCCGCGACCAACCACCAGCGGGAGTTCGCGGCGCACTGCGTCGGCGGCCCCGCCGAACGGGCGCTGCTCGACGGGGCCGCGGCCCTGGCCTGGACGGGCATCGACCGCGCCACCGGTAGGGTCGCCACGGAATCGGGGCACGAGGATCACGGGCACAAGGGTCGGGCATGACATCACCGGTGGGGTTCACCCTCGTTCAGCTGCGCTACTTCCTCGTGGCGGCGGAGCGGGGGTCGATGTCGGAGGCGTCGGCGGAGCTCCACATCGCCCAGTCCGCGGTCTCCGCGGCGATCCACAACCTGGAGAACGACCTGTCGGCGCAGCTGTTCATCCGGCGCCGGGGCAAGGGCCTGACCCTGACCCCGGCCGGGGAGCGGCTGCAGCACCAGGCCCGTGAACTCCTCGCCCGGGCACGGGAGATGGAGCGGGAGGCCCGGGGCGAGGGCGACGCGCTCACCGGCCCGGTGACGGTCGGCTGCTTCGTGACGCTGGCCCCGCACTACCTGCCGCGCCTGTTCACCGAGTGCACCCGGCGCCATCCGGGCATCGAGGTGAACGTGGTGGAGGGCGAGACCGACCAGCTCGTCGGGGCGCTGAAGGCAGGCCGGGTCGACTTCGCGCTCGCCTACGGTCTGGGCCTGGCGACCGAGCCGGAGCTGCACGGCGAGACCGTCGCGCGGGCCCCGGCGTACGCGGTCGTCGCGGCGGACCACCCGCTCGCCGGGCGCGGCCCGGTGCACCTGGCGGAGCTGGCCTCGGAGCCCCTGGTGCTGCTCGACCTGCCGCACAGCCGCGACTACTTCCGCTCGCTGCTCGCCGCGGCCGGCGTCTCGCCCGACGTGCGCTACCGCACCCAGAGCTACGAGACGGTTCGCTCGCTGGTCGCGCGCGGGCTCGGCTTCTCGCTGCTCAACCAGCGGCTGCCGATCACCCAGACGTACGGCGGCGGCGAGGTCGCGGAGCTGGAGCTGCGCGATCCGGGGCCGCCGCTCGACGTGCGGATCGCGTCGGTGAAGGGCGTGACGCAGACGGCCCGGGCCCGCGCGGTGCGGGACGTGCTGCGGGACATCGCGCGCGACACCGGCCCGCTCTGAACCACGTTTCTGAACGGACGTTCTGAACCGGCGTTCTGAACCGGCGTTCAAATCAGCTCAGAGCTCGGCGCATCCCGTGATCGCCCGTGCGTGGGCCAGGATCAGCGCGCGGGCGCTCTCGGGTCGCACCGCCGCGTTGTGGCTGATGATGTGCAGCCCGTACCCGTCCTCCATGGCGACGAGCCCGTGCGCGAGATCGCGGGCGCTCGCGCCGAGGGTGAACGCGCCGGTGGCGGCGCCGACCTCGAGCGCCGTCGTGTAGAGCGCGACCTCGCGGGCGTAGAGCGAGGTCATCAGTTCGGCGTGCCCGGGGCTGCGTCCGGCGCGCCGGTGCAGTTCGTAGAGCAGTCCGTGCACGGCGTTCTCGGTGCTGTCGGGCAGGCCGCTGGCGACCAGCGCGCGCAGGCGGGCCACGGCGTCGCCGGCCGGGGCGTCCTCGTAGGCCTGCTGGCGCGAGGACAGGAAGCTCTCCACGGCGCCGCGGTGCACCTCGAGGACGAGGTCGCCGAGCTCGGGGTAGTAGTACAGCACCGAGCCCTGCGAGACGCCCGCCTCGTCGGCGATGTCCTTGATCCGCAGGCCCTCGAGTCCGCGCTGCGCGATGGCCCGACCCGCCGCGGTGACGAGGGCCTCTCTGCGCGCCGTCTGGTTCCTCGGCCTGCCCACTTTCCCCATGGCGGGGATTCTCTGCCACGCGGACCAATTTCTGCAAGAAGAGTCTGCCGGGAGCATTGACGGGCGCTTCGGCAATTGTTTGAATCTCAGCTCAAAGAACGCGACCAGTCGAGCGCAGCCCGCTGCACACAGATCCCGGGGGTCCCCCGCGGAGCCGGGCCCCCTGTCTCACCTCGCCTCACCCCGCCTCACCCGCCTCACCTCGTAAGCGAAGGCCACACCATGACGACGTACTCGCACTGGCGGCAGCGCGCCGCCGAGCTCGTGCCGCGCACGCGCCTGTTCATCGACGGAGCCTGGAGCGACCCCACGGGTGACACCGGGTACGTCCCGACCGTGAACCCGGCGACGGGCAAGACCGTCGCCGAGGTCGCCGCCGCGTCCGCGGCGGACGTGGACCGGGCGGTGGCCGCGGCGCGGACCTCGTTCGAGGACGGCCGCTGGTCGCGCACCGCTCCGGCGGAGCGCCGGCGCGTCCTGCTCGCCCTGTCCCGGCTGATCGAGGAGAACGCCGAGGAGCTCGCCCTGTGCGACACCCTCGACATGGGCAAGCCGATCGCCGAGTCGTACGGCACGGACGTGCCCGGCGCGGCCGGCGTCTTCGCCTGGTACGCGGAGGCCGTCGACAAGCTCTACGACGAGGTCGCCCCGGCCCCGCCCGGGAACCTGGCGCTGGTCCGCCGGGCCCCGCTGGGCGTGGTCGGCGCGGTCGTGCCGTGGAACTTCCCGCTGGACATCGCGGTCTGGAAGCTGGCGCCCGCCCTGGCCGCGGGCAACAGCGTGGTGCTGAAGCCGGCCGAGCAGTCGCCGCTGTCGGCGCTGCGCCTGGCCGAGCTGGCCGTCGAGGCCGGGCTGCCCGACGGTGTGCTCAACGTGGTGCCGGGCCCCGGTGAGGTGACCGGCCGCGCGCTGGGGCTGCACGGGGACGTCGACACCCTCGTCTTCACCGGTTCCACCGCCGTCGCCAAGCGCTTCCTCGGCTACGCCGCCGAGTCGAACATGAAGCAGGTCTGGCCGGAGGCCGGCGGCAAGAGCCCGAACGTCGTCTTCGCGGACGCCGACCTGGAGGCCGCCGCCGAGCGCGCCGCCTGGGGCTTCGTCTACAACACCGGGCAGGTCTGCTCCGCCAACACCCGCCTGCTCGTGGAGGCCTCGATCGCCGAGGAGTTCACCGCGAGGGTGGCCGAGCACGCGCGCGGATGGCTGCCCGGCGACCCGCTGGACCCGGCCACCCGGCTCGGCCCGCTGGTCGACGAGGCGCAGGCCGAGCGGGTCGTCGCGGCCGTCGCGGCGTCCGGCGGCACCGTCGTGTGCGGCGGCACCCGCCCCGACCGCGAGGGCGCCTACGTCGACCCCACGATCGTCACCGGCCTCGGCCCGGACGCCCCGCTGGTCCGCGAGGAGCTCTTCGGCCCCGTCCTCACGGTCGTGCCGTTCCGCGACGAGGCCGAGGCGATCCGCCTCGCGAACGACTCCGCGTACGGGCTCGCCGCCAGCGTGTGGACCCGGGACCTGGCCCGCGCGCACCGCGTCGCGGACGCCCTCACCGCCGGGACCGTCTCCGTGAACACGGTGGACGCGCTCAGCCCGTTCACCCCGTTCGGCGGCTTCAAGCAGTCCGGCTACGGACGCGACCTCTCGCTGCACTCCTTCGACAAGTACACCGGCCGGAAGACCACCTGGATCGCCTACGGCTGACCGGCGCACCGCCGCCCGGCCGCCCCGACCACTTCCCCGCCACGCCCACGAGCAACAAGGGAGCACCACCGCCATGACCCACGACGCAGCCGAACTCGCCCGCCTCGACCGGGCGCACATCATCCACCCGTACCTGCCGGGCTCCGCGACCGAGCGCGTCGTCATGACCGAGGGCTCCGGCTGCCGGCTGACCGACTCCGAGGGGCGCGGCTACCTCGACGCGACCGGCGGTCTGTGGCTCGCGCAGGTCGGTCACGGCCGCGAGGACCTGGCGGACGTCGCCCACGAGCAGATGAAGAAGCTGGAGTACTTCACCAGCTTCTGGGAGTTCTCCAACGACCGCGCCATCGCGCTCGCCGCCCGCCTCGCCGAGATCGCGCCCGACCCGCTGAACCACGTGTACTTCACGTCGGGCGGCTCCGAGGGCAACGAGGCGGCCATCAAGATGGCCCGCTACTACCACCACCGGCGCGGCGACACCGACCGCACCTGGATCCTCGCGCGCAGCAAGGCGTACCACGGCATCGGCTACGGCGGCGGCTCCGCGACCGGCTTCCCGCTGTACCACGAGGGCTTCGCCCCGATGATGCCGCACGTCAGCCACCTCACCCCGCCGTGGCCGTACCGCTCGGAGCTCTACGGCGGGGAGGCCCGCACGCCGGAGCAGGTCACCGACTTCCTGATCCGCGAGCTGGAGGAGCGGATCGCGGAGATCGGCCCGGACAAGATCGCGGCGATGATCGGTGAGCCGATCATGGGCGTCGGCGGCATGCTCGTCCCGCCGGCCGACTACTGGCCGCGCGTGCGCGAGGTCCTGGACCGGCACGGCATCCTGCTGATCTTCGACGAGGTCGTCACGGCGTACGGGCGCGTGGGCCAGTGGTTCGCCGCCCAGCACTTCGGCGTGACGCCCGACATCATCGTCACCGCCAAGGGCATCACCTCGGGTTACGTGCCGCTGGGCGCGCTGCTGGTCGCGGACCAGGTCGCCGAGGTGCTGCTGCGCGACCACGGCTTCCCGATGGGCTACACGTACAACGGCCACCCGGTCGCCACGGCGGTCGCCCTCGCGAACCTCGACATCATCGAGAACGAGGGCCTGCTCGGGCGGGCCACCGAGATGGGCGCGTTCCTCCACGGCGAACTGCAGGCGCAGCTGGGCGAGCTGCCGATCGTCGGCGAGATCCGCTCGGTCGGCATGATGCTGGCCGTCGAGCTCGTCGAGGACCGCGAGACGCGCGTGCCGCTGCCGCTCGACCCGGCCAACATGCCGCACGACGTGATCCGCCGCGAGACCGGTGTCATCGTCCGCGACTCCGCGCACAGCCTGGTGCTGTCGCCGCCGCTGATCATGACCGAGGCCGAGGCCAAGGAGGCGGCGTCCGCGCTGCGCGGCGTGCTCGAGCGCACCGCGCCCACGGGCGAGATCCGCGGGGCCTGACCCCGTCCGGGAGGCCCGGTCCCCGCCGGGCCTCCCCCGTCCGCTCCGCCCGACACGGATCCCACACCGTCCCGCGGCCCTCCGCCGCCCCCGCAGTCTCCGCAGTCCCCTCTACCCCGCCAAGGAACTGCCCGTGTCCTCCCACCTCTCCCCCGCCGCACCGCATGCCGCCGACGAGGCGCCGGACGCCCCGGCCGGGCTCCGACGCAGCCTCAAGCGCTTCGACATCACCGCCATGGCCATCGCCGCGGTCATCTCCTTCGACACCGTCGGGCAGATCGCCACCGGCGGCGGCGAGGCGGTCACCTGGACCGCGGCGCTCGCCCTGTTCTTCCTGGTCCCCTACGCCCTGCTGTTCGCCGAGACCGGCGCCGCGTTCCCGCAGGAGGGCGGCCCGTACGTCTGGGTGAAACTGGCGCTCGGCCGGCCCGCGGCCGCTCTCACCACGCTCTTCTACTGGGTCACCAACCCGATCTGGCTGGGCGGTTCGCTGGTCTTCCTCGCCGCCGAGACGTGGGACGGCTTCGTCTTCCACCTCGGCTCGGGCACCGTCGCCGACTACGTCTTCAAGCTGCTGTTCGTCTGGGCCGCGATCCTCACCGCCGTGGTGTCGCTGAGCCGCGGCAAGTGGATCACCACGATCGGCGCCCTGGTCAAGGTGCTGTCCCTCACCCTCTTCACTCTCACCGCCACGCTCTACGGCATCGAGAACGGGTTCCACGGTCTGGCCGAGGCCCACTTCAGCCCGACCGCGGCCGGCTTCCTGGCCCTCGTGCCGATCCTGCTGTTCGCGTACGTCGGCTTCGAGGCGCCCAACGCCGCCGGCGAGGAGATGCACGACCCGCAGAAGGACGTGCCCGCCGCGCTGGGCCGCTCCGCGACCGTCGCGGCCGCCTGCTATCTGCTGCCCGTGCTCGCGCTGCTCGCCGTCGTGCCGGTCAAGCAGGTCACCGGGATCGGCGGCTTCATGGAGGGTGCGCGGCTCGTCTTCGGCGTCTACGGTCCGGCCGCCGGGCCCCTGTTGACCACGACCGCCGTGATGTTCGTCTTCGCCCTCCTGACCCAGGGCAGCGCCTGGATGATCGTCAGCGACCGGATGCAGGCGATGGCCGCGGCCGACGGCGGCTTCTTCACCCGCAAGCTCGGCGCCTTCCACCCGAAGCTGGGCACGCCGGTCCGCACCAACCTGCTCTCCGGCGCGGTGGCCACGCTGTTCATGCTCACCGCCATGCAGCTCGCCGACGGGGACGCCGGGGCCGTCTTCGCCGTGGTGCTCACCGTCGCCGTGACGACGCTGCTGCTGTCGTACCTCGTCGTCGTGCCCGCGCTCGTGCTGCTCCGGCTGCGCCGGCCCGAGGTCGAGCGGCCGTACCGGGTGCCCTTCGGTGACCGGGGCTTCCTCGCCTGCGCCGGTCTGGTGTACGCGTGGATCCTGGTCGGCTCCTGGTCGGCCCTGTTCCCCGGCGTCCTCGAGAACGTCTTCGGCATCGCGTACGACTTCCGGGACGTCTGGGGAGTCTCCCGGCTCTCCTTCGAGACGTTCACTCTGGGTACGGTCGCTCTGCTCCTGGTCGTGGGCACGATCGGTGTCCGAGTGGCCCGCCGGGAACGCGCCGCCGAGTAGCTGATAGGGCTGCTCAGGACCGGGCGTCCGTGCGTCACGGCCGTCCGGTCGACGCGCGTATCGGCAATCCAGGGCATCCATCAGTAGCCGATCGGATGACATGCCGGCCCCGGTACCGCCCCTAGCGTTGAGGACATGAGCCTCACTCGAATCTCCCGTCGTTCCGTTCTCACCGCGTCCGCGATCGCGATCGCCGTGTCCGCCCTGGTGCCCGTCTCGGCCATGGCCGCCGACGCGCCCGCCGCACCGGCTGCCGCGTCCGCGGCGCAGAAGCAGGCCGCGACCCCGTCCGACGTGCTCGCCTCCACCCCGTGGAAGACCACCGGCGCCGTCGACCAGGACGGCAACCGCGTCGCCCTCGACGACCCGGCCGTGTCGAACTTCGTGGGCTGGGCGTACTTCGACGCCGACGGCACGTACACCATGTACAACCTCGACGACAGCCCGAAGCTGCACGGTGACTGGACCGTCACCGCCGACGGCTCCGAGCGCTGGATCAACGCGAAGGACGCGAACGGCAAGGTGCTCTTCGAGCGCACCGTTCCGATCGTCCAGCTCGACAAGAACGTGTTCACCTACCGCGTCTTCCCGGACGCGGACAACACCGACGTGTACTACGACATCGTGCACACCAAGACCAACCACGTGGAGCCCGGCACGGACGGCCGCGGCCCCGGCGCGAACGGCAACCAGGGCGGCAACGGCGACTACCACTTCAACAACGGAAACGCCCGCTGATCACCCTCCGCTGAATCGTGCCCTTCCGCCCACCGCCGGGCGGAAGGGCACACGCGTCAGCCCGGGCGGCCCGGGCCGGCGGCTGCCTCGTGCAGGGCCAGTTCGAGGACCGAAGGGTCCGTGAGGGTGCCCGATCCGTCGGGTGGGACGAGCCAGCGGACGGCGCCGGTCGCACGGCCGGGGCGGGGGACCACGATCCAGGTCCCGTGCCCCGCGCCCCGCACTCCCGTACCGACCCAGCGGGCCGCCGTGCCGGCCGGGACGAAGAAGCCCATGCGGGCGTCGCCGAAGTCGGCGAGGACGGGGCCCGGCCGGTCGATGACGCGGGTCAGCACGTCGAGCGTTCGGTAGCCGAGTTCGGCCGGCAGGATCAGCACGTCCCAGCGCCGGCCCGCGGGCAGCAGCGCGACGCCTCGCGGGTCGCGCTCCCATGCGCGGCGGCAGGCGGCCGGGTCCGGCGCCACCGCCGCGAGCCATTCGACCGCCGGCCCGTTCGCCGAGTCCGTCATGGCGGGTCCTCCCTGTTGCTGTGACGCGTGACGCATGACGCGTTCCGTTCACAGAGGAGAGGGGCAAGGGGGCGCCGCATTACGCGGGTTCGGCCGGCTTCCTCGCGGACTTCTTCGCGGGCCCGCCCGTTACAGTGCGCCCATGACGGACGACGAGCGGCAGATCCAGGCGGCGATCGAGGGCGAACTGCGCCTGCTCGAACCGGCGGTGCGCGCCGACGACGCGCGGGTGAGCGCGCTGCTCGACCCGGAGTTCTTCGAGTTCGGCGCGTCCGGGCGGCGTTGGGACCGGACGACGATCCTGGAGGCGACGGGCGCGGTGCCGGACGGGCCCGAACTTCCGGTCGTGGTCACGGAGATGGCGGGGACCGTGCTCGCGCAGGGCGTCGTGCATCTGACGTATCACGCGGACCACGGCGACCGCCGGGTCCGCCGCAGCTCGCTGTGGCGCCGCCACCCGGAGGCCGGGTGGCGGCTGTACTTCCATCAGGGGACGCCTACGCCTATGCCTACGAAGGAGTAGGCAAAAAAGGAGGCGTCAGCTGTCGAAGCCGAGGCCGACGGAGTCCATCGCCTTCAGCCACAGGTTGCGCCGGCCGCCGTTGTCGTCGGCGCGGGCCAGCGACCACTTGGTGAGCGCGATGCCGGTGTAGGCGAACGGCTCGGGCGGGAACGGCAGCGGCTTCTTGCGGACCATCTCGAGTTCGGTGCGCTCGGTGCGCTCGCCCGAGAGAAGGTCCAGCATCACGTCCGCGCCGAAGCGGGTCGCGCCGACCCCGAGCCCGGTGTACCCGGCGGCGTAGGAGACCCGCCCGCCGTGAGCCGTGCCGAAGAACGCGGAGAACCGCGAGCAGGTGTCGATCGCGCCGCCCCACGCGTGGGAGAAGCGCAGGCCCTCCAGCTGCGGGAAGCAGGTGAAGAAGTGGTCCGCGAGCTTGGCGTAGGTCTCGGGCCGGTGGTCGTGCTCGGCGCGGACCTTCCCGCCGTAGGGGTAGATCGCGTCGTAGCCGCCCCACAGGATCCGGTTGTCGGCGGAGAGCCGGAAGTAGTGGAACTGGTTGGCGCTGTCGCCGAGGCCCTGGCGGTTCTTCCAGCCGATCGAGGCCAGCTGCTCCGCGCTGAGCGGCTCGGTCATCAGCGCGTAGTCGTAGACCGGGACGGTGTACGAGCGGACGCGCTTGACCAGGGACGGGAAGACGTTGGTGCCGAGGGCGGCGTGCCGCGCGAAGATCCGGCCGTACGGGGTGCGGACGGCGAGGCCCGCTCCGCTGGAGGCCAGCTGGGTCGCGGGCGTGTTCTCGTAGATCCGGACGCCGAGGTCGAGGCAGGCCTGCTTGAGGCCCCAGGCGAGCTTGGCGGGGTGCAGCATGGCGACGCCGCGCCGGTCGTGCAGCGCGCCGAGGAAGGTCGGGGAGTCGACCTGCTCCCGGGTCTGGTCGGCGTCGAGCATCTCCAGGCCGTCGGCGAGACCGGCCTCCTGCAGCTCGGTGTGGAACTCGCGCAGTTCGGCGACCTGGTGCGGCTGGGTCGCCACGTCCAGTTCGCCGGTGCGCTCGAAGTCGCAGTCGATGGAGTAGCGGGCGACCGCCGCCTCGATCGCGTCGAGGTTGGCGGCGCCCAGCTCCTCCAGCTTGTGGATCTCGTCGGGCCAGCGGGCGAGCCCGTTGGCCGTGCCGTGCGTGAGGGAGGCGGCGCAGAAACCGCCGTTGCGCCCGGAGGCGGCCCAGCCGATCTCGCGGCCCTCGACGAGGACGACGTCCCGGCCGGGGTCGCGCTCCTTGGCGATCAGCGCGGTCCACAGGCCGCTGTAGCCGCCGCCGACGACGAGCAGGTCGCACCGCTCGTCACCGGTCAGCGCCGGCAGCGCCGCCGGGCGCCCCGGGTCGTCCAGCCAGTACGCGACGGGCTGGGCGTCCGCGAGGGCGGCGGTCCAGCGGCTCTGACGATTCATGGCGCCAGCGGCCATGATTCCAACTCCCTCAGAAATGAGCAGTCCCCTGAGACTCAGGCGACCTTGTTCTTTCGCTTGCCGGCGAGCATGCCGACAAGGACGCACAGTACGGCGACCAGGAACATGGCCGTACCGATGACATTGATCTGAACGGGTGTGCCGCGCTGCGCCGAGCCCCACACGAACATGGGGAAGGTGACCGTGGATCCCGCGTTGAAGTTCGTGATGATGAAGTCGTCGAAGGAGAGCGCGAAGGCGAGCAGCGCTCCCGCCGCGATGCCCGGTGCCGCGATCGGCAGGGTGACGCGGAGGAAGGTCTGGACGGGGCCGGCGTAGAGGTCCTGCGCGGCCTGTTCCAGTCGGGGGTCCATCGACATGACGCGCGCCTTGACGGCGGTCACCACGAAGCTGAGGCAGAACATGATGTGGGCGATCAGGATGGTCCAGAAGCCCAGCTGGGCGCCCATGTTGAGGAACAGGGTGAGCAGCGAGGCCGCCATGACGACCTCGGGCATCGCCATGGGCAGGAAGATCAGCGAGTTGATCGCGCCGCGCGCCCGGAAGCGGTAGCGGACGAGGGCGAAGGCGATCATCGTGCCGAGCACGGTCGCGCCGATCGTGGCCCACAGGGCGATCTGGAGGCTGAGCGACAGCGAGCCGCACATGTCGGCGACGCCGCAGGGGTTCTTCCAGGCGTCGAGGCTGAACTCCTGCCACTCGTAGTTGAAGCGGCCCTTCGGTTTGTTGAAGGAGAAGGCCGTGACGACGACGTTCGGCAGGAGGAGATAGGCGAGGGTGATCAGACCCGCGATCACCACGAGGTTCTTCCGCAGCCAGCGCATCAGACGAGGTCCTCCGTTCCGGCCCGCCGGATGTAGACGGTGACCATCACGAGAATGGCCGCCATGAGGATGAAGGAGAGGGCGGCCGCGGTCGGATAGTCGAGGATGCGCAGGAACTGCGTCTGGATGACGTTGCCGACCATGCGGGTGTCCGTGGAGCCGAGGAGGTCCGCGTTCACGTAGTCGCCGGCCGCCGGGATGAAGGTGAGCAGGGTGCCGGAGACGACGCCGGGCATCGACAGCGGGAAGGTCACCTTGCGGAAGGTGGTGGCGGGCGAGGCGTAGAGGTCGCCCGCGGCCTCGTGCAGCCGGCCGTCGATCCGCTCCAGGGAGGTGTAGAGCGGCAGGATCATGAACGGCAGGAAGTTGTACGTGAGGCCGCAGATCACGGCGAGCGGGGTGGCGAGGACGCGGTCGCCCTCGGTCATCCCGAGCCAGGTCGTGACGTCGAGGACGTGCAGCGAGTTGAGGGCGCCGACCACGGGTCCGCCGTCCGCGAGGATCGTCTTCCAGGCGAGGGTGCGGATCAGGAAGCTGGTGAAGAACGGGGCGATCACCAGGACCAGGACGACGTTGCGCCAGCGGCCCGCGCGGAAGGCGATGAGGTAGGCGAGCGGGTAGCCGAGCACCAGACACAGGAGCGTGGCGCAGCCGGCGTACAGGACGGAGCGCAGGAACTGCGGGTAGTAGTCGGTGAGCGCGTCCCAGTACGTGGCGAAGTGCCAGGTGACCTTGAACCCGTCCTCGAGGGAGCCCTGCTGCACCGAGGTGGAGGCCTGGTAGACCATCGGCAGGGCGAAGAAGACGATCAGCCAGAGGATGCCGGGCAGCAGCAGCCAGTACGGGACGAGGCGGCCGCGCTTGCGGATCTTGCGGGGCGGTTCCTCCGCCGGGGCGGGCGCCAGTGGCGGCGCTTCGGTGACAGTGCTCATGCGGCCGTGTCCTCCGAGACCTTCTCCACGCCCGCGTCGGCGTCCTGGTCCGCGTCGAGCCCGAACGTGTGCGCGGGGTTCCAGTGGAGGACGACCTCGGCGCCGGGCGTGAGGCGGCTGTCGCGCTCGATGTTCTGGGCGTAGACCTCGAACGAGTCGCTGAGCGGGGTGTCGATGACGTACTGCGTGGAGACGCCGATGAAGCTGCTGTCGGCGATGGTGCCGGTGATGCGGTTGCGGTCCTCGGGGATGGTGCCCGCGTCGTCGGTGTGCGTGAGGGAGATCTTCTCGGGGCGTACGCCGACGAGGACCTTGCCGCCCGCTTCCGTGTCCGCGGTGCAGCGCTCGGCGGGCAGCGAGAGCTTGCCGTCGCCCGCGCGCAGGGTGAGCTCGTCGCCCGCGCGGCCGGCGATCTCGGCCTCGATGAAGTTCGAGGTGCCGAGGAAGTTGGCGACGAAGGTCGAGCGCGGGTTCTCGTACAGGTCGGTGGGGGCACCGAGCTGTTCGACGACGCCCTGGTTCATCACGGCGACGGTGTCGGCCATGGTCATGGCCTCTTCCTGGTCGTGCGTGACGTGGATGAAGGTGATGCCGACCTCGGTCTGGATGCGCTTGAGCTCCAGCTGCATCTGGCGGCGCAGCTTGAGGTCGAGGGCGCCGAGGGGCTCGTCGAGCAGCAGCACCTTGGGGTGGTTGATGAGCGCGCGGGCGACCGCGACGCGCTGCTGCTGGCCGCCGGAGAGCTGGTGCGGCTTCTTGCGGGCGTGCTCGCCGAGCTGGACCAGGTCGAGCATCTCGTCGACCTGCTTCTTCACCGACTTGATGCCGCGCCGGCGCAGGCCGAAGGCGATGTTCTCGAAGATGTCGAGGTGCGGGAAGAGCGCGTACGACTGGAAGACGGTGTTCACGGGCCGCTTGTAGGGCGGCAGGTTCGTGACGTCCTGGTCGCCGAGGAGGACGGTGCCGGTGGTCGGCTCCTCCAGGCCCGCGATCATGCGCAGGGTGGTGGTCTTGCCGCAGCCGGAGGCGCCGAGGAGGGCGAAGAAGGAGCCCTGGGGCACGGTGAGGTCGAGCGGACGGACGGCCGTGAAGCCGTTGTCGTACGTCTTGCTGATCCCGGTGAGACGGACGTCGCCGCCGTGGTCGGTCGTCATGGTGAGTCCAAGGATTCGTCGGGGACGGGGGCGGTGCGGGTGGCGGAGGGCCGGTTCAGCCGCCGGTGAGCTGGGCGAACTTCTCCTCGAACGCGGTCTCTTCCTTGGCCGTCAGGGAGCGGAAGCCGTGTCCCTTGGACTGCATGGCCTTGTCGGGAACGATCAGCGGGTCGTTCGCGATGTCCTTGTCGATCTTGGCGAGCTCGGGCCGGACGATGCCGGTGTCCAGCGGGCTCACGTAGTTGATCCACCCGGCGAGCTGCGCGCCGACGGCCGGCTCGTAGTAGTAGTCGATGAGCCGCTCGGCGTTCGTCTTGTGGCGCGCCTTGTTGGGGATCAGCATGCTGTCGGTCGCGGTAATGTAACCGGCGTCCGGGATGGCGAACTTGACGTGCGGGTTGTCCGCCTGGAGCTGCACGACGTCACCGGCCCAGGCCAGACAGGCCGCGAGGTCGCCCTTGCTGAGGTCGGCGATGTAGTCGTTGCCGGTGAAGCGGCGCACCTGCCCGCGGTCGACGGCCTTCTGGAGGCGGGCGATCGCCGCGTCGAAGTCGTCGGCCTTGAAGGTGCGGGGGTCCTTGCCCATGTCGAGCAGGGTCATGCCGACGCTGTCGCGCATCTCGGACAGCAGGCCGACCTTGCCCTTGAGCTTGGGGTCCTCGAGCAGCTCGGTGACCGAGGTGATCTCCTTGCCGCCGGTCGCCTTGGTGTTGTACGCGATGACGGTGGAGACGCCCTGCCAGGGGTACGAGTAGGCGTGCCCGGGGTCCCAGTCGGGATTGCGGAACTGGGGCGCCAGGTTGGTGAAGGCGTGCGGCAGGTTGGCGGGGTCGAGCTTCTGCACCCAGCCGTAGCGCACGAGCCGGGAGGCGATCCAGTCGGTGAGGACGATCAGGTCGCGGCCGGTGTCCTGGCCGGCCGCGAGCTGCGGCTTGATCTTGCCGAAGAACTCGACGTTGTCGTTGATGTCCTCGGTGTACTTGACCTGGATCCCGGTGCGCTTGGTGAACGCCTCCAGCGACGGGCGGTGCTTCTCGTCGTCGCTCATGTCGATGTACTCGGTCCAGTTGGAGAAGTTGATGACCTTCTCCTTGGCCGAGTGGTCCTCGGACGTGCCGGCGCCCTGGGACTTGCTCGCGGCGGGAATGCCGCAGCCGGTGAGCGCCCCGAGGCCGCCGACGGCGAGTGCGCCGCCGGCCGAGGCGCGCAGCAGGGAGCGGCGGGTCATCGCGGCCCTGCCGTTCCTGAAGCTGCGCCGCATGGCGGCCAGTTGGGCCGGGGAAAGGCGGTCGGGCTCGTACTGCTCCATGCGCGTGGTGCCCTTTCGGGATGGTGGCCGCGGGTCGGGCGGCCGGGCTGCTATCGGTCCCCGAAGATCGTGCGGTGCCAGTCCTTCCTGACGACCGCGGTGTTGTCGAACATGACGTGCTTGATCTGCGTGTACTCCTCGAAGGAGTAGGCGGACATGTCCTTGCCGAAGCCGGACGCCTTGTAGCCGCCGTGCGGCATCTCGCTGAGGATCGGGATGTGGTCGTTGACCCAGACGCAGCCGGCCTTGATCTCGCGCGTGGCGCGGTTCGCCCGGTACACGTTGGTGGACCAGGCGGAGGCGGCGAGCCCGTAGGGGGTGTCGTTGGCGAGCCGGATGCCCTCCTCGTCGGTGTCGAAGGGCAGCACGACGAGGACGGGGCCGAAGATCTCGGACTGCACGATCTCGCTGTCCTGCGCGGCGTCGGCCACCAGGGTGGGCCGGTAGTAGGCGCCGTCCGCGAGGGCGCCACCGGGGGCCTCGCCGCCGGTCACCACGCGCGCGTAGGAGCGGGCGCGGTCGACGAATCCGGCGACGCGGTCGCGCTGGGCGTGCGAGATGAGCGGGCCGAGGTCGGTGCCGTCGGCGAACGGGTCGCCGAGCCGGACCGACGCCATGACGTCGGCGACGCCCGCGACGAAGGCCTCGTAGAGGGGGCGCTGCACGTACGCGCGCGTGGCGGCGGTGCAGTCCTGGCCGGTGTTGATGAGGGCGCCCGCGACGGCGCCGTGCACCGCGGCGGCCAGGTCGGCGTCGTCGAACACCACGAAGGGCGCCTTGCCGCCGAGCTCCAGGTGGAGCCGCTTGACGGTGGCGGTGGCGACCTCGGCGACGCGCTTGCCGACGCCGGTGGAGCCGGTGAAGGAGGTCATCGCGACGTCCGGGTGGCCGACGAGGTGCTCACCGGCGTCCCGGCCCGCGCCGGTGATCACGTTGACGACACCGGCGGGGATGCCGGCGTCGGCCGCGGTCTGCGCGAAGAGCAGCGAGGTCAGCGGCGTCAGCTCGGCGGGCTTGAGGACGATGGTGTTTCCCGCGGCGATGGCGGGCAGCACCTTCCAGGCGGCCATCTGGAGCGGGTAGTTCCAGGGGGCGATGGAGCCGACGACACCGATCGGCTCGCGCCGTACGTACGAGGTGTGGTCGCCGCTGTACTCACCGGCGGACTGACCCTGGAGGTGGCGGGCGGCGCCCGCGAAGAACGCGGTGTTGTCGACGGTGCCGGGCACGTCGAACTCGCGGCTCAGCTTGAGGGGCTTGCCGCACTGCAGCGACTCGAGGCGGGCGAACTCCTCGGCGCGCTCGGCGAGGGCCCCGGCGAAGGCGTGCATCGCGTCGGACCGCTCGCCCGGGGTGGCGCCGGCCCAGCCGGGGAAGGCCTCGCGGGCGGAGGCGACGGCGGCGTCCACGTCGGCCGTGCCGGCCAGCTCGTACGTGAAGACGTCGGTGCCGGTCGCGGGGTCGACGACCGCGTGGGTGCGGCCGGAGGTGCCCTGGGTCAGCCGTCCGCCGACGAAGTTCGCTCCATCGGCGAAGCGTTCCTGCGCGGCGGCCGCGACGGACTTGGCCGACGGGCGGTCGGGGAGGTTGGCCGAGGTGGGGTTGTGCATGAGTGCTCGCTCTCGCTTTCCTCGCCGGGCACCCGTTCCCACAGGTCCCTGCGTGGCTCCAGCTCGATTTGAGTGCCGATCCTGACAGAGGGGCGACACCTCAACAAGTGATTCCGTTGTTGCCTTTTGGTTACGCGACGGAATCTGTCGACCAGGTGTCGAGTGCACCTGGAAAACCCAGGACGGTGTGTCAGTGGTGCGTGCCAGACTCGCGTGCATGAACGAAACGGGGGCCGCGAGCATGATCGACAGCAGGGAATCACTGGTCAGCGCCCTGGCGGCGGGGACGCGCGTGAAGTGGCTGCATTTCTGGGGGCACACCCCGCGGGCGGACGGCACGCTGGGCCCGAGCTGCCTCAGCCAGTGGTGGCCGTCGCCGTTCACGGTCGACGGCGTCGCGTACGCGACGGCGGAGCACTGGATGATGGCCGGCAAGGCGCGGCTGTTCGGGGACGCGGAGGCGGAGCGCAGAGCCGTCGAGGCCGATCACCCCGCGCAGGCGAAGAAGGCGGGGCGTCTGGTGAAGGGCTTCGACGAGGAGGTCTGGGCGCGCGAGCGCTTCGGAATCGTCGTCGCGGGCAGCCTCCACAAGTTCGGCTCGGACCCCGCGCTGCGGGACTTCCTGGTGCGCACCGGCGACCGCGTCCTGGTGGAGGCCAGTCCCGTGGACCGCGTCTGGGGCATCGGCCTCGCGGCGGACTCCCCGGCGGCCGAGGACCCGGAGCGCTGGCGCGGGCCGAACCTGCTGGGGTTCGCGCTGATGGCGGCGCGGCGGGAGCTGGCCGCGGCGACGTCCTGAGACGGCCGCCCGGCGTGATCGCGCCGGGCCGGTTCAGCGCGTGGCGTTGAGGATCACGACCAGGACGAGGACGCCGACGCCCATGAGCAGGCCGAAGGCGCCGCAGATGATGCCCGCGAGCGCCTGCCCGCCGTTCGTGGCCTCACCGCGCCGCACCTTGCTCCGGCCGACGAAGCCGAAGACGACGCCGAGGATCCCGGTGATGATCGAGACCGGCCAGAACAGGCAGAGCACCGCGGAGACGATGCCGGTGACCATGCCCGTGACGCCGAGTCCGTTGCTCGGCTGCATCGGCATCCCGCCGGCCCAGCCGTAGGGGGCCTGCGGATAGGCCGCCATGGGCTGCTGCGCCGGGTAGCCGTACGGGGCCTGCTGTGGGCCGGGGGCCGGGTGGCCGTAGGCCGCGGCGGGCAGGCCCGGTCCCGCGGGCGAGACCGGCGGGGGCGGTACGGGGCCCTGCTGCGGGTACTGCGGGTGCTGCGGGGCGGGCGGCGCGTACGGGGACGGGGCCTGCGGGGACGGCGGCTGCGGGGTGCCGCTCGCCGCGGGCATGGCCGTCACCGTCTGGCTGTCGTGGATGCCGCGCCCGCCGGCCGGGCTCTGCGGGGCCGGTGCCGGGACCGCGTCCTGCGGCTTCGCCCCGGGGTCGCTGCCCTGCGGTGTGGTGCCGCCTGCCATGGGACGGGCCCCCTTCGTTGCGTACGTCGTCGTGCTCGGTGCCGCGCGTCCGGACATGCTACGTGCCGGGTGCCGGGTCCTGTCCGGAGCTCCCCGTCGTTCGCGCGGAGCGCGGGCGCAGCGGCGGTCGGTGCGTGCCCTCGGTGTGCGGCGTCCCGGGTCATGTGGCGGAGCCACCTGTCCTGGGACGCCGTGCGGCGAGGGTGCGTGCCGGGCGTCGGGGCGCAGACGGGGAACTCCGGACAGGACCCGGGCCCCCGCGGACCGCCCTGCCGCGCTCCGGCCGACCCGCGCCGGCGCCGCCCGCATACGATGCCGGGGACCCCGATCAGCCGATCACCCGAGTTCCTGGGGAGGAATCCGTGAGCCAGCGCCTGCAGACCTTCATCGCCGGACTGCCCAAAGCAGAACTGCACGTCCATCATGTGGGCTCGGCCTCTCCGAGGATCGTCTCCGCCCTCGCGGCCCGGCACCCCGACTCGAAGGTGCCGACCGACCCCGAGGCGCTGGCCGACTTCTTCACGTTCACGGACTTCGCGCACTTCATCGACGTCTACCTGTCGGTCGTCGACCTGATCCGCACCCCCGAGGACGTCCGCCTGCTGACGTACGAGGTCGCACGCGACATGGCGCGGCAGAACGTGCGCTACGCGGAGCTGACCATCACCCCCTACTCGTCGACCCGGCGCGGGATCGACGAGAAGGCCTTCATGGACGCGATCGAGGACGCCCGCAAGGCGGCCGAGGCGGAGTTCGGCACCGTGCTGCGCTGGTGCTTCGACATCCCGGGCGAGGCCGGTCTGGTCTCCGCCGAGGAGACGGCGCGGCTGGCCACGGACGACAAGCTGCGCCCCGAGGGCCTGGTGTCGTTCGGACTCGGCGGCCCGGAGGTCGGGGTGCCGCGCCCGCAGTTCAAGCCGTACTTCGACCGGGCGATCGCGGCCGGGCTGCGCTCGGTGCCGCACGCCGGCGAGACCACCGGGCCCGAGACGGTCTGGGACGCCCTGCGCGACCTGCGTGCCGAGCGCATCGGGCACGGCACCTCCTCGGCGCAGGACCCGAAGCTCCTCGCGCACCTGGCCGAGCACGGGATCCCGCTGGAGGTGTGCCCGACGTCGAACATCGCGACGCGTGCCGTCCGCACCCTGGAGGAGCACCCGCTGAAGGCGTTCGTGGACGCGGGCGTCACGGTGACGATCAACTCGGACGACCCGCCGATGTTCTCGACGGACCTGAACACGGAGTACGCGGTCGCGGCGCGGCTGCTCGGGCTCGACGAGCAGGGCCTGGCCGACCTCGCGAAGAACGCGGTCCGCGCCTCCTTCCTCGACGACGCCGGCAAGTCCCGGATCGCCGCGGAGATCGACGCGTACACGCGGAACTGGCTCGCGGACGCCTGACGCGCGGACGTTCGGCACGACAGGGCACGGCGGCCTTCGGGCACCACAATGGTGCGCATGCGCACCGTGACTGCCGTGGCCCATCGAGGCGACCCCTACCGCGTCCGTGAGAACACCCTCCCGTCCCTGCGCTCGGCGCTGGAGCGGGGTGCGGACGTGGTGGAGGTCGACGTCCGGCTGACCCGCGACGGCGTCCCGGTCCTGCTGCACGACTCCACGCTCGAACGGCTGTGGAAGCACGACCGCCCCCTGTCGGCCCTCTCCTCGGACGAGGTGCGGGGCCTGACGGAGGGCGGCGTCCCCACCCTCGCCGAGGCGCTGGCCGCGACCGGTGAGGCCCGCCTCATGATCGACCTGCCCGGCGCGGACCGGCGTGCCGTCCGGACGATCGTGGGGGTGATCGGCGACTGCGGCGCCGCCGAACGCGTCTACTACTGCGCCGGCGCCGAGACGATGCTGAGGGTGCGGGACGCCGATCCCTCCGCCGAGATCGCCCTGACGTGGACGACCCTGGCGCCGCCCCGCCCGGCGCTCCTCTCGGCGGTCCGCCCGCACTGGCTCAACTACCGCTTCTCGCTGCTGACCCGTGATCTCGTGACCCGGGTCCACCATGACGGGCTGCTGGTGTCGGCCTGGACGCCGGACACGCGGCGCTCGATGCGGAGGCTGCTGGCCGCAGGCGTCGACTCCATCACGACCAACCGCGTCGACGTCCTGGCCGCGATGCGCTGACGGCGGGTCCGGTTCGTCGCCGGGTGCGGCCCGGTGGGGGCTGGTCGCGCAGTTCCCCGCGCCCCTGAAATGCAGACCCTTCGGGTCGCATTTCCCCGATCGAACCGGTCAGCCCCGAGCTCTGACGACCCGCCGAGCCACCCCGTGCGACACCACCGTGGCCGCCCCGGCCCACGCAAGCCCGGCGACCACATCCCGCCCCCGAGCAGAACGCAACACCCCCGCCCGCTTCAACCGCCCCCGCGCCCACACCGCGAACGGCACGACGAGTGTCGGCGAGGTGGCAACACCCGGCGTGTACCCGCGCACGGCGAGCGCCTGCCCCACATGCATGAGCCCGTGCAGCCCGAACCCGTTGAGCATCGCCTGATAGACGGCGCTGCGCCCGCCGCTCACCCACCCCGCGACGGCCCCCGCGCCCACGATCCCGGCCATGACCCCGACGGCCGCCTTGAACTCCCGCTCGTCGACCCCCTCCATCGCCCGCCACACCCCGTCCGGCACCCCGGGCCACCGCTCCCGCAGCACGGGCACGTTCTCCCGCACCCATCGCGGCCCCGTGGCCAGTTCCTCGGTGTCGTGCAGGGCCCAGGCCGCGAAGAGCCCCAGCGTGACAGCGGCGGACACCTTTTCATCGCTCGATGAATTCCCCATGCCGGAAGGCTACTTGGAGACGCGGGGCGGCGGCCGGCGCCCTCACAGCCCGGCGATCGCGTTCCAGCGCTTCGCGAACTCCGTGCGCTCCGTGGACTTGATGTCCCGGGCGATCGCGAGCCGGGACCGCATCCGGTCGTCCGGGAAGATCAGCGGGTCCTCCGCGAGCGCGGCGGTCTCCTTGTCCTTGGAGGAGGCCAGGACGTGCTGGGCGGCGGGCACGGGGCACACGTAGTTGACCCAGGCGGCGAGTTCGGCGGCGACCTCGGGTTCGTAGTAGTAGTCGACGAGTCGCTCGGCGGTGGCCTTGTGCTCGGCGAGGTTGGGGATCATCAGGGACTCGGCCCAGAGTTCGGCGCCCTCCTCGGGGACGACGAACTCGATGTCCGGGTCGTCGGCCTGGAGTTGGATGACGTCGCCGCTGTAGGCCTGGCAGGCGAGGACGTCGCCGCTGGAGAGGTCCTTGATGTAGTCGTTGCCGGTGAAGCGGCGGATGTGCTTCGACGCGACGAGCTTCTCCACCTGGTCGCAGGTGCGGTGGAAGTCGTCGGCGGTCCAGCGCGTGATGTCGACCCCGTTGCCCTGCATGAGGAGCGCGAAGGACTCGTCGAGGCCGGACAGCAGCGTGACGCGGCCCTTGAGGTCGGGGGCCCAGAGGTCGGAGACGTGCCGGATCTCGCGGCCGAGGCGGCGCTTGTTGTACGCGATGCCGGTGATGCCGGACTGCCACGGCACCGTCGACCTGCGGCCGGGGTCGAAGGCCGGGTCGCGCAGCAGCGGGTCGAGGTACTTGGTGACGTTCGGCTGGCGCGAGCGGTCCATCTCCTGGACCCAGCCGAGTCGGACGAACCGGGAGCACATCCAGTCGGAGATGACGATGAGGTCCCGGCCGGTGCTCTGATGGTTCATCAGGGACGGGCTGATCTTGCCGAAGAACTCGTCGTTGTCGTTGATCTCCTCGGTGTACCGGACCTGGATGCCGGTCCGCTTCTCGAAGGCGTCCAGCGTCGGGCGCAGCGCCGGGTCGTCGTCGTCCACGTCGATGTAGAGCGGCCAGTTCGCCCAGGTGAGCCGCTTGTCGTCGGCCGAGCGGTCGCGGTCGGCGGCCCGGTCGCCCGGCGCGACGTAGGCGGCGGGCACCCCGCAGCCGGTGGCCAGGGCGCCGACGGCCGCGGCGGCGGCACCACCGCCCAGGGCGCGCAGCAGGGAACGGCGGTCGAGGCGGGGTGTGTCGTGGTTGGCTCGCACCCCGGAAGCATGCCGGTGCCACGCACCCCGGCTCAATGGACGCTGCGTCCGGGCAGACACCCCGGCGGGCGACACCTTGTCGATCCCCTGGGCTGCACCTCGCCGTGGCGGCGCCGCGCTCAGCCGGTCCAGCTGGCGAGCAGCCCGAGGTTCTCGGCGGCGTCCGTGCCGGGCGCCGGCAGATAGGTGACCAGGACCTGTCCGGTGTCGGGCAGGTGCAGGATCTCGAAGTCGAGGTCGAGCGGCCCGACGACGGGGTGCCGCAGCGCGTACCGTCCGGCCCCCTTCTCGTGGACGTCCTGCCGGGCCCACAGGGTGCCGAACTCCTCGCTCTTCATGGCGAGCGTGCCGATGAGGGAGGCGAGGGCGGGATCGTCCGGGTACCGGCCCACGCTCACCCGCAGGAAGCCGACCGTCGCCTCCGCCTTGGCTTGCAGGCTGCCGGCGAGGAGCGAGCGGTACGTCTCGTCCAGGAAGACCAGGTGCGCGAAGGTGCGTTGCTCCTCGGGGAGCCGGTCGAAATCGCCGAACACGGCGGCGGCCTGCGCGTTCCAGGCGACGACCTCGGTGAGCGGCCCGCACAGGTAGGCGGGCCCCGGCAGCGCGTCGAGGAGGCGCCGCAGTCCGGGGCGTACGGGCTCGTGGCGCGGGGCGGCGGCCGTGCGGGTGGCGGGGCGGGCCCGGTCGGGTCGGGCGAGATTGCGCAGGTGCTCCTGCTCGGCGGGGTCGAGCCGCAGGGCGCGGCCGACGGACTCCAGGACGCTGTCCGACACGTGCGGGTTGCGCCCCTGCTCCAGGCGTACGTAGTACTCGACGCTGACGCCCGCGAGCTGGGCGAGCTCCTCGCGGCGCAGACCCGGGACGCGTCGCTGCCCGTACGAGACGAGGCCTACGTCGGCGGGGCGCAGGCGGGCCCTGCGGGTGCGCAGGAACTGGCTCAGTTCGGTCCGGCGTTCGACGGTGAGGTCCATGGCGACGAGTATCACCGCTCGCGTCGCCGCGTGGGTGGTCAACTCTTTCCCCCCTCACGGGTGTGCCTGTCAGGGGGTGGTGCCCGGGCCGCAGAGTCTTCCTCGTCAGCACGGCGACCACGCCTTGCGACCTTCGGACCTTGAGACTTTGAGGACGGACACCATGAACTCCCCGATCGACACCACCCCCAGCCCCACCACCACCTCGCTCGTCCACCGCGAGCTCGGCACCACCGGCATGCGGCTCTCCCCCATCGGCCTCGGCAGTTGGGCCTTCGGCGGCGAGGGCTGGCGCTTCTCCTGGGGCGGGCAGGACGACGCCCGTTCGATCGCCACGGTGCACGCCGCCGTCGAGGCCGGGGTGAACTGGATCGACACCGCCGCGGTCTACGGCCTCGGTCACTCCGAGGAGGTCGTCGGCAAGGCGATCGCCCAACTCCCGGAGAGTGAGCGGCCGTTCGTCTTCACGAAGGTGGGGCTCGTCTGGGACCCGGAGAACCCGGCTGCCGCGCCCCGGCGCGTGATGCGAGCGGACAGTGTGCGCCGCGAGGTGGAGGAGTCGCTGCGCCGGCTCGGCGTCGAGGCGATCGACCTCTACCAGGTGCACTGGCCGGACACGGGCGCCTCGCTCGACTGGGACGGCGACGGCTCGGGCGCCGCGGAGGACGTGCGGGTCACGCCTCTGGAGGAGTACTGGCAGACGATGGCCGAGCTGAAGAAGGAGGGCAAGGTCCGCGCGATCGGCCTGTCCAACCACGATCCGGCGCAGCTCGCCGCGGCCTCGGCCGTCGCCCCGGTCGACGCGATCCAGCCGCCGCTCTCCCTGATCAACCGCACCGCCGAGCCGGAGATCGACTGGGCCGCGGACCACGGCACCGGCGTGGTCGTGTACCAGCCGCTGCACTCCGGGCTGCTGTCCGGGACGTTCACCCGGGAGCGGGCGGCGCGGCTCGACGCCGGCGACTGGCGCCGCACCCACCCGGACTTCACCCGCGATCTGGACCGCAACCTAGGGATCGTGGACCGTCTGCGCGCGGTCGCCGAAGGCCACGGCGTCCCGGTCGGCTCGGCGGCGATCGCGTGGACGCTGGCCCGGCGCGGGGTGACCGGGGCGATCGCGGGGGCCCGCGGCCCCGAGCAGGTACGCGACTGGGCCCGGGCGGCAACCCTGCGGCTGACACCGGAGGACCTGACACATCTGGCCTGAGCCGGCAGATGCGGCCCCGCCCACGGGAGGGCGGGGCCGCTGTCCGGCACTCCGCCCGCGGGAAGGCAGGGCCGTGTCCCCGTGCGGCGCTCCGCCCACGAGAGGCACGCGCCCATCTCCCCGACGGCGCTCCATCCACCCAAGGGGCCACGCCCCCGTCCGGCACTCCCCCCACGGCAGGGCGGCGCCGTGCCACCGTGCGGCGCCCCGCCCACGAGAGGCGCGGGGCCATCTCCCCGGCGGCGCTCCGTCCAGCCCGGGGGGGGCCACGCCCCCCCCTGGTCCGGCACTCCCCCACAGGGGGGCGGCGCCATGTCGCCGTGCGGCGCTCCACCCACGAGAGACGCGCGCCCATCTCCCCGACGACGCTCCGCCCACCCGAAGGGCCACGCCCCCGTCCGGCACTCCCCCCACGGCAGGGCGGCGCCATGTCGCCGTGCGGCGCTCCACCCACGAGAGACGCGCGCCCATCTCCCCGACGGCGCTCCGTCCACCCCGGGGAGCCACACCCCTGTCCGGCACTCCCCACGGGAGGCGGCGCCGCGTCGCCGTGCGGCGCTCCGCCCCCGGGGAACAAAGCCGGTACCGACGAGGCTCGGTCGCCCGAGCGGCCCGGGCCTAACGCGGCTCCAGCCACCCCGCCAGGCCCCCGGCCGTCACCCGCTCCAGCCCGGCCGCGTCGGCCGCCCCGGGAAACAGTCGGTACAGGGTGCCGTCACCGGCGTCCGGGAGCTCCCCGTACTCGAGTGCGGCGAAGACCCGTCGCCCCGAGAACTCCGGCACCGCGGTCACCAGGTCCGGCTCCCACCCCTCCCGCACGCGCAGCGCGAACCAGGCGCGGGGCTCGTCCGGCTCCCGCCGGTAGATCCGCGCGAGCCCCGACCCGTCCCGTACGGCGATGTCGCCGTCGGTGCGGGCGGCCGCGGCCCAGCAGGCGAGGTCCCAGAGCGTGGCCCGGTCACCGGCCTGGAACGCGTCGAGCAGGTCGCGGCCGAGCCGGCGCAGGGCCTCCCGGTGCCGCCACACGCTGTGCTCGCCCTCGCCGGTCGGCAGGGTGGTGTCGGCCCACCAGGCGCGCAGGGTGCGCAGGTCGACGGTCATCGGCACGAGCGCCTTCGCGTCCCCGGCGAGGTCGAAGCGCTGCCGCACGGTCCGCGCGTCGAACCGGCCGCGGGCCCCGCGCTCGACGCCCATGAACCCGGCGAACGCGTCGGGCAGTTCGTCGAACGGCACGTCGTTGTAGGAGAGGACGACCGGCAGCGCGTAGCGCACGCCCACCCCGCGCAGCCGGCCCAGGTCGAGGTCGACGTACTCGGTGGCCCCGTGCGGCGCGGGCGCGGACGTGAGGTCGCCGGAGTGCAGCGCGGCCTCGCCGCCCCACTCCAGGCAGGTGTAGTCGCACAGGCCGACGAAGCGCCACTGGTCGTCGTAGAAGGCGACGGAGAGGTCGAGGTCGACGCGCCGGCCGCGCTCCTGCATCCAGTGCAGGAACAGGCGCAGCGCCTTGCCGTCCTGCGGCGCGGGCACCTTGAGCGCGCTGCCGCGCGGCACGGCGACGAGGGACGCGGCCGAGGCGCGCTCGGCGTAGGGAACGGGCAGGTCGGCGAGGCGGGCGTCGAGCACGGCGAGGTCGTACCGGTCGTCCGGCACGTCCATGCGGCGCACCGCCTCGGCCTCGATGGCCTCGGCGGCCCGCTCGACGCTGCGGCGCGGCAGCGGCGGGCGCGTGTCGTCGATCGCGTAGGCCTTGGTGACGCGCCCGCGCGGGAAGAAGACGCGGCGGTGTCCGGGCACGCCCCGTACCGCGAGCTTGCCCCAGGCGCCGAGGAGCGGTCCGACGCCCGCGCCGGGCAGCGCGTCGGTGAGGGCGTCGATGACCCGCTCGGGCATCCCGTCGACGACGGCCCGGGAAAGCAACGCGTCGAGCCGGCGCAGCAGTTCGCCGGGGCGGGCGCGCAGCAGTTCGGCGGCGCGCTCGACGTCCCAGTACGCGAGGGCGCTCTCGATCCGGGCCGCCTGGCTGACGGTGCGCAGGCGGTCGCCGACGAGCTTGACCTCGGCGCCCTGTCGCGCGGCCCGGGAGAGGAGCACGTCCTGCAACGGCCCCTCGTCCTGCACGTGGTGGCCGCGCAGCACGGCGAAGGCGAGCGCGGCGCGCGGGAAGCGGCGGGCGTGCTCGAAGGGGTGCAGCAGTTCACCGACGCGCTTGAACGCACCGGGTCGCCGCCGCATGTCCTCGACGAGCCGTTCGAGGTCCAACCCGTCGAGGATGCCGAGCAGTTGACGCCGCAGGGGCCGCGGGACGTTCCGCAGCCGCACGGTCTCCAGCAGGTCCGGGTCGCCGCCCGAGCGCACGACGAGCAGGCGCAGCACATCGGTCGCGGTGTCCGCGTACCGCGCCAGCGCGGCGGGCTCGTGCTCGGCGAGCCGCGCGAGCAGCAGCGCCTTGGACTCGCGTACGGGGATGTCGGCGGGCAGCGCGGCGAGGTCCGCGGGGTCGAGGGAGCCGAGCAGGAGGACGAGGTCGTCGTGGTCCCGCGGGTTGAGCGGGGTGCGGTGGGCGAGCAGGGCGGTGAGCTCGGCGGTCGCGTCCGCGTCGGGGGACGTGCCGAGGCCGAGGGTGCGCAGCACGGTGCGGTCGCCGTCGGCCGGAGGCAGGCCGAACCAGGGCTCGGTGGGCTCACCGGTCTCGTACCGGGTCTCGCAGACCGGGCACGCGTACCAGGTGTCGCACAGCTCGCAGCAGCCGAAGTCGAAGCCGCCCCGGCACTTCTCGCACACCAGGTGGGCGCAGGGCGCGACGGCGCGGACCGGGTCGCCGGGCCGGCCGCAGGCCATGCAGGGCTGGTGCGGCTGGGCGGCGAGCGCGGCGAGGACGCGCGCCACGTACAGGCGGCCCGCGCGGCGGTAGGGAACGTCCTGCGGGAAGCCGCGGAACAGCGGCGCGTGGTGCCGGTCCGCGCCGGTGAGCGCGGCGACCCCGGCGAGCAGCCGGGTCCCGGCGCGGGCGAGCCCGTCCTCGTCGAGAGCGGCGAGGGCCTTGCGCAGTGGGACGGTCAACAGGTGGCCGAGCGCGGCGAGTTCGGCCTCGAGGACGAGGACTCCGGCGGCCACGGTCACACTCGGACCGGGCCCCTCGTCGACGTACACCAGCTGCGCGCGGCGCAGCAGCAGCGCCTCGATGTCGTCCTGGACCATGCTCCGTCCACCCCCGTCGGCTTCCATGCGAAAGCGGGGGCGGGAAGTGGGCGCACTACGGTCTTTTCGCAGAAGAAGGAAGAAGGAAGCGCACCGCGGAGCCGCCCCCGCGAGGCTCACGGTACGTGCCGCGCGGCGGGCCCCGCACCCGGATTTCCGGGGGCCGGAAAGGCGTCTACGGCAGCAGCGCCCGCAAGTACCGCCGGGTCACGGCGAGTTGGACCACGCGCGCGAGGGGTCCGGCGAGCCGTGTGTACCAGCGGCCCGGCCGGGAGAAGGCCCGGATGCGGAACCACACCGAGCCGTCCGGCTCCCGGGTCACGAGGAACGCCTCCTCGCCGCACTCGGGATGCCCGGCGAGGGTCCCGTAGGCGAAGCCGATCCGGTCCGGCTCGCGCACGACCCGCACCACCCGGCAGGGGATCCGCAGCACGAGGAGGCGCAGGACGACGTCGGCGCCCTCGCGGACGTCCTCGCCGGGGGTCACGCTCAGTCCGGCGCCGCGCTGGGCCCGCCACGCGAGAACCGCCGCGCCGGCCCGCTCCAGGCATTGCTGCCCGGAGCCGAGCCGGACACGGCGGTCCAGGTGGGCGTACCCCGGCGGCAGTTCACCGTCCGCCAGGGTCGCGCCCGTCTCCGTATAGGTGAGGCTCACCCGAGGGGTGGGGCTCAGCCGTCCAGGGAGGTCATGACGTGCTTGATGCGCGTGTAGTCCTCGAAGCCGTAGCCGGAGAGGTCCTTGCCGTAGCCGGACTTCTTGAAGCCACCGTGCGGCATCTCGGCGACCAGCGGGATGTGGGTGTTGATCCACACGCAGCCGAAGTCGAGGGCCTTGGACATGCGCATGGCGCGGCCGTGGTCCTTGGTCCACACGGAGGAGGCGAGGGCGTAGTCGACGCCGTTGGCGTAGGCGACGGCCTGCTCCTCGTCCGTGAAGGACTGGACGGTGATGACGGGGCCGAAGACCTCGTTCTGGATGATCTCGTCGTCCTGGTTGAGGCCCGAGACGACGGTCGCGGCGTAGAAGTAGCCCTTGTCGCCGACCCGGTGGCCGCCGGCCTCGACCTTGGCGTGGGCCGGGAGGCGCTCGATGAAGCCGGTGACCTGCTTCAGCTGGTTCGGGTTGTTCAGCGGGCCGTAGAGCACGTCCTCGTCGTCCGGCTGACCGGTCTTGGTCTCGGCGGCGATCTTCGCGAGCGCGCTCACGAACTCGTCGTGCACGGACTCGTGGACCAGCACGCGCGTGGCGGCCGTGCAGTCCTGGCCGGCGTTGAAGTAACCGGCCTCGGCGATGCCCGCGGCGGCCTTCTCGATGTCGGCGTCGCCGAAGACGACGACCGGGGCCTTGCCGCCCAGCTCCAGGTGGACCCGCTTGAGGTCCTTGGCGGCGGACTCGGCGACGGACATGCCCGCGCGGACCGAGCCGGTGATGGAGGCCATCGCCGGGGTCGGGTGCTCGACCATGGCGCGGCCGGTGTCACGGTCGCCGCACACGACGTTGAAGACGCCCTTGGGGACGATCGAGCCGATGATGTCGGCCATCAGGGCCGTCGACGCCGGGGTGGTGTCGGACGGCTTGAGGACCACCGTGTTGCCCGCGGCGAGCGCCGGGGCGAACTTCCACACGGCCATCATCATCGGGTAGTTCCACGGCGCCACCTGGGCGCAGACGCCGATCGGCTCGCGGCGGATGATGGAGGTCAGACCCTCCATGTACTCACCGGCGGAGCGGCCCTCGAGCATGCGGGCGGCGCCGGCGAAGAAGCGGATCTGGTCCACCATCGGCGGGATCTCTTCGCTGCGGGTGAGGCCGATCGGCTTGCCCGTGTTCTCGACCTCGGCCGCGATGAGCTCCTCGGCCCGCTCCTCGAACGCGTCGGCGATCTTCAGGAGGTACCTCTGGCGCTCGCCCGGCGTGAGGTCGCGCCACGCGGGGAACGCGGCCTCGGCCGCGGCCATCGCGGCGTCGACGTCGGCCTGCCCGGACAGCGGCGCGGTCGCGTACGCCTCGCCCGTGGCGGGGTTGACCACGTCCGTGGTCCGTCCGTCGGCGGCGTCCCGGAACTCACCGTCGATGTAGTTACGCAGACGACGCAGCTCACTGGTGGTCACTGCCGGCCCTCCTGACCTGAGAAGACGTTCGGTTTCTGCAGGATTGTGGCGTCCGGCGCGCGGCGCGCGCCGGTGTCCAGCACCTGAGACGTCCCACCCTAGTCGGCCCGCCGACGTTTTCAACACCCCCCGACCCTCACGAACTACGGAATCCGTGAAGTTCGAGGCGGCAAACAACGAATTTCATCGATCTGGGGTTGCGAAACGGACGAGACCTCGTGCACAGTGAGGTCGTGGCCAGTCGCAGCGCAGACCCCAAGGGACCCAGTTCGAGGAACGGCGGAAGCCCGCCTCTGGACTCCGTCTCCCTCGCCATCATCGAGCAGCTCCAAGAAGACGGCAGGCGCCCGTACGCCGCCATCGGAAAGGCCGTGGGCCTGTCCGAGGCAGCGGTCCGCCAGCGCGTGCAGAAGCTGCTCGACCAGGGCGTGATGCAGATCGTCGCCGTCACGGACCCGCTCACCGTGGGATTCCGCCGGCAGGCGATGGTCGGGATCAACGCCGAGGGCGACCTGGATCCCGTGGCGGATGCGCTGACGGCCATGCCGGAATGCGAGTACGTCGTGATGACGGCAGGCTCGTTCGACCTGATGGTGGAGGTCGTCTGTGAGGACGACGACCACCTTCTGGACGTGATCAACAAACGCATCCGGGCGCTGCCCGGCGTGCGCTCCACCGAGAGCTTCGTCTACCTCAAGCTCAAGAAGCAGACCTATATGTGGGGAACCCGATAGCCGTGAGCAAGGACCTCAGCCAGAGCGCGTACGACCACCTGTGGATGCACTTCACCCGCATGTCGTCGTACGAGAACGCGCCCGTACCCACCATCGTTCGTGGCGAGGGCACCTACATCTACGACGACAAGGGCAAGAAGTACCTCGACGGTCTCGCGGGCCTGTTCGTGGTCCAGGCCGGCCACGGCCGCCAGGAGCTCGCCGAGGTCGCCGCGAAGCAGGCCGCCGAACTGGCCTTCTTCCCGATCTGGTCGTACGCCCACCCCAAGGCCGTGGAGCTGGCCGAGCGCCTCGCCCACTACGCCCCGGGCGACCTGAACAAGGTCTTCTTCACCACCGGTGGCGGCGAGGCCGTGGAGACCGCCTGGAAGCTGGCGAAGCAGTACCACAAGCTCAACGGCAACCACACGAAGTACAAGGTCATCTCCCGCGCGGTCGCCTACCACGGCACCCCGCAGGGCGCCCTGTCCATCACGGGTCTGCCGGCCCTCAAGGCCCCCTTCGAGCCGCTCGTCCCGGGCGCGCACAAGGTGCCGAACACGAACATCTACCGCGCCCCGATCCACGGCGACGACCCGGAGGCCTTCGGCCGCTGGTGCGCCGACCAGATCGAGCAGGAGATCCTGTTCGAAGGCCCCGAGACCGTCGCCGCTGTCTTCCTGGAGCCGGTGCAGAACGCGGGCGGCTGCTTCCCGCCGCCGCCCGGGTACTTCCAGCGCGTGCGCGAGATCTGCGACCAGTACGACGTGCTGCTCGTCTCCGACGAGGTCATCTGCGCCTTCGGCCGCCTCGGCACGATGTTCGCCTGTGACAAGTTCGGCTACATCCCGGACATCATCACCTGCGCCAAGGGCATGACCTCGGGTTACTCCCCGATCGGTGCCGCGATCGTCTCGGACCGCATCGCCGAGCCGTTCTACAAGGGTGACAACACCTTCCTGCACGGCTACACCTTCGGTGGTCACCCCGTGTCGGCGGCCGTGGGTCTGGCCAACCTCGACATCTTCGAGCGCGAGGGCCTCAACCAGCACGTGCTGGACAACGAGGCGAACTTCCTCAACACGCTGCAGAAGCTGAACGACCTGCCGATCGTCGGCGACGTCCGCGGCAACGGCTTCTTCTACGGCATCGAGCTCGTGAAGGACAAGGCCACCAAGGAGTCCTTCACCGACGAGGAGTCCGAGCGCGTCCTGTACGGCTACGTCTCGAAGAAGCTCTTCGAGTACGGCCTGTACTGCCGCGCGGACGACCGTGGCGACCCGGTCATCCAGCTCTCCCCGCCGCTGATCTCCGACCAGGCCACGTTCGACGAGATCGAGGGCATCATCCGTCAGGTCCTCACCGAGGCCTGGACCAAGATCTGAGCCCTGCGCCCAGCACCCGAGCCCGCGCTCGGGATCTGAGCCGCGCGCACCACGGAACCAGCGCGCACCACGGCCCGGCTGCACCCGTCCGAGTGAGATGGGAGCGGCCGGGCCGCGTCGCGTCCGGACCCACCGGCCGGAAAACCTAGCGTGCCCTGTGACCGATCGGCCCTGCCTTCGTTCCCCCGTACGGGGGACGGGAACTTCCCGGCATATCTGATCTGAACCGAGGTGTACGCCATGGTGGCCCCGCCGGACAACGACGTGCTCTGGGCACGCGCCCTGCACTTCTCCCACAGCGGCTCGCCCGCGCTGACCGGTGTCTCGCTCGGGGTGCGCCAGGGCGAGATCCTCGCCGTCGGCGGCCCGCGCGGCGCCGGGAAGACGACCCTGCTCCAGTGCCTTTCCGGCCAGCTCCTCCCCCAGCAGGGCGAGGTGTGGTTCAACAGCGCCCCGGTCCACACGATGGGCGCGCTGGTGCGCGAGCGGCTGCGCCGGGACCGCTTCGGCTGGATCGACCCCGAGCCGGCCCTGGTCCCCGAACTGAACGTGTGGGAGAACACCGCCCTGCCGCTCATGCTGCGCGGCGGCGGCCGCCGGCCGGCCAAGACCGCCGCCCACGAATGGCTGGAGCGGCTCGACGTCGGCCATCTCGCCCGCAAGCGCCCGCACGCCCTGCACATGGCCGAGCGGCAGCGCGTCGCCATCGCCCGCGCCCTCGTGCACGCGCCCGACATCGTCTTCGCCGACGAGCCGACGGCGACCCTGCACCAGGCCGACCGCGCGCACGTCCTGCGCACCCTCACCGCGGCGGCCCGCTCGCACTCCATCACCGTGGTGCTCGCCACCAGCGACGCGGAGGTCGGCGCGCTCGCCGACCGCACCGTGCCGCTGCTCGACGGCCGCCGCGTGAACACCGTGCACCTGCCCGCCGGGCAGCCCGAGGCGGAAGGCCGGGCCGCGTGCTCGCTCTCCGTCTAGCCCGCGGGGCCCATCCCCTGGTCCAGCTGCGCAGACTCCTCGTGGCTGCCGCCTCGGCGGGCACCGGCTTCCTGCTGCTGTGCACGCTGGGCTACGCGATGGGGCACCCCGAGTCCTCCGGCGACGCCGTGCTCCGGCTCGCCTGGTGCGTGGTGCCGCTCGCCGCGACCGTCTATCTGGCGGTCGCCGTCGCCCGCTCCGACCCCGGTACGAAACCGCGCGCCGGGCTCTCCGCCGTGGGCCTCGGCCCCGGGCGCCTCACGCTGCTCGCCTCGGTGTCCACCGCCGTCGCCTGCACGCTGGGCTCGACGCTCGCCCTGCTGTTCTTCCTGCATCTGCGCGGCGACCTGACCGGGCTGCCGTTCGACGGCGCCGCCCGCGGGCTGCTCGCCGCCGACCGGCCGCTGCCGCTGGCCGCCACCCTCACCCTGCTCGCCTTCGTGCCGCTCGCCGCGTCCACGGCCAGCGCCCTCGTGCTGCGGCCCCGGATCGTGAAGGCGCGGGGCGACAAGGCGGCCACCGACGAGCCGCAGGACCTGAAGGAACCGGCCCCCGCGCCCAGCGGACTGCCCTGGGGCGTGGCCCTGCTCGCCGCCGGACTCGCCGTCGAGACGTACGCGGCGCACGCGCGCGGCGCCTCCGGGTTCCCGATGCCCGGCGGGCTCGGCGGCAGCCCGTCCGGCGTGCTGGCCGGCTGGGCGCTCACCGCGGTCGGCCTGGCGCTCGTCGGACCCGGTCTGACCTACCAGTGCGGGCGCGCCGTGCAGGCCGTACGGCCCGGCGCGGTGCGGCTGCTCGCCGGGCGGGTGCTGATGGAGGAGGCCGGGCGGATCGGCCGGCCTCTCGGCGTCGTGTGCGCGGTGGCCTCCGGCGTGTACGCGGCGACCGTGCTGGCCGGCGCCCGGCCGGCGCTCGGTCCGCTGTCCGCGCTCGGCGGCGTCCTCGTCGTCGGCTGCACGCTCGCCACCCTCGCCACGGCGGCCGTCGAGGCCCGCCAGGTCCGCCGGCACACCCAGACGGCGCTACTGCGGCTCGGCGCCCCCGCGACCCTGCTGCGGAGCTCCGCGGTGCTCCGCGCGGGCGCGCTCCTCGCCGTGTTCGGCCCGCTGACCTGGGCCGTCGCAGAACTTTCGGCCGCTCCGCTGCTGACGCGATGAGTTTTGCCCGCCCCGGGCGTCTAACCCTGCGAGCATCACGACAGCTAAGCGACCGCACGACACAGAAGGCGACGGGCTCCTCATGACGCAGCACCAGTACCAGCAGATGATCTTCGTGAACCTGGCCGTGAGCGACCTGGACGCGTCCAAGAAGTTCTTCACGGAGCTCGGCTTCACGATCAACCAGCAGTTCACGGACGAGACCGCGTCCGCCGTGGTCGTCAGCGACACCATCATCCTCATGGTGATGACCAAGGAGAAGTACTCCGGCTTCACGAAGAAGACGATCATCGACTCGACCACCTCCAGCGAGGTGCTCCTGTGTCTGAGCGCCGAGAGCCGCGAGAAGGTCGACGAGCTCGTCGAGAAGGCGATCGCGGCCGGCGGCACCGAGACGGGCGAGAAGCAGGACCACGGCTTCATGTACGGGCGGGCCTTCGACGACATCGACGGCCACACCTTCGAGGTCGCGTGGATGGACCCGAGCGTCATCCAGGACTGAGCAAGTCCGCGCCGGGCGGGCGCGCTTAAGCTGGGCGGGTGCAGCCGACACCGTCACCTTCGAGTGATCCCTCACCACCTTCGGGTGAACCCGCCCTGCCCGGCGCGGCCCACGACCGCGAGATCGAGACGGTCGCCGAGTTCGACGAGGTGGCCGCGAGCGGTTCGATCGCCGGGCACCGGGTGCAGGCCGTCGACCTGACGGAGCGCACCGGGCGGCTGCTCGCCGTGGAGACGGCGGGCGCCCTCTTCCTCGGCTGCTCCATGACGCCGGAGGCGGCCCTGAGCGTGCGGGCCCGGGGCGCCCTGGTCTTCCCGCCGGTCCCCGGCCTCCCCTTCGACCCGTACCGCGGGCACCCCTACACGCCGGACGAGCTGTTCACGCATCTGGCCTCCGGCGGCTACGAGGCGACGCCGGACGCCCGCGCGTACGCCTGGTTCCAGCACACGAAGGCGGACGGCGACGTCTTCGCGTCGATGCTGCGCGCGATCCACGACGACTCGGTCTCGGACGCGCTCGACGAACTCCTCACCGGGGCACGGGTGGTGGGCGTCATGGGCGGCCATGCCATGGCGCGCGGCACGGAGGACTACGCGGAGGCCGCGCGGCTCGGCCGGACCCTCGCGCGGTCCGGTCTCACGGTGGCGACGGGCGGCGGTCCGGGCGCGATGGAGGCGGCGAACCTGGGCGCGTACGCGGCCCCGTTCGACGACACCATGCTCGACGAGTCGCTCGAACTCCTCGCCAAGGCACCGTCGTTCGCCCCGTCGGTCACGGACTGGGCGGCCGCCGCGTTCGAGGTACGGTCCCGGCATCCGCGCGGCGGCGCCTCGGTCGGCATCCCCACCTGGTTCTACGGGCACGAGCCGCCGAACGCGTTCGCCGAGCACATCGCCAAGTACTTCGCCAACGCCACGCGGGAGGACGGGCTGCTGGCCCGGTCGACCGCGGGCGTCGTCTTCCTGCCGGGCGCGGCCGGCACCGTGCAGGAGGTCTTCGACAACGCCACGCCCAACTACTACGAGTCCCGGGGCGAACCGACGCCGATGGTGCTGGTCGGCCGCGCGCACTGGACCGAGAAGCTGCCCGCCCGGCCGCTGCTTCGGGCGCTGGCGCGGGAGCGGTCCATGGAGCACCGGATCGCGCTCGTGGACACCCCGGCGGAGGCCGCCGAGGCGATCCGGGCCCTCGGGTCAAGCACGGGTCAAGACTGACCGGTCTTCACCGCACCGTATTGACGCTGCGTCACGGGCACTTGTAAACGTTTGGGGACCGTGAGGGTGCCGAGGCCGGAGCTGTGGCGTGTGCCGCGTGGTGCGCGCCTTTGGTGTGCGCCGCCTGGCACGCACCGTGACGCTCCCTCACCGCACCCCTCTTCTGTACGGCATCCCGTACTGATCCCGTGAAGGACAGCCGTGTCCGACTCCTCGTTCTCTTTTTTGTGGCCCCGCATATCCGCCCGTGCCGCCCGCTTCGCCGGTGTGGCCGCGGCCGCCTCGGCGCTGGCACTCGGCGCCGCCGGCACCGCGTCGGCGTGCAACATCAGTGAGTTCACCGCCGCCGCCGAGTGCACCGGCGAGCAGGGCGTCATCACCGTGGTCGACAAGGACCCGTCCGGCGTGCAGGCGACCGTCTCGGTCTACCTGAAGTCGGGCGGCGCCGAGAAGCTGATCGGCTCGCAGGACGTGAAGGGCACCCGCGAGGGCGCCACGCTCACGTTCAAGGAGGACTGGCAGCCGAACGCCACGTACCGCGTGCACGTGAAGGCCGGTGACCAGGTCGACGAGGACATCTCGCCGGAGCTGACCACGCCGGGCAAGGCCTGCGCCACCACCCCGGCTCCCTCGAAGCCGGCTCCCTCGAAGCCCGCCCCGTCGAAGCCGGCGCCTTCCAAGCCCGCGCCGAGCACCTCGGCTCCCGCTTCCCCCACCCCGGCCGCCCCGGCGCCGAGCAACTCGCCCGCCCCGGCGGGTAGTTCGGACAACCTGGCCGAGACGGGTTCGAGCTCGAACACCCCGCTGTTCGCCGGTCTCGCGGGGGCGCTCGTCGTCGCGGGCGGCGGCATCGTGTTCGCGCTGCGCAAGCGGGGCGCGGCCCAGCGCTGACCCTGCTCACCGCGTGCGGGGCGTCACCACCGGTGGCGCCCCGCCGTGCTGCCCCGGCCGTCCTCAGCCGAAGGTGGCGCGCTCCAGCCAGAAGTCCAGCAGCTCACGGTCGCCGAGGACCTCCAGGGCCGGGTCGTCGGGCGAGGCGCGGCGGTAGAACGCGAGGACCAGCTCGGTGAGGGGACCGCGCAGGGCGACATCGGCGCGTGCGTGCTCGTGGCTCCAGGCCAGACCGTCGTCGGCGAGGTCCAGGACCCATTCGGCGGGCGGGGCGCCGGCCGGGGTGTCGGTGGCGTGCAGGTGCAGCGTGCGGCCGCCGTGGCGCAGCTCGTTGGCGGTGTCCTCGGGGAAGCCCTGGGCGAAGCGCACGATCTCCAGCCACTCCTCGATCGTGTCGGCGGCCACCTCCCGCGCCACGTCGTAGTCGGCCTTGGCGGCGATCGCCGCGTCGGCACGGTGGATCACCGTCTCGTGGGTCATCCGGCGGGCCCAGAACGCGGCGTCCTGCCGCCAGGCCCAGGTCCACACGGGCTGTTCGGGTCCGGCGGCGCGCAGGGTGGCGGCGAGGAGCTCGGCGCCCTCGGCGAGCCAGGCGTCGAGCGCGGCCGGATCCTCGCTGTCCGGCCCGGCGAAGTGCGGCACCTGGTCCTCGGGGACGTCCTCGCCCGCGCGGGTCCGCACGAGGGTCTCGGCCCAGCGGTGCGCACCGCCGACGTGCACGGCGAGCTCGCGCAGGCTCCAGTCGGGGCAGGTCGGGACGGTGGTGGTGAGATCGGCGCCGGCCAGGTGCTGTCTCAGCAGCCCGGTCTGGGTCACGATCTCGGAGCAGTAGCGGTCGTGCGTGAGCGGGCCTCGGGGGTCCGTGTGGGTCGCCATGATCCCGACCCTACGGAACCGGTCCCCCGCCCAGCACCACGATTTCCGCGGCGTCGAAGGCGACGCCCACCTCGGCGCCCTGTTCCGGGGCCGACCGCAGCCCGCAGGCCGCTTCCAGCCGGGGCGCGTCCACGGGCTGCAACTGGAGCGCGACATGGGTGCCCCGGAAGGTCCGGGCGGCCACGGTGCAGGTCAGCTGGGCGTCGGCGGCGTCGACCAGCCGTACCCCTGTGGGACGTACGAGGATCTTCACCTGCCCCTGGGGGGAACCGGCGGGCACCGGGACCTTGCCCCACGGGGTGTCGGCGGCGTCGCCGGAGACGGAGACGGTCGCCTCGACGACATTGTCGAAGCCGAGGAAGCGGGCGACGAACTCGTCGGCGGGGCGCTGCCAGACCTCCAGCGGGGTGCCGGACTGGGCGATCCGGCCGTCGCGCATGACGACGACCCGGTCGGCGAGCGCGAAGGCCTCGCCCTGGTCGTGGGTGACGGCGAGGACGGTGGTGCCCAACTCGCCGAAGAGCTCGCGCAGTTCGACGACGAGGCGTTCGCGCAGGGAGCGGTCGAGCTGACCGAGGGGCTCGTCGAGCATGAGCAGCCGGGGGCGCGGGGCCAGGGCGCGGGCGAGGGCGACGCGCTGCTGTTCGCCGCCGGAGAGCGCGGAGACGGCCCGGCGCGCGGCCCCCGGCAGCCCGACGAGGTCCAGCAACTCCCCCACGCGCGCGGCCTGTTCGGCGCGCGGCGCACCGTGCATGCGGAGCCCGAACGCGACGTTGGCGCCCACGTCGCGCTGCGGGAACAGCTGGTGGTCCTGGAACATGAGGCCGACGCCCCGCTTGTGCGCGGGCACCCCGCGCTGGTCGCGCCCGCCGAGGACGATCCGGCCGCCGTCCAGCGGCTGGAGTCCGGCGACCGCGCGCAGCAGCGTCGACTTGCCGCTGCCGCTGGGCCCGAGGACGCACACGATCTCGTGCTCGGCGACCTCCAGGTCCACCCGGTCGAGCACGGCGCGCCCGCCGAACCGTACGGTCGCCTCGTCCAGAGCCAGTAGGGCCGTCATCAGAACTCCCCCGTCTGTGCCCGTGCGGGCCGGATGCGTTCGAGCAGCAGGAGGCAGACGGCGCAGACGACCATGAGGACGGTCGACAGGGCCATCGCCTGCCCGTAGTTGAGGTCGCCGGCGCGGCCGAGGAGCCGGGCCACGGCGACCGGCAGGGTCGGGTTGTCGGGCCGCGCGATGAACACGGTGGCGCCGAACTCGCCGAGCGACACGGCGAAGGCGAACCCGGCGGCGATCAGCAGCGCCCGGCGCACCATCGGCAGGTCGACCTCGCGCCAGGCCCGCAGCGGCGAGGCCCCGAGCACGGCGGCGGCCTCGCGCAGCCGCCCGTCGACCGCGCGGAGCACCGGCAGCATGGTGCGGACGACGAAGGGCACGCCGACGAGGGCCTGCGCGAGCGGCACGAGCCACCAGGACTGGCGCAGGTCGAGCGGCGGTTCGTCGAGGGTGATGAGGAAGCCGAAGCCGACGGTGACGGCGGAGACGCCGAGCGGCAGCATCAGCAGGGCGTCGAAGCCGCGGACCAGGCGTCCGGCCCGGCGCGTGAGCGCGGCCGCGGCGAGTCCGCCGATCAGCAGGGCGACGGCGGTGGCGGCCAGCGCGTAGCGCAGCGAGTTCCAGACGGCCTCGATGGGCGGCACGAGGAAGGTGCCGCCGTCGGCGTCGCCGAGCGCGCGGTAGTACGCGAAGCCGAAGCCGCCGGGGGCCTGCAGGGAGCGCTGGACGAGCACGCCGAGCGGCAGCAGGATCAGCACGGCGACCGTGGCGAGGACCAGGCCGAGCAGGGCGCGCTGCCCGGCGCCGCGCGGCGGGCGCGCCGTGTGCGCCGCGTCCACGAGCCGCAGGGCGCTCTCCCGGCGCCGCACGGTCCAGGCGTGCACGAGCAGGATGAGCCCGACGGCCGCGAACTGCACGATGGTCAGCACGGCGGCGGTGGACAGGTCGAAGATCTGCGCGGTCTGCCGGTAGATCTCCACTTCCAGCGTGGAGAATCCCGGGCCGCCGAGGATCTGTACGACGCCGAACGAGGTGAAGGTGAAGAGGAAGACCATCAGGGCCGCGGCGGCGACGGCGGGCCCGAGCGCGGGCAGCGTCACCTTGCGCCAGGCGGCGAGGCGGGAGGCGCCGAGCATCCGCGCGGCCTCCTCCTGGCGCGGGTCGAGCTGCGCCCACAGGCCGCCGACGGTCCGGACGACGACCGCGTAGTTGAAGAAGACGTGCGCGAGCAGGATGGCCCACACGGTGGTGTCGAGCCGGACGCCCCACAGGTCGTCGAGGAGCCCGCCGCGGCCGACGACCGCGAGGAACGCGGTGCCGACGACGACGGTGGGCAGCACGAACGGCACGGTGACCGCGGCGCGCAGCACCTGCTTGCCGGGGAATTCGAGCCGGGCGAAGACGTACGCGCCGGGCAGCGCGACGAGCAGGGTCAGCGCGGTGGAGGCGAGCGCCTGCCACACGGTGAACCACAGGACGTGCCGCACGTCCGCCTCCCCGAGCACGTCGAGGATCCGCCCGAGGCGCCAGACCCCGTCGACGTGCAGACCGCGCTCGACGATCGCGGCGACGGGGTAGGCGAAGAAGAGCCCGAAGAACACGGCGGGCACGGCCATGAGGCCGAGCCGCGCCGCGCTCCCCGTACGGAGCCGGCGCGGCCGGGTGCCGGCCTCGGCCTTGGCCTTGGCCTTGGCCTTGACCTTGGCCTTGGCCTTGACCTTGGCCTTGGCCTCGGACGTGACCTCGGCCTTGTCCGGGGTCACTTCCTGACGAGCGACGTCCACGTCTTGACCCACTCGTCACGGTGGTCCGCGATGTTCCGCGGGCTCATGGTGTGCGGCTTGTCGATCTCGACCGCGTACTTGGTGTAGTCGGCGGGCGCGACGGCGTTCTTCGCCACCGGGTCGACGAACATGTTGAGCGGCATGTCCTCCTGGAACTCCTTGGAGATCAGGAAGTCGAGGAAGGCCTTGCCGCCCTTCTCGTTCTTCGCCCCGTCGAGCAGGCCGGCGAACTCGATCTGGCGGAAGCAGGTGCCGGTCGCGACGCCGACGGGCGAGGTCTTGGGCTGCGGGTCGGAGTAGATCGCCTCGGCGGGCGGGGAGGACGCGTAGGAGACGACGAGCGGGCGGTCGCCGCCGGCCTTCTTGCCGCTGGCGCTGCCGGAGAACTCCTCGTTGTAGGCCTGGTCCCAGCCGCTGACGACCTTCACGCCGTTGGCGTTCAGCTTCTTCCAGTAGGACTGCCAGCCGTCGTCGCCGTACTGGGCGGCGCTGCCGAGCAGGAAGCCGAGGCCCGGGGAGGACGTCGCGGCGTCCTCGGTGACCAGCAGGTTCTTGTACGCGGGCTTGGCGAGGTCCGCGAAGGAGGCGGGCGGCGTCAGCTTGTGGTCGGCGAAGTACTTCTTGTCGTAGTTGACGCAGATATCGCCGGTGTCGACGGGCGTGACGCGGTTCTTGCCCTTGTCGAGGCGGTACTGGTCCGGCACCTGGTCGATGCCCTTGGCCTCGTAGGAGGTGAACAGGCCGTTGTCGAGGGCGCGGGACAGCAGCGTGTTGTCGACGCCGAAGAACACGTCGCCGACGGGGTTGCCCTTGGACAGGATCGCCTTGTTGACGGCCTGGCCGGCGTCGCCGTCCTCGACGACCTTCACCTGGTAGCCGGACTTCTTCTCGAAGTCCTTGATCACGTTCTTCGAGACGGCCCACGAGTCGTGACTGACCAGGGTGACCGTCTTGGAGTCCCCTGCGTCGCCGCCACCCGAGGACGACGACGAACCGCACGCGGACAGCGTGACGAGCCCGAGCCCCACGGCCGCGGCCAGGTACGCCTTCTTGTTCTTGCTCACTGGTTTTCCTCCTGGGGGTGACCAGGAAGAGACGCGGCCCTGCCCGGGCCTTTCCTACGGCTCCGGGCAGGGCGCAACAGCTTGAGTGGTGACCGAACTTCCTACCCAGAATGACCTGGGCAAGGTTCAGAGGGTCTGCGGCTCTGCCGCACTCTCAGCGCTGTGGCGCTCCCCTGTCGGAATATGAAGATGTGGTACTGCGGGCAAGGCTACCGCTCGGTGGCGGCGAGCTGTCCACAGGCTCCGTCGATCTCCTGGCCACGGGTGTCCCGGACGGTGACGGGGACTCCGTGCGCCGCGATGGCCTCGACGAACGCCTTCTCGTCCTCGGGGCGCGACGCGGTCCACTTCGAGCCCGGGGTCGGGTTCAGCGGAATCAGATTGACGTGCACGGGCTTCCCGCGCAGCAGCCGCCCGAGCCGGTCCCCACGCCAGGCCTGGTCGTTGATGTCCCGGATGAGCGCGTACTCGATGGACAGCCGGCGCCCGGACTTGGCCGCGTACTCCCAGCCGGCGTCGAGCACCTCCCGCACCTTCCACCGCGTGTTGACGGGCACCAGCGTGTCCCGCAGCTCGTCGTCAGGGGCGTGCAGCGAGATGGCCAGCCGGCACTTGAACCCTTCATCGGCGAACCGGTGAATGGCGGACACCAGGCCGACCGTCGACACGGTGATCCCGCGCTGGCTGAGCCCGAGCCCGTCGGGCTCAGGATCGGTCAGCGCCCGAATGGCACCCACCACGCGCTTGTAGTTGGCGAGCGGCTCCCCCATCCCCATGAACACGATGTTGGACAGCCGCGCCGGCCCGCCGGGGATCTCCCCGTCCCGCAGGGCCCGCATCCCGTCCACGATCTGGTGCACGATCTCGCCGGTCGACAGGTTCCGGTCGAGGCCGGCCTGTCCGGTGGCGCAGAACGGGCAGTTCATCCCGCATCCCGCCTGCGACGAGATACACATCGTGACCCGGTCCGGGTACCGCATGAGCACGGACTCGACGAGCGTGCCGTCGAACAGCCGCCACAGGGTCTTGCGGGTGGTGTCCTGGTCGGTCGACAGATGCCGCACGACGGTCATCAGCTCGGGCAGCAGTGCCTCCCGCAGCTTCTCGCGCGACCCGGCGGGGATGTCGGTCCACTCCGCGGGGTCGTGCGCGTACCGCGCGAAGTAGTGCGTGGACAGCTGCTTGGCGCGGAACGGCTTCTCACCGATCGCGGCGACGGCTTCCTTCCGCTCGGCGGGCGAGAGGTCGGCAAGGTGCCGCGGCGGCTTCTTGGCTCCGCGGGGGGCGACGAATGTGAGTTCTCCGGGCTTAGGCATGGCTGTACCAGTGTCGCAGACAAACGAGTGCGGGCCCGCCGCCCTGTGGACAACGGACCCGCACCGGGGAAAACGCAGGTCAGCCGGACCCGACGAACAGCACCAGCAGCAGCCACACCACCGGCGCCGTCGGCAGCAGGGAGTCCAGGCGGTCCATGATGCCCCCGTGGCCGGGGAGCAGCGTGCCCATGTCCTTGATGCCGAGGTCGCGCTTGATCATGGACTCGCCGAGGTCGCCGAGCGTCGCGGACGCGGCGACGCAGACACCGAGGACCAGGCCCTGCCACCACGTGCCGTCGTCCACCAGGAACTGCATGCACAGCACGCCCGCCACCATCGCGAACAGCACCGCGCCGAGCAGGCCCTCGCGGGTCTTGCCGGGGCTGATGCGCGGCGCGAGCTTGTGCTTGCCGAAGCGCCAGCCGATCGCGTACGCGCCGGTGTCGCTGACGACGGTGAGGATCAGGAAGGTGAGGACGCGCCAGGCCCCGTCGTCCGCGGTGAGCATCATCGCCACGAACGTCGCGAGGAACGGCACGTAGAACGCGGCGAAGACGCCCGCCGTGACGTCCTTGAGGTAGCCCTCGGGCGGCTCGGTCATCCGCCACACCAGGACGGCGAGCGCGGTCAGCGCCATCGCCACCCAGGCCCCCTCGGCCCCGCGCACGTACCCGGCGACGACCATCGCCGCGCCGCCCACGGCGAGCGGCACCAGCGGCGCCTTGATGCTCTTGCGCTCCTGGAGGCGGGAAGTGAGCTCCCACAGGCCGACGACGACGGCGACCGCTATCACGCCGACGAACACGGCCTTGACGACGAACAGCGACGCGATGATCACCGCGCCGAGCCCGACGCCGACCCCTATGGCCGATCCGAGGTCACGGCCCGCGCTCTTCTTCGGCTTCGGGGCCGGCGAGGGCTCCGGAGCGTCGGGGGCGGGCTGCGGGGTTGCGCCGGTCATGGGCTCCTGCGGCGTCTCGTCGCGGAACAGAGGGCCGCTCGGCCGAGCGGCCCCCCGGTCGTCCTGGCCACCGCCCGCTGGAAAAGCACCAGAGGGCACGTCAGGCATATCGGGCACGATGGGCATGGGCCGAGTCTCGCCAACCGCGTGCGGTTCGTACGCGGGACCCGCCGGAGCGGGCCCCGGGTCGTACGAGGGGTCGTACGCGGGGTCGTACGAGGGACCCGCGCCGTACGCGGCCCCCTGGTCGTACCCCTGGCCCTGCTCAGGGCCGGGCGCCTGGCCGAAGCCGGGCCCCTGGCCGTACGAGGCGGAGGCACCCTCGCCGTAAGGGGAGCCCCGGTGTACGGGCCCGGTCGGCGCACCCCAGGAAGAGTCGTTCACGGATTCCTCGAACCTCGATGTTCCGCGCTGGCTCAGACTTCGAGCAGCTCGGCTTCCTTGTGCTTGAGCAGCTCGTCGACCTGGGCCACGTACTTGGCGGTGGTGTCGTCGAGCTCCTTCTCCGCGCGACGGCCCTCGTCCTCGCCGACCTCGCCGTCCTTGACGGCCTTGTCGATGGCGTCCTTGGCCTTGCGGCGCACGGAGCGGATGGAGACCTTGCTGTCCTCCGCCTTGGTCTTGGCGACCTTGATGTAGTCGCGGCGGCGCTCCTCGGTCAGCTCCGGGAACGTCACACGGATGATGCTGCCGTCGTTGCTCGGGTTGACGCCGAGGTCCGAGTCACGGATCGCCTGCTCGATGTTGCGCAGGGCGCTCTTGTCGAACGGGGTCACCACGGCCATCCGCGGCTCCGGCACCGAGAACGAGGCCAGCTGGTTGATCGGCGTCAGCGCGCCGTAGTAGTCGGCCACGATCTTGTTGAACATCGCCGGGTGCGCACGGCCGGTGCGGATCGCGGCGAAGTCCTCCTTGGCGACCACGACGGCCTTCTCCATCTTCTCCTCGGCCTCGAGGAGGGTCTCTTCGATCACCACTTGCTCCTGCGTGTCTTGAGTGAGGCCCGGCGTGCACAGGGCGGCCGGCTGCGTCGTGTGTCTTCGGTCCTGCGCGGTCGTCGCACCAGACGGTGTCCGACCGGCAGGCCATTGTCCATCCCTCGCGGGACGCACGAGGGACGGGGTCAGGCGCGCGTGCCCTGCTCGCCCACGAGCGTCCCGATCTTCTCACCCTTGACGGCGCGGGCGATATTGCCTGCGGCGAGGAGCTCGAAGACGAGGATCGGGAGCTTGTTGTCCCGGCACAGGGTGATCGCGGTCATGTCGGCGACCTTGAGGTCCCGGGTGATGACCTCGCCGTAGCTGAGCGCGTCGAACTTCACGGCCGTGGGGTTGGTCCTCGGGTCCGAGTCGTAGACGCCGTCCACGCCGTTCTTGCCCATGAGCAGCGCCTCGGCGTCGATCTCCAGGGCGCGCTGCGCGGCGGTGGTGTCGGTGGAGAAGTACGGCATGCCCATGCCGGCGCCGAAGATGACGACGCGGCCCTTCTCCAGGTGGCGCACGGCGCGCAGCGGGATGTACGGCTCGGCGACCTGGCCCATGGTGATGGCGGTCTGGACCCGGCTGTCGATGCCTTCCTTCTCCAGGAAGTCCTGGAGGGCGAGGCAGTTCATGACGGTGCCGAGCATGCCCATGTAGTCGGAGCGCGCCCGGTCCATGCCGCGCTGCTGGAGCTCGGCGCCGCGGAAGAAGTTGCCGCCGCCGATGACGACGGCGATCTGTGCCCCGTCGCGGACGACAGCCGCGATCTCACGGGCGATGGCGTGCACCACGTCGGGGTCGACTCCCAGACCCCCGCCCCCGGCGAACGCCTCGCCGGAAAGCTTCAGCAGAAAGCGCCCCGCGCCTTTGCCGTCGTCGCTGTTGTCCTTGTCGGCCTGGGTGGTGGTCATGGAATCTCGCCTCTTCTGCTTGGCACACATACGAAGGAGGCCACTGCCGATGGGGTGGTTCGCATCCCATGCGCGGCAATGGCCTCCTCGTCACATCTGCGGTCGTCCGGCGCGTGCCCGGACGACTGCTGTCGACCCTAGCGGGGTCTCCCGTCGGGCGGGGTCCGGACTCAGATGCCGACCTTGATGCGCGAGAAGCGCTTCAGGGTGACACCGGCCTCCTGGAGGACCTTCTCGACGGACTTCTTGTTGTCGAGGGCGTACGGCTGACCGAGCAGCGTGGCGTCCTTGAAGAAGCCGTTGAGGCGACCCTCGACGATCTTCGGCAGGGCGGCCTCGGGCTTGCCCTCGGCGCGGGTGGTCTCCTCGGCGACGCGACGCTCGGTCTCGACGATCTCGGCCGGGACGTCCTCGCGGGAGAGGTACTTCGGCGCGAAGGCGGCGATGTGCTGGGCGACGCCCTTGGCGATCTCCGCGTTCTCCTTGTCCAGCTCGACGAGGACACCGATCTGCGGGGGCAGGTCGGGCATCGTGCGGTGCATGTACGCGGAGACGTAACCGCCGGTGAACTGCGCGAAGCGGTCCAGGACGATCTTCTCGCCGAGGTTGGCGTTCGCCTCGTCGACGAAGGCCTGCACGGTCTTGCCGGGCTCGATCTCGGAGGCGAGCAGCGCCTCGAGGTCGGCCGGGGAGGTCTTCGCGACGTGCTCGGCGAGCTGGTTGGCGACCGACTGGAACTTCTCGCCCTTGGCGACGAAGTCCGTCTCGCACTTCAGCTCGAGGATGACGCCCGAGGTGTTGTCGTCGGCGATGAGGGAGACCACGGCGCCGTTCTCGGCGGAGCGGCCCTCGCGCTTGGCGACGCCCTTCTGGCCCTTGATGCGCAGGGCCTCGACGGCCTTGTCGACGTTGCCCTCGGCCTCGTCGAGCGCCTTCTTGCAGTCCATCATGCCGGCGCCCGTGAGCTCGCGGAGCTTCTTGACGTCAGCGGCGGTGTAGTTCGCCATGATCCTGGTTTTCTCTCTACGAAGTCTGAGAAGTGTGCGTCGGAGGTCCGGGCCGAACGGGCCGGCCCGGGGCGCCTCCAGAGTCACGGGTGAACGGCGGGGGCCGCACCGGCCCCCGCCGTCACCTCATGAAACCGGTACCCGTGCGGGTCAGGCCTGCTCGGCGTCCGCGGCCGGAGCCTCGGTGGCGACCTCGGCGGCGACCTCGGCCTCGGCGTCGGCGACCTTCTCGGTCTCGGCGGAGGTCTGGACCTCAGCCTCGGCGGCCGGCTTCTCGTCGGCCTTCTTCTCGCCCTCGAGCAGGTCGCGCTCCCACTCGGCGAGCGGCTCGCCGGCGGCCTTCTCGCCCGGCTTCTGGTCGCCCGTGGCGGCACCGGAGCGGGCGATGAGGCCCTCGGCGACGGCGTCGGCGATCACGCGGGTGAGCAGGGTGACGGAGCGGATCGCGTCGTCGTTGCCCGGGATCTTGTAGTCGACCTCGTCGGGGTCACAGTTCGTGTCGAGGATCGCGACGACCGGGATGTTGAGCTTCCGGGCCTCGCCGACAGCGATGTGCTCCTTCTTGGTGTCCACGATCCAGACGGCGCTGGGCACCTTGGACATCTCGCGGATACCGCCGAGGGTCTTCTCCAGCTTGGCCTTCTCGCGCGAGAGCACGAGAAGCTCCTTCTTGGTGAGACCGGACGCGGCGACGTCCTCGAAGTCGATCTGCTCGAGCTCCTTGAGGCGCTGCAGACGCTTGTAGACGGTCGAGAAGTTGGTGAGCATGCCGCCCAGCCAGCGCTGGTTCACGTAGGGCATGCCGACGCGGGTCGCCTGCTCGGCGATCGCCTCCTGCGCCTGCTTCTTCGTGCCGACGAACATGACCGTGCCGCCGTGGGCGACGGTCTCCTTGACGAACTCGTAGGCGCGGTCGATGTACGACAGCGACTGGAGCAGGTCGATGATGTAGATGCCGTTGCGCTCCGTGAAGATGAAGCGCTTCATCTTCGGGTTCCAACGACGGGTCTGGTGACCGAAGTGGACGCCGCTCTCCAGCAGCTCCCGCATCGTGACGACGGCCATGGCCGTACTCCTCTGGTGTTCTCGGTTGTTTCCTGACGCCCCACCGCGTGCCTGCCGCGTACGCGCTGTCGCTCGTACGGGACCGATAGGCCGCTGACTCCGAAGGTGTCGGGGCGTGCGAAGTCGATCCGGTGGCCCGGATCGCCACAAGAAGTGTACGGGACCCGCGGAGATGCGGGTGACGCCGCTGTCCACAACCGGCCGGTAGTCCACGATTCGCCGCCATGATCCGCGCCGATCGGCCCGGAGGCGGATCGTCTGAGCCATGCGAACACTACTCAGCGTGATGCTTCTGCCGGTCCTGCTCCTGCTCGCGCCCGCCTCGGCACGGGCGGAGACGGCCGACCGGACCCCTGCCTCGAACATCTGGCCGGTGGGCGACCGCCCGGCGATCGTGCGTGACTGGTCACCGCCCGCCTCGCCCTACGGCCCCGGCCACCGCGGCGTCGACCTCGCGGCCCCCATCGGCGCACCGGTCCGCACGGTCGCGGCGGGCCGCGTCTCCTTCGCCGGCCAGGTGGCGGGCCGCGGCGTCGTCACCGTCGAACTCACCGACTCCGGCACCCCGCCGCTGCGCACCTCGTACGAACCGGTGGCGACATCGGTACGCAAAGGAGACCAGGTCGCAGCGGGCACCGCCCTGGGCACCCTGGAACTCCCCACAGGCCACTGCCCGCCGTCCGCCCCGTCCTGCCTCCACTGGGGCCTGCGCCGAGCGACGACCTACCTGAACCCTTTGACCCTGCTGTCCCCGACGGCCCTGCCTCCGACCCCGCCCCGCCTGCTCCCCCTCTGGGGTCCATGGCCCCTCAGCCTTGAGCAGCAGTCCGGCCCCGAGTACGCCTTCGGTCTACCTGGCCTTGGGCAGCTCCTCGGCCCCGGGTGCGCATGCGGTCGGCCCAGCCTTGGGCAGTCTGCCGCCTGGGGCGGCACGGGCGGGCAAGGCGGCACCCCGGCGCCGGGCGCGCCCTGAAGGAGGCCGAACGGAGGCGGGTCTCAGCCGGAGACGCCCCGCAGCACCATGGCGACCGCCGCATCGACGATCACCCCGGGCTCCTCCGCGGCCCCGAGCTCGATCCGCCGCACGGCCGCGTCGACAACCCCCTGCACGAGCATCGCCGCAAGCCGCGGCTCCTCGTGCCCCAACTCCCCGAGCGCCTCGACGATCATCGCGACGAGCCCGCCGTGCGCGGCCCGGATCTTCTCCCGCGCCCCGGCGTCCAGCTCGCTCGCCGAGATCGCGACGACGGCCCGGTGCCGCCGGTCCCCGACCAGCGCCAACTGCTCCCGCACATACGCCTCGACCTTGCCCCGAGGCGTCGCGGCCCGCGCCATCCCGGCCTCGACCTCCGCGGCCCACACCGGGAAGTCGACCGCGCACAGCTCCTCGACGACGGCCGCCCGGGACTTGAAGTACTCGTACACGGACGACCGCGCGAGCCCCGTCCGCTCGGCGAGCGCGGGGAAGGTCAGCGCCTCCGTCCCGCCCTCGGACAGCAGGGAACGCGCCGCGTCCAGAAGGGCGCCGCGCTGCATCGACCGGTGCTCGGCCACAGAGGCCGCTCGAATCCTTGGCACGCCTCCACTTTACGAGCGCGACCCCCGGGACGGGAGTGCCACCGGACACCCCGCACCATCCGTGACCGCCCGGCGAAGGCGCGGGCAGGGACGATTCCGCACGTCACGAGGCCGTCGGCCGGGTCAGCGCCCGAACCCTGCCAGCTTCGCCCGCAGCTGCAGCACCGACTTCGTGTGGATCTGACTGACCCGGCTCTCGGTCACCCCGAGCACATTGCCGATCTCCGCGAGGGTCAGGCCCTCGTAGTAGTACAGCGTGACCACGGTCTTCTCCCGCTCCGGCAGCGTGTTGATCGCCCGCGCGAGGAACCTGCGCAGCTCCCGGTCCTCGGCGACCTCCACCGGGTTGTCGGCGGCCTGGTCCTCCAGGGTGTCCATGAGGCTGAGCCGGTCGCCGCTCTCGCCCCCGACGTGCAGCAGCTCCTCCAGCGCCACCACGTTGGCCAGCGACAACTGGCTGAAAACGGCGTGCAGTTCCTCGAGCGCGACCCCCATCTCGGCGGCCACCTCGCTCTCCGAGGGCGTGCGCCGCAGCTTGGCCTCCAGCGTGGCGTACGCGCGCTCCACGTTGCGCGCCTTCTGCCGCACCGACCGGGGGATCCAGTCCAGCGCCCGCAGCTCGTCGATCATCGCACCGCGGATCCGGGTGATCGCGTACGTCTCGAACTTGATCTCGCGCTCGATGTCGAACTTCTCGATCGCGTCGATCAGCCCGAAGACCCCGGACGAGACGAAGTCGGCCTGCTCCACGTTGGGCGGCAGGCCCACACTGACCCGGCCGGCGACGTACTTCACCAGCGGCGAGTAGTGCAGGATCAGCTGCTCGCGCAGCCGCTCGTCGCCGGTCGCCTTGTACGACCTCCACAGCTCCTCCAGGGAGGTGGGAGCCGGAGGCCGCACGCTGGAGCCGCGGGCGGCGGGGGGTGCCGCCGCCCGGTCGGACCCTGAGGTGTGCTGTGGCATGCGCCGCCTTGTGCCGTTGATCGTTTCGCTGTGGAGAGGCCGGGGTGCCCGTCTCGTACTGACTGATCACGAGCCGTCCACCTGGTCACGGATCGAGGTGGCGAACCCGAATCCTGGTGAGCGTAGCGTGACTGGAGCGTCGCAGTGCGCGATGACCGGGTGATCACACCCGTGCAGATACGTTCCGTTACCCGGCCCCGACGACCTCCCGCGTCTCTCTCCGTAACCACTCCGAAACACCAACTGCCGGAACTGGCAAGGTCATCGGGGTGTCATCCGGACGGCGCAACACACAGCGTCAGGGAACTCCCCCTTCCGGAAAGACCGGCTCGACGCTCTGGCGTGTCAACTGCCAGCCATCGCCGTGTCGTTCGACGAACCCCAACGAGCGCAGTTCGTACAACCTCCCGATCGTGTCGTCCGCACTCGTCCCCGCGTCCCGGGCGATCTGCGCGACCCCGGCGGCCCCGCGTCCGGGCAGTGCGGCGAGCACCCGAGCCGCGGCTGGTGGCAGCAGATCCCGGGCGAGCACCGGCCCGCGGCGCGCCGGCGCGAGCTCGCCCATCTCCCCCACCAGCTCGACCACTTCGGCGGCATCGGTCACCAGTACGCCTTCCTTGCGCAGCAGTTCGTGCACGCCCGCCGAGACGGTGCTCGTCGCCGGCCCGGGCACGCCCATCGCGTGCCGCCCGAGCCGCTGTGCCCAGCGGGCCGTGCCCAGCGCCCCGCTGCGATAGGCGGCCTCGACGACGACCGTGCCCCTGGTCAGCGCCGCGATCACCCTGTTGCGCAGGATGAAGCGGCTGGGGGTCGGATGCTCCCCTGGCGGCAACTCGGCCACCACCAGTCCCTGTTCCGCGACCCGGTCGATCAACTGGGTGTGGCCGCGCGGATAGATCCGGTCGATCCCGCAGGCCAGCACGGCGACCGTGGCCCCGGTCGCGCCCAGGGCCCCGCGATGGGCCGCCGCGTCCACCCCGTACGCGCCGCCCGACACGACGACCCAGCCGCGCTCGGCGAGCCCGGCGCCCAGGCTCGCCCCCATGCGGACGCCGTAGTCCGTGCAGGCCCGCGACCCGACCACGGCCACCGAGCGCAATGCCCACATCCGCAGGCTGGGCCCGCCCCGCACCCAGAGCCCCAGGGGCCGCGCGTCCCCCAGGTCGTCGAGCTGCCCGGGCCACTCCACGTCCCCCGGGCACACGAAGCGCGCCCCGCGCTCCGCCGCGCGGTCCAGATCCCGCTCCGGGGGCGGCGCGTCCCGGGCCCGGGCGAGCAGGCCCGCCCAGCGCTCGGCCCGCACCCCGGGCAGCGGCTCGGCCTCCTCGTCGGCGGCGCCCGCGTCGATCCGCCGCACCGTCTCGACTGCCCCGAACTCGCGCAGCCAGCGGGCGGCGGCCTCCCAGCCCGGTTCGACGATCCGGGTCAGCCGGGCCCGGGCGAGCCGCACCGCGTCCGGCACGCCCGGGCCCGTACCGGCGGGCCCGGTCACCGCTCGGCCCCGATCGTCATCGGCACCCCGCGCGAGATCCCGGTCCGTAGTTGCAGGGCGAGCGCCACGTCCTCGGCGAAGGGCCGGTCCCGTCCGGCCAGGTCGGCGACGGTCCAGGCCACGCGCAGCACCCGGTCGAGGCCGCGCGCGGTGATGAAGCCGCGCTCCAGGTCCAGCTCGGCCTCGTCCAGGGCACCGGGCGCGGCGGGCCACCGGGTGCGCAGGGCGTGCCCGGGCACCTCGCTGTTGGTCCGCCACGGTGTCTCCGCGAGCCGTGCCGCCGCCCGCTCCCTGGCCTGCCTGACCCGGTCGGCGACGACCTGGGTGCTCTCGCCGCGCGGGCCGTATCCCGCGAGCTCGTTCCGTGTGACGGCGTCCACCTCGACGCGCAGGTCGACGCGGTCGAGCAGGGGCCCGGAGAGCCGGGCCTGGTAGCGCCGCACGGTCGCCGGCGGGCAGTCGCACTCGCCGCCGAGCGCCCGGTAGTGCCCGCAGGGGCAGGGGTTCGCGGCCAGCGCCATGAGGAACCGCGCCGGCAGTCGCACCACCCCGGCGCTGCGGGCGATGACCACGTGCCCCGCCTCGAGGGGCTGGCGCAGCGCGTCGAGCGCCTGGCCGCTGAACTCCGGAGCCTCGTCCAGAAAGAGGACGCCACGGTGCGACAGCGACACCGCTCCGGGCCGTGCGACGCCCGGGCCGCCACCGACCAGGGACTGCATGGTGGCCGAGTGGTGGGGCGCGCAGTACGGCGCGGTGTCGATCATGGACTTGCCCGGTGGGAGCATGCCGGCCACCGAGTGGATGGCTGTGACCTCGAGCGCCTCCCCGCGGGTGAGCGGTGGCAGCAGGGCGGGCAGCCGCTCGGCAAGCATCGTCTTGCCCGCGCCCGGCGGGCCCGAGAGCATGACGTGGTGTCCGCCCGCCGCGGCGACCTCGATGGCGGTGCGTGCCGACAGCTGGCCGACGACGTCCGCGAGGTCGAGCCCGTGCCCGTCGAGTGTCAGACCGCCGATGTCGGCGCCGCTGCCGGGCATGCTGAGCGCGGCCAGCATCGGATCGGGGCGGCCGGCGGGCTCCGGCTCCTCCTCCGGGACGGGCTCGTCGGTGAGCACCGCGATGAGCTGGCGCAGGCTGCGCACCCCGAGGACGGAGATCCCGGGCACCAGGGACGCCTCGCCCGCGGTGCACTCGGGCACGACGACCTGCTCGTACCCGGCGTCGGCCGCGGCCAGTACGGCGGGAAGCACCCCGCGCACCGGCCGGACCCGCCCGTCGAGCCCCAGCTCCCCGATCATGACGATGTCGGCGAGCACGCGCGGATCGATACGCTCGGCGGCGCCGAGTACGGCACACGCGACAGCGAGATCGAATCCCGACCCGGCCTTGGGCACCGACGCCGGGCTGAGCCCCACGGTCAGCTTCTTCTGAGGCCAGTCGGCCCCGGAGTTCACGACGGCCGCCCTGACCCGGTCGCGGCTCTCGATCAGACTCTTGTCCGGCAGGCCGACGAGCGTGAACGCGGCGACGCCGGGCTCCAGGTCGGCCTGCACCTCGACGACGACGCCCTCGACTCCCACCAGGGCCACGGAACACGTACGCGCGAATCCCATCAGGACACCCCCCGCACGTGCTCGAGGCGGGGTGCGCCGCGCTCGGGCACCAGGACGCCGATCACGTCGATACGGACGCCGCCCGGTGGCGCTCCCCCGTGCTCGTGGATCCAGCGCTCGGCCAGGCACCGCAGTCGTCGCGCCTTGACCTGCGTGATCGCGGCCATCGGGTGCTCGAAGGCCGACTCGCCTCCCCCTCTGCGCGTCTTGACCTCGCAGACGACGATCGCGTCGCCGTCCCGCGCCACGATGTCGATCTCGCCCGTGCGGCCCGCGCGCCAGTTCCGCGCGAGCACGGTCATTCCCGTCTCGGCCAGCCGCCTCGCGGCCAGGTCCTCGCCGTACTTCCCCATCGCGCCCCGTGCGTTCACGTCGGCACCACCTCCGACGTCCACGCTGCGGCACGGGACGGAACGGAGTGGATCTTGGTGAACTACCGGCGGGTTGTGGAAAACTCCGTCACCCGCCAGGGGGACGACCGGAGGGACGGCCCGGGGAAATCAGCGGAAGGACGCGGGCTCAGCTGCCCGGAAGCTCCAGGTCGCTCTTGTTGAGCTCCTCGATGTTCACGTCCTTGAACGTGAGGACCCGGACTTGCTTCACGAAACGAGCGGGGCGGTACATGTCCCAGACCCAGGCATCCGCCATCGACACCTCGAAGAACACCTCGCCCTGGACCGAGTGCACCTGCATCTCGTAGTCGTTGGTGAGGTAGAAGCGCCGCTCGGTCTCGATCACGTATTTGAACAGCCCGACGACGTCGCGGTACTCCCGGTAGAGCTTCAGCTCCATCTCGGTCTCGTACTTCTCGAGGTCCTCGGCGCTCATGGCATGTTCCCCTTCTGCCGTGCGTCCCCCTATTGTGCGTCAGCCACCGGTGCCTCTAGACGATTTCCGTCTCGAGAACCAGCGGCCGGCTCGGGGGACCCTCGACGAGCAGCCGCTTCAGCAGCTCGGCGAGCCTGGTCGGGTACACCGTCTCACGGGCCTCGGCCAGTTCCTCGCACGACCACCATCGCGCTCCCGCGACACTGCGCCGTTCCAGGTCGGTCAGGCCCTCTCCGTTGATCTCCACGGCCCGGGCCGTCGAGGTCGTGCGGGCCAGGAAGTACCACTCGTCCTGGTCCCAGCGGCGCCCGTCGAACGGGAAGGAGCAGACCCGCTGCCACAGGACCGGGCCGAGCCGCACATCCGTGATGCCCGTCTCCTCGGCCAGTTCCCGCAGCGCGGCCTGCGCACGCGTCTCGTCGCCCTCCAGACCGCCGCCCGGAGTGAACCACCAGTCGTCCGCCGTGTCGCCGGGCTCGTGCCCGTGCAGCAGCAGGACGCGGTCGTCCTGGTCGAGCAGGACGACGCGGGCCACCTCGCGCACGACGCCGCCGGGCTCAGACACGGGCGGGCTCCGGCGCGCGGCGGGTCCGGGAGCGCCGTGCCCGGTTCGCGATCGGGCCGTACGCGGCGCCGGCGAGCACCAGGACCGCGCCGGCCACGACGGCGCCCACCATGATCCGGAGCGGGCCGGGCTGCGAGATACCGCCGGGCATCGCCTCGAAGCCCGTGGGCTTGCCCAGCATGCCGTTCATGGGCCAGGCCACGGCGTCCACCCGGGCCTCCACGGCGCCGCGCTCCACCGAGCCGCCGTTGGCGTCACCGAGGTGGACGCTGGAGTCCAGGGAGCCGCTGCGCTCGTCACCGAGGAGGAAGAGCCGGCCCTGCGGGACCGTGGTCGACTTGATCCCGGCGAGCGAGGCGGACGTACCGGCCGGCAGATACGGTTCTTCGACCTGCTCGCCGTTGACGGTGAGCTTGCCGTCCGTGCAGCAGGCGATCTTGTCGCCACCGACGCCGACCACCCGCTTGACCATCGGCATGTCGCCCCAGCTGGCCTCGCGGAAGACGACCACGTCGCCGCGCTTGACCTCGCCGCCGTCGATCCGTTGCGCGAGCACTCGGTCGCCCGCGCCGATCGTCGGCGTCATGGAGTCGGTGGGCACCGTGTACGGCTGGTACACCACGGCACCCCATACGAACCCGCCGAGGAACAGCACACAGCCGAGGGCCACGGCTATGCCCGACAGCACACTGCCGGCCTTGCCGTGGCCCTCGGCCGTACGACCCGTCCTGCTCATCCCAGTTGCTCCCCAGCGTCGGAGACATCGACCGCGCGGTCCGGCCCGAGTGGCACGGACCGCGCAAGATCGGCGATCTGGGACGGCACCCTACCGGGCGCTCGTGACCTCAGAAACCCTGGTGTTCCCCTCAGTAACGCTCCGGTTCGTCCGGCGGCGGCGCCACAGCACGAGCGGCACGGCTCCGGCGAGTCCCAGGGCGCCCGGGGCGACGTTCGCCGCGGCGTTGATCCCCGACTGGTCGAAGGTGTCCGGGACCGGCAGCGTGGACCAGTGCGTGGGCGGCCAGGCCACCACGATCGCGCGGCCCACGACGTTGTCCACGGGGACGAAGCCCTGGTTCTTGTCGTTCTGGTGGTAGCGGGAGTCCAGCGAGTCCTGGCGGTGGTCGCCCATGACCCAGACTTTGCCTTCGGGAACCTTCACCTTGAAGGTGCCGCCGACGCCGTCCGCGCTGCACGGGGTGTTGCCCGGGAAGACGTAAGGCTCGTTCAGCGCCTTGCCGTTGACCTTCAACGGGCCCGTGCCCTTGCACTCGACGGTGTCGCCGCTGACGCCGACGACCCGCTTGATGAGGTCCTTCTCGTCGGCGGAGGGCATGAGGCCGACCCAGCTCAGAACCTTCTGCGCGGCGTTCGGCGGCTTGGCGGGCTCGCCCTCCAGCCACTGGTCCGGGTCGTTGAACACGATGACCTCGCCGCGCTCCGGCTTGGAGCCGAACCACGGGGTCAGCTTGTCGACGAGCACGCGGTCGCCGATCTGCAGCGTGTTCTGCATCGACCCCGACGGGATCGAGAACGCCTGCACCAGGAAGGTCTTGATCAACAGGGCCAGGACCAGGGCGATCAAGATGAGCAGCGGCAGCTCCTTCCAGAAGGAGCGGGGCTTCTTGGCCTTCTTCGGAATCCTCGGCTCGTCGCCGGGCCGCTCTCCGGCGGCGCCGGAACGGCCCGCCGCTCCACCGTCATCGCTCCCGGGCGTGTGGTCAGTCACGCCGGGACCTGTCGCGTCGTCGGATCGCTCGGGCTGTTCCTCGGGCCCATGCCCTGACCGTGCGCCGACCGCCAAGTCCCCCACATCCACTCCTCACTCCGTGCCGCTGCCTGATCCCTACGCGATGCAGGCCCACCACTCCCATAACGAGCGGGAGTTCCGCAGGGGTCGGGAGAGGGATCATTCCGTCCGAATCCAATGAGTCGGGTCTCGATTCGGGGCTGTCCGCGATGGCCACCCTATGCGACGCGCCGGGGGCCGCGGTCGATCCGCCCCCTTGCGCGTCGGCGACCCCCGCGAAGGTCTCCGGCTCCTCCAGCGTGGTCCAGTTCCCGATCGGCCAGCCGATGAACCGGGCCCGCCCCACTACGGATTCCTCGGACACGGTGCCGTGGAACGCCTCGGTGAGGTGGTAGCGCGAGTCCGCCGAGTTCGCCCGGTGATCGCCCATCACGAAGAGCCGGCCTTCGGGAACCTTCACCGAAAAGTCGAACTTCGAGGGCGCGTTGCCGGGGTGGATGTACGAACGTTCCTCGAGCGGCGTCCCGTTGACGGTGACGCGGCCCTGGGCGTCGCAGCATTTCACCGTGTCGCCGCCGACGGCCACGACGCGTTTGATCAGGTCCCGCTCGTCGGCGGAGGGCAGCAGGCCGATCCACGTGAGACCCGTCTTGATCTGCTTGATCCCGACGGGGTCGTCCTTCTTCTGTCCCGTCTCCTGCTCCAGCCACTTGCCGGGGTCCTTGAAGACCACGACGTCGCCGCGCTGCACCTTCGCGCCGAACCAGGGCGTCAGTTTGTCGACCAGGACCCGGTCGCCGATCTTGATCGTCTGCTCCATGGAGCCCGACGGGATCACGAAGGCCTGCACCAGGAACGTCTTCAGGACGAGCGCGATGAGCAGCGCCACGCCTATCAGGAGAGGTATCTCCTTGATCGCGGAACGCCGGCGGCGCCGCTTCACCTTGCGGGCCAGCTTGCGGCGCTCCGCCCGGCCGCGCGGCGCGGTGCCCGCGGTGCGCCTGCTCCCGGTGGGCAGTTGCTCCTCGGCCTCGTCACCGGCGTGCGTCCTGCCCCGCTTACCCATGGGCGCCGCCCGCCTCGGGTACGCGCGCGTAGAGGTCCTCGCGCGCCAGGGAGCTCCAGTGGACGGCGGGCCAGGCGACCCACTGGGCCTTGCCGATCACCTGGTCGACGGGGACGAAGCCGCCGCCGGGGGCGCCCAGATAGTCGCGGGAGTCGCGGGAGTCGGCGCGGTGGTCACCCAGCAGAAAGAGCGTCCCGTCGGGAACCTCGATGTCGAAGCGCACCTCTGAAGGCGCGTCCCCGCGGTACAGCAGGGACCGCTCGTCCACGGCTCGCCCGTTCACGGCGATCCTCCCCTGCCTGTCGCAGCAGACCACGTGGTCTCCCCCCACCCCGACGACGCGCTTGACGTAGTCCGCGTCACCGAAGTACCCGCTGCCGTCGAAGACGACGACATCCCCGCGCTCCGGCCGCGCACCGAAACGGTACGCCAACTTGTTCACGAGAACGCGGTCCCCGACGTTCAGCGTCGGCCGCATCGAGCTGCTGGGGATCTGGAACGGCTGCATCACGAAGACCCCGAAGGCCAGCAGCAGCACCACGCAGAGCAGCGCGCCGAGCGTGATCCGGCCGCCGGGCACCTGCTCCGCGATCCCCCCGAGAGACAAAGAGGAACGCGACCGTCCCTCCTCGCCCTCCGAGGTGCTCTCGTGGGGCCGGGAGGAGCGGTCGCGCTCCTGATGCTGTGCTTCGGTGTCCATCGAGGCCAGATGCTATCCGGCGCTCCTGTGGACTCCGTACGCGAGATGCGCCGGCGCCCGCGTGGGGCGCCGAGCGGCTCAGTTCTCGCGCTTCTCCTTGATCTTCGCGGCCTTGCCGCGCAGCTCGCGGAGGTAGTACAGCTTGGCGCGACGGACGTCACCGCGGCTGACGAGCTCGATCTTCTCGAAGATCGGGCTGTTCACCGGGAAGGTGCGCTCGACGCCGACGGAGAAGGAGACCTTGCGGACCGTGAAGGTCTCGCGGACACCGGCGCCCTGGCGGCGGATGACTACGCCCTTGAACTGCTGCACACGGGAGCGGTTGCCCTCGATGACGCGGACGTGGACGTTGACGGTGTCACCCGGGCGGAAGGCCGGGATGTCGCTGCGCAGCGACGCGGAGTCGACGGAGTCGAGCAGGTGAGACATGATCGTCTGCTTTCTTCACCGATGCCACAGGTCATCGGCGGGAGGTATGTGATGAGTTTCGGTAGCTGATCGCGTCGGGCCGGCGTCGTTCCCCCTGTGGCAGGGGCGCAGGCTGGACGTACAGCAGCGGCTTATTCTTCCACGACCTCGGGCGTGGGCCCAAATCGGCCGTCGGGACCCGGTCGCCAGCCCAGGATCGAGAGCATCTCGCGGTCCTTCTTGTCGAAGGCCTTCGGGTCGGTGCGCTCGACGAGATCGGGCCGGTTGCGCACCGTGCGGCGCAGCGCCTCGTCCCGTCGCCAGCGGGCGATCTTCCCGTGGTGGCCGCTGAGCAGCACCTCGGGGATCTCGCGGCCGCGCCAGGCCGGGGGCTTGGTGTAGACGGGCCCCTCCAGGAGGTTCGCCATGGCGCCGGGCGCGAAGGAGTCGTCCTCGTGGGACGCCGCGTTGCCGAGGACGCCGGGCAGCAGCCGGGCCACGGCCTCGGTGACGACGAGGACGGCGGCCTCCCCGCCGGCGAGCACGTAGTCGCCGATGGAGACCTCGTAGACGGGCATCCGGGTCGCGTACTCGTCGATGACGCGGCGGTCGATGCCCTCGTAGCGTGCCGGGGTGAAGACCAGCCAGGGGCGCTGCGAGAGCTCCACGGCGAGCTCCTGGGTGAAGGGGCGGCCGCTGGGGGTGGGGACGACCAGGGCGGGCGCCTGGGCGCCGCCCTCGTATCCGTCGGCGAGCACGTCGTCGAGGCACTCGCCCCACGGCTCGGTCTTCATGACCATGCCGGGGCCGCCCCCGTAGGGGGTGTCGTCGACCGTGTTGTGCCGGTCGTGGGTCCACTCGCGCAGGTCGTGCACGCGGACGTCGAGCTGTCCTCGCGCGCGTGCCTTGCCGACGAGCGAGACGTTCAGCGGTTCCAGGTACTCGGGGAAGATCGTGACGACGTCGAGCCTCATGCCGAGCCGTCCTCGGCGCCCGCCTCGGTCTCGGCGTCGCGGGCGGAGGCGATCTCGGCCCGGTCGTCGATGAGGCCGGGCGGCGGGTCGATGACCGCCTTCTGCTCCTCGAGGTCGATCTCGGTGACGATCTCCTCGACGAAGGGGATCATGACCTCGCTGCCGTCGGGCCGCTCCACGATGAAGAGGTCCTGCGAGGGCAGGTGGGAGATCTCGGTGATCCGGCCGACCTCGGTGCCGTCCACGGTGACGACGTCGAGGTCCATGAGCTGGTGGTCGTAGAACTCGTCCTCGTCCTCCGGCAGCTCCTCCGGGTCGACCTCCGCGATCAGGAGCGTGTTGCGCAGGGCCTCCGCGCCGGTGCGGTCGCGGACGCCGGCGAAGCGCAGCAGCAGCCGACCGCTGTGCACCCGGCCGGACTCGATGGTGAGCGGTCCGGTGGACGCGGGGTCGGTGGCGAGCACCGCACCGGGGCCGAGCCGCAGCTCGGGCTCGTCGGTACGCACCTCGACGGTGACCTCACCCTTGATGCCGTGGGCGCGCCCGATGCGCCCGACTACCAGCTGCACGTGAGCTATCTCCTGTCATACGACTAAGGCCGGGGACGGCCCTGAGGCCCTCCCCGGCCCGAGCCGGTGTTCAACTTGTCAGCGAACCTGGTCGACGTCGACGAGGTCGACGCGGACACCGCGGCCGCCGATGGCGCCCACGACGGTCCGCAGAGCACGCGCGGTGCGGCCGTTACGACCGATCACCTTGCCGAGGTCGTCGGGGTGGACCCGGACCTCCAGCACGCGCCCACGGCGCAGGTTGCGCGAGGCGACCTGCACGTCGTCGGGGTTGTCGACAATGCCCTTCACGAGGTGCTCAAGAGCCTCCTCGAGCATGCTCAGGCCTCGGTCGACTCGGACGCAGCCTCAGCGGCCTCGTCCTTCTTCTCAGCCTTCTTCTTCTGGGTGATGGCCTCACCCTTGGGCTCGTCGGCCGTGGCCAGCGCCTCGAAGGAGGGGCGGGCGGCCTTCGGCTCGGCGACCTTCAGCGGCGCGGGGGCCGGCAGACCCTTGAACTTCTGCCAGTCACCGGTGAGCTTCAGGATGGCGAGAACCGGCTCGGTCGGCTGCGCGCCGACACCCAGCCAGTACTGCGCGCGGTCCGAGTCGACCTCGATGCGCGAGGGGTTCTGCACCGGGTGGTACAGACCGATCTCCTCGATGGCCCGGCCGTCACGGCGGGTACGGGAGTCGGCGACGACGATGCGGTAGTGAGGCGAACGGATCTTGCCCAGACGCTTCAGCTTGATCTTGACTGCCACTGGAGTGGTGTCTCCTGGTCTTGACGTGGGTGGGCACGGCGAGATGGCCGCGTGGGGTTGCGGTACCCGAGTGCCCGATGGACGCGTCAGCCGGAGGAGAGAGGGGTCCTATGCGACTGTCGAGTACAGCTAGCCATTGTGCCATATGCCGCCGGAGCGGCCGAACGCTCCCCCCGGCCCCGGGCGGGCGGGGAGGCGGCCCCGCCGGCCGCCCCACCAGGAGCCCGGCGGTCAGCCGACCGCGACGCCGGCGCCGACGACCTCCGGGATCCGGAACGGCTTGCCGCAGCCGCCGCAGACGATCGGGGCCTGCGCCAGCACCGAGGGCACCACGCGGACGTTGCGCCCGCAGTCGCAGACGGCCTTGACGCGGACGCCGCCCCCGGAGGAGCCGTGCCGCGCGGCCGGGCCGCGGAAGCTGCGCTTGGTGTCCGCGGCGGTCGCCACGGTGTGCGCCTTGAGGGCGCGCTGGAGTCGCTCGATCGTCTGTCGGTAACGCTGCTTCGCCTCCGGAGTGAGCGCGACCAGCGAGAAGCCGCTGCTGGGGTGCGGCTCCTCGGGGTGGTCGAGGCCCATCTCCTCGGCGATGGCCAGGAATCTGCGGTTGTGGTAGCGGCCGGCGCGGGACGTGTCGCGGATTCCGCGCGCGGCTGCGATGCCGTGGACTGCCTCGTGGAGGAGTCGCTCGAAGGAGAGCTCGTGTCCGCAGGCGGACGACGACTCCCCGATCAGGGATTCGGGCGCGGCAAGATCCGGCAGTTCGGGGTGGTGCCGCTGAATGTCGGCCCACGCCCCTGCCAGCTCTGCGGCGAGAACAGGTGGTGTCGTGCTCACGTCGTGACAACGAGCCGGGGTGCCTCTGTGTTCCTATTCCGGGGCATCCCAAATAATTTGCACGTACCCGTCAGTTGTCGCTGATGCGTCCGGACGAGGGCGGGTGCGCCGATCTGCGGAGAAGTCTCACAGCTCGCACCAAGGTGGTGCGTAGTGACCTGTACGCCCGTGCGCGTAGGCGGCCTACGCGCACTGCGGCATACGACTTCATGTGTGACGCAAGAGGTGTTTCGGCCTCTTCCGCAACCCCGGCGCCCCGGAGGCCGTCTTCCCGCCATGGGCCTCAGTAGGCGCGCGCGACGACCGCGACGTTACCCGGTGCGTCATCGGCGTCCGGCACCGCCCCGTCCTCGGCGAGCAGACAGCGCACCGAGGCGCCGTGCTCGGCGAGCGTCTCCTCCCCCTCCGGGCCGAGGGTGGCCCACGGGATGCGGGCCCAGCCGCCGGCGTCGGTCGCCTCGACGGCCTCCGCCACGGTGGTGACGTCGCTGGTGCGGGACACGCGGCGCTCGCGCGACTGGCGCAGGAGCAGCGCCTGGTCCTCCTCCAGGAGGCCGGGCAGCACCGCGGCGAGCGTGTCGACCGCGACCGGCGTCTTGCCGCCGGGGATGCGGCGGGCGACCATCGCCGTCCCGCTCTCCAGGTCGCGGGGGCCGACCTCGACGCGTACGGGGACGCCCTTGAGCTCCCAGTCGACCGCGCGGCGGCCGAACGGGGTGTCGGTGCGGTCGTCGACCTGGACGCGGATCCCGGCGGCCTTCAGGGCGGCGCCGATCTCGCGGACCTTGGCGAGCACCGCCTCGTCGCCCTTGATGGCGAGCACGACGACCTGGACCTGCGCCAGGCGCGGCGGCACCCGCAGTCCGTCGTCGTCGCCGTGCATCATCACCAGGGCGCCGATCATGCGCGTGGTCGACCCCCAGGAGGTCTGCCAGACGAGCTCCTGCCTGCCTTCCTTCGACAAGTACTGGGTGTGGAACGCCTTGGCGAAGTTCTGGCCCAGCTCGTGGCTCGTGCCCATCTGGAGGGCCTTGCCGTCGCCCATCATCCCTTCGAGGGTGAGCGTGTTGATGGCGCCCGCGAAGCGCTCCTTGGCGGTCTTGCGGCCCAGTACGACGTCCATCGCGAGGACGTTCTCCATGAAGTCCGCGTACACGTGGCGGTGGATGCGGGCCGCGAAGTCGCGCGCCTCCTCGTAGGTGGCGTGCGCGGTGTGGCCCTCCTGCCACAGGAACTCCGTGGTGCGCAGGAAGAGCCGGGGCCGCAGTTCCCAGCGGACCACGTTCGCCCACTGATTGATGAGCAGCGGCAGGTCGCGGTAGCTCTGCACCCACTTGGAGAAGTAGTCGTTGACGATCATCTCCGAGGTGGGGCGGACGACGGCCGGCTCCTCCAGCTCCTTGCCGCCGCCGTGCGTGACCACGGCCAGTTCGGGCGCGAACCCCTCGACGTGGTCGGCCTCCTTGGTGAGGTAGGACTGCGGGATCAGAAGGGGGAAGTACGCGTTCTGCGTGCCCGTCTCCTTGATGCGCGCGTCCATGTCCTGCTGCATCCGCTCCCACAGGCCGTAGCCGTACGGTCGGATGACCATCGTGCCGCGCACCGGTCCGTTGTCGGCCAGTTCGGCCTTGGTGATCAGGTCCTGGTACCAGCGCGGGAAGTCGTCCGCCCGGGGGGTGAGAACAGGTGCTTTTGCCATGGCGCGCATGCTACGGCCGGACCTGGACCCCGGGGCACCGGTTTTCGCCCGGATGCCGGAACGCCTCTGGACGGGACGGCCCGCGCGCAGTTCTCTGGCTTACGGGGAACGACAACGGACAACTCACCGGTGACTCCCGGCGGATGGGGCCCTTCCATGACACCTGCGCTCGCGCCCGGCGTGGACCCGCACGCACGCGCGCGTGACTGGGCGGAGATCCAGGAGCGGATGCTGGTCCCGCTCTACGAGGCGGTGTACGCACGGCTCGAGGTGGGCCGGGCCACGCGGCTGCTGGCACTCGGCTGCGGAGCCGGGCTTGCGCTCGTGATGGCGGCCGCGCGGGGCGCCCGCGTGGCCGGGATGGAGAGCGCCTGCCCGGAGCGGCTCGCGCTCGCCCGGGAGCGGCTGCCGGACATGGAGACGCGGCCGCGCCTCATGGAGGGCGCCGCCCCGGAGGCGGAGGACGCGTCCTACGGGCTGATCACGGCGTTCCACCCGATCGGCTGCGCGGACGGTGACGCGGAGGACCTCTCCGCGCTGCTGCGCGAGGTCGTGCCGTCGGCCGGGAAGGGCGCCCTGGTGGTGCTCACCGGCTGGGGTCCTCCGGAGTGCTGCACGACGTCGTCCGTCCTGAAGGTGGCCAGGAAGCTCGCCGATCCCCTGCGCGGGGCGCCCGGCCGGGGTGCCGCCCTGGAGGAGGTGGCCCGGCGCGCGGGGCTGTGCCCCGAGGGGTCCGGCCGGGTGGCGTGCCCCTTCGGGTACGCGGACGCGGACAGCGCCGTACGGGGGTTGCTGTCGACGGGGCTCTTCGACGCGGCGGCCGCGGCGACGGACCCGGTTCAGGTCGCCAAGGAGATCACGGAGGCGCTGCAGCCGTACGTCCGCGCGGACGGCACGGTGTGGATGCCCAACGTGTTCCGGTACCTGATCGCCCGTACGTGACCGGTCGGCCGGTCGGCGGTCAGTCGATGTCCTTGAAGAGGCGGGTGACGCCGGCGATCCGGTAGGCGTCGGCCTCCTCCAGCGTCTCGTTCTCCAGGAGGGCCGCGGCGAGCGCGTCCAGCTTGTCGCGGTTCTCGCGCAGCTTGTGGCAGGCCTCCTCGTAGCACTCGTCGACGATGCGGCGCATCTCGCCGTCGATGACGTCGAGGGTGTCGGGCGCGGCGGACAGTCCGTAGGCCTGCTGGGCGTCGCTCGGGAGGGCCGAGAGACGGCCGACCTTCTCGCTCATGCCCCAGCGGGCGACCATGCCGCGCGCGATGTTGGTGACCTGTTCGAGGTCGTTCTCGGCGCCGGTGGTGACGACTCCGTAGACGACGTGTTCGGCGGCCATGCCGCCCAGGGCGCCGATGATGCGGCCGCGCAGGTACTCCTCCGTGTACGCGTACCGGTCGGCGTCCGGGGTGGAGAGGGTGACGCCGAGGGCGCGGCCGCGCGGCACGATGGTGATCTTGCGGACCGGGTCGGCGCCGGGCTGGAGCATGCCGAGGAGGGCGTGGCCGCTCTCGTGGTACGCGGTGCGGCGGCGCTCCTCCTCGGGCATGACCAGGGGCCGCTCGGCGCCCAGCTGGACCTTCTCCAGGGCTTCGGAGAGGTCGGTCTGGGTGACCTGGGGCTGCTTGCGCTTGACGGCGATGAGGGCGGCCTCGTTGGCGAGGTTGGCGAGTTCGGCGCCGGTCATGCCGGGCGTCGTCCGTGCCACCTGGGCGAGGTTCACGTTCTCGGCCATCGGGATCTCGCGGGTGTGGATCTTGAGGATGGCCTCGCGGCCGTCGCGGTCGGGCGGCGAGACGTTGACGACGCGGTCGAAGCGGCCGGGGCGGGTCAGGGCCGGATCGAGGACGTCGGCGCGGTTGGTGGCGGCGATGACGATGACGCCCTCGGAGCCGCTGAAGCCATCCATCTCGGTGAGGATCTGGTTCAGCGTCTGCTCGCGCTCGTCGTGGCCGCCCATGCCGCTGCCGCCGCCGCGGGCCCGCCCGATGGTGTCGATCTCGTCGATGAAGATGATCGACGGGGCGACCTTGCGGGCCTCCGCGAAGAGTTCCCGTACGCGCGAGGCGCCGACGCCGACGATCATCTCGATGAACTCGGAGGCGGACGCGGAGAAGAACGGCACGCCCGCCTCGCCCGCGACGGCCCGCGCGAGCAGCGTCTTGCCGGTGCCGGGAGGGCCCGCGAGCAGCACGCCGCGCGGCATCTTGGCGCCCATCTTCCGGTAGGCGTCGGGGTTCTTGAGGAAGTCCACGACGTCGTTGAGCTCGCCCTCGACCTCGTCGATGCCGGCGACGTCGGCGAAGGTGGTGCGCTTCTTGCCGGGCTCCAGCTCGACCGGCTTGGGCGGCTGTTTGCGGCCGAGCATGCCGCCCGCGCCGCCCATGCCCTGGCTCATGCGCCGCGCGATGAAGATCCATAGGAAGACGAGGAGCAGCATCGGGGCGAGCGAGATGAGCAGGTTGGACAGGAAGCTGCGCTGCTGGACGACCGGCTCGGCCGTCACGGTGACGCCGTGCTTCTCCAGGTTCTCCCAGAGCTTGTCGTCGGCGAAGGAGGGGCGCTGGGTCTTGAACTTCGTGTACTTCTTGCTGTCCTTGTCGCTGCCGTCGGGCGTGGGCTGCTCCTTCTTGAGCTGGCCCTGGATCGCGTCGCCCTTGGCGTAGATCTTGCTGACGTTGTCGTCGGCGACCTGCTTGCTGAACTCGGTGTACGAGATGGTCGGCTCGCCGCCCGAGCTGAAGAAGGACAGCACCAGGTTGGCGATGAGGTAGACGACCAGCGCGGTCAGGATGAGGCCGCCCCAGCCGCCGGGCATCTTGCGCTTCGGCGGTTGCGGCGGAGGGGGCGGAGGGGCGCCTTCGGATCGCCAGGGCTGGTCCGTGCGGTCACGCGGGGGTACGGGGTTCGCCACGCCTGCCTCTCCTCCTGTGCCGCCTGCCGTCGGGGCGCCGCGGAGCGCCGGCCGGGCTGATGGGCCTTGGGCCCATGACCGCACAGTTCCGGGGACCTCGCCACCCGGGTGGACCGGGTCACCCCCGCGCATGCGAGAGGGGCGCCCGCATCGCGCGAGCGCCCCTCTCCCCTGCTGTTCCGCGGCAGGTCAGCCCATGAACTTCTTGAACTCGTCGGGGAGCTCGAAGTCCTTGCCGCCCTGCTCGGCCGCGCCCGGCAGGCCGAGCGCGCCGCCGGCCTCGGCGGCGGCCGCGCGACGGGCGGCCTCGTCCTGCTCCTGCTGCTTGCGCTTCATCGGGTTGCCCGAACGCTGCTTGCCCTTGGCCTTCTTCGGCTGCTTCTTCTGCCGGCCGGGGCCGCCGCCCATGCCCGGCATCCCCGGCATGCCCGGCATGCCGCCGCCCTGGGCCATGCGGGACATCATCTTGCGGGCCTCGACGAACCGCTCGATCAGGTTCTTGACCGCGCTGACCTCGACACCGGCACCCTTGGCGATACGGGCGCGGCGCGAGCCGTTGATGATCGCGGCGTCCGCGCGCTCGGCCGGGGTCATCGACTTGATGATCGCGGCGGTGCGGTCGACGTCGCGCTCGTCGAGGTTGTTGATCTGGTCCTTGATCTGGCCCATGCCCGGGAGCATCCCGAGCAGCTTCGAGATCGAGCCCATCTTCCTGACCTGCTCCATCTGAGCCAGGAAGTCGTCGAGGGTGAAGTCCTGGCCCTTCTTGGAGGCCAGCTTCTCGGCCATCTTCTCGGCCTCTTGCTGCGAGAAGGTCTGCTCGGCCTTCTCGATCAGCGTGAGCATGTCGCCCATGCCGAGGATGCGGGACGCCATGCGGTCCGGGTGGAACGCGTCGAAGTCGTCCAGCTTCTCGCCGTTGGAGGCGAACATGATCTGCTTGCCGGTGACGTGCGCGATGGAGAGCGCAGCACCACCGCGGGCGTCGCCGTCGAGCTTCGACAGGACCACACCGTCGAAGCCGACGCCGTCGCGGAAGGCCTCGGCCGTGTTGACCGCGTCCTGACCGATCATGGCGTCGACGACGAAGAGGACCTCGTCGGGGCTGACGGCGTCGCGGATGTCCGCGGCCTGCTGCATCAGCTCCTGGTCGATGCCCAGGCGGCCGGCGGTGTCGACGACGACCACGTCGTAGACCTTGGACTTGGCGTACTCGATGGAGTCCTTGGCGACCTGGACCGGGTCGCCCACCCCGTTGCCCGGCTCCGGGGCGTAGATGCCGACGCCGGCGCGCTCGGCGACGACGCTCAGCTGGTTCACGGCGTTGGGGCGCTGGAGGTCACAGGCGACGAGCAGCGGCGAGTGGCCCTGCGACTTGAGCCAGTGGCCCAGCTTGCCCGCGAGGGTGGTCTTACCGGCACCCTGCAGACCCGCGAGCATGATCACGGTCGGGCCGGTCTTGGCGAACCGCAGCCGGCGGGTCTCGCCGCCGAGGATGCCGATGAGCTCCTCGTTGACGATCTTGATGACCTGCTGGGCAGGGTTCAGCGCCTGGGAGACCTCGATCCCGAGGGACCTCTCCTTGACCTGCTTGATGAACGCACGGACGACGGGCAGCGCGACGTCGGCCTCGAGCAGCGCGATACGGATCTCACGCGCGGTGGCGTCGATATCCGCCTCGGAGAGGCGGCCTTTGCCCCGGAGGGATTTGAAGGTATTCGCCAAGCGGTCGGAGAGAGTATCGAACACGGCGCTCGTCGGTCCTTGGGGTCGGGGACGGAGAATCGCCCTCCAGAGTATCTGGCCGCGCAAAGCAATCGTCCCCGCCCACCGGATCGGGTGAGCGGGGACACATCTACGCGCGCGTGGGGAGCAGTCCGAGGCGGTCAGCCCCTGAGCGCCGCCTCCAGGGCCATGGCCAGCTCGGCGGCCTCCTCCGGCGGGAGCGGGGCGCCCTCCGGACCGGTGACGTAGAAGGCGTCGACCGCGTTGGCCCCCAGCGTCGAGGCGTGCGCGGACCGCACCCGTACCCCGGCCGTCTCGAACGACCGCCCGATCCGGTGCAGCAGCCCGGGCGCGTCCTGGGCCCGTACCTCGATGACCGTGGCGAGCCGGGACGCGGCCGGCGCGACGGTCACCCGGGGCGGCGGCGGGACGACCCCGCGGCGCCTGGGCTGGGCCGCGTCACGCTCGGCGAGCCGGGACACGATGTCGAGCGAGCCGTCGAGGGCGCGGACCAGATCGGCGCGCAGCCGGGCGGCCTGGGGCAGCGAGCCGTACTCGGCGGAGACCCGCCAGTCGAGCAGCAGGACGGTGCCGGGCATGTCGCCGGGCGGGGTGAGCGAGCGCAGTTCCGCCGTGCGCACGGTGAGCCGGTGCAGGGCGAGGACCCCGGCGACGGCGGGCAGGACGCCCGGCCGGTCCGGCACGGCGATCAGCAGTTCGACGCCGAGCGGCTCCGGGTCGGCGGGCTCGGCCGGGACGGACTCCATCTGTGTGTGCAGGGCGAGCACGGGCCCGCCCGTGCGGAACGCCTCCACGGCGAGCCGTTCCTGCTGTGCGGTGGGTTCGGCGGCGTCCGGGTCGACGGGCTCGTCGCCGGTGAGCACGGCGGCGGCCCGCCGGACCAGATCGGCGACGAGCGAGGCCCGCCAGGACGACCAGGCGGCGGGCCCGGTGGCCAGCGCGTCCGCCTCGGTGAGGGCGTGCAGCAGTTCCAGGGTGCCGACCGAGCCGACCGCGTCGGCCACCGCCCGGACCGTCTCGGGGTCCTCCAGGTCGCGCCGGGTGGCGGTGTCGATGAGCAGCAGGTGGTGCCGGACGAGCGTGGCGAGGACGGCGGTGTCGGCACGGTCGAAGCCGATGCGGGAGGCCACGTCGCGGGCGATGACCTCACCGGCGACCGAGTGGTCGCCGGGCCAGCCCTTGCCGATGTCGTGCAGCAGCGCGGCGACGAGCAGCAGGTCGGGGCGGCCGACGTGCCGGGTGAGGGTGGAGGCGCGGACCGCCGTCTCGACGAGGTGCCGGTCGACGGTCCAGGTGTGCACGGCGTTGCGCTGCGGCCGGCAGCGGACCCGCTCCCAGTCCGGGAGCAGCCGCGTGATCAGTCCTTCCGCCTCCAGCGCCTCCCACACCTCGACGGTCGGCCGGCCCGCGCCGAGCAGCGTCACGAGCTGTTCCCTGGCCTCGGCGGGCCAGGGTGTGGGCAGCGGGCGGGCGGCCTGGGCGAGGCGGCGCACGGCGTGCAGGGAGAGCGGGAGTCCGGCCTGGGCGGCCGCGGCGGCGGCGCGCAGCGGCAGCACCGGGTCGCGTTCGGGCCGGGCGGCGCGGGCGAGCACGGCCTCGCCGTCCATCTCGACGACGCCCTCGGCGAGCGGCGAGCGCTCGGCCGGTGCGGCCTTGCCGCCGCTCAGCATGGCGCGCAGCCGGGGCCGCACGGAGCGGGATCTCAGGACGCGGCCGACCTCGCGCCAGGTGACGTCCGTGGCGTACGCGACGGTGCGTGCGGCCTCGTAGACCTGGCGGAGCAGGGTGTCGGCGTCGAGGAGGTCCAGGTCCCGCGCGACCTGGTCCTGTTCCTGGAGGGCGAGGCGGTCGGTGGCGCGGCCCGTGGCGAGGTGCAGGGCGTCGCGGACGTCGAGGAGGCGGCGCCGCGCGTCGGCGAGTCCTTCGCGGGGGGCGTCGGCGAGCCAGGAGGCGGCGACGGCGCGCAGGGCGGTGGCGTCGCGCAGGCCGCCGCGGGCCTCCTTGAGGTCGGGTTCGAGGAGGTACTGCAGTTCACCCTGGCGTTCGGCGCGCTCCTCGCACAGCTCCCGGAGCTCGGGCAGGCGCTTGGGTGCCTGGTTGCGCCAGTCGGCGAGGACGGCGGTGCGCAGGCCCGCGGTGACGCCGAGGTCGCCCGCGACGTGCCGGGCGTCGAGGAGGCCGAGGTGGACCTTGAGGTCGTCGCCCGCGGTCTTGCGGGCCTCGGCGGGGGTACGTACGGAGTGGTCCAGGGCGAGGCCCAGGTCCCAGACCGGGTACCAGAGGCGGTCGGCGAGCGCGGCGATCTCGCCGGGTCCGGCGGTGCCGTCGTGCAGCAGCAGAAGGTCGAGGTCGCTGCGCGGGGAGAGCTCGCCGCGCCCGTATCCGCCGACGGCGACGAGCGCGGTGCCCGGGACCGCGGTGCCGAACAGTCCGGCGAGCCAGTCGTCCGTCAGTGCGGCGAGGGCGGCACGGCGCGGCGGCCCGGGCCGCGCGTCCCCTTGGAGGAGGCGCAGCCGGGCCGCCGCGTAGCCGCTGGGCGCAGCGCTGTCGTCGTCCGCTGCTTCGGTCGGTACGTCGTTCACACTCGTCACCCGGCGGCTCCCGTTCGCTTCGTGGTTCTAGAGGGCGTCCGGGCCGCGCTCGCCGGTCCGGACCCGTACGGCCGTCTCGACGGGGACGGCCCAGACCTTGCCGTCGCCGATCTTTCCGGTGCGGGCGGCCTTGACCACGACCTCGACGAGCTGGTCGGAGTCCTCGTCCTCGACCAGGACCTCGATGCGGATCTTGGGGACGAGGTCGACGGTGTACTCGGCGCCGCGGTAGACCTCGGTGTGGCCGCGCTGGCGGCCGTAGCCGCTGGCCTCGGTGACGGTCAGGCCCTGGACCCCGAAGGCCTGGAGGGCCTCCTTGATCTCGTCGAGCCGGTGCGGCTTGACGACCGCGGTGATGAGCTTCATGCGTCCACCTTCTGGGAGTCCTGGGCGGCCGGGGCCGGTACCGCCGAGCGGGCCGCGATGCCGCCGCCGGCGCCGCTGAAGTCGTAGGCGGTCTCGGCGTGCTCGGCCTGGTCGATGCCGGCGACCTCGTCGTCCTCGCTGACCCGCATGCCGATGGTCTTGTCGAGGGCGAAGGCGAGGATCGCGGAGACGATCAGGGAGTAGGCGAGGACACCGCCGACTCCGGCCAGCTGCTTCCAGAGCTGGTCGAGGCCGCCTCCGTAGAAGAGGCCCTTGGCGTCGGACTGGCCGCCGCCGGTGGCGAAGAAGCCGATGAGGACGGAGCCGATGATGCCGCCGACGAGGTGGACGCCGACGACGTCGAGGGAGTCGTCGTAGCCGAACTTGTACTTGAGGCCGACGGCCATGGCGCACAGGACGCCCGCGATCGCGCCGATGGCGATGGCGCCGAGCGGGGAGCAGGAGCCGCCGGAGGGGGTGATGGCGACGAGGCCCGCGACGGCTCCGGAGGCGGCGCCGAGGGAGGTGATCGCGCCGTGCCGGATCTTCTCGTAGGCGAGCCAGGCGAGCATGGCGGCGGCGGTCGCGACCTGTGTGTTGACGAACATGAGCGCGCCGACGCCGTCGCCGTTGCCGAGCCAGGAGCCCGCGTTGAAGCCGAACCAGCCGAACCAGAGCAGGCCCGCGCCGAGCATCGTCCACGGCAGCGAGTGCGGCCGCATCGGGTCCTTCTTGAAACCGACGCGCTTGCCGATGACGAGGATGACGCCGAGGGCCGCGGCGCCCGCGTTGATGTGCACGGCGGTGCCGCCGGCGAAGTCGATGACGCCGAGCTCGAAAGCCCAGCCGCCGGCGCCCCACACCCAGTGGGCGACGGGGAAGTAGACGAGCGTGACCCACAGGGTGATGAAGGCCGCCCAGGCGGTGAACTTCACCCGGTCCGCGAGGGCGCCGCTGATCAGGGCGGGCGTGATCACGGCGAACATCAGCTGGAAGACGGCGAAGACGTAGACCGGGATCGTGTAGCCGTCCCAGAGCTGGGTGAGGCCGATGCCGCTGAGGCCGACGAAGTCGCCGTCCCAGCCGATCAGCGACCCCTTGTCGGTGCCGAAGGCGACGGAGAAGCCGTAGAGCACCCAGAGGATCGTGACGATCCCGAGGCTGATGAAGCTCATCATCAGCATGTTCAGGGTGCTCTTGACGCGGACCATGCCTCCGTAGAAGAAGGCGAGGCCCGGGGTCATGAGCATCACCAGGGCGGAACAGATGAGCATGAAGCCTGTGTCGGCGGACGACAGTGCGGGGCTGTCCGCCGCAAGCGTGATGGCTGGTGCCATCGGCGTCTCCTCGTCGTTTCGTGCGGCCCCGTGCGGGCGAAGCCTGAGCGGTCATGAGGGGTGGGCCGGTTATGCGCCAGACTCTGGCCGCCCGCCGTTTCGGCGGGCGCCCCTCGATGTTTCGCCGCAGTGACGAAGAGGTCGTGCGTGTTACGCGTGGATGACGCGCGGATGGTCCCTGGTGGGCCGGTGCGGTCTCAGACCGCGGCTTCGGCGGTCTCGGGCAGGTGGACGGCGAGCTGGTCGGTCAGGTGGATGACCTCGGCGATGCCGCCGAAGTCCCGCACGGCGGTGTCCACGGTCTTGCGGATGCGCGTGTTGACCCGCTCGGAGCGGACCTTGCGGGCGATCCCGAGGGCCTGCTCGGCCAGGACCGTGGACTGCTCGGGCTCCTTCTGGAGGAGGTGCACGGTGGCCATGCCGATCAGGTTGAGCGCGTAGGAGCGCTGGTGCTCCGGGTCCTTGCCGAACAGCTCGACGGCCCGCTTCATCAGCGGCTCGGCCATCGTCGCGTACGTGGGGCTGCGGCCGGCCACGTACGCGAGGTCGCGGAAGGAGTGGCTGTTCTCCCCGTGCAGCTCGGCCTCGGAGAAGAAGCGGATCCAGTCGGGGTCCGGCTCGTCCCAGTCGTCGGCGTCGCTGAAGGTGTCCTCGGCCATCCGCACGGCGCGCTTGCACTTGCTGGGCTGCCCCATGTTCGCGTACGCGCGGGCCTCCATCGCATACAGCATCGACTGGGTGCGCGGACTGGCGCAGTCCCGACTGCCGTACTGGGCGAGGTGGATGAGCTCAAGCGCGTCCTCGGGGCGGCCGAGGTGGATCATCTGGCGGCTCATGCTGCTGAGGATGTACGAGCCGAGCGGCTTGTCGCCCGCTTCCTTGGCGGCGTGCAGGGCGAGCACGAAGTACTTCTGGGCGGTGGGCTGCAGGCCCACGTCGTAGCTCATCCAGCCGGCCAGCTCGGCGAGCTCGGCGGCGACCTTGAACAGGCGGCGGGTGACGGCCTCCGGCTGGGGCTCCTGGAGGAGGTCGGTGACCTCGTGGAGCTGGCCGACGACGGCCTTGCGGCGCAGACCGCCGCCGCACTGGGCGTCCCACTGGCGGAACATGACGGTGGTGGACTCGAGGAGGTCCAGCTCCGGCTTCGAGAGGCGATTGCCCCGGCGGCGGCTGTCGAGGTCGGTCACGGGCTCGGGCTTCGCCGCCCCGCCCGGGGTCGGCACGAGCCAGCGCTGCATGGGCTCGACCAGGGAGGGGCCCGCGGCCAGGGCGAGCGAGCTGCCGAGGAAGCCGCGGCGGGCCAGCATCAGGTCGCTGCGCGAGAACTCGCCGATCAGCGCGACCGTCTGCGGTCCGGTCCAGGGCAGGTCGACGCCGGACACGGAGGGCGACTGGTGCGCGGCGCGCAGCCCGAGGTCCTCGACGGCCACGACACAGCCGAACCGCTCGGAGAACAGCTCGCTGAGGATCCTGGGGATCGGCTCGCGCGGGTTCTCCCCGTCGAGCCAGCGCCGGACCCGGGAGGTGTCGGTGGAGATGTGGTTCGCACCCAACTGGCGGGCCCGGCGGTTCACTTGACGTGCCAGCTCGCCCTTGGACCAGCCGCTGCGCACGAACCACGAGCCGAGGAGCTCGTTCGGGCGCTTCTCAGCGTTCGTCACGCTTCCGCCGCTGCCGCCCACTGGAACGCCCCCATTCTGAATCCGACCAAGACGCTCGACGCCAAGCCCTGCCCAGCCGCTCTTGTCCGCAAGCACTATCAAGGATGCCGTCAAGAACGGCCTCCCGTCCGGCAGTTGTCACTCTCCGGAGAGAAAACCGACTTGCCTGCGGCATACCCACGAGTGCGTCTACCCCGAACTTCGTGCACTGAAAGTAATCCTACGATCACCCCTCCGGCGAGGGAGAACCCGGAAACGCCACCATTCGCCACCCCTTCGAATGAACTGCGCGACGGCGCCGCACGATTCACTTGACATAGGACAGCCGGAAGTGGGCGGACCGGGGTGCGGCAGGGCGCGTCGCGCCGGGCGCACCACCCCCGATGCGACCGAGCGCCGCCTCGACCGGGCGACGTGAGCAGCGGGTCACGATCCGATTCCACTACGTAACCACCGGCGCGCGGGACCCGTTGGAGGGGGCATGGGCTTCACGATCGGCGGCATCCGTGAGTTGCGGACGGGCTCACGTCGCCGCGGCCGCACGTCCGGCCGCACCTCGGACTGCACGCACGTCGCCGAGTTCACCGGCCTGTGGGGCTGGGACGTCGTCCCGGGCGCGCGGGCCGCGGGCGGCGCGTGCTCCTGCGGCCGGGCCGACTGCCCGGCGCCGGGGGCGCATCCGCTCGATCCGTCAGTGACGGTGCCGGCGGGCGCCACGCTCGGCGAGGTGACCGAGACATGGAGCCGCTTCCCGGGGGCCGCGGTCCTGCTTCCGGTCGGCCGCGCGTTCGACATCATCGACGTGCCGGAGGCGGCGGGACGGCGGGCGCTGATCCGTCTGGAGCGCATGGGGCTGCCGCTCGGCCCGGTCGTCGCCACGCCCGAGGGCCGGGTGCACTTCTTCGTGGCGCCGGGCGCCGCCGCCGAGCTGCCCGCGCTCCTGTACCGCATGGGCTGGGACGACGCGGCGCTCGACCTCCACGCCCTCGGCCCCGGTACGTACATCACGGCGCCGCCCTCGGACCGCGCCGGCCTGGGTCCGACGAGCTGGCTGCGCCCGCCGTCCCTGGACACGGCCGCCCAGCCCCCGCAGGCCCGCCTCCTCCTGGGCACCCTGGCGTACACGGCCCACAGGTCGCCCTGCGTGTAGCCCTGGCTTTGGCCCCGAAAAGCAGGGTGGGGAACCGCCGGCCACGATCGGCCCGCAGTTCCCCACAGCGCATCCCTCGACGGTGCGGAATCCCGCACCGCGCGGAGTGCCTACTCCCCGATGAGCGCGTCCACGAACGCCTCGGGCTCGAACGGCGCGAGGTCGTCCGGCCCCTCACCGAGCCCGATGAGCTTCACCGGTACGCCCAGCTCGCGCTGGACCGCGATCACGATGCCGCCCTTGGCCGTGCCGTCCAGCTTGGTCAGCACGATGCCGGTGATGTCGACGACCTCGGCGAAGACGCGGGCCTGGACCAGTCCGTTCTGCCCCGTCGTCGCGTCGAGCACGAGCAGCACCTCGTCGAGCGGGGCGTGCTTCTCCACGACGCGCTTGACCTTGCCGAGCTCGTCCATCAGGCCGGTCTTGGTGTGCAGCCGGCCCGCGGTGTCGATGAGGACGACGTCGGCGCCCTCCTCGATGCCCTCCTTGACGGCGTCGAAGGCGATCGACGCGGGGTCGCCGCCCTCGGGGCCGCGCACGGTGCGGGCGCCGACGCGCTCGCCCCAGGTCTGCAGCTGGTCGGCGGCGGCGGCGCGGAAGGTGTCCGCGGCGCCGAGGACGACGTTCTTGCCGTCGGCGACGAGCACGCGCGCGAGCTTGCCGGTGGTGGTGGTCTTGCCGGTGCCGTTGACGCCGACGACCATCACGATGCCCGGGGTGTCCAGGTTCGAGTCCGTGCTCACTGCGCGGTCGAACTCGGGGACGAGCAGCTTGAGGAGCTCCTCGCGCAGCAGGCCGCGCAGCTCTTCCGGGGTGCGGGTGCCGAGCACCTTGACGCGCTCGCGCAGCCGCTCGACGAGCTCCTGGGTGGGCTGCACGCCGACGTCGGCGGTGAGCAGCGTGTCCTCGATCTCCTCCCAGGTGTCCTCGTCGAGGTGCTCGCGGGACAGGAGGGTGAGGAGCCCCTTGCCCAGCGCGTTCTGCGAGCGGGAGAGCCGGGCGCGCAGCCGGACCAGCCGGCCCGCGGTCGGCTCGGGGACCTCGATCTCGGGGGCGGCCGGGGCTTCCTCTGCGGGGGCCTCGACGGGGGCTTCGGTGGCCGGCTCGGCGGCCGGGAGGTCGACCTCCTCGATCGTGCGCCGCGCTTCGTCGCGCGGGGTCTCGGCCTCGTCGCCGACGTGCGGCTCGGCCGGCGGGGCGGCGGTGATGTCGGGCGCCGAGGGCGGCGGCGGAGGCAGCTGCTTCTTCTTGCGGCTGCCGACCACGAGCCCGCCGAGCGCGCCGATCACGACCACGGCGATGACTACAGCAAGGATGACGATGTCCATAACCCGTCCAGTATCAGTCATGGGCCTCGTCCGGGCCGCTCTTGTGACTTCCTCCAAGAGACAAACGCCTCTAGAGGGAACTACTCGGACTAAAGTACGATGGAAGAGGAAGCGTCAACGCGCGTAGAGTCCAACGCGATCGCCTCGCCGGACCGCGACGATCGCCACCGCCCCACCCCCACAGAGGCACGGAACCCCACCGCATGAGCAAGACCGCCGAATCCGAAGGCGCCCTCGAGACCCGCGGCATCGAGCCCGTCCCGGACGCCGAGCGCACCGCCAAGACCCGCGACCTTTTCCCCACCTGGGTCGCGGCCAACATCAGCGTGCTGCTGCTCACGATGGGCGCGAGCCTGGTCGTGGCGTACAAGCTGAACTTCTGGCAGGCCGTCGTCGTCGCGATCGTGGCGCCCGTCGTCTCGTACGGGCTGGTCGGGCTGATCGGCATCGCGGGCAAGCGGGGCGGCGCGCCCGGTATGGCCCTGTCGCGCGCCGTCTTCGGACAGCGCGGCAATCTGCTGCCCGGTTCGCTGATCTGGGTGGCCCGCTGGGGCTGGGAGACGATCAACGCGGTGACGGGGGCCTACGCGGTCCTCACCGTGCTGGACATCCTCTTCGGCATCAAGCAGAACGACGTCCTGGTCGTCATCACCCTGCTGCTCTTCGTGGTGGCGACGTTCGCCATCTCGGGCCTCGGCATCAACGCCGTGCAGAAGTGCAACAAGTACGCGACGTACCTCTTCGGCGCCTTCTCCGTCCTGGTGCTCGTCTACCTGATCGTCGACACCGACTGGTCGAAGGTCTTCCACCAGCCCGCGGGTTCGACGTCCCTGATGGTGGCCGGCATCGGCATGATCGCCGCCGGTGGCGTCAGCTGGATCCCCGCCTCCCCGGACTTCACGCGCTACCTGCCGCGCACGGCCTCCGCCGCCGCGATCGTGCGGAACTCGATCGGGGGCGCCGGCATCGTCGTCCTGCCGATGGTCCTCATGGGTGCCGTGATGGCCGTGTCGACGCCGGACCTGGCCTCGGCCGCCGACCCGGTCTCCTTCCTGGGCGACTTCCTGCCGCTGTGGATCGCGGTGCCGTACCTGCTGATCGCCCTGGTCGGCATGCTGCTGATCAACGCGATGTCGATGTACTCGGCGGGCTTCACCGCGCAGACGCTCGGCTTCAAGGTCCCGCGCCACTGGGCCGTGTCGATCAACGCGCTGATCTCGCTGGTCTTCGGCGCGATCCTGATGCTTGTCGCGACCAGCTTCATGGGCTCGTTCATCGCCTTCCTGTCGCTGCTCGCGGTCGCCTTCTCGGCCTGGGTCGGCGTCTTCGGCGCGGACATGTTCACGCGCAAGCACTACGACGCCGCGGCGCTGATCGACACCACGCGCTCCAGCGCCTACTGGTACAAGGGCGGCTTCTCCCCCGCCGCCGTCATCGCGTGGGCGGTCGGTCTGGTCGCGGGCCTGCTGTTCACGTCCTCGGACTGGTTCACCGGCCCGCTCGCCTCGAACAACTTCCTGGGCGAGTACGGACTCGGCTGGGTCGTCACGATCATCGTCTCGGGTCTGCTGTACCTGGTCCTGCCGAAGCCGGCCGACACGACCACGGCGCCGGACGAGACCGAGAGCGCCGAGCCCCTGGCCGTCTGACGCACCGTCAGCTAACGTCCCCCTTCACACGAGCCCGCGTGAAGGGGGACTTTTCGATGCCCGTCTCCGTCGTACGGTTCAACCTGGTCGATCCGGCCGGCACACCCGAGTCGCTCAGCGCGCGCTACAAGGCGGCGGTGGAGATGGCGGCGTACGCCGACGACCGGGGCGTCGACACGGTGCAGACCGAGGAGCACCACGGCGTCGCCAACAACTGGCTGCCCTCCCCGTTCACCTTCGCGGGCGCGGTCTTCGGCGCCACCCGCCGGATAGCCGTGACGGTCTCGGCGATCATCGGCCCGCTGCACGATCCGCTGCGGCTCGCCGAGGACATCGCCGTCCTGGACCTGGTGAGCGGCGGCCGACTGGTCACGGTGGCGGGGATCGGGTACCGCCCCGAGGAGTACGCCCAGTTCGACGTGGAGTGGAAGCGGCGCGGCAAGCTCCAGGACGAGCTGCTGGAGACGCTGCTCACCGCGTGGACGGGCGAGGAGTTCACCTTCCGCGGCCGGCGCGTGCGCGTCACTCCGCGCCCCTTCACGCAGCCCCACCCGCTGCTCCTGGTGGGCGGCTCCTCGCAGGCGGCCGCGCGCCGTGCGGCCCGGCTCGGCCTGCCGTTCTTCCCGAGCGCCCATCTGCCGGAGCTGGAGCTGTACTACAAGGAGCGGCTGGCCGAGTACGGCACCGAGGGCTGGACGATGATGCCGGCCGAGTCGACGCCGCTGCTGCACCTGTCCGAGGACCCGGACCGCACCTGGGCCGAGCACGGCGAGCACTTCCTGCACGAGGCGCGCACGTACGCGTCCTGGCAGTCGCAGGACATCAAGTCGGCGGTGCGCTCGGGCGCGACGACGGTCGAGGAGCTGCGCGCCGAGGGCGTCTACCGCATCCTCACGCCGGACGAGTGCGTCGCCCAGGGCCTCGACAACTACGTACTGCACCCGCTGTCGGGCGGCATGCCGATCGACGAGGGCTGGCGCAGTCTTCAGCTGTACTGCGAGAGCGTGCTCCCCCGGCTGACGGCCTGAGCACCGTAATTCGCTGGCCGGTCTCATCCACGTAGTGCTGCACTGCCGCCATGAGCCTTCTGGTGGAGGTGTTCGTCCGCGACCCGGACGGCACCCTGCGCATCCTCGACGTCCCCGACGACGTCTACCAGTCGGGCGGCTTCGAGTCCTGGCGGAAGACGGTGTGGGGTTCGGACCTGGTGCGCTCGCTCGGTGCACGACTGCTGCCGCAACTCTCCGCCGACGACCTGTACGCCGAGGCGGACCAGGTGCCGCGACTGCTGGACGAGGTCGCGCTCGTACGGGAGCACCTGGACACGGTGGCGCGCGGCACCCGGCATCCGCGCGAGGTCGAGGAGCACCGGGACCAGATCGCGCACCGGCTGCGCATCATCGAGGCGAGCTGCCACAAGGCGCTGGAGATCGGCGGCGGCGTCCTCATCTGGTGACGTCGTGACCTCGTGACGTCCGAAGTCCCGGAATCGTCCGGCGCCCGGACATGACACCGCCCGCCGTCCGGTGGTCGGGTCCGGGCGGCGGGCGGTGACGGCAGCGGGGGGACGGTAGCGGGGTCTTGGTCCGTCCCCCCGGGTCGGTGGGAGGCGCGGGCGTCAGCCCATCTCCTCCAGGGCCTTGCCCTTGGTCTCCTTCACGAACTTGAGCACGAAGGGGATGGAGAGCGCGGCGAAGATCGTGTAGATGACGTACGTGGCGGAGAGGTTCCAGTCGGCCAGCGACGGGAAGCTCGCGGTGATGGCCCAGTTGGCGATCCACTGGGCCGAGGCGGCCACGCCGAGGGCCGCGGCACGGATCTTGTTCGGGAACATCTCGCCGAGGAAGACCCAGACCACGACACCCCACGAGAGGGCGAAGAAGAGGACGAACACGTGGGCGGCGACCAGCGCGACCCAGCCCTGGGTGCTGGGCAGCTTGCCGTCCACCAGGTCGAAGGAGAACGCCCAGGCCTCCAGGGCGAGACCGACGACCATGCCGACCGAGCCGATGAGGGCGAGCGGCCTGCGGCCGATGCGGTCGACGAAGATCATCGCGATCACGGTGCCGACGATGTTGATGATCGACGTGGTGAACGAGTAGAAGAACGAGTCGCTCGGGTCGACGCCGACGGACTGCCACAGCGTCGAGGAGTAGTAGAACGCGACGTTGATGCCGACGAACTGCTGGAAGACCGAGAGGCCGATGCCGACCCAGACGATCGGCTTGAAGAAGAAGCTCCCGCCGAGCAGGTCCTTGAACGTGGACTTGTGCTCGCTCTTCATGGCGTGCTCGATCTCGAGGACGCGGAGGTCCAGATCGACGTCCTTGCCCTCGACCTCTTCGAGGACCTTGCGGGCCCTCTCGTCCTTGCCCGCGGAGATCAGGTAGCGCGGCGACTCGGGGATGGCGAAGGAGAGCATCCCGTAGAGGATCGCCGGGACGACCATGACGCCGAGCATGACCTGCCAGGCTTCCAGGCCCATGAGCTCGCCGCGCTGGTCGCCGCCCGCGGCGTTGAGCAGGCCCCAGTTGACGAGCTGGGAGATGGCGATGCCGACGACGATGGCCGCCTGCTGGAAGGAGCCGAGCCGGCCGCGGTAGGCGGGCGGGGCGACCTCGGCGATGTAGGCCGGGCCGATGACGGAGGCCATGCCGATGGCGAAGCCGCCGATGATCCGCCAGAAGGCGAGGTCCCACAGGGCGAACGGCAGGGCGGAGCCGACGGCGCTGATGGTGAACAGCACGGCGGCGATCTGCATGCAGCGGATACGGCCGATGCGGTCGGCGATGCGGCCCGCGGTGGCGGCGCCGATGGCACAGCCGATCAGGGCGATGGCGATGACCTGGGCGAGGGCGGCGGAGCCGATGTCGTACCGGTCGCGGATGGCCTCGACGGCGCCGTTGATCACGGAACTGTCGTAGCCGAAGAGGAAGCCGCCCATCGCGGCGGCGGCCGCGATGAAGATGACATGGCCCAGATGCTCGGGGTGCGCTTCCCGGGCTCCGGACTTCGGTGGCGCAGTGTCGGTCACGTGTACTCCTCGGGCCACCGGCTGCACTGCCGGGGGTGGGGGCGAGCCCTTCCAGTGGCGCACAACTTCACGCCGCCCACCACCTGAAGGTAAAAGCAACGTTGCAGAGACTATGCCTTCAAGTTTCGAAGTCAATACTTCGAGTGCTGTGAACTTCTAGGCATGCCGAGCCGCATTGAGTTCAAGAGTTGAAGACACTGTGAAGGCAGAACCGCCGGCCGTCAGGGCCTGGACTCAGCTCACCGCAGGCGCTGGCTGATGACCTTCGAGACGCCGTCGCCCTGCATGGAGACGCCGTACAGCGCGTCGGCCACCTCCATCGTGCGCTTCTGGTGCGTGATGACGATCAGCTGCGAGGCCTCCTGCAGCTCCTGCATGATGCGGATCAGCCGCTGCAGGTTGGTGTCATCGAGGGCCGCCTCGACCTCGTCCATCACGTAGAAGGGGCTGGGCCGCGCCTTGAAGATGGAGACGAGCAGCGCCACGGCGGTCAGCGAGCGCTCGCCGCCCGAGAGCAGGCTCAGCCGCTTGACCTTCTTGCCCGGCGGGCGGGCCTCGACGTCGACGCCCGTGGTGAGCATGTTGTCGGGATCGGTCAGGATCAGCCGCCCGTCACCACCCGGGAACAGCCGGCTGAAGACCCCCTCGAACTCGCGCGCCGTGTCCCGGTACGCCTCGGTGAAGACCTGCTCGACGCGCTCGTCGACCTCCTTCACCACCTGAAGCAGGTCGGCCCGCGTCTTCTTCAGGTCCTCCAGCTGCTCGCTGAGGAACTTGTGCCGCTCCTCCAGTGCGGCGAACTCCTCCAGGGCCAACGGATTCACCTTGCCGAGCTGCTGGTAGGCGCGCTCGGCGGCCTTGAGCCGCTTCTCCTGCTCCGAACGGACGAACGGCCGCGGCTGGTTGCGCGGGTGCTCCGGATCCTCGGGCCCCGCGGCGGAGCCGCTGATGTCCGCAGCCTCGCCCTCGGCCGGCAGCGAGGGCGGCACGGGCTGGTCCGGGCCGTAGTCCGCGACGAGCCCGGCCGGTTCGACGCCGAGCTCCTCCAGCGCCTTGGTCTCCAGCTGCTCGATCCGCAGCCGCTTCTCGGCGCCGAGCACCTCGCCGCGGTGCACCGAGTCCGTCAGCTTGTCCAGCTCCGCCTTGAGGTCGCGGCCGCGGGACCGCTCGGCGACGAGGTCCTGCTCCCGGCCGGCCTTGGCCCGCTCGGCGAGCACCCGCTCCTGGTCGGCCCGGGCGATGGACACCTCGACGTGCGCGAGGAGCTGGCGGGCGCCGGACGCGACGGCCGACGCGACGGCGGCCTCGTGCCGGAGCCGGGCGCGCTGCCGCTCCGCACGCGCGCGTGCCTCGCGCTCGGCGCGGGCGGCCCGGTCGAGCGAGTCGGCCCGCCCCGCGAGCCCCTTCACCCGCTCCTCGTGGGTACGGGTCTGGAGCCGGGCCTCCATCTCGGTCTGGCGTGCGTTGGCCCCGTCGGCCGAGAGCCGGTCGCGCACGGAGGTGTCGGGCTCCTCGTCGGCGGGCTGCTCCTCGGCGACGGCGAGCCGCTCGGCGAGCTCCTCCGCGTCCAGGACGGCCTGGTCGAGCGCGTCCTGCGCCTTGGCGGCCGCCGCGGCGCTGCGCTCGGCCTCCCCCGCGGCGCCGCGGGCCTGCCCGGCGAGCCGGCCGAGCTGCTGGGCCCGCCCGGAACGTTCCCGTTCCACGGCGCGCTGCCGCTGCCCCAACTCCTCGACCAGCGCGGCGCACTCCGTACGGCGCTCGGCCGCGACGCGCTGGGCGACGGCGAGCTCCTCGCACTGCGCGGAGAGGCGCTCCAGTTCGGCGGCGGCCTCGTCGACCGACGCCTGCACTTCCAGGAGGCTGGGCGCGCCGGCGGACCCGCCCTGCGCGAAGTGCGCCCCGAGCAGGTCTCCTTCGGCGGTCACGGCGGTCAGTGCGGGGCGCGCGTAGACGAGGTCCTCGGCGTCCTCCAGGGTGCCGACGACCACGATGCCGCGCAGCAGATGCCGTACGGCGGGCATCAACTCGGCGGGGCCGCGCACCAGTTCGGCGGCGGGCGTCGTGCCGTCCGGTGCCGGGGCGAGGGGCTCCGCGTCCGCTTCGGAGGCGAGCAGCAGGGCCGCCCGTCCCGCGTCCTGCTTGCGCAGCAGTCGCATGGCCTCGGCGGCGGCAGCGGGGGTGGCGACGGCGATCGCGTCGGCGGCGGCGCCGAACGCGGCGGCGATCGCGACCTCGTGGCCGGGCGTCACGGTGAGCAGTTCGGCGGCGGGCCCGAGCAGTCCGGTGAGCCGGTCGCGGGCGCCGAGCAGCGCGCCGGTGCCGTCCTTGCGGCGCAGTCCGAGCGCGAGCGCCTCGTGGCGGGCGGCGGTGGCGGCGCGGCTGCGCTCGGCGGCGGTGAGGGCCTCGCGCGCGGCCCCGAGCGCGGCCTCGGCCTCGGCGAGCGCGGCGCGGGCGGCCTCGTGCCGCTCGGTGAGCTCCGCGTCCCCGGCGTCGAGCCCGTCGACCTCGGCCTGGAGCTCCTCGTACTCCTCCTGCGCGGTGACCGCCCGCTGCTCGGCCTCGTCCCGGGCGGAGGCCAGCCGGTCGATCTCGGCCCGCGCGGAGGCGGCCCGGCCGCGGGCGGCGTCGGCCTGTCCCTGGAGCCGGGCGAGTCCCTCGCGGCGATCGGCGATGGCGCGGGCGGCGTCCTTGAGGCGGCGCTCCTCGACGGCCAGCTCGCGCTCCAGCTCGGCGCGGTGGGCGATCGTCTCGTCGAGCGCGGTCTGCGCGGCTTCGAGGGCGGCCTCCAGCTCGGCCTCCTGCTCACGCACGCGCGCGGCCTCGCGTTCGAGATCCTCGGGGTCGCGGCCGCGCCGCTCCTCGGCCGGGACGGAGGTCGCGCTCTTCACGCGCGCGTCGGCGAGGGAGACGGTGCCGCGCACCCGCTCGGCGAGTTGCGACAGTTCGTACCAGCTCTGCTGGGCGCGCTGGAGGCGGGGCGTCAGCTGCCGCACCTCGTCCTCCAGATGACCTTCACGCTGGAGAGCCTTCTTCAGTTCCTCCTCGGCCGTGTCCTTGCGCCGTTTCAGTTCGGCCTCGTCGGCGATCTCGGCGCTGAGCGCCTCCCGCATCCTGACGAGGTCGTCGGCGAGCAGGCGCAGGCGGGCGTCGCGCAGGTCGGCCTGGATGAAGGCGGCGCGGCGGGCGACGGCGGCCTGGCGTCCGAGCGGCTTGAGCTGGCGGCGCAGTTCGTCGGTGAGGTCCTGCACGCGCGCGAGGTTGGCCTGCATCGCGTCCAGCTTCCGCAGCGCCTTCTCCTTGCGCTTGCGGTGCTTGAGGACGCCGGCCGCCTCCTCGATGAAGGCGCGCCGGCCCATGGGATCGGCGTGCAGGACGGAGTCGAGCTGCCCCTGGCCGACGATGACGTGCATCTCGCGGCCGATGCCGGAGTCGGAGAGCAGGTCCTGGATGTCGAGGAGCCGGCAGGTGTCCCCGTTGATCTGGTACTCGCTGCCGCCGTTGCGGAACATGATCCGCGTGATGGTGACCTCGGCGTACTCGATGGGGAGCGCCCCGTCGGAGTTGTCGATGGTCAGCGACACCTCGGCGCGGCCCAGCGGCGGGCGGCCGGTGGTGCCGGCGAAGATGACGTCCTCCATCTTGCCGCCGCGCAGGGACTTGGCGCCCTGCTCGCCCATGACCCAGCTCAGGGCGTCCACGACATTGGACTTGCCCGAGCCGTTGGGTCCCACGACGCAGGTGATGCCCGGCTCGAACCGCAGAGTGGTGGCCGAGGCGAACGATTTGAACCCGCGCAGGGTCAAAGCCTTGAGGTGCACGCCGTCGGACTTTACCGGGCGCCCCTGTCTCACTCCATGAACCCACGGTTTCACCCAGGAGGGCGCAGGGCACACCAGACCTTGAAGAACGTCTCGCGGGAGGGGACGGGGGGAAGAAAGAAGGGACGCCGGGGCGCCCCTTGGGTATCTCTGGCACCTGTCTCTGGTGCGTATCTGTCAGCGGCTGATACGAGCAGCCCGACCACGTACGGCGTGGAACATGTGGTCAGGTGAGCGCAGGCTCCGCCTGGGGTACGTCGATGCCCTCGATGAGAGAGTCGTGAGAAGCGGTGGCTGCCGCGAGCGCGTCGTTCTCGGCCTGGATCCGGACAAGCTCGGATTCCAGGTCCTGTACACGCTGCTGGAGCCGTCGCATCTCGGCGAGGAGTCGCGGGTCGCTGCCGCCGACGTAACCGAGAAGCGCCTTTGCCATGATGGATGGTCCTCCACACTGAGTGACCGACCGAATCGGTGTGGGTCGTGAGGGAATCGCACCCGCGGTGCTTGGCACTTCTTGTCGTGCTGCCGTTCTCACATGCCAAACAGCTAAGGTGCGCGGGGCTTCCAGAGTCTCACCAAAAAGTTTGACGGTCAACACGATCACACCCCGTATTCGCGGGCATCCCGGGGGCTTCGCGCCGGAGAACGTGCGGCGCGGCCTGACCGTCGGGGCCCTGGGGGCGTGGAGATCATCCGTACTCCCGGAGCCTGCCACGAGTCCCTCTTCTTGGCAACCACCAGGGGCTTTTCGCTCGGAGCGCTTGCCCGGGGCATACGCACAGCGGGTGCCCGGAGGGCCGCTCGCGGTGACCGTCAGCGGATCGCGAACCCCTCGTAACCCCCGCGCGGCGTGTCCCAGATCTCAGTCACACCCTCGACGCGGCCGGGAGTGTCGCCGTCGTGGAGCCAGTCGAGGAGCTGCTGACAGGCCGCGCGCGACCCCTCGGCGACCACCTGGACCCGTCCGTCGTCCAAATTGAGAGCAAAACCACTCAGACCGCCGATCTCCAGGGCGCGCGCCCTGGTGAACCAGCGAAAACCCACACGTTGGACGCGTCCTCGCACCCATGCGGTGAGTCGTACGTGTTCGTTCATGGCTGCACGCTAACCGGCCAAATGCACTCGGAGCACCTCACCCCCTTGTGTTCTGGGGTACCGTCGCGGACCGATGAGGCTCACTCGTACGGGTGAGGCTCATGGACCACCGCGAGGACGAGGAAGGCCAGCACATGGGACGCCACCGACGCTCCGCCGCCGGACGCGCCGCCACGGGCCGCGCCGCGGAGACCACACCCGACGCGTACGGCACCGACCACCCGGGCTCCCCCGGTGGCGTGCACGGCGCCGAGGGTTCCCCCGCACACCCTCTTTACGCTCCGTTCGACGAGCCCGAGGCCTTCGGCGCCGAGGCTCCGGCCGGCGCCGCGGGTGAGGGTCCGCGTGTGCACCACCGCCGCAAGCGCGGCGTCCCGGTCCGGGCCGGACTGCTCGGTGTCTCCGCCGCCGTCGCCCTGGGCGCGGTCGCGGTGACCTCGGGTCTGATACCGGGGACCGACAGCCTCAGGCTCGGCGGCGACCACGGTGTCAACAAGGTGCGGGCCGCCGGCTCCTCCCCCAGTGTGGAGGCGCAGGGCGGCACGGACGGCGCGCTCGTGGAGCGCTCGCCCTCCTCCGCGAGCCGTGACACCGAGCGCGCGACCCCTTCGAAGGCGACCCCGTCGAAGGGGGCCCCGTCCCCGTCCGCACCGTCCAAGAGCGCGTCGCCGACGCCGTCCCGCACCCCGTCGAAGAAGGCGGAGCCGTCACGGACGCCGTCCGCCGCGCCCTCGACGAAGAGCGCGAGCCCCTCGACGTCCGCCCCCGAGCGCAGGACCCCGGTGCCCGCCGTCCCCGCTCCCGCGAAGACCGCCGTGCCCTCGGCCGCGGCGCAGGTCGTGACGCTCGTCAACCAGGAGCGGGCCAAGGTCGGTTGCTCCCCCGTCACGTCGGACAGCGGCCTCGCCGCGCTGGCCTCGGACTTCAGCTCCGACATGGCCGCGCGGGACTTCTTCGACCACACGGACCCGGACGGCGCGACGCCGTGGGACCGCGCCAAGGAAGCCGGCATCACCGACCTCGGCGGCGAGAACATCGCACGCGGCCAGGCCGACGCGCAGTCCGTCATGGACGCGTGGATGAGCAGCGCCGGCCACAAGGCCAACATCCTGAACTGCGACTTCAAGACCATCGGCGTCGGCGTGCACTTCGGCGCGGGCGGCCCGTGGTGGACGCAGGACTTCGGCTACTGATTGCCTGGCCGGGCGAGCCCTACGGGGTGACCCGCGGCGGTCGCTGACAGCGCGGGCAGTAGTAGCTGGACCGGTTCATCCAGGGGCGGCGCCGCATCGGGGTGCCGCACCGCCGGCACGGCAGCCCCTCGCGTCCGTACGCGTCCAGGGACCGGTCGAAGTAGCCCGACTCCCCGTTGACGTTCACGTAGAGCGCGTCGAAACTCGTGCCGCCGACGGCGAGCGCCGCGTTCATCACATCCCGTACGTGGCCGAGGAGTTCGGCGGTGCGCGGGCGGGTGAGCGTGGCCGTCGGGCGTTCGTAGTGCAGCTTCGCGCGCCACAGTGCCTCGTCGGCGTAGATGTTGCCGACGCCGCTGATCAGCGACTGGTCGAGCAGGGCGCGCTTGAGGGTGGTGCGCTTGGCTCGCAGCGCGGTGTGGAAGGCGGCGTCGTCGAACAGCGGGTCGAGCGGGTCGCGGGCGATGTGCGCGATGACGTCCGGCAGTCCGTCGGGGGTGTTCTCGTGCAACGAGAGGCCGCCGAAGGTGCGCTGGTCGACGAAGCGCAGCTCCGTGCCGAGATCGTCGGCGAACCTGATCCGCACCCGCAGGTGCTTCTCGTCCGGGGCGTCGTGCGGCTGCACCAGGAGCTGGCCGCTCATCCCGAGGTGGGCGAGAACCGAGGTGTGGGTGGTCTCCAGGGGGAGCCAGAGGTACTTGCCCCGGCGCATCGGCTCACCGATCCGCTGCCCCTTGAGCCGGTGCGCGAAGTCCTCGCCGCCGGCGACATGGCGGCGGACCGCGCGCGGGTGCAGCACCTCGGCATCCTCGACGGTGCGCTGGGCCACCCAGCGGGCCAGGCCGCGCCGTACGACCTCCACTTCGGGCAGCTCGGGCACGGGGTTCCTCCGGAGGGGTCACGATCCAAGGCAAAGGCGCCTGCCCCACCGGCGGGAAACCGGCAGGACAGGCGCAAGGAAGCGGCGGACTAGGCGCCTGCGGCGGTCTCCGCCTCGGCGGCCTTGGCCCGCTCGTCCGCGGCCGCGCGAATGGCGCGCCACGCGGACTCGGCAGCCTGCTGCTCCGCTTCCTTCTTGCTGCGGCCGGTGCCGGTGCCGTACGAGACGCCTCCGACGCGGGCGGCAGCAGTGAAGGTCTTCTCGTGGTCCGGGCCCGTCTCGGAGACCAGGTACTCGGGGACACCGAGTCCTTCGGTCGCCGTGAGTTCCTGGAGACTGGTCTTCCAGTCCAGGCCGGCACCCAGATTCGAGGACTTCTCGATCAACGGGTCGAACAGTCGGTGAACGAGCTCACCGGCCGCGTCCAGACCCTGGTCCAGATAGACGGCGCCGATCACCGCTTCAAGGGTGTCGGCGAGGATGGACGCCTTGTCCCGGCCGCCCGTGCCCTCTTCGCCCCGGCCGAGCCGGATGAAGGAGCCCAGGTCCAGCCCGCGGCTGACCTCCGCAAGCGCACGCGAATTGACCACCGCGGCCCGCAGCTTGGCCAGTTGGCCTTCAGGCAGGTCGGGGTGGGTGCGGTAGAGGGTGTCCGTGACCACGAGGCCGAGCACGGAGTCCCCGAGGAACTCCAGACGCTCGTTCGTGGGCAGGCCACCGTTCTCGTACGCGTACGAGCGATGGGTCAGCGCACGCACCAGAAGGGCGGACTCGAGCTTGTACCCGAGCCGCCCTTCCAGAAGCGTGTGGGACGAGGCTGTGGTGTCCACCTTTTTCTTGGCGTCATCCGCCTTCTTGGGGCTCGACACTGTGCCTCTCACCAGCCGCTCAGACCTCGAGGACCTGGCGCTTGTTGTAGGTACCGCAAGCCGGGCACGCGATGTGCTGCAGCTTGGGCTCCTGGCAACGCTCACACGAAACCAGGGTGGGGACCGCAGCCTTCCACTGCGACCGGCGGTGGCGCGTGTTGCTGCGCGACATCTTCCGCTTCGGAACAGCCACGGCTACTTCTCCTGCTTCTCGTCGACGCCCGCTTCCGCTTCGGCGCCGCTCATCTCGTCCTTCTCGCCGTCCTGGATGGTGCCAGCGAGTCCCTGCAGTGCCGCCCAACGGATGTCGACGGCGTCGTGGTGGTGGTCCGGGTCGTCCGCGAGACGCACTCCGCATTCGGAGCACAGACCCTCACAGTCTTCCTGGCACACCGGCTGCATCGGCAGTGCGAGCACCACCGCATCACGCAGCACAGGCTCGAGGTCGAACAGGCCGTCCTCGAGAGAGAGACTGTCCTCGTCGTCCTCGGCGTCGTCGCCGGCGTCGTCCTTGGGACGGCCCCGGTCGTCGGCGTCAGGGTACGAGAACATCTCCTGGAAGTCCGCGTCGACCTCTTGGTCGAGCGGCTCCAGACACCTTACGCACTCCCCCTTGGCCGATGCACGGGCGGTGCCTGTGACAAGCACCCCTTCCATGACCGACTCGAGGCGGAGGTCGAGCTCCACCGGGGCGCCTTCCGGCACCTCGATGACTCCCTGGATACCGAAGTCCTTGGGAGCGCCGACCGTGCGGGACAGCCGCTGCATGGCACCAGGACGCCGGCCCAGCTCGTGCGTATCGAACACGAGAGGATTGCGGTGGTCGAGGTGGGTGTTCAGGGCTGGTCCCGCTTTCGTTCTTCGAAGCTCATGAAGCGCCGCCACGATCTTTCCGGGCAGCTCAGGACGCACGTGTACGCGCGACCGAACGCCCAGGATACTGGACCATTCGCTCTCGGCCCAATCCGGCCCCGGTCCCCGGTCGGAACCGGTCAGCGGCCCTGCTCGTACTGCCGCTCGTACTCCCGCACCTGATCCATGTTGATCATGCTGGTGTCGAAGAGGCTGGTCTCGTCGAGCACCCCGCCCTGGTCCTGTTGCGCCGCGGCCTGCGGCTGCTCGGACTGCTGCGGGTACCCGTACTGCTGGTACTGCTCCTGCTGCGCCGCGTACGGATCCTGCTGCTGGTACCCGTACGGGTCCGGCTGCTGCTGAGGCTGCTGCGGGTACCCGGCGTAGGCGTCCTGCTGCCCGTAGCCCTGCTGCTGGTAGGCGTACGGGTCCGGCTGCTGGGCGTACGCGGCGACGGGCTGCTGGGCCGGGATCTGCGGGGTCTCGGGCTGCCGCGTCTCCTGGGCGCCGATCTCGGCGAGGCCGGCGAGGTAGTCGGCGTCGCTGGTGTGCGCCTGCGCGCCGCCCTCGCCGTCGAGCGTCAGCGCGCCCAGGTCGTCGCTGGCGATCCGGCCGTGCAGCTTCTGGCGGCCCTTGCCGACGGCGTCCAGGGTCTTGGCGAGCACCGCCTCGAAGGCGCCGAGCTTGGCGTCCACGTAGGAGTCGGCGTCCCGGCGCAGGGTCTCGGGGTCCTGGCTGCGCTCGGGGGCGTCCTCGTCCTCGTAGCCGTGCTCGTCCGTGCCGGGGCCGGTGCCGAGCAGCTTCTCGCGGCCGCGGCCGACCGAGCCGAGCGTCTTGTTGAGGACGACCTCGAAGTTGGCGAGCTTCGAGTCGACGTAGTCGTCGGCCTCGGCACGGACCTCCTCCGCCTCCTGGCGGGCCTCGGCCAGGATGCGGTCGGCCTCGTCCTGCGAGCGGCGGGCGATCTCCGTGTCGGCGATCAGCGTGCCGCGCTCGGTGTGCGCGGTCTCGATGATCCGCTCGGCCTCGGCGCGGGCCTGCTCGACCATCTGCTCGCGCCCGCCGATCAGCTCCTGGGCCTGGGCGAGGGAGCCGGGCAGCGCCTGGCGCACCTCGTCGAGCATCGAGAGCAGGTCGGCGCGGTTGACCACGCACGAGGCCGACATGGGCATGGACCGGGCGCTGCCGACCGCGGCGACGATCTCGTCGAGCTTCTTCTGGACGTCCACCGTGTGCTCGCCACTCTCTCGTCTGCTCACAGGGGTGTGAGGGGTGTTGGAGACGGACGGGACGACTGTATGCCCAACTGGTGCGTGCGTGTCACTTCTTGGGGAGGCGCTCGGTCAACGCCTCGTGCACGACCGGCGGGACCAGGTGCGACACGTCTCCGCCCCAGGCCGCGACCTCCTTGACCAGCGAGGAGGACAGGAAGCTGTAGGTGGGGTTGGTGGGGACGAAGAGGGTCTCGACGCCCGAGAGGCCGTTGTTCATCTGGGCCATCTGCAGCTCGTAGTCGAAGTCGCTGACCGCGCGCAGGCCCTTCACGATGGCCGGGATGTCGCGCTGCTTGCAGAAGTCGACGAGCAGGCCGTGGAAGGCCTCCACCTCGACGTTGCCGAACTCGGCGGTGACCTCGCGGATCAGCTCGATCCGCTCCTCGACCTCGAAGAGGCCCTTCTTCGACTGGTTGATCATCACCGCGACGTGCACGACGTCGTAGAGCTTGGAGGCTCGGGCGATGATGTCGAGGTGGCCGTTGGTGATGGGGTCGAACGACCCGGGACAGACTGCGCGGCGCACGGGAAGTCCCTCGCTCTCCGGTCCGGTCATCGTGCGTCGTCGCACGTGAGGCTGGCGGTCAAGGCGGCGCGACCGTACCAAAACGTTCCCTCGCCGTAACGCCGGGACCTCAATGCCTCGAAGCCGTCCGGCCAGCGGAAGTCGCCGCCTCTCGTACTGCGTTCAACGGTGACGAGCGCAGCGTCCGTGAGCCAGCCCTGAGTGCGGAGTGTGAGCAGAATCTCGCGAAGATCGTCGTCCGAGACCGCGTACGGAGGGTCGAGAAAGACCAGGTCGTAGGGGGTGGCGGGGGCGGGGCCCGCGACGATCTGCTCCGCCTTGCCGGTACGCGCCTCCGCGCCGGGCAGGCCGAGCGCCTTGATGTTCTCCCGGATCGTGCGGGAGGCGCGGGCGTCGGCCTCGACGAGCAGGGCGTGGGCCGAGCCCCGGGAGAGTGCCTCCAGGCCGACGGCTCCCGAGCCCGCGTACAGGTCGGCGACGCGAGTGCCGTCGAGGGTGCCGAGCAGGGCCTGCCAGGTGGAGAAGAGGCCCTCGCGCGCGCGGTCGGAGGTGGGGCGGGTGCCGTTGCCCGGCGGCACGGCCAGGCGGCGTCCGCCGGCGCGTCCGGCGATCACGCGGGTCATCTCGTTCCTCGGCCCTTCGGGATTCGGGGGTGGGTGGTGTCACCCAGTGTCTCAGCCCTTCTCGAGGTACTGCTCCCGCTCCTCGTCCAGGAGGGCGTCCAGGGCGGTGCGCAGTCCGGGCAGGTGCTCGAGGTCCGGGTCGGCGGTGACCACCTTGGTCGCCTCCTCGCGGGCCTCGGCGATGATCTCCTCGTCCTCGATGACGGCGAGCACCCGCAGGGACGAGCGGACACCGGACTGGGCCTGGCCGAGGACGTCGCCCTCGCGGCGCTGCTCCAGGTCGATCCGGGAGAGCTCGAAGCCGTCGAGGGTGGCGGCGACGGCGCCGAGGCGGGCGCGCGCGGGGCTGGCCTCGGGCATCTCGGTGACCAGGAGGCACAGGCCGGCCGCCGAGCCGCGGCCGACACGGCCGCGCAGCTGGTGGAGCTGGGAGACGCCGAAGCGGTCGGCGTCCATGATCACCATGGCGGTCGCGTTCGGCACGTTCACCCCCACCTCGATGACGGTGGTCGCGACGAGGACGTCGGTCTCGCCCGCGGCGAAGCGGCGCATCACCGCGTCCTTGTCGTCGGGCTGCATCCGGCCGTGCAGGACCTCGACCGTGAGTCCCTGGAGCGGCCCGCGCGCGAGCTGCTCGGCCACCTCCAGGACGGCGAGCGGCGGCCGCTTCTCGGCCTCGTCCTCGGGGGACTTCTTGGCGGCCTTGCCCTTCTTGGGCTTCTCGTCCTCGTCGTCGCCGATGCGGGGGCAGACCACGTAGGCCTGATGCCCGTTGCCCACTTCCTCGCGTACGCGCTCCCACGCGCGCGTGAGGAAGTGGGGCTTGTCGGCGGCGGGGACGACGTGGGTGGCGATCGGTGAGCGTCCGGCCGGCAGCTGGTCGAGGACGGAGGTCTCCAGGTCGCCGAAGACGGTCATGGCGACCGTGCGCGGGATCGGCGTGGCCGTCATGACGAGGAGGTGCGGGGGCTGCTTGCCCTTGGAGCGCAGGGCGTCGCGCTGCTCCACGCCGAAGCGGTGCTGCTCGTCGACGACGACGAGGCCGAGGTCGTGGAACTGGACCTTGTCCTCGATCAGGGCGTGCGTGCCGATGACGACGCCGGCCTCGCCGGTGGTCAGGTCGAGCAGCGCCTTGCGGCGGGCGGCGGCGCCCATGGAGCCGGTGAGGAGGACGACCTTGGTGGAGTGCTCGATCCCGCCGAGCATGCCGCCCTCGGCGAGCTCGCCCATCATCTCGGTGACGGACCGGTGGTGCTGCTGGGCGAGGACCTCGGTGGGAGCGAGCATGGCCGCCTGCCCGCCCGCGTCGACGACGGCGAGCATGGCGCGCAGGGCGACCATCGTCTTGCCGGAGCCCACTTCGCCTTGGAGCAGCCGGTGCATCGGGTGCTCCGTGGCCAGGTCGTCGAAGATCTCGCGGGAGACCTTCTGCTGGCCTTCGGTGAGGGTGAACGGGAGCTTCGCGTCGAACGCGGTGAGCAGTCCGTCGGGCTTCGGTACGCGCGCGACGGCGCTGAGCTGGGTGTCGGCGAACCGGCGCCGGGCGAGGGCGACTTGGAGGACGAACGCCTCGTCCCACTTGAGGCGGGCGCGGGCGTCCTCGATGTCGGCCTTGGTGTGCGGCCGGTGGATCTTGAGCAGCGCCTCGGTGAGCGGGACCAGGCCGCGGCCCTCGCGCAGGGACTCCGGGAGCGGGTCGAGGGCTTCCGTGGCGCTGGGCAGGACGAGGTCGACGGCCTTGGCGATCTTCCAGGACTCCAGCTTGGCGGTGGCCGGGTAGATCGGCAGGAGGGCGCCGGCCCAGGAGCCGACGGTCTCGGCCGCTTCCTGCGAGGAGTCGGCCTGCAGCAGCTGGTAGGCGGGGTGGGCCAGCTGCATCTTGCGGTTGAAGACGCCGACCTTGCCGGCGAACATCGCGCGCGTGCCCGGCAGCAGGTCCTTGTGCGGCTTGTGGATGCCGCGGCCGAAGAAGACGAGCTGGACCTGTCCGCTGCCGTCGGTGATGGTGACCTCGAGGCGCTGCCCGCTGCCGCCGTTGAACCTCAGGACGCGGGCGGTCTCGACCTGGGCGACGACGGTGACGTGCTCGTCGAGCGGCAGGTCGGCGAGGCGGGTGAGCTCGCCGCGCTCGGCGTATCTGCGTGGGTAGTGGTGCAGCAGGTCACCGACGGTGTGCAGGCCTAGGTGCTCGGCCATCACCTTCGCGGTGGCGGGACCGAGCGCTTTCTTCAGCGGTTCTTCGAGCGCGGGCACGAGATCCATTGCACACCACGCCACTGACAATCACCGACCACCGCCGGTGCCCGCCGGGAATCCGCTGGTCACGAGCGGCTCGCCGGACCTAGGATGACCGGCTCCGGCCCTTGATCGCGGTCACCTCCCGTGGTGCCGCCCGACCCGCGCCGTCGCCCGTCCCCCCACCGGCGCAGCGACGATGGATTCCCAGACTTCACAGAGTTCACAGACGTCCCCGGGCGCGCAGGCGCCGCACACCTTCCAGGTCGACCTGCGTGGTCTGGTCGACCTCCTCTCCCATCACCTGTACTCCAGCCCCAAGGTCTACCTGCGCGAACTGCTCCAGAACGCGGTGGACGCGATCACCGCCCGCCGCGCCGAGCAGCCCGGCTCCCCCGCCACGGTGCGGCTGTCCGCCGGGTCCGGGTCGCTGCGTGTGGAGGACTCCGGCATCGGTCTGTCCGAGGCGGACGTGCACAGTCTCCTGGCGACGATCGGCCGCAGTTCCAAGCGCGACGACGGTCTGGAGTCGGCCCGCGCGGATTTCCTCGGGCAGTTCGGCATCGGGCTGCTCGCGTGCTTCGTGGTCGCCGAGCGCATCCGTGTGGTGAGCCGCAGCGCGCGGACGCCCGACGCGCCTCCGGTCGAGTGGACGGCGCGCGACGACGGCTCGTACACGGTGCGCACGCTGCCGGACGCGGCACGTCCCGAGCCCGGCACGACGGTGCATTTGGAGGCCCGCGCGGGTGCGGCGGAGTGGCTGGACGAGGAGCGGGTGCTGTCCCTGGCCCGGGACTTCGGCTCGCTGCTGCCGTACGACGTGCGGGTGGGCGACGCAGCCGTGACGGACCTTCCGGCCGTGTGGGACCGGGAGCACGCGAGTCCGGCCGCCCGCCGGGTCGCCCTGGCGGGCCACTGCCGTGAGGTCTTCGGCTTCACGCCGCTCGACTCGATCGACCTGGAGGTGCCGCTCGCCGGTGTCCGGGGCGTCGCGCACGTGCTGCCGCAGGCGGTCAGTCCCGCGCAGCGCGCGAGCCACCGGGTGCACCTGAAGGGCATGCTGCTCACCGAGCGCGCCGATCAGCTGCTGCCCGACTGGGCGTTCTTCGTGCGCTGTGTCATCGACACGGACAGCCTGCGCCCGACGGCGTCGCGCGAGTCGCTGTACGACGACGAGACGCTGGCCGCCGTGCGGGAGGCTCTGGGCGAGCGCATCCGGGAGTGGCTGACCTCGCTGGCGGCGGGTTCCCCGGAGCGGCTGTCGGCCTTCCTCTCCGTGCATCACCTGGGGGTCAAGTCCCTGGCGCGGCACGACAAGGAGATGCTGCGGACGATGCTTCCGTGGCTGCCGTTCGAGACGACGGACGGGCATCTCTCTCTGGAGGAGTTCGCGCAGCGCCACCCGGTCGTGCACTTCACGCGCACCGTGGAGGAGTACCGGCAGGTCGCTCCGATCGCGTCGGCGCAGGGCATCGGGGTGGTCAACGGCGGTTACACGTATGACGCCGATCTGGTCGAGGCGCTGCCGTCCGTACGTCCGGGGACGGCGGTCGCCGAGCTGGACGCGGAGACGGTCACCGCGCATCTCGACGCCGTGGACCCGGCGGAGGAGCTGGCCCTGGCGGGCTTCCTCGCGGCCGCGCGGGCCAAGCTCGATCCGCTGGGCTGCGACGTGGCCCTGCGGGCCTTCCATCCGCTGACGGTGCCGGCGCTGCACCTGGACGACCGTGCGGCCCGGCACGAGCAGGCCCGCGCGGAGGCGGAGGCCCAGGCCGACGACCTGTGGGCGGGCATTCTCGGCTCGCTGCGCGGCAGCGCGCCGCGCGCGCGTCTGGTGCTCAACCACCTCAACCCGCTGATCCGCAGGGTGAGTTCGCTCGCCGACCCGGAGTTGATCGGCACGGCGGCGGAGGCCCTGTACGGGCAGGCGCTGCTGATGGCGCAGCGCCCGCTGCGTCCCGCCGACTCCGCGCTCCTCAACCGTTCGTTCATCGGCCTCCTGGAGTGGGCCACGCACCCCGGCACCGGAAAGGACCCCCGATGAGCGCGACCATGGATCTGGACGCCCTGCGGCACGCGATGGCGGAGAACGCGGCGCAGCCGGAGGGGCCCGCGCGGGGCGCCCGCGCGGAGGTGCTGCTCGCCGAGGCGGAGAAGCTCGCTGTCCCGCTGGGCGTCATCGAGGCGCTCAGCCACCAGCTGCAGATGTACAACTACAGCTCGGAGAAGGACAAGATGTTCGTCCCCTTCGCGCGTCTGCTGCGCATGTGGGACGAGCACCCGGAGGACTTCGACAGCTACGAGGCGCACTCGTTGCACTGGGTCTTCAAGTGGATGACGAACGGAATGCTGAACCAGCCGCACGTCCCGCTCGCCTCCATAGAGAAGTGGCTCGGCGAGATGGACCACCGCTACAAGGTGGCGGGCCATTCCGAACGGGCCGTCCGGATGAGCGAGTTCTACGTCGCCGACCACCTGGGCGACGAGGAGCGCGCCACGCGCGCGTACGACGCGTGGCTGGCGGCGGACCGTGACGACAAGGCCGACTGCCACGCCTGTGAGCTGAACGGCCAGGGGGCGCGTCAGGCGGATCTGCGCCATGACGAGCGGGCCCTCGAGCTGTGGGGCCGCGTCCTGGCGGGCGAGCTGACGTGCGCCCATGAGCCGCACGCCGCGCTGGCCTCGTCGCTGCTGCCGCTGCTGCGGCTGGGGCGTCCCGAGGAGGCGCGGGCCAACCATCTGCGGGGGCTGCGTCTGGTGCGGCAGATGGAGTCGATGCGGGGCGCGTTCGCGTCGCACGTCGAGTTCTGCGCCCTGACGGGCAACGAGGCGCGGGCCCTGGAGCTGCTCGCGGAGCGGCCCGCGTACTTCACGGACAGCGGCGATCCGCAGGGCCTGAAGAACTTCCTGGCGGTGACGGCCCTGGTCATGGACCGGCTGGTCACACTGGGCCTGGGTGAGCAGCGGGTGCCGGGTCCGGCCGGGCGCGACTGGACGGCGGCCGAACTCGCCGTGCACGCGCGCGGGGAGGCACTCGCGGTCGCCGCGCGCTTCGACGCGCGCAACGGCACGGACGTGGTGAGCCGGCGGGTGCGGGAGCGCATGGACCAGCGGCCGCTGGTGGAGCGGCTCCCGCTGGGCGTGCGTGTCACTCGCCCGTCGGTCACCGTGCCCGTGGCGCCGGCCGCTCCGGCGGACACGCGGCCGCGGGACGCCGCGTCCCTGGTCGCGGAGGCCCGGCGGCTCTCGGCGGCCACAGGAGGCCCTCTGACGGCCCGTGCCTGGGCCGCTGCCGCGCGTGCGGCGCAGGACGAGAGCCTGGAGCTCACGGTCCGCGACCAGGCGGAGATCGCCGACTACGCGGCGATCCACTCCGACGACACCGTCGGGGGCTTCGACCACGCGGCCGCGCTGTTCGAGGAGGCGGGCGATCCGGCGGAGGCCCGTGCGGCACGCGCGCGTGGCGCGTTCGCGCTGGCCCGCGCGGGACGCCTGGACGAGGCGCGTGCGGCGATCCGGGAGCCGTACGAGCAGGTGGTGCTCGACGGGTTCGCGGAGCTGGCCGCGGAGTCGGCCAGGCCGGTGACGGCCGTGCTGACGAGCCGGGCGCGCATCCTGCTGATGGGGCACGCCGGGGACGAGGACATCGCGGCCGCCGAGGCGTGCGTACGGGATCTGCTGGCCCTCGCCGAACGGTTCGAGGACGTGCCGCGTCTCGCCTCCCAGGCGGCCTCCGCGCGGGCGATGCTCGGTGACATCGCGGTGCACCGTGGTGACGACGAGGGGGCGCGCGCCCTGTACGAGGGCGCGGTGGAGGCGCATCTGGCGGCGGAGCGGCCGTGGGCGGCCGTGGACTGCGACATGCGGCTGGCCGGTCTCGCCCGGGAGCGGGGCGACCTCGACGAGGGCGCGCGCCGGCTGCGGGCGGCCCTGGAGCACGGTGCGGGTGCCCTGGAGCCGCACGATGTCGCGCAGCTGCAGCTCCAGTTGGCAGAGATCCTCGCGGCCGGTGGCGACGCGCGGGCCGCGTCGGAGCATGCCCTCGAGGCGACGCACTGGGCCGACGAGGTGGGTGACGGCGCCGGGCTCGGCGCCTGGGCCCGCTTCCAACTGGGCGGCCACCTTCTGGGCCAGGACCGGCACGCGGAGGCGGCCGAGGTCCTGGAGTCGGCGCTGCTCGACCTGACGTCGGACGATCACGGCGACGGGGCGATCGTGCAGGCCCGCTGGTGGCTCGGTGACTGCGCCCGCGCCCTGGGCGAGCACCTGCAGTCCGCCGAGGCGTGGCTGAAGGCGGCCGAGCTGGCCCAGCACTGGCCCGAGCAGCGCGACCACGCGATGCTCGCGAATCTCGCCGCCGACGCGCTGGACCGGGCCGGCCGGCCCGAGGACGCCGACCGCGCGTACGTGCGCGCGGGCGAGCTGTGGGCTTCGCTGGGGCAGACGGGCGCGGTGGTGCGCTGCCTCCGCGCGCGTGCCTGGCTGGACTCCGCCGACGCCGACGCCGAGCGCGCCTGCATGGAGGCCGCGATCGCCGCGTGTGAGGCGGCCCTGTCCGACGCCGACGACGACGACCGTGAGCTCCTGCTCTCCGAACTGGGCCACACGCACCGCCAGTTCGCGCAGCTCCTGAGCCGCAGGGACGCCCCGGACACGGAGGAGCAGTTGGAGCGAGCGGCGGCGGCGTTCGAGGCGGCCGGGGACGAGGAGGCCCGGGACGAGGCACGGGAGACCCTGGAGGCGCGCCGGGGGTAGACCTCGTCCGGGACCGCGGCCATCGGCCGACGAGGAGGGCTCGCTACTCGACGCCGATGAGCAGCAGCGCCGACTGCCGGCCGCCCCGGTACACGACCGTGTCGACGGCCAGGTAGGTCTCGCGGACGTGCTGTTCGAGGCTCTCGGCGACCTCGTCGGGGACCTCGTCGCCGAGGACCAGGGTGACGAGTTCCCCGCCGGCCGCGAGCATCCGGTCCAGGACCGTGCGGGCGGTGGCCGGGACCTCGCTGCCGATGACGGCCACGTCGCCCTCGATGAGACCGAGGACGTCGCCGGCCTGGCAGATCCCGGCCATGGTCCACGACTGCCGTTCCGCGACGGTCAGTTCGCCGTAGCGGGTCGCACCGGCGGCCGAGGTCATCGCGACGACGTCCTCGTCGAAGCGCCGGTCGGGCTCGTGCACGGCGAGCGCGGCGATGCCCTGGACCGCGGACCGGGTCGGGATCAGGGCGACTCGTACGCCCTCGGAGCGGGCCTGCTCCGCCGCCGCGGCCGCGGTGTGGCGCAGCTCCGCGTCGTTCGGCAGCAGCACCACCTCGCGCGCGTGGGCGCGGCGGATCGCGTCGACGAGCTCCCCGCTCGCGGGCGGTTCGCCGGGCCGGTCCGGAACGGTGGTCGCACCGGCCTCCGCGTAGAGCCCGGCCAGTCCGTCGCCCGGCACCACGGCCACGACGGCCCGCTGTGCCCGCTCACGGGCCGGCGTGGCGCCACCGCCCGCGTGCGCGTCCCCGAGGCCGAAGTGGGTGATGCGGATGCGGTACGGGCGACCGGCCTCCACGCCGGCCTCCACGGCGGCTCCGGCGTCGTCGACATGGACGTGCACGTTCCACAAGCCGTCGCCGCCGACGACCACCAGGGAGTCGCCGAGGGCGTCGAGCCGGGTGCGCAGTCGCGCGACAGCGCTGTCCTCGGCCTCCAGGAGGTAGATCACCTCGAAAGCGGGTCCCGTGCCCCCGTGCTCCTCGGGGCAGTCGAGGGGGCCGCCCGCTCCCCCTTGGGTGTCGTCCGCGGCCCTGGGCGCCTTCTTGTGCTGCGGCGCCGCCTCTCCGGAGACGGCCTGGCTGAGCGCCCCCAGGACGGCGACGAGTCCACGCCCGCCCGCGTCCACGACACCTGCGGTGCGCAGGACGGCGAGCTGCTCCGGTGTCGCGTCGAGAGCCGCGCACGCGCCTTCATAGGCGGCGCGGACGACGGCCCCGCAGTCTCCCTCCACGAACGCGGCGGCGTCCGCGGCGGCCCGCGCCACGGTCAGCACCGTGCCCTCCACAGGGTGGGCGACCGCGTCCCGCGCGGAGTCCGCGGCTCTACGGAGGGCGAGACGCAGCGCCCGCGCATCGGCCCCGGCCTCGTGATCCGCGTCACTTACGCCGTCACCGGCGAGGACCTGGGCCATGCCGCGCAGCAGCTGGGCGAGGATCGTCCCCGAGTTCCCGCGCGCGCCGATCAGGGCGCCGTGCGCCATCGCGCGCATGACCTCGGTCAGGCTCGGGCCGGCCGGCTCCGGACCTGCTTCGAGCCCCGCGAAGACGGCCTCCACGGCCTGATGCGCGGACTCGACGGTCAGGTAGAGATTGGTGCCGGTGTCCCCGTCCGCGACCGGATACACGTTGATCGCGTCGATCTCCGCACGGTCGCGCCCGAGCGCCTCCAGGGCGAGTGAGCACCAGGCGCGCACCGCGACGACGTCGAGCACATGCGGCACCTGCGGCACCTGCGCCTCCTTGAACAGCTGGACTGGCATCGCAGCGTAGACCCCGCCGGAGTGCTCGTCAGGAAGAGGGCCGAGTCCACCCGGCCGGAGCAGCCTCCTGCCAGGTCATGGTAGTTTCGTTCTACCGAAGCAGCCGTTGTATGCTGCTCCGGTTGCCCGATATCCATCGGGCTCTCCCCTGGCACCGCCACTCAGATCCTCCGATCTCGATCCCGGCATGCCGGGATCAACCGTAAGTGCATCTGAAGTCTTTGGAGTGACCCGTGGCTGCCAACTGCGACGTCTGCGGCAAGGGGCCGGGCTTCGGCAACAACATTTCGCACTCGCACCGCCGTACGCCCCGTCGCTGGAACCCGAACATCCAGCGTGTGCGTGCAGTGGTCGGGCGGACGCCGAAGCGGCTCAACGTCTGCACCTCGTGCATCAAGGCCGGCAAGGTCTCGCGCTGACGTAACGCGTAGCGCGGCCACCTCGCTGGTTGCTTGAAAAAGCCGGTCCCCTCGGGGGCCGGCTTTTTCTTGTCCGCACGCGGGCACATCACCGGTCCCCGGCAAGATCCTCCGTCTCGGGCACGACTGTCAGTGGCGGCTGCGAGACTCTGCGCATGCGGTTCGGCATCCTCGGCCCTCTCGACGTGCGGGCCCCCGACGGAAGCCCTCTGGACCCCGGAGGGCCGCGTCCCCGTGCCCTGCTGACCCTGCTCCTGCTCGACGCGGGCCGGACCGTCTCCCCGGAGCGCCTGATCGACGGGCTCTACGGCGAGAATCCCCCGGCGAACGCGGCGAACGCGCTGCAGTCCCAGGTCTCACGGCTGCGCAAGCGGCTGGACCTGAAGATCGAGACGGGCCCCGCCGGATACCGGCTCGTGACCGACCGTGACGCGGTGGACGTGCACCGTTTCGAGCGCCTCGCGCGCAAGGGCGGCCAGGCCCTGGCATCCGGCGATCACGCGCGTGCGGCGGCGCTGCTCCGGGAGGGCCTCGCGCTGTGGCGCGGCCCGGCACCGGACGAGCTGCCGCGCCTCGCGGAGCTGCGGCTGACCGCCCTGCAGGATCGGATCGCCGCCGACCTCGCCTTGGGCGCGGGCCCGGACCTGATCGCCGAGATCCGTGAGCTGCTGGCCCGGCATCCGCTGAGCGAGCGGCTGTACGCCCTGTTGATGCGCGCACTGCACGCGGCGGACCGTCCCGCGGAGGCGCTGGCCGCGTACGAGGAGGCGCGGAGCGTCCTCGCGGAGGAGCTCGGCGCCGATCCGTCGGCGGAGCTCTCGGCCCTCCACCTGGAGCTGCTGCGAGGAGGGGAGCCGCAGCGGCAGCGGGGTGTGCCCGCGCAGCTGACGCGGTTCGTGGGGCGGGCCGAGGAGCTGACCCGGATCGACGAGCTGCTGGCGGGGGCCCGGCTCGTCACACTGACGGGTCCCGGTGGCGCGGGCAAGACACGGCTGGCCATGGAGGCGGCCCGGCCCCGCCCCGACGTCTGCTACGTGGAGCTGGCCCCGCTCGCCGACGGCGCGCAGATCCCGTACGCCGTGCTCACCGCCCTCGGCGTCCGCGAAGGGTTGCGGGGGCCGCAGAGCGCGGACGCGACCGAGCGGTTGATCGCCGTGCTGGAGGAGCGCACACCGCTGCTGGTGTTCGACAACTGCGAGCACGTCGTCGAGGGCGCGGCCCGCGTGGCGGGGCTGCTGCTGGGCGCCTGCCCTGGCGTGCGGATCCTGGCGACGAGCCGGGAGGCCCTGGGGATCACCGGCGAGGCGCTGTGCCCGGTGCCGCCACTGGCGGCGGGTCCCGCGGCTCAGCTCTTCCGGGACCGGGCGGCGACCGTGCGCCCCGACTTCGACGCGGCCGCGGAGGACCCCGCGCGCGTGGCGGCGATCGACGGCATCTGTGCGGCGCTGGACGGACTCCCTCTCGCCATCGAGCTGGCGGCCGCCCGGCTGCGCACCCTGACGGTGGAGGAGCTGGCGGAGCGGCTCGGCGACCGGTTCCGGGTCCTGTCGCGCGGTGACCGCACCAAGGCCCCCCGGCACCGCAACCCTGCGCGCGGTCGTCGAGTGGAGCTGGGAGCTGCTCGACGCCGAGGAGCGCGATCTTGCGTGCCGGCTGACGGTCTTCAGCGGCGGCGGGCTCTCCGGCGGCGCGACGCTGGACGCGGTGGAGTCCGTGTGCGGCATCGCCTACCCGGAGGATCTTCTGGCCTCGCTCGCCGAGAAGTCGTTCCTGGACGCGTCCGACGGGCGCTACGGAATGCTGGAGACGATCCGCGCCTTCTGCGCCGAGCAGGTGCCGGACGAGACGCTCGCCACGTTGAAGGACGCCCACGCCGCGTACTACCTGCGTCTCGCGGAGCAGGCCGAGCCCTTGCTGCGCGGCGGGGAGCAGCTTCCCTGGCTGAGCCGGCTCTCCGCCGAGCGCGACGATCTGGACGCGGCCCTGCGCCACCTGGTGCGCAGCGCGCCGGAGGACGGACTGAGGCTGATGGCGGCCCTGTCCTGGTTCTGGCGGCTGCACGGCCTGGCCGGTCAGCGCGTCGGGCTCGCCCGCGAGCTCCTGGACGCGGTGGGTCCGACGCCGCCGCCCGGACTCGACGAGGAGTACGCCCTCTGCGGGCTCAACGCGGTGACGGGTGACGACGACGAGCGGCTCGTACGGGCGGACCGGGTACTGGCCACGATCGACCGGCAGCTGCGCCTCCCCTTCACCGTGGTCCTGTGGACACTGGCGGTCGGCCCCGAGCGCTCGCAGGACGAGCGGGTGCGCGCCCAGGTCGGCGACGACGCCTGGGGCCAGGCGCTGCTGGCCGTCGGACTCGGCTTCCAGGAGCAGTTCGCGGGCCGGCCGACGGCGTCCGAGGCCCTGTTCGCCCGGGCCCTGGAAGGGTTCCGGGCCTGCGGCGACCGCTGGGGCATGGCCAACTCCCTGGACCAGTTGGGCCTGTACGCGGACTGGCGTGGGGAGCGGGCGCGCGCCCTGGAGCTGATCGACGAGGCGCTCACCTACGCGCGCGAACTGGCGGCACCGGAGGAGACGGCCGATCTGCTGTGCCGACGGGGCACGGTTCTGCTGCGCAGCGGGCGGCACGCGGAAGCCGCGGTGGACTTCGCGCGGGCGGCCGAGCTGGCGCGTGGCATCGGCGCGCACGACAAGGTGGCGGGTGCCCACTGGGGCCTGGGCGACGCCGCCCGCCTCGCCGGGGACATGGCGGGGGCCCGCGCCCACTACGAGTCCGCTCTCGAGACGAGCGCCCGGTCCTGGTACAGCGTCGGCCAGACCGTGCGCATCTTCCTCGGCCTGGGCCGGACGGCGCTGGCCGAGGGGCGCGCGGACGAGGCCGACGACTGGTTCCGCCAGGCCGGGACGCTGTCGACCGGGGGTCAGACACAGCAGCTCGAACTGGCGGAGGTGGCCGAGGCGCTGGCGGCCCGGGCTGCCGAACCGGAGCAGGCCGCGACGCTGCTCGGCGCTGCGTCGGCCCTGCGCGGGCAGCTGATCGTGGACGACCCCGACGTGACGCCCGTCGAGCGGCGGATCCGGCGGCTGCTCGCCCCCGACACGTTCAAGAAGGCCTTCGAGCTCGGCAGCGCTCTGCGCGAGGCGGCCGTTCGCGAGGCGTGAGGCGCGCGGGCCACCTGGCAGTGGGCTCTGTCACGCGCCGTCGAGGAGCGGGAATCGTGGCGCGGTCAGCGGTCGGTAAGGCACGGTCAGCCGACGGTAAGCGAACGGTAAGCGGCGAACCGCAAGCTCGGTGACATGACGAAGCAGACGCACACGACCATGACCGTGACCACGAACACGAACACGCAGACGACCACGACCTCCGCCTCGCTGTCCCACCTCGACGTCCTGGTCTCCGGCGCCAGCATCGCCGGCCCCGCGATCGCCTTCTGGCTCTCCCGCCAGGGCGCCCGGGTCACGGTCGTGGAGAAGGCACCGGCCCTGCGCGAGGGCGGCTTCGCGGTCGACTTCCGCGGGCACGTCCACCGCACCGTCCTCACCCGGATGGGCATCTGGGACGAGCTGCACCGCATCCAGACCGACATGGGCCGCCAGATCATCGTCGACGCGGACGGCAGCGAGCGGGTCGATCTGCCCGCGCACCTGATGAGCGGCGACGTCGAGGTCTTCCGCGGTGATCTCTCCAAGCTCCTGTACGAGCGCACCAAGGACTCGGTGGAGTACGTCTTCGGCGACTCGATCGCCTCGATCACCGAGACCCCGGCCGGGGTGGACGTCACCTTCGACCACGGTGCTCCCCGCACGGTCGACCTGGTGATCGGCGCGGACGGCCTGCACTCGCACACGCGCCGGCTGGTGTTCGGCGACGAGTCCCGCTACCTGCGCTTCCTCGGGTACTACGTCGCGGGGTTCGACATGCCCAACCACCTGGGCCTGGACCGCACCGCACGGCTGTACACGGAGCCGGGACGCACGGCGATGATCAGCAACTACGACGGGGATCAGGATCGGGCGGGCGCGGCTGTCGTGTTCAGCTCCGAGGAGCTCACGTACGACCGCAAGGACGCCACGGAGCAGAAGCGGATCGTCGCGGAGAAGCTGCGCGGGCTCGCGTGGCCGCACGTGGAGCAGATGCGCGAGGCGCTCGATCAGGCGGACGACCTGTACTTCGACGCCATCGCCCAGATCCACATCGACCGGCTGTCCAAGGGGCGGGTGATCCTGCTCGGCGACGCCGGGCACGGGGCGACCATGGGCGGCATCGGTACCGGCACGGCGCTGGTGTCGGCCTATGTCCTGGCGGGCGAGCTGGTCGCGGCGCGCGGCGACCACCGCACGGCCTTCGCGGCCTTCGAGGCGGAGATCACGCAGTACGCGAAGGGCTGCCAGAAGACGTCCGGGAATGCGGGCCCGTTCCTGGCGCCGCCCACCGAGAAGAAGATACGCAGCCGCGACCGGGCGTACCGGATGCTCAGTTCGCGTCTGCTGGCCGGTGTCTTCAAGCGCATCACGGAGAAGGCAGCCAGCAATCTGGCGCTGAAGGACTACGTCCTGTCCGCGGAGCCGGCCTCCCTGCACGCACCCGGCCCGGCGCCGATGCCGGCTCCGGAGAGAACGACTCAGGCGTCCGTGCCGCGCCCGACCGGCGTGGACAGCCGCCACCCGTGATCCACGGGGCCGATCCCGCCGCCCAGAGCGAAGCCGGCGGCGATCGCCCCGGTCACGTACTCCTTGGCGGCCCGCACCGCCTCGGGCACCGACTGCCCCTTGGCCAGCTGCGCGGCGATCGCGGAGGCGAGGGTGCAGCCCGTGCCGTGGGTGTGCCGGTTGTCGAGGCGCGGGGCCCGCAGCCAGTGCTCTTGCACCCCGTCCGTCAGCAGATCGACCGCCTCGTCGGATCCCCCGGCGAGGCCCGTACCCGAAGAGGAGGCCTCATGACCCAGATGTCCGCCCTTGATGACCACCCAGCGCGGCCCGTAGGCGAGCACGGCGTCGGCGGCGCGGCGCATGCCGTCCTCCGACTCGACATGGATCCCGGTGAGTTGGGCCACCTCGTCGAGGTTCGGGGTCGCCACCGTGGCGGTCGGCAGGAGCTTGGTGCGGACGGCGTCCAGGGCCGTCGCGGCGAGCAGCGCGTCGCCGTGCTTGGACACGCCGACGGGGTCGACGACCACGGGCGCGTCCGTGCCGGCGAGCAAGTCGGCGACGCATTCGACGAGTTCGGGCGAGGCGAGCATGCCGGTCTTGACGGCCTGGACGCCGATGTCGTCGACGACGCTGCGGTACTGGGCACGCACCGCGTCCACGGGGAGCTCCCAGGCTCCCTGGACGCCGAGCGAGTTCTGGGCGGTGACGGCGGTGATCACGCTCATGCCGTGGGTGCCGAGGGCGAGCATCGTCTTGAGGTCGGCCTGGATGCCGGCCCCGCCGCCGGAGTCGGACCCGGCGACGGTCAGGACGCGTACGGGGCTGGGGTGCGCCGGGGCCGCTTCGGGGGCGGTCACGACTCGATCTCCCCGCCGAATCCGCCGAGGCCGCCGGAGCCGCCCGGACCGCCGGAGCCGTTCGCACCGCCGAGGCCGTTGCCCGGGCCGCCGCCCGTGGTGGGGTCGTCGCCGAAGTGGTCCCAGCCGCCCTTGCTGGTCCAGGGGGCTCCGTCGACGGTCACCTGGGGCAGTGCGGAGGGGTTGAGGACCTCGCCGATGACCTTCCAGCGGGCCGGGAGCTTCACGTCGGGCGGGAAGGTGGCCACGATGGCGTGGTCCTCGCCGCCGGTGAGCACCCACTGCAGGGGGTCGACGCCGACGGCCTGGCCGATGTCGTTCATCTGCGAGGGGACGTCGACCTTGCCGGACTTGATGTCGATGCGGACCTTGCTCGCCTCCGCGATGTGGCCGAGGTCGGCGATGAGGCCGTCGCTGACGTCGCACATGGCGGTGGCGCCGAGTCCGGCCGCGGCGGGGCCCGCGTGGTACGGCGGCTCGGGGCGGCGGTGGGCCTCCACGAAGGCGCGCGGGGAGCGGAAGCCGCGGGACAGCACGGCGTACCCGGCGGCGGACCAGCCGAGCCAGCCGGTGACGGCCACGACGTCGCCGGGCTGTGCGCCGGCGCGGGTCACGGGCTCGTGGTTGCGCAGGTCGCCGAGTGCGGTGATGGCGACGGTGATGGTGTCGCCGCGGACGACGTCGCCGCCGACCACCGCGGCGCCGGCGACCTGGCACTCGTCGCGCAGGCCGTCCATCAGTTCCGACGGCCAGGAGGCGGGCAGTTCCGCGGGGACGACGAGGCCGAGCAGCAGCGCGGTGGGCACGGCGCCCATCGCGGCGATGTCGGCCAGGTTCTGGGCGGCTGCCTTGCGGCCGACGTCGTACGCGGTGGACCAGTCGCGCCGGAAGTGCCGGTTCTCCAGCAGGATGTCCGTGCTGGCGACGACGCGGCGGTCCGGCGCCGCGACCACGGCGGCGTCGTCGCCCGGCCCGACGCGGACGGCCGGGGTGGTGGTGAGCCGCGAGGTCAGTTCTCGGATGAGCCCGAACTCCCCCAGCTCGCCGACGGTGCCCTTCATGCGCGTACTGCCCCTTCCGCCCGGGTCCGCCGGCGGTCGACGGGGCCTTGTGCCCCGGACCGCGCGAGGTCGCGGGCCGTCCTTGTCATGGGTACGGTTTCTGTCACGGGCTTGCCCGCTGTTTCCGTCACGGTTTCCGTCACGAGCCCGCCTTCTCGATCCCTGTGTGCTTGCCGCGCGTACACGGTGGGTACGCCACAGACGCCCCGGGTCTCCCCGCGAGGAGCGGCGACGCGATACCGTGGCGTCCCTTCTCCCCACATGATCCTCGTGGTCGCCCTGGAGGTTCCGTGGTACAGGCGTACATCCTGATTCAGACCGAAGTAGGCAAGGCGTCGACTGTCGCCGAGCTGATCGGGAAGATTCCAGGAGTCATTCAGGCCGAGGATGTCACCGGCCCCTATGACGTCATCGTGCGGGCTCAGGCCGACACGGTCGACGATCTGGGGCGCATGGTGGTCGCCAAGGTCCAGCAGGTGGACGGCATCACCCGCACCCTGACCTGCCCGGTCGTCCACCTGTAGCCCCCGTCTACCCTGTGCCGGTGAACTCTTTCCGTCACCGGCGCCGTCTTCTCGTCGGGCTCCCCGCCCTGTCACTGCTGTTCGTCGCCGTTTCGGGCTGTGCTTCAACGGATGACACGCCCGAGGTGCCGGTTCCCAAGCCGGACGCGAAGGTCACCGGGCTGTGCCGGAATCTGCACGAACTGCTGCCGCAGAAGATCGACGGACTCGAGCGCAACGATCCCGAGCCGCGCTCCGAGCTGACCGCGGCGTGGGGAAGCCCGGCGATCATACTGCGCTGTGGCGTGGCGTGGCCTGACGCGGTCCTGAAGAAGGACAGCATGCCCGCGACGGTCGACGGGGTCGAGTGGATCGTCGAGGAGCTGAAGGACGGCTCGCAGCGGATGACGACGGGGTCGCGTCTGGCGTACGTCGAGGTGACGATACCCAAGGACCAGGTCGCGCAGGGGGGCGCGGGCCCGCTGGTGGACCTGGCTGCGCCCGTCAAGAAGGCGATCCCCAAGGGGATCGCCGACTGAAGCACCCCGACCCGCCACTCCCCCGCCGGGACCTGAGGCCGTGACTACCTAAGGGCGTGACGACCTAAGGGCGTGAGGCCCTGAGGACGTGACCGTCTGAGGCCGTGACCGTCTGAGGCCGTGACGGTCTGAGGGCGCGAGACCCTGAGGGCGCGACGGCCTGAGGGCGTGAGGCCCTGAGGGCGTGAGACCCTGAGGGCATGACGGCCTAAGGGCGCGAGGCCCTGAGGACATGACGGCCTAAGGGCGTGAGGCCCTCAGGAGCTGCCGCACGGAGTGCGCATCTCCAGGGGCACGGGCCGGTGACATCAGCGGCTCCGTCGCGGCGCGCGACAAGCCCCCGCCGCCCCGCGGACAAGCACCGATGCGGACGGGACGGGCCCCGCCCTCCCTCAGCGCAGGGCTGCCCCCGGAGAGGCGGGCCGGCGACATTCGCCGGCCCGCACGCCCTGACTCGCCCCGCCCCGCGATCCCCGCCCCGGCCGGAGGCCTAGCGCAGGCCCGTCGAGCGGCGCAGGGCCGCTTCGAGGAGGCGGTCGACGAGCTCCGGGTAGCTGACGCCGGACTCCTGCCACATCCGGGGGTACATGGAGATGGGCGTGAAGCCGGGCAGGGTGTTGATCTCGTTGATGACGAACTCGCCGTCCTCCGTGAGGAAGAAGTCCGCCCGGACGATCCCCTCACAGGACACCGCGTCGAACGCGGCGACGGCCAGCCGCTGGACCTCGGCGGTCTCCTCGTCGGTCAGCGGCGCGGGCACGATGCCGGCCGCCGAGTCGATGTACTTCGCCTCGAAGTCGTAGAAGTCGTGCGACTGCACGGGCGGGATCTCGGCGGGGAGCGAGGCGCGCGGGCCGTCCTCGAACTCGAGGACGCCGCACTCGATCTCGCGGCCGACGAGCCCCGCCTCGACGATGACCTTGGGGTCGTGGGCGCGAGCGGTCTCGATGGCCTCGTCGAGGCCATCGAAGGAGTCGATCTTGGTGATGCCGATCGAGGAGCCGGCGCGGGCGGGCTTGATGAACAGCGGCCAGCCCTGCTCGCCCACGAAGTCGGCGATGCGGCGGCGGGCGCCCTCCTGGTCGTTCTCCCACTCGCGGGGGCGGATCACCAGGTAGGGGCCGACCTTGAGACCGAAGGAGGTGAAGATGCGCTTCATGTACTCCTTGTCCTGGCCGACGGCCGAGGAGAGCACACCACAGCCGACGTACGGGGTGCCGGACAGGTCCAGGAGACCCTGGATCGTGCCGTCCTCGCCGTAGGGGCCGTGCAGCACGGGGAAGACCACGTCGACGTCGCCGAGGACCTTGGGCACGGAGCCCGGCTCGTTGTAGACGACCTCGCGGGAGGCCGGGTCGACGGGGAGGACCACGCCGCCCTCGGGCGACTCGGCCAGGTCGGCGACGTCCGGCACCTTGCGGTCGGCGATGGCCATCCGCTCCGGGTCGTCCGAGGTCAGCGCCCAGCGGCCCTCGCGCGTGATGCCGATGGGCAGCACGTCGTACTTGGACCGGTCGATGGCGCGCAGCACGGCGCCCGCCGTGACGACGGAGACACCGTGCTCGGAGCTGCGGCCGCCGAAGACGACGGCCACGCGCGGCTTCTGCCCGCTCGACGAAACGCCCGACAGGGCGGATGCGGGGCTCTGGGGGAGGTTCTCGCTGCTCATATCGCGTTGAGCGTACCTGCTGGTAGTTCGAGAGTCAGCGCCCGCAACGGCCGTCGCTCAGCGTCGTTCGGGCTTGGCGGAGCGCGACATGAGCTCCTTCAGGGCGACGACCGGCGGCTTCCCCTCGTGGACGATGCCGACGACGGTCTCCGTGATGGGCATGTCGACGCCGTGGCGGCGCGCCAGGTCGAGCACGGACTCGCAGGACTTGACGCCCTCGGCGGTCTGCTTGGTGACCGCGATGGTCTCCTCGAGCGTCATGCCCTTGCCGAGGTTGGTGCCGAAGGTGTGATTGCGCGAGAGCGGCGAGGAGCAGGTGGCGACGAGGTCGCCGAGGCCCGCGAGCCCGGAGAAGGTCAGCGGGTCGGCGCCCAGCGCGACGCCGAGGCGCGCGGTCTCGGCGAGGCCGCGGGTGATCAGCGAGCCCTTCGTGTTGTCCCCGAGGCCCATGCCGTCGGCGATGCCGACGGCGAGCCCGATGACGTTCTTGACCGCTCCGCCGAGCTCGCAGCCGACCACGTCCGTCTCGGTGTAGGGCCTGAAGTACGGGGTGTGACAGGCGACTTGGAGACGCTGTGCGACCGCTTCGTCACGGCAGGCGACGACCGCGGCGGCCGGCTGGCGGGCGGCGATCTCGCGGGCGAGGTTGGGGCCGGTGACGATCGCGACGCGGTCCTCGCCGACCTTGGTGACGTCCTCGATGACCTCGCTCATCCGCATGGCGGAACCGAGCTCGACGCCCTTCATCAGTGAGACGAGGACGGTGTCGGGGGCGAGGAGCGGCGTCCAGGCGGCGAGGTTGCCACGCAGGGTCTGCGAGGGCACGGCGAGGACGGTGAAGTCGGCGCCGGCGGCGGCCTCGGCCGCGTCGGTGGTCGCCCGCAGGTTCTCGGGGAGCTCGACGCCGGGCAGGTAATCCGGGTTGGTCCGCGTGGAGTTGACGGCCTCGGCGAGCTCGGCTCGGCGGCCCCAGAGGGTGACGTCGCACCCCGCGTCGGCGAGCACCATGCCGAAGGCCGTGCCCCACGAACCGGTGCCGAAGACGGCGGCCTTCACGGGTCGGGTCACTTCTCGCTCTCCTTGACGGCACGGCCGGACGCGGAGGCCGAACCCGCGCTGTCCGAACGGGACTTGCGGCGCTGCTCGATGCGCGCCTCACGCGGGTCGAAACGCTTCTCCGGGGCCGGCTCGCCGCGCAGCTCCGCGACGAGGGCGGTGATCGCGACCATGATCGCCTCGGTGGCCTCTTTCAGAAGCTCGGGCGTGATCTCCCGGTCGTAGTACGCGGAGAGATCGACGGGCTCACCGGCCAGCACGTGGTGCGTCTTGCGCGGGAAGAAATGCGGCTTCTTCGCGTACGGGGCGAGGGCCTCGGTGGCGCCCCACTGGCCGACGGGGACGACGGGGCATTTCGTCTGCAGGGCCACGCGGGCGACGCCGGTCTTGCCGATCATCGGCCACAGTTCGGGATCCCGGGTCAGCGTGCCCTCGGGATAGAAGGCGACGCACTCACCGCGCTCCACGGCGTCGATCGCGGCACGGAAGGCGCTCAGCGCGTTCGTGGACTCGCGATAGACGGGAATCTGCCCGGTGCCGCGCATGGCGGCTCCCACGAACCCCTTCTTGAAGAGGCCGTGCTTCGCGAGGAATCGCGGGACTCGTCCGGTGTTGTACTGGAAATGGGCGTACAGGAACGGGTCCAGATGGGAATTGTGGTTGACCGCGGTGATAAATCCGCCGTCCGCCGGAATGTGCTCCATTCCGCGCCAGTCCCGCTTGAACAGAACGACCAGTGGTGGTTTGCAGAGGACCGCGGCGAAGCGGTACCAGAAGCCGATTCTGCGGCGGGACACTCGGACACCTTCCTCTAGGACCTGGCAGGCGGTACCTGTCCGGGCCGCACAAGTGTCGCCCCAGGCCACCGGTCTGTCGAGAACACCGTACGCCCACCCGTCTCGCGCCACCGCCCTTGTGCGGACCTGTGCGCACCAGCGCTTTTCATCCACCACACGACGTGCACAGGTCACAATGGGCGGGTGCAGTGGACCCTGGTGATACCGCTGAAACCCCTGATGCGGGCGAAGAGCAGGCTGGCACCGGCCGCGGGGGACGCCCTGCGGCCCGGCCTCGCGCTCGCGTTCGCGCAGGACACGGTGGCCGCGGCGGCGGCCTGCGCGAGGGTCGGGGATGTGGTGGTCGTCACGGACGACGAGCGGGCCGGGGCCGCGCTCTCGGCGCTCGGCGCCCGCATTCTGCCCGACTCCCCCGGCGCCGGCCTCAACGCCGCGCTCGCGCACGGCGCCGCCGCCGTGCGCGCATGGCACCCCACGACCCCGATCGCGGCGCTCAACGCCGATCTGCCCGCGCTGCGCCCCGCCGAATTGGCGGAGGTGCTCGCCACGGCCGGTGCTTTTCCGCGGGCTTTTCTGCCGGATGCCGCCGGAATCGGTACGACGTTCCTGGCCGCGGGCCCGGGAAGGGAATTGCGGCCCGCATTCGGCGGCGCCTCGCGCGCTCGGCACACGGCCTCGGGGGCGGTGGAACTTTCGCCGGCCGGGGTCGATTCCGTGCGCCAGGACGTCGACACGGGTGAGGATCTGCGGGCCGCGCTGGCGCTCGGCGTGGGCCCGCACACGGCCCGGGCCACCGCGGGACTCCTGCTCGTGGACTGAGTACGCACTGAGTACGCTGCGGGTATGCAGGCCACCGCGTACACGTACGACTCCGAGTCCCGTTCCGGCAGCGTCCTTCTGGACGACGGCACCCCGGTGCCCTTCGACGCCGCCGCGTTCGACGCGGGCGGCCTGCGGCTGCTGCGTCCCGGCCAGCGGGTGCGCATCGAGACGGAGGGCGAGGCCGAGGCCCGCCGCATCACACTGGTGACCCTGCAGACCTTCTGAACCGCAGAACTTCTGGACCGCAGACCTTCTGAACTGCGCAAACGCCGCGGGCCGGACTCCCCTGACGGAGTCCGGCCCGGCGTGTGAGCAGCCCTGGGTGGCGTCGGCCCTTACTTCTTGCGGGCGGTGGCCTTCTTGGCGGTCGTCTTGCGCGCCGTCGACTTCTTGGCGGGCGCCTTCTTGGCCGTGGCCTTCTTGGCGGGCGCCGTCTTCTTGGCGGTGGCGGCCTTCTTGGCCGGAGCCGCCTTCTTGGCGGTCGTCTTCTTCGCGGCGGCCGTGGTCTTCTTGGCGGTCGCCGTGGCCTTCTTGGCGGTCGTCTTCTTCGCCGTCGTCTTCTTGGCGGTGGCGGCCTTCTTCGCGGCGGCCGTCGTCTTCTTCGCCGGCGTCGCCTTCTTGGCCGCCGCCTTCTTCGCGGCCGCGGTGGTCTTCTTGGCCGCGGCCTTCTTGACCGTCGCCGAAGCGCCGCCGGTCAGGCTGCCCTTGGGCGCCTTCTTGACCGCGACATCGTTCTTCGGGAGCTTCTTCGAACCCGCGACGAGGTCCTTGAAGCCCTGGCCCGCGCGGAACCGGGGCACGGACGTCTTCTTGACCCGGACGCGCTCACCCGTCTGCGGGTTACGGGCGTACCGGGCGGGGCGGTCGACCTTCTCGAACGAGCCGAAACCGGTGACCGAGACGCGGTCGCCGGCGACCACGGCACGGACGATGGCGTCGAGTACGGCGTCCACGGCGTCAGCGGCCTGCTGACGGCCGCCCACCTTGTCGGCAATCGCTTCTACGAGCTGCGCCTTGTTCACGTCTTCCCCTTCGGAGACATTGCCGGAACGAATCTCTTTCGGCCCGGCTTTTCGCACGTTAGGCAGATATATACCGCAAATCAAACGCGAAACGGGCTAATCACCCTTGTGCCGCAACGGACTCGACTGCCTCAGAGTTCTTCTTCGGTGGACGAACCCTCTTCGAAGTCGTCGAGGTCCGCCATGAATCGCTCCAGCCGCCTTGCCGCTCCGGCGAGATCGTGTTTGGCCGCGGCCGTAATGACCAGCAGCTTCCGGGTCAGCGCCATCCGTACGCCCTCCGGGACTTGCAGTGCGCGCACTCGGGAGTGCGCTTCCTTGAGCTGGTCCGCGACCGCCGTGTACAGCTGGAGTTGGCCGTCGTGTCCCATGCACAGATTGTGCCATCTGGGGCGAGTTGTCGCCTCCGCAGGGGGTAACTCCCGCGCCACAAGGGGCTTCTGGGTCCTCCGGTCGGCCCATCGCCGGATACGGCGCTCGAACCCTTGTTTTCGCCGAACACCCTTGCGGTTCAGGGGAGTTGAGCACGCCCGGAGGGCCTCGAACGGGCCCGTGGAGGGCTCCCGGGGCCGGACATGGAAGTACCCCCAACCGATGCTCGATTGGGGGTACGGGGCCCTTCAGATGTGGCCTGAATATGCCTTGCCCGGCAGCAGATCAGTCCGCCGCCGGGCCCAGAGGGTCAGCCCTGGATGGTCTGCGGCTTGAAGGAGGGGCGCTTCGCCTCGTAGGCGGCGATGTCCGGCTCGTTCTGCAGCGTGATGCTGATGTCGTCCAGACCGTTCAGCAGGCGCCAGCGGGAGTTCTCGTCGAGCTCGAACGGCGCGGTGACGCCCTCGGCGCGCACCTCGCACGCCTCGAGGTCGACCGTGATCTCGGCCTGGGGGTCCTTCTCGACCAGCGCCCAGAGCTCGTCCACGATCTTCTGGTCGAGGATGACGGTCAGCAGGCCGTTCTTCAGCGAGTTCCCGCGGAAGATGTCGGCGAAGCGGGAGGAGATGACGGCCTTGAAGCCGTAGTTCTGCAGCGCCCAGACGGCGTGCTCACGGGAGGAGCCGGTGCCGAAGTCGGGGCCGGCGACCAGGACGGTGGCGCCCTCGCGCTCCGGCCGGTTCAGCACGAACTCGGGGTCCTTGCGCCAGGCCTCGAACAGCCCGTCCTCGAACCCGTCCCGCGTGACCTTCTTGAGCCAGTGAGCAGGGATGATCTGGTCGGTGTCGACGTTGCTGCGGCGCAGCGGGACGGCCCGGCCGGTGTGCGTGGTGAATGCTTCCATGACTGATCAGACTCCAGCGGCGACGGGGGCGTCGGACAGGTCGGCGGGCGAGGCCAGGTGGCCCAGCACGGCGGTGGCGGCGGCGACCTGGGGCGAGACCAGGTGCGTACGGCCGCCCTTGCCCTGCCGGCCCTCGAAGTTGCGGTTGGACGTGGACGCGGAGCGCTCGCCGGGCGCGAGTTGGTCCGGGTTCATGCCCAGGCACATGGAGCAGCCCGCGTGCCGCCATTCGGCGCCGGCCTCCTTGAAGACCTTGTCCAGGCCCTCGGAGACGGCCTGCAGGCCGACCCGGGCGGAGCCGGGCACGATCAGCGCGCGCACACCGTCGGCGACCTTGCGGCCCTTGAGGATCTCGGCGGCGGCCCGCAGGTCCTCGATGCGGCCGTTGGTGCAGGAGCCTACGAAGACGGTGTCGACCTTGATGTCGCGCAGCGACTGGCCGGCCTCCAACCCCATGTACTCCAGGGCCTTTTCGGCGGCCAGGCGCTCCGAGGCGTCTTCGTACGAAGCGGGGTCGGGGACGTTCGCGGAAAGCGGGGCGCCCTGGCCCGGGTTGGTGCCCCAGGTGACGAACGGGGACAGCTCGTCGGCCTTGATGACGACCTCGGCGTCGAAGACCGCGTCGTCGTCCGACTTCAGCGTCTTCCAGTACGCGACCGCGGCGTCCCAGTCCTCGCCCTTGGGGGCGTGCTCGCGGCCCTCCAGGTAGGCGAAGGTGGTCTCGTCCGGGGCGATCATGCCCGCGCGGGCGCCGGCCTCGATCGACATGTTGCAGATGGTCATGCGGGCTTCCATCGACAGTTTCTCGATGGCGGAGCCGCGGTACTCCAGGACGTAGCCCTGGCCGCCGCCGGTGCCGATCCTCGCGATGATGGCGAGGATCAGGTCCTTGGCGGTGACGCCGTCGGGCAGCTCGCCGTCGACCGTGATGGCCATGGTCTTGGGGCGGGCCAGCGGCAGCGTCTGGGTGGCCAGCACGTGCTCGACCTGCGAGGTGCCGATGCCGAAGGCCAGGCCGCCGAAGGCGCCGTGCGTGGAGGTGTGGGAGTCGCCACAGACGACCGTCATGCCGGGCTGGGTCAGACCCAGCTGCGGGCCGACGACGTGGACGACGCCCTGCTCGACGTCGCCCAGGGAGTGCAGGCGCACGCCGAACTCGGCGGCGTTCTTGCGCAGCGTCTCCAGCTGGACCCGGGAGACCGGGTCGGCGATGGGCTTGTCGATGTCGAGGGTCGGGGTGTTGTGATCCTCGGTGGCGATGGTGAGGTCGAGCCGCCGCACCCGGCGGCCACCCTTGCGGAGGCCGTCGAAGGCCTGCGGGCTGGTCACCTCGTGCAGCAGGTGCAGATCGATGAAGAGGAGGTCGGGCTCGCCCTCGGCGCGCCGGACGACGTGGTCGTCCCAGACCTTCTCCGCGAGTGTCCTACCCATCGCTTTCCCTCCGGCCGGCTCGGTGTGCCGGCACCACTAGAGATTCGGATCGCCTTCGCCCGTACCCCTCGTACCGGACGCCGACGGCCGGGCCCCGTTCTGTCCCGCGGGGCCGGTGTGAGATCCAGAGTGGCAAGTTCCACGGAAAATTGAACTTGCGTTTCACAGAGTGAGACGGGAGTATCGACGCATGGACAACAGTAGCGGCGTCGGCGTTCTGGACAAGGCAGCCCTTGTCCTCAGCGCCCTGGAGTCCGGACCCGCGACCCTTGCTGGGCTCGTCGCGGCCACCGGACTGGCAAGACCGACGGCCCACCGCCTGGCGGTGGCCCTGGAGCACCACCGCATGGTGGCGCGTGACATGCAGGGTCGATTCATTCTCGGCCCGCGCCTGTCGGAGCTCGCGGCGGCGGCCGGCGAGGACCGCCTGCTCGCGACCGCGGGCCCCGTCCTGACGCACCTGCGGGACGTCACGGGCGAGAGCGCGCAGCTCTACCGCCGCCAGGGCGACATGCGCATCTGCGTCGCCGCGGCGGAGCGTCTGTCCGGCCTCAGGGACACGGTCCCGGTCGGTTCGACGCTCACCATGAAGGCGGGCTCCTCCGCCCAGATCCTGATGGCCTGGGAGGAGCCGGAGCGCCTGCACCGTGGCCTGCAGGGCGCCCGCTTCACGGCGACGGCCCTGTCGGGCGTCAGGCGCCGCGGCTGGGCCCAGTCGATCGGTGAGCGGGAGCCGGGCGTCGCGTCCGTCTCCGCGCCCGTACGCGGCCCCTCCAACCGTGTCGTGGCCGCCGTGTCGGTCTCCGGCCCCATCGAGCGCCTGACCCGCCACCCGGGCCGGATGCACGCCCAGGCCGTGATCGACGCCGCGGGCCGCCTCTCCGAGGCCCTGCGCCGCTCCGGCTGACGCGCCCGCTCCGGCCGATCCACAACCTGCTCCGTCTTTCCGCCCGTTCCCCGGCCGGTCGCTTCAACGCCGCAGCGACCGGCCGGAGTTGTACGGGCCTCACCGCACTCGGAGGAACGAGGAGAGGCCCTTCCCGACGTATCGGGAAGGGCCTCTGATCTTTCGCGTACCCCCGACCGGATTCGAACCGGCGCTACCGCCTTGAGAGGGCGGCGTGCTAGGCCGCTACACAACGGGGGCCTTGCGGATGCGAGATCCGCGGTTGCAGATAAGCTCTGCGAGCTGGCCTACCAGGACTCGAACCTAGAATGACGGTACCAGAAACCGTAGTGTTGCCAATTACACCATAGGCCATGGCGGTATAGACCAATCAGGTCTAGACCAGTACCCCCGACCGGATTCGAACCGGCGCTACCGCCTTGAGAGGGCGGCGTGCTAGGCCGCTACACAACGGGGGCCCTAGCGATCCTGGCATCAAGGTCGGCGGGAGCTACCCATACCGTCCTCACGAGAAGGATCTGTACCCCCGACCGGATTCGAACCGGCGCTACTGCCTTGAGAGGGCAGCGTGCTAGGCCGCTACACAACGGGGGCTTTGTGGATCTGGAATCCACGGTTGCAGATGAGCTCTGCGAGCTGGCCTACCAGGACTCGAACCTAGACTAACGGAACCAGAAACCGTCGTGCTGCCAATTACACCATAGGCCACCAAACCACAATCCCCGGGGGGATCTTGCTTGGCTTGCGCTTCCGGGTTTCGGCCTTTCGGCCCGTTCCCCTCGGCGCAGGAAGAACATTACCCGAAGGTGTCCGGCGCTCCAAAACGGGTATCGCCCGCCAGCAGCGCGGGCAGCTGATCGAGGCCTGTGATGCGGGTGAGTTCGGGTCGGCCGCCCCGCTCCGAGCGGTCCAGCCAGATGCCCGTCAGGCCCGCCTCCACGGCGCCCCGCGCGTCCGTGTCCGGCTGGTCACCGACGTACGCGACCTCGTGCGGGGCGAGGGACAGCTCGGCGCAGACCGCGTGGAAGGCGGCGGCCTCGGGCTTGGCGACGCCCAGTTCGGCGGCGCAGACGACGGCCTCGAAGCGGTCGCGCACCCCGAGGACGCGCAGCTTCCGCTCCTGGTTGTGCAGGGAGGAGTTGGAGAGCACCGCGTGCCGGTAGCCGCCCGCGAGCGCGTCCAGGGCGGGCACCGTGTCGGGGAACAGCGCCCAGGCCGCCTCGTAGTGGGCGATGTAGCGCCGGAACCAGGCGTCGGCCGCCTCGTCGTCCAGCGAGGGGTCCACGAAGCCTCGTACGCGGTCCCTGCGCTGGCCCTCCCAGTCCGTGACGCCCGCCTCGAAGCGGGCCCAGTGCGCCCGGGTCAGCTCCCGCCAGCGCTCCAGCGCCCGTTCCACGGTGCCGAAGGCGCCGAGCCGGCCCTCCGCGGTGAGGTGGGCGCGCATGCCGGCGGTGTCGGCTCCCGCGTAGTCGAAGATCGTGTCGTCGATGTCCCAGACCACGGCTCTGATCGGCATGGGTCGACCGTACGTCGTCGGGGCGCTCGTCGGTCCGGAAACGGGTGAAGGCCGAAACCCTCGGGGGTTCCGGCCTTCACGCCGCACGCGAGGTGCGTCACATGACGGAGGTCACGCGGCGAGCTTCGCCAGGGCGGCGTCGATGCGGGCCAGCGACTTCTCCTTGCCCAGGATCTCCAGGGACTCGAAGAGGGGCAGGCCGATCGTGCGGCCGGTGACGGCGACGCGGACCGGGGCCTGGGCCTTGCCGAGCTTGAGGCCGTGGGCCTCGCCGGCGGCCAGGACGGCCTCCTTGAGGGACTCCGGGGAGGTCCAGTCGGCGGCCTCGAGCTTCTCGCGGGCCGTCGTCAGCAGGGCGTCGGAGCCCTCCTTCATGGCCTTCGTCCAGCTCGGCTCGTCGAAGACGGGCTCGGGCAGGAAGAGGAAGTCCACGTTGTCCGTGATCTCGGACAGGACCTTGAGGCGGGTCTGCGCGTGCGGCGCGACGGCCTGCCACTTCGCCTCGTCGAAGTCCTCCGGCGCCCACGGGGCGACGGGGGCCTTCAGCCAGGGCTCGCAGCGGGCCGCGAACTCCTTGGGGTCGAGCAGGCGGATGTGGTCGCCGTTGATCGACTCGCACTTCTTGAGGTCGAAGCGGGCCGGGTTCGGCTGGACGTCCTTGACGTCGAACGCGGCCACCATCTCCTCGATCGAGAAGATGTCGCGGTCGGCCGAGAGCGACCAGCCGAGCAGCGACAGGTAGTTGAGCAGGCCCTCGGGCAGGAAGCCGCGCTCGCGGTACAGGTTGAGCGAGGACTGCGGGTCGCGCTTGGAGAGCTTCTTGTTGCCCTCGCCCATGACGTACGGGAGGTGGCCGAACTCGGGGGTGGCCTTGGCGATGCCCAGGTCCTTGAGCGCGTCGTAGAGCGCGATCTGGCGCGGGGTGGAGGACAGCAGGTCCTCGCCGCGCAGGACGTGGGTGATCTCCATGAGGGCGTCGTCGACCGGGTTGACGAGCGTGTAGAGCGGGGCGCCGTTGGCCCGGACGATGCCGTAGTCCGGCACGTTCTCGGGCTCGTAGGTGATGTCGCCGCGGACCAGGTCGGTGAACGTGATGGTGCGGTCAGGCATCCGGAAGCGGATGATCGGCTTGCGGCCCTCCGCCTCGTAGGCGGCCTTCTGCTCGGCGGTCAGCTCGCGGCAGTGGCCGTCGTAGCCGGACGGCTTGCCGGCGGCGCGGGCGGCGTCGCGGCGCTCGTCGAGCTCCTCGGTGGAGCAGTAGCAGGGGTACGCCTTGCCGGCGGCGACCAGCTTGTCGGCGACGTCCTTGTAGATGTCCATGCGCTGCGACTGCCGGTACGGCGCGTGCGGGCCGCCGACCTCGGGGCCCTCGTCCCAGTCGAAGCCGAGCCAGCGCATCGCGTCGAGGAGCTGGTTGTACGACTCCTCGCTGTCGCGGGCCGCGTCGGTGTCCTCGATGCGGAAGACGAGAGTGCCCTGGTTGTGGCGCGCGAAGGCCCAGTTGAACAGGGCGGTGCGGACCAGGCCCACGTGGGGGTTACCGGTGGGCGAGGGGCAGAAACGGACGCGTACAGGTGCGCTAGCCACGCTTGACAACCTTGTTGGTGAGAGTGCCGATGCCTTCGATGGTGACGGCGACTTCGTCGCCGACGTTGAGGGGGCCGACCCCTTCCGGGGTGCCCGTGAGGATGACGTCGCCCGGGAGGAGGGTCATCGCCTCGGAGATGTTCGCGATCAGGTCCGCGATGGGCGTGATCATGTCCGACGTCCGGCCGAGCTGGCGCTGTGCGCCGTTGACCGTGCACTGGATGGTGAGGTCGGAGGCGGCCTTGAGGTCCAGGTCCGTCTCGATCCAGGGGCCGAGGGGGCAGGACGTGTCGAAGCCCTTGGCGCGGGCCCACTGCTTCTCGCGCTTCTGCACGTCGCGGGCGGTCACGTCGTTGGCCGCGGTGTAGCCGAGGATCACGTCGTTCGCGCGCTCGCGCGGGACCTCGCGACACATGCGGCCGATGACGACGGCGAGCTCGGCCTCGTGGTGCAGTTCCTCGGAGAAGGAGGGGTACTGGATGGCGTCGCCGGGGCCGATGACGGAGGTCGAGGGCTTGAAGAAGGCGAAGGGGGCGTCCGGGACCTCGTTGCCCAGCTCCTTCGCGTGCTCCGCGTAGTTGCGGCCGAAGGCGATGACCTTGTTCGGGAGCACGGGGGGCAGCAGGCGGACCTTGCTGACCGGGACCTTGGTGCCGCTCAGCTCGAAGTCGGCGAACGGGATGCCCTTGATGATGTCGAGCACCAGCTCGTCGGGCTTGTCGCCCTCGACCGCGCCGAAGGCGACGTTTCCGTCGATGGAGAATCTGGCGATCCGCACGGGTGGCTGCGCCCCTTTGTCACGTTCTGCGATGGGCCCGGGATTGGGTCGACCGGGCTCCAGGCTATCGCTTCGGGGGTTGACAGGCCGGGCGGCCTCAGGCAGCCGGGACGACCTCGGGGGCGACCATGAGGATCGTGCGCTTCGGGTTGGCCGTGTTCGTGGGGAGGTCGACCGAGTGTTCCGGAAGGGCGGGGGCGGTCTGGAGGTCGCCGGCGTCCTCGAGGTGCGCCAGGGTGGTGCGGCGCGGGTTGGCGATCTTGTGGAACATCGTCGTCGTCTTCATGAGAGTGCTCAGGAACCTTCGGTCGTCGGATGGGCCATCCCTGCAAAGCGTTCAGGCTAAACATCTGATTCCCGTCGAAAGCCGGGAAGTTGTGATCGTCCTTGTGTGAGTTTGCTCACGAGGGGGTGGCCAAATGGGATTTTTCAGGCGGCCAACCGGGCCCGAAGAAGCGGACATTCCGTATCTGAAGCCGCCATTCCGCTCCCGATCATGGCGACTGGGACACCCCCCGCCCCTACGTACAACGTCCCTGATCGTCCGGTTTTACCTAGATCATCTTCCACACCTCGTAACCCTCTCTTCACTTGGTGTCACGGAAGATGTGCCAGATCCCGTTGCCCTTGTTGGAGATCCTGCACTGTGCTGGAATTCCCGGGACCGCCGCGGGTATCGAACCGGCGCACGGGGGCGCGCTTCAGCGCCGAGCAGCGGCGGGAAGGGGGAGCCAGCGCCGGTCACTCACGACCACAGGGGGGCGTTTCAGGTCGCCCCTCGAACTACGCCGACACCGCCTTGTCCGCTTCAGCGGACGGGCGCCTGGTCCAGAGGTTGCGACGCTAGTGCAGGGACGTAAGAACAGGGATGGCAGCGCTGCGGCGGAGCCGGAGCCGCGCGGCGGGACCGGCCCGATAGCCGGCGGTTCCCAGCCCCCGCACGCCCAGAACCCGGGGCGCACCGCGTCCGTCGACGGCCCGGAGCGCGACGGGCGCCCCGGCATGTCCGAGGGCCCGACCGCGCCCGCCGCGCCGTCCGTGAAGTCGAAGGGCCCCACGGGTCCCGGCTCGCGCATGGCCCTGCGCAACTGGCGCATCTCGACGCGACTGGTGTCGCTGCTCGCCCTCCCCGTGGTCGCCGCGACCTCGCTGGGCGCGCTCCGTATCGCCGAGTCCCTCGGGGACATCGAGCAGCTCGACAACATGAAGCTGCTCACCGAGATGACGAAGCAGGCCACCGACCTGGCCTCTGCGCTCCAGGAGGAGCGCGACCAGTCCGCGGGTCCGCTGGCCAACGGCGCGAACGCGAACGAAGACTTCAACATCAAGGCCGCACGCGAGAAGACCAAGCGCGCCCGGGACACGTTCCTGCAGAGCACGACGGACATCGAGAGCGACGGCGGCGCCGGCAGCCTCAACGGTGTGCGCGAGCACGCCGTGCAGATCGCCCGTGACCTCATCGGCCTGAACGAGATCCGCCAGGACGCGTACAAGAACCCGAAGAACTCCTCGCAGACCGTCGAGGCGTACTCGCGCATCATCAACCAGCTGCTCTCCCTGTCGACCGACATGGCGCAGGCGACCAGCAGCCCCGAGATGATCCAGCGCACGCGCGCGCTGGCGGCCTTCTCGTCCGCCAAGGAGTACGCCTCCGAGCAGCGGGCCATCATCGCCGCCGCGCTGCCGCCCAACGGCAAGAGCTACGGCTCGCTCTCCGAGACGGACCGGCAGTACGCCAAGGCCGCGCAGGAGAACCAGGACTCGCAGCTCGACTCGTTCAAAAGCGTCTACGGCAACGTGTCCGCCGAGGAGCTGCTCAAGCCGCTCGACGAGAACAACGCGACCATCAAGGCCGCCGACAGCTACGCCGAGCGCGTGCTGCGCGACCGCAACGGTCTGCGCACCCAGGACAAGCGCTCCTACCGCGACTGGGTCGACGCCGACAGCTCCCGCATCCAGCAGATGTCCAGCATCGAGCTGACGCTGCTCAACGAGATGGAGCAGCAGGCCCGCGAGCTGCGCAACCAGTCCGAGCGTTCCGCGATCGTCAACGGTGCGCTGATCCTCCTCGTGCTCGGCGTCTCGCTCGTCGGCGCGTTCGTCGTGGCGCGGTCCATGATCCGCTCGCTGCGCCGGCTGCAGGACACGGCGACCAAGGTCGCCCAGGACCGTCTGCCCGAGCTCGTCAAGGAGCTCTCCGAGTCCGACCCGCAGGACGTCGACACGTCCGTGGAGTCGGTCGGTGTGCACTCGCGCGACGAGATCGGCAAGGTGGCCGCGGCGTTCGACGAGGTGCACCGCGAGGCGGTCCGTCTCGCCGCCGAGCAGGCCCTTCTGCGGGGCAACGTCAACGCGATGTTCACCAACCTCTCGCGCCGCTCGCAGGGCCTCATCCAGCGTCAGCTGTCGCTGATCTCCGAGCTCGAGTCCCGTGAGGCCGACCCGGACCAGCTGTCCTCGCTGTTCAAGCTCGACCACCTCGCGACCCGCATGCGTCGTAACGGTGAGAACCTCCTCGTCCTCGCCGGTGAGGAGCCCGGTCGTCGCTGGACGCGGCCCGTGCCGCTCGTCGACGTGCTGCGTGCCGCGGCGTCCGAGGTGGAGCAGTACGAGCGCATCGAGCTGGCCGCCGTGCCCGCCACGGATGTCGCCGGCCGCGTCGTCAACGACCTCGTGCACCTGCTCGCCGAGCTGCTCGAGAACGCGACCTCGTTCTCCTCGCCGCAGACCAAGGTCAAGGTCACCGGTCACGCGCTGCCCGACGGCCGTGTGCTGATCGAGATCCACGACACCGGTATCGGTCTGTCGCCGGAGGACCTGGCGGCGATCAACGAGCGGCTCGCGTCGCCGCCCACCGTGGACGTCTCGGTGTCGCGCCGCATGGGTCTGTTCGTGGTCGGTCGTCTGTCGCAGCGTCACGGCATCCGCATCCAGCTCCGCCCCTCCGACTCCGGTGGTACGACCGCGCTGGTCATGCTGCCCGTCGATGTCGCGCAGGGTGGCAAGAAGGCGCCCGGCAAGCCGGTTCCCGGCCAGTCCGGCGGTCCGGCCGCCGCGCAGGCCGCGGCCGGTGTCGCCGCCGCGCGTCGTGGTGTGCAGGGCGGTGCCGCGGGAGGCGGCGCGGCGAGCCGGCTCGGTGCCGGTCCGTCGGCGACGCGTCCGCAGGTCGGCGCCGGTGCCGGTGGCCCGCGTGCGGCGCTGCCCAGCCGGGACGGCGGTCCCGCGGGCCCGCAGAACCCGCAGGCTCAGCAGAACGCGCAGGGCCAGCAGGGTCAGCAGAACCCGCAGGGTCAGCAGTACCCGCAGGCTCCGCAGCAGAACGGGCAGCAGGGGCTGCCGCAGGGGCAGCAGAACCCTCAGCACCCCCAGATACCCCAGCGCTCCCAGGCGCCGCAGCGCCCGCAGGCCCCGCAGCCCGCGCGCGCCCAGAACCCGCAGAACCCGCAGGGTCCGTCCGGTCCGTCCGCCACGGGCAGCCTGTTCGACTCCGGGATGCGGGGTCCGGTCCCGCCGCAGCAGCGCACCCACGCCGACCCGAACGGGCCGGCCGCGCAGCAGCCGCAGGGCGGCCGGCCGGTGCTGCCGCCGCGTGGCGGTCCGCGTGCCGAGCTGCCGGGCGGCAACCCGCAGCCGCGCGTGCCCAGTTGGAGCGACGAGAACGCGCAGCCGCACCTCGACGCCCCGCGCGGCCACGACGAGCCGGACTCCACGACCCAGTTCCCGCCGGTGCGCGACGACCGGCAGGGCCCGGGTGCCACGGCCGAGTTCGCCCGTCCCGACTTCGACGCTCCGCGGCCGGCTCCGGTCCAGGACACCGGTGCCTTCGCTCGCCCCGACGTCTACGGGGGCGTACCGAACGGTCCGGCGCCGCAGACGAACGGCTACCACGACCCGTCGTCCACCGGTCAGTTCGAGCGCCCGATCCCGCCGCAGCAGCAGGGCATCCCGGCGCAGCCCGCGCAGGACGAGTACCTGCCGCCGTCCAACGGCCCGGTCGACAACCGGACGCCGCTGTTCGACACGCTGGAGACGAACTGGCGCCAGGGCCAGCAGGAGCAGGCTCCGCGCCGGCCCCAGCAGCCCCAGCAGCCGCTGCAGCAGGACCTGCCGCAGCGTGGTGCCCCGCGTCCGGCGGAGGCTCCGCAGCAGCAGTCGCCGCAGCAGTCGCCGTTCCAGCCGCAGCGTCCGCAGACTCCCGCCGCCGCGCCCTCGCGCCCGGCGACGGCCGCCGACCCCGGCCAGGACCCCGCGTCCTGGCGGCAGTCCCCGAACGACGAGCTGATGCGTCAGGCCGAGCGGGTGCGCAAGCCCGCGGCCGGCGGTGTCACCGTCTCGGGCCTGCCCCGTCGTGTCCCCCGGGCGAACCTCGTGGCGGGCACGGCTCAGGAGCAGCAGCAGACCCAGGCCGGTCCCCAGGTCTCCCGCGCGCCCGACGACGTGCGGGGGCGCCTGACCAATCTCCGTCGGGGCATCCAGCAGGGCCGGCAGGCGAACGGCACCGGTCAGACGGGCAGCTACCCCCGCCCCACTCACCAGCAGGAGCGTTAGTTGAGTCAGATGAGCCAGGCGGCACAGAACCTGAACTGGTTGATCACCAACTTCGTGGACAACACCCCGGGTGTCTCGCACACGGTGGTGGTGTCCGCGGACGGTCTGCTGCTCGCGATGTCCGAGGGGTTCCCGCGCGATCGCGCGGACCAGTTGGCGGCCGTGGCGTCGGGGCTCACCTCGCTCACGGCCGGTGCGTCCCGCATCTTCGAGGGCGGGCCGGTGAATCAGACGGTCGTGGAGATGGAGCGCGGTTTTCTCTTCCTCATGTCCGTCTCCGACGGCTCGTCCCTGGCCGTGCTCGCGCACCCCGAGTGCGACATCGGCCTCGTCGGCTACGAGATGGCGCTGCTCGTCGACCGGGCGGGCGCCGTGCTCACCCCGGACCTGCGCGCGGAGCTGCAGGGCAGCCTGCTGCACTGACGGGGGTGACGGCCGGTAACCCCGGCCACATCAGAAGTCTGGCGCACCACCCGCCCCAAAATCCAGAGCGAACACCCAATCCCCTTCCGACCCACGTCCGGCCGTCACACAATCCCCCCACCGGCCCACCCTCAGACGGCAGGCCCCCGGCCCGCCGTCCCGCCCGGAGGATCCATGACCCCGCCCACCGCTCCTCACGATCCGTACGGCAGCGCCGCTGCCGACAGTTACGGTCATGAGGGCGACCAGCCGCTGGTCCGTCCCTATGCGATGACCGGCGGCCGGACCCGGCCGCGCTACCAGCTCGCGATAGAGGCGCTCGTGTCGACGACCGCCGACCCGGCGGCGCTGCAGACGCTGCTCCCGGAGCACCAGCGCATCTGCCACCTGTGCCGCGAGGTGAAGTCGGTCGCCGAGGTCTCGGCGCTGCTCTCGATGCCTCTCGGTGTGGCCCGGATCCTCGTCGCGGACCTCGCGGAGGCCGGCCTCGTCGCCATCCACCAGCCGGGTGGCGACGAGAACAACGGCGGTGCGCCGGACGTGACTCTGCTCGAAAGGGTGCTCAGTGGACTTCGCAAGCTCTGACGGCGCGACCGGGGCTCCCCGGTCGACCACCTCGGCCAAGATCGTGGTGGCCGGCGGCTTCGGCGTCGGCAAGACCACGTTCGTGGGTGCCGTCTCCGAGATCAACCCGCTGCGCACCGAGGCCGTGATGACGTCCGCGTCCGCGGGCATCGACGACCTCACCCACACCGGGGACAAGACGACCACCACGGTCGCCATGGACTTCGGTCGCATCACGCTCGACCAGGACCTGATCCTGTACCTGTTCGGCACCCCCGGCCAGGACCGCTTCTGGTTCATGTGGGACGACCTGGTGCGCGGCGCCATCGGCGCCATCGTCCTCGTCGACACCCGCCGGCTCGCGGACTGTTTCCCGGCCGTGGACTACTTCGAGAACTCGGGCCTGCCGTTCGTGGTCGCCCTCAACGGGTTCGACGGGCACCAGCCGTACAACCCGGAAGAGGTCCGCGAGGCGCTGCAGATCGGCCCGGACACCCCGATCATCACGACGGACGCCCGGCACCGTGCGGATGCAAAGAGCGGCCTGATCACGCTGGTGGAGCACGCCCTGATGGCCCGCCTGAAGTGACGGGAAACGGTCTCAAGTCGGCTGCCAAGTGACAAGATCCGTACGGTAGTTGTCAGAGGCCCCGCGTAGGTCCGTGTGGCCTTTGACACGCGGGGCCCCTGTGTTCATAACGTTTCGACAGAGAATTCCACGGGCACCGACACGGGTCGCGCACACCTGGTTCCACTGTGCTCACAAGAGCCCCGCCTTTTGGCGGGGCTCGTTCTTTATGCCCGTTTTATCTGGGGGGACGGCGTCCTGGAGCTTCCGGTTCCGACTGTTTGGAAGTGCGCCTCCTGACGTGCTGGAATGCGCTGAACTGCCCAGTAAGAACGGGCCTGGAGACACACAGCGGCACGTGTAGGTGCCGACCGCCGAGAGGTTGTTGGTCGAGTGAGGCGAAGCAAGAACAGTCCCGAGCCGGCTTCGGCGCGGGGCAACTTCACCCCGCCGCCGCGCACAGCGGCCGAGGCCGCACCGGTGGCCGAGGCCGCGGCGCCGGCACCGTCGGGCGGACGGATGTCGCCGCGCAACTGGCGCGTGCCCACGAAGCTGAACGCGATCCTGCTCATACCCGTGATCGTGGGTCTGGTCATGGGCGGCTTCCAGGTGAAGAACTCCATCGACACCTGGCACGAGGCCCAGGACGCCGAGAACACGGCCCGGCTCGTGCAGGCGTCCCTGACCTACGGCAACCTCCTCATCGAGGAGCGCGACATCACGGCCGCGCCGCTGCTCCAGGGCAAGAAGGACGACCCCAAGGTCGTCGAGTCCCGCGAGGCGACCGACCGTGCCGCCTCGGCCTTCCGCGCCGCCGCGCAGAACATGCCGCAGACGGCCGGTCTCCAGCGCCGGCTGGAGCAGTTCAACAAGGTCGAGGGCGGCCTGGACAAGCTGCGTGCCGCGGCGTACACCTCCAAGCTTCCCGGTGTGATGACCGAGGAGGGCTACGTCCAGATCCAGCACCCGCTGATGGAGTTCGCCAACGAGCTCGGTCTGGGCACCGGAAACATCACGAGCTACGGCCGCACGGTCTACGCGATCTCGCTGTCCAAGGCGGCGCTCTCGCTCGAGCGCTCCATCGGCATGCACCTGCTCGTGAAGCCCGGCCCGACCCGGGAGAGCTTCGCCAAGCAGCGCACCGCGCTCGGCAGCTACGCCTACCTCGAGGGCATCGCCATCGAGGAGTACAAGGGCGGTGGCACCCCCGAGGACCTGGCCAAGCTCGAGCAGGCCCAGAAGCAGCTGAAGACGGACGGCGCCAAGCAGGTGGCCGCGGCCAAGGCCAAGGACCCCTCCTACGTGGCGCCGCCGGCCGACCCCACCGAGATGGTGGCCGGCATCGTCGCGATGCCCAGCACCCAGCCCGCGGCCCGCCTCGCGCTCGCGCAGGGCGGCATCACCGCCGAGAACTGGTGGGCGGTCAACACCGCGAAGTTCGACGCCTACCGCACGATCGAGTCGGATCTCGCGGACAAGGCCGTGAACGAGGCGTCCGGCATCGCCGACGACGCCAAGCAGGAAGCCATCGTCATCGGCGTCGCCGTCGTCGTCGCGCTCCTCGCCGCCGTCGTGCTCGCCGGTCTCATGGCCCGCCAGATGTCGCGCTCGATGCGCCGGCTGCGCACCGCCGCCTTCGACGTGGCCGAGCAGCGCCTGCCGATGCTGGTCGACCAGCTCTCGCGCACCGACCCGGGCCGGGTCGACACCCGCGTCACGCCCATCCCGATCAACACGAGCGACGAGATCGGCGAGGTCGCCCGCGCCTTCGACCAGGTGCACCGCGAGGCCGTCCGGCTCGCCGCCGAGCAGGCCCTGCTCCGCGGCAACATCAACGCGATCTTCACCAACCTGTCGCGCCGCAACCAGTCGCTGATCGAGGGCCAGCTGACCCTCATCACCGACCTGGAGAACAACGAGGCCGACCCGGACCAGCTGGAGAACCTCTTCCGCCTGGACCACCTGGCGACCCGTATGCGCCGCAACGGCGAGAACCTCCTGGTCCTCGCCGGCGAGGAGCCCGGCCGCCGCTGGGACCAGCCGGTCCCGCTGGTCGACGTGCTGCGCGCCGCCTCCTCCGAGGTGGAGCAGTACGAGCGTGTCGAGCTGTCCGGCGTCCCGGAGGCCGAGATCCACGGCCGCGCGGTCACCGACCTCGTGCACCTGCTCGCCGAGCTCCTGGAGAACGCGACGACGTTCTCCTCCCCGCAGACCAAGGTCCGCGTCACCGCGACCCGTCTCCCCGACGGCCGCGTCATGATCGAGATCCACGACAAGGGCATCGGCCTCACCGCCGAGGACTTCGCGGACATCAACCACAAGCTGGCGAACCCGCCGACCGTGGACGCCGCGATCTCCAGCCGCATGGGCCTCTTCGTGGTCGGCCGCCTGTCGGACCGGCACGGCATCCGCGTCCAGCTGCGCCCCTCGGGCGAGCAGGCCGGCACCACCTCGCTGGTCATGCTCCCGGACGGGATCACCCACGGTGGTGGCGGTCAGCTGGCGCACGACCAGAACGAGTTCACCGTCTCGACGATGATCCCGCAGCAGCCGGCCTTCGAGAAGGCTCCGCTGCGCACCGCCGCCGAGCTCGGCTTCGACGACAGCCGCTACGAGGTCCCGGACGACGCCCGTGAGCTCGACCCGGTCGGCCGTTCGCTGATGCGCGAGGAGCGCCGCGCGGCGCTCGAGGCGCAGTCCCAGACGCCCGAGACGGGCCACTCCCCCGACGGCCGCCCGCTGTTCCGCGACGAGATCGCCCCGCAGCAGGCGGAGCCCGACACCGCGTACGCGCCGCAGTCGGCCTACGCCGATCAGCAGCTCGGCTACGACCAGGGCCCGGATTCCGGCTACGCCGATCAGCGTCAGGACGTCTACGGCGAGCAGCAGCCCGCCTACGACGGACGGACGCAGGGCGGATACGACGGTTTCGCGGCGGGCCGACCGGGCCCGCAGGTCGGCGACCCGAACGGCCAGGTGCCGGACTACGGCTCGCACGGCGGCTATGCGGAACCCGCTCCGGAGCAGTACAGCCCGTACGAGGAGCCCGCCCCGCAGGCCGACTGGCAGGCGCAGAACGCCTATCAGGGTGACTTCCAGGGCGGCTTCCCGAGCGCGTACCCGACTGAAGCGGAATCCGTCCAGAGCACTGACGCGGCGGAGCCGGAGAGCGTATCCTTCGAGCCGCATGGTCCGCTGTCGGCCGGGCCCTCCCCCTCCGTCCCGCACGCGCTGACCGATGCCGGTCTCCCGCGCCGGGGCGGCGCCCCCCAGCGCCAGGAGCCCGCGCAGGCCCCGGCCGGGGACTCCGCTCCCGGCGACGACTCCTGGCGCTCGGCCAACGACGAGCGGTGGGAGCGTGCGGAGCAGCTCAAGAAGCCCAAGGCGGGCGGAGTCACCTCGTCCGGTCTCCCCCGGCGCGTGCCCAAGGCCAACCTGGTCGAGGGCACGGCGGAGTCGACGCCCCAGGGCGGCCCCCAGATCTCCCGCGCCCCCGAGGACGTTCGCGGCAGACTGAGCAATCTGCGCCGTGGTGTGCAGCGGGGCCGCAGCGAAGGCGGCGGCGAGCAGCAGTGACAGTTTTTCCAGCAGTGACGGCAGTTGCAGTACCAGCAGTGATGAAGACGAACGGCCAGGTCAGCGGGTCACCCGATGAGCCTGACAGCACCTACAACCAGGAGCGTTAGTGTGAGCCCGATGAGCCAGGCGGCACAGAACCTGAACTGGTTGATCACCAACTTCGTGGACAACACCCCCGGGGTGTCCCACACGGTGGTGGTCTCCGCCGATGGACTCCTTCTGGCGATGTCCGAAGGGTTCCCCCGTGACCGTGCCGACCAGCTGGCGGCCGTCGCGTCGGGTCTGACCTCGTTGACCGCGGGCGCGTCCCGCATCTTCGAGGGTGGCGCGGTGAACCAGACAGTTGTGGAGATGGAGCGGGGATTCCTGTTCATCATGTCCATCTCTGACGGTTCTTCTCTCGCCGTCCTTGCACACCCCGAGGCGGACATTGGCCTCGTTGGGTACGAGATGGCACTTCTTGTCGACCGTGCGGGCTCGGTTCTCACTCCCGACCTGCGCGCGGAGCTTCAGGGAAGCCTTCTCAACTAGTAGTCAAGCGGTGCGTTTTCGCGCCTCGTGGCCGTAAGGTTTCGGGACGCGGCTCCACAGTGATGGTGCCCAGCGCAGTCGGAGGAGGAGTACGTGTCTGGTTCAGCAACACCCCCGAGCGGTTCGTCCGCCAACTGGCCGCCCTATGGCCCCGCCCAGGGCCAGGCCGGCGTGGGCGGCGACGGTTCGCAGAACCGGTACGACTTCCCTGCTGCGCCCAGCCACGCCCGGCCGATGCGGCAGCCCGGTCCCTACGACCAGCCGCACACGCCGCGCATCCAGCCTGTGCAGCCGCAGCCGCGTCCTGACGCGAAGCCCGCGCCTGCTGCGAACAACCCTCTGGTGCGTCCGTACGCCATGACGGGCGGCCGCACCAGGCCGCGCTACCAGCTCGCCATCGAGGCGCTGGTGCACACCACCGCGCAGCCGCACCAGTTGCAGGGCCAACTGCCCGAGCACCAGCGGATCTGCAACCTGTGCCGGGAGATCAAGTCGGTGGCCGAGATCTCGGCCCTGCTGACCATCCCTCTCGGTGTGGCCAGGATTCTCGTCGCCGACCTCGCGGAGGCGGGCCTGGTCGCCATCCATCAGCCCGGCGGCGACGAGAGCGCCGGCGGCCAGCCAGACGTGACTTTGCTCGAAAGGGTGCTCAGTGGACTTCGCAAGCTCTAGCGGAGGGCCGGCAACTCCAAGTCGTTCCACCACGTCCGCGAAGATCGTGGTGGCCGGCGGGTTCGGCGTCGGCAAGACGACCTTCGTCGGCGCCGTGTCGGAGATCAACCCTCTGCGCACCGAGGCCGTGATGACGTCCGCGTCCGCGGGCATCGACGACCTCACCCACACCGGGGACAAGACGACCACCACGGTCGCCATGGACTTCGGTCGCATCACCCTGGATCAGGACCTGATCCTGTACCTGTTCGGCACCCCCGGCCAGGACCGCTTCTGGTTCATGTGGGACGACCTGGTCCGCGGCGCCATCGGCGCCATCGTCCTCGTCGACACCCGCCGTCTGGCGGACTGCTTCCCCGCCGTGGACTACTTCGAGAACTCGGGGCTGCCCTTCGTGGTCGCCCTCAACGGGTTCGACGGCAACCAGCCGTACAACCCGGAAGAGGTCCGCGAGGCGCTGCAGATCGGCCCGGACACCCCGATCATCACGACGGACGCCCGCCACCGTGCGGACGCCAAGTCGGCCCTGATCACGCTGGTGGAGCACGCGCTCATGGCGCGTCTGCGGTAGCGGAACCCGGCCTGCACGACGTCGTACATGACGCCGCACATACAGAAAGGCCCCGCCTCTCCTGGGAGAGGCGGGGCCTTTCTGTATGTGCTGTGCGTGCTGCGCGGGGCTCAGCGCCAGCTGTGCGGGGCGCGGAAGCCGGGCTCGCGCTCCAGGCGGCGCCAGCCGGCCTTGTCCGTGCGGCCGCGGTGGGCCGGGGCCTCGGGGGCCGTGGCGGCGCGGGCCAGGAGGATCGCGGTCAGGGCCGCGACCTCCTCGGGCTCGGCATGGCCCTTCTCGACGCGGATGTCAGGAGTCGACATTGCGGCAGGTCTCCTAGCTCGGGAGGGAAGGAACGGAAGGTTTGGTGGCCGCTACTGCGGCGGGTTGCCGTGCTTGCGGGACGGCAGGTCGGCGTGCTTGGTGCGGAGCATCGCCAGGGACTTGATGAGGACCTCGCGGGTCTCGGCGGGGTCGATGACGTCGTCGACGAGTCCGCGTTCGGCCGCGTAGTAGGGGTGCATGAGCTCGGACTTGTACTCCTTGACCATGCGGGCCCGCATGGCCTCGGGGTCCTCGGCGTCCGCGATCTGCCGGCGGAAGATCACGTTGGCCGCGCCCTCGGCGCCCATCACAGCGATCTCGTTCGTGGGCCACGCGTAGGTGAGGTCCGCGCCGATGGACTGGGAGTCCATGACGATGTAGGCACCTCCGTACGCCTTGCGCAGGATGAGCGAGATCCTCGGCACGGTCGCGTTGCAGTACGCGTAGAGCAGCTTCGCTCCGTGCCGGATGATCCCGCCGTGCTCCTGGTCGACGCCCGGGAGGAAGCCCGGAACGTCGAGAAGCGTCACGATCGGGATATTGAAAGCGTCGCACATCTGGACGAAGCGGGCAGCTTTTTCGCTCGCCTCGATGTCCAGGACGCCGGCCAGCGACTGCGGCTGGTTGGCGACGATGCCGACGACCTGGCCGTCGAGGCGGGCGAGGGCGCAGATGATGTTGCGGGCCCAGCGCTCGTGGATCTCGAGGTAGTCGCCGTCGTCGACGAGTTCCTCGATGACCTTGGTCATGTCGTAGGGGCGGTTGCCGTCGGCCGGGACGAGGTCGAGGAGGACCTCGGAGCGGCGGTCGGCGGGGTCGTCGGAGGCGACCGTCGGGGGGTTCTCGCGGTTGTTCTGCGGGAGCATCGACAGGAGGTAGCGGAC